>JARKPK010000184.1 GCA_029975295.1 Thermoguttaceae bacterium | reverse complement strand
TTCGCCCCGAACCGCGTCGATCGCGGCGGTAAGCGTGAGACGGCGCAGAGGGGGCTCGCTTCGGGCGTCGTCGGGCAATTGTCGGAGGAAAGCCAACGCCTCGCGCGCCTCGCCGGTGGCCAACAACAACTCTACGTGGCGGCAGCGCGTTTCCCTGTCGGCATTTGCCGGGGGCGAATCGCGGCGGGCGGCATCGGCGGCCCGGAAGGCGTCGTCGCACCGGAACAAGCCGGTGGCCGTTTGCAGCAGCACGCCGTCGCCGGTGGGAATCAGATTTCCCAAACGGGTTTGCGGGTCGGGCCGTTGCCAGCCGATGATTCGGCCCGTTTCCAAATCGAATGCCGGCACGCCGACCTCGCGAAGCGGCACCAGCAAGCGGCCGGCGAGTTGATACCCGCGTCCTACCGGGGTGGCGCCTTGCGGGAACGCCTGCCGCCACAGCAATCGCCCATCGTCGAGCGCCAGGCACCGCACGCCGCCGCGTTCGACGACAACGACCCGGTCGGGGCCGATCGCGCCGAAGTAAAGGCTTTCGCGTCGCGGGATCGACCAGCAGAGGCGGCCGTCGGCCGCGCGCAGGCAATCGAGCGTTTTCTGATGGCTGGGGGCCAGGAGCACATACGATCCGGCCGCCAGGGCCGGCGGATCTGTCCAAACGAATTCCGACCGCGACGAGCGATCGCTCTGCATGGCCAGTTCGAATGGATCCGAGGCGTCTTCTGCTTCGCTGCTGGGCTCGAATTCGGTGAGCGGATATGCCCAGACTGTGCGCCGTTGGGCCAAGTCGACGCCGAAGAACTTCTCGCCGTCGTGGCAAATCAGTACCCCTTCGGCCCGAACGCAACCGCCCGCCGATCGGGCGGCGACCAACGCGCAACGCATGGCCAACAGATAGATCGGCTCGAAATGCGATTCGAGCAACGGCTTGGCTTCAAGCATCAAGGCCCACTGGGGGCGGCCGTCTTCCGAGGCTAATTCCAGCAGGAAGGTCGCATCGGCCGACGAGACGGCCGCGTAGAGCCGATTGGCCATCGGCAGCGGGGGGCCGAGAAACTGAAGATCGGTGAACATCGACCAGTCCGGCCGCTCGAAAAGCACTTGCGTGCGAGGCAATCCCAGCCCCTTCAGCGGCCGCGGAGGCCCAAACGGATCGCCGGTCGCCCTTGTGCGCGGCCCGGCAGCGGGATGGGCTTCGCCTTGATCGTCGCTGTTGGCGGGCAACTCGATGTAATCGCGGTAGTCGCCTCGCAGCGCGTTGGCGTTGCCCGCCTCCCACAGCAATTTGCCGGTGGCCAAGTCGTAGGCGGCCAGCAAATTGCCCGTCGGCAACGAACCTTCGATGAAGCGTCGCCCGTTGGCGGCCACCGCAAAACGCTGGTAGTCGTGCGGCATGGGGTGCGAATCGTTCTCCACCCCGAACACGCGCCGGCCGTCGCTGCTGAGGGCGGCGAAGCGGCCGTCGCGCCACAGGCGCTCTTCGAGCCGATCGAGCAGGATTTTCCGATTGATCTCCGCCGGCTGAGCCGACTGGTCGGAAACCATGCTGCGCAGCAGCCCGGCCACGCCCTTCTTGTAGGTCCACGCCGGGCTGCCGGTGAACAATCGGTGATAGTGCTGCAACCGATCTTCCAGCGGTTGTCGCCAACGCACGCGGCCGCTGGGCCATTCGACGGCTTCGAGATGGGTCGGCGTGCGATGCACCACCAGATTGTTGATCAGCAGCGGTTGCGCGATCGGGACGGTGGGGCGATTGCGGCCGGCCAGCCGCCGCTGACGGTCGTTGATGAGCGAGGCCAAGGACGAGGGCGTTTCGGAGATCGGCTGCGGCTGATCGCGCAACCAGGGCATGATGTGCGACGAAAGGAACTTGAGCGACTCGACGGAAAGCGGTGCGGCCGTCTCCTCGCCCGCCCAGTCGGTTTCCAGACGGCGGCAGAGCTCGTCGAGGGTGCGCGGCGGCTGGGCGGTCCATGCGGCCGACAGCCCGCCCGAGCGATCCAACAGCCCGGCCGTGGAACGCAGGGCCGCCTCGGCCTCGCGGCGCATCCCCAGCTTCAGATGGCATTGGGCTATCCGCAATGTCAGGCTCGGCTCCAAGCGCCAGGCCGAGATCGACGTGCTCTTAAGATGTTCGAGCCGCAGCAGGGCGCGGAGCCAGTCGCCGCGGTCGAGGTCGCAGTGCGCCAGCAGCCATTGGGCTTCGGCGCCGGCCGGAGTGTGCAACCAGCGATGGGCGACGGCCTCGATTTCATCGGCGCGGCTGCGGCGGACGGCCTGGGCCAGCTCGTCGGCGGCCTCGGCGGAGGTCCGCTGCAAATAGGCCATTTGGGCGGCCGCCGGCCAACGGAGCACCGCCCGCTCGACCGATCGATGCAACTCGCACAACAGCGGCCGTCCGCGCCCCGGCGGATAGTACGAAGGCGGCAAGGCCAAGAGCTCGTTGGCCACCCGCGCGGCCGCCGAATAGAGCCGCCGCGCGACGAGGTCGTCGGCTTCGGCCAGCAACCGCACTGACTCGCGCTGGGCGATCGGCCAACGCGGGTCCGCCGGGCGTTCGTCGGGCGGTTGTCCGTTGTTGTCGCTGTCGTTCTCCGTCGCCGGCGGCGGATCGGCAGGGGCGTCGCCCGAGTCCGTTTCGGCGTTGCCGCCGCTTGGGCCGGCCGCGGGCGTCAGGCGGTTGCGGATCGATTCCGGCATTTCCGGCAGCGGGTGCTTGGCCGCGTACTCTTGCCACTTCTTTCTGGCTGCTCGGCGCTGGGCTTCGGTAATGGCGATTCCGGTTGACAAACTGTCGAAGTCGCCCGGGCGCATCTTCACCCAGCTTTCGCAATAGGCTCGGGCGCCGGTCAGCGAATAATCGTCGTGGCTTTGATCCGTCAGATGAATCAGCCAAACCAGGGCCACGTCGCGGACTTCGCACCGCCCCCGTTCTCCGTTAAAGAAGAGCTCAGCCGTTGACGTGAGTTGTTTCTCAATCAACGTGGCATAGGGCTTGCCGCCGACAATCGCCAGGTGGACGATCGCCATCGCTCGTGATTCCGCCGACGAGTCGTTATTCCGCAACACGCTGGCCGAAAGACGGATTCCCTCTGGCATGCGGTAACGCAGAGCGAGGACGAGAAATCGGTCGGCATTGAACGCCGATTCGCTGTCGTACTTCAACCCGTCGATATAGACGCCGATGAGGCGTTGAGTGCCCGGCCCGAATTGCTTATGCGTCAGCGCCGCGTCAAGGAATTCCTCTGAGATCAACGTGTCGCCGACTTGGTAGAGGATCGATTCCGGATTAACCAACGCAGGGCGCCCTGCTGCGGATTCCGGCGACGGCTCGTTCGTCAGCGAGGTTTTCGCCGTCAAATCGGCCAAGGCGACAAACCCATGCCAGAAGGCCGCGGTGCGGGCGGGTTCGGAGGTTGTTGCAGCCTCTTCGATCCAATAACCGGTCATCTGCGACGAGAGGGCGCCGATCAACCGTGCGGCAATCGCCTCGGCGTTGTTCGCCTCGATGGCCAGCATAAGCGCCGGCTCCGAGTCGATCATCGCGGCGAAAAGTTCTCGGGCGTTGGGAGCCGCCCCGGCGATCTGGTGGAACCGCCGCCAGCCGGGCAGGCCGCAACCGTCGGTCGCGTCGGCGGCTTGCAGGAAGCGGGCCCGCCGCTGGCGCAGATCGGCCAATTCGATTTCTTCGATCAACCAACGGCAGCAGCGGCGGACTTCGGCGTCGGGCGAGTGGAGGCCTTGAACAACCGCGTCGCGGGCCTCGACGCCCATTGCGGCCAGCGATTCTCGGGCGGCCAGCCGGACAGCAGGATCGGGGTCGGCAAGGTCGTTGATCCAGCGGCCCGGCTCGTCGGCCCAGATCGGCGCTATCGAAAGCGCCCAGATCGAGACGACGAAAACCGTGATCGCGTTGGCGACCAACCTGCTTCGAGATTGATTCGCGGCAGTGAGCGGGAACATAATGCGCAAAGGCTTCCTTCCGACAGCGATCTGACGCGCTTCGCACATCGAACCAACGCGCCGGCTTGCGACCTGTCGCGACGAGCGCCGCGTTCTCTCGCAGGGGAGACGCGCCGCGGCGCACCGATTCAACGTGAACTTGGCATCAGAAAAGCTGTTTTGCGGCACACCGGTCCGCCGACGCGCAGCGACCGACTGCGCACGAATTCGTCTTACGGATGCGCTCGTCCGTGAGCGGCTGCTCGCCCCTGTCAACATCACACGTCATTGATCGGGAAGCTGGGTTCGGCCGTTGCGGGCGGTTTGCCGCCGGATCGTCCGCCGGCCATTGCTTCCAGCTCTTGTGTGAACCTATTGGGTATTGTGCGATCGGAGGCGGGCTGCTGGCAAGCTCGCCGGCGATATTTTCGTGTGAGCGACACGCTGTTATTTCCCCATTTTCGAGTGAGCGACGGACTATTATCCCCCGCGGCCGGCACGCGGCAGCGGTCCGACCGCCGCTCGGCGGTGTACGGACGCTCTCAGTGGGGTTTCGGCCGGTTTGCGGGTGTCGGGTCCATTCCCAGACTTGCAGGCTTGCGGCGCTTTCGTTTTTTCCGGCGGTTGTCTATGATGAAGGGGGCGGGGCGCTGTGTGTCTTCTCTGTTACGATTCGGTTCGCAAAATCCCGAAGGAAGGTGCGGTCCGGGGGGCGTCGTGTTGCGCCGGATTCTCGGGCGCTGGGGATGGGAGAGGCGGTGATGCAAGGTCCGTGGAAAAGCGAGTTGCGACGAGGCTTTACCCTGGTCGAGCTGTTGATTGTGATCACGATCATCGGCATCTTGATCGCGCTGTTGCTTCCGGCGGTCCAGTCGGCGCGCGAGGCCGGGCGTCGGGCGTCGTGCGCCAACAACTTGTTCCAGTTGGGCCGCGGCGTTCAAGAGCATCTGGCGCGCAGCGGCTCGGAACAGTTTCCGACCGGCGGCTGGGGGTGGTACTGGGTGGGCGATCCCGACCGGGGCATCGGCGCCAAGCAGCCGGGCGGTTGGGTGTTCAATATGTTGCCCTTTTTGGATCAAGCCGACCTTTACAATTTGGGCAAGGGAAAGGCGGATTCGGAGAAGCGGGCCGCGGCCACGCGCGTGGTCCGCACACCGTTGGCGCTATTGACCTGCCCGACGCGCCGCCGTCCGATGCTCTATCCGAAGATCGTCGGCAACACGTACATCGCCCGCAATGCCGCCGACAACGATGCGGCCAACAACACCGTCGCCCGCAGCGACTACGCGATCAACTCGGGCAACCAGCAGTGGAATGAATACTTCTCTGGGCCGGACACCTTGGCCCAGGGCGACAGCCCCAGTTACACCGGATGGTCGGACACGAGCCGGTACACCGGGTTGTCGTTCGAGCGGAGCACGATCCGCATGGCCCATGTGACCGACGGAGCGAGTTTCACCTTCTTCGTCGGCGAGAAATACATCAATCCCGACCATTATCTGTCGGGCGCCGATCCCGGCGACAACGAGAACTGCTACACCGGGTTCAACAACGACAACTATCGAGTGACCCATCCCGATGCGAAGCTGAAACGGGATCAGCCCGGCGTGCAAGACACTCGGGCGTTCGGCAGCGCGCATCCGGCCGGCTGCAATTTCGTGTTCTGCGACGGCTCGGTGAAGCTGATTCCCTGGGGCGTCGACGGCACGGTCTATTCGCAACTGGGCGCCCGGAACGACAACCCGACGCCGCCGGACATGAGCAAGCTCTAAGCGGCGCGGCGGCATGGCCCCCCGGGGCGATCGCCTACTTGGCGGCCGAGGGCGCGTCTTTCACCGTGAAGTCGATCTGCGATTGGCCGACCTTTCGGCTCTTCGTGTCTTCGACGGTCAGTTGCAAGGTGTACTTGCCGGGGTAGATGCGTTTGGGAATGCGGAGATGGTAGCCGATGAAGAAATCGCGCCGCTGATTCTGGCAGTACTCTTCGGTCAAGGTGAAGTCGTGCTCGGCCACCCGCTGCCCGCGGGAATCGAAGATCTGATAGCTGCTCCGCAAGGCGGTATGAAAGCCGCGGGCGGTTGATTCGCTGGAGAAGTTCTCGACTTCGACGTAGAGCAGCACCTCTTGGTCGGGTGAGAATTCGTTGGTCCGGAACGGTTTGTGGCTGCCATAGCTGAGAATTTCGGTGCAAAAGGCCAGGTTGCGCACCACCAGCGGCGCGGCGTCGGCCAAACGGTCGGCGGCCTCTTCCAGCGCCCTTTTCGCCTCGGCCGCCCGCAACGCCGGGTCGGGCGTTCGCTCGGCGTCGAGCCAGGCGTCCCAGCCGTAGAGGGTTTTGCTGAGGAACTCTTGTTGTGCGGCGGGCAGGGCGGGGGCGGGCCGCAAGGCCGCTTCGCGCTGGCCTGCCGCCAAGTAAAGCAGCCGGAGCCGCGCCAATTGAGCTGCGTCGGCAGCGGTTCCTTGCGCCGAGGCGGTTTGCCGTTCGAGATCACGAATGGCCGTGGCCAAGGACTCGCGCCAATCGGAGCGTTTCGACAAATCGGTTGACTTTTGCGATCGCTTCGCCTCCGGCGCACGGTCTTCCTCTGCGCCGGGTAATTCCTCTGCGCCGGGCAATTCCTCCGGCGGGCCGTCGGAACGGCTTGTGGTTGCTTGGTCGGATGGGGTCGTTCGCCGTTGGCCTGCCCGCGTTCCGCTCTGCGCCGAAGCCGCCCGCGGGGTGGAAGCAGTCTCTTCCGGCAAGCTCTCTTCGAGATGCGACACGGGTCGCACCATCGCGTCGCGCTTCAGTTCGGCGCGCCGCATGTCGGGCGGGGCCGGCTTTCGCGCTTCGTGCTCGGCCCCGACCGGGGCGATCGTTGCCGATTCGTCGGCCGGTTGCATGGTTTCGTACGTGCGGCTTCGCTCGCCGCTGCTGCCGGGCAGCCGCAATCGGCCGGCCATCGTCTCGACGGGCGATTGTTCTACCGGCGGAAGACGCTGCGGACCCTGCTGCGGCGCTGTCGGCGGAGCGGGCCACGCGTTGTTCATGACATCGGTCGGCGTGTCGCCGTGCGGCGGTGGACGATTCGCCGGGGCGTGTTGGGCCAACGCCGAAGAGGGGTGCGTTGGGCCGCCCTTGGCCAGCATTCGCTCGCGATAGGCCACCGTGGCGCGCACCTGTTGCACCAAGAGCGGCCAGAGGCTCGGGTCGGTCTTCTGCATGTCGCGAATCAATTGGTCGTAGTCGGCCGGTTCCAATCCGCCGACCTGCCGCAATCCGTTGAGCACTTCGGCCATCTGTTGATGGGCGTTGGGGGAAGCCTCGGCCTGCATCGCGCCGGCTGGCGCGGCCCCGGAAGGACCAGCCGATGGAGCGTTGGTCGACGCGGTCGCCGGGCCGCCCGATGCCGCGGTGGACACGGACGTTGGCTTCTTCTGGTTTGCCCAAGGCGAAGCCGTGCAGCCGCAGAGGGCAAGGCTGGCCAACGTGCAGATCGCCAAGTGACTTGGTAGGTGCATGGCAATTGCTTCGTCCGCTCGGTTTGACCGTCAACCCGACCGTTTCCGCCCGAAAAAGAGAAGAATGCGGAACGATCCGATTGTTGTGGGGGGCGTATGCTAACAAACGGCCCTACCGGCCACAAGGGCGAAAGCATGGTCGATTGATAGAAGATGCGCGGCCGAGTGAAGGCGGGCAACCTTCGTTCGCCTTGGGGCTGGCCAGACGAGCAAACCCATGACGAAACGCCGGCCGGCGGTCTGCTTGGCCCGCTTGGCCGTCGAACGAGATGGGCTGCCCACGGCGGTCAGCACAAGGGAACCGTGGAAAACAACAAGCGGCCCAAGCGGGTGGAACACGCGCTTAGGCCGCACGGCTGCGCCCGACGGCCGTTATTCTGTGATGGCGCCGACCCGTTCAGGGGCTGACGGCGTTGGGCCCTTCGGCCAGCTTCTTTTCGACCACGAGCGGACGGAACTTGCCGCGGCGATAGGTGTCGGTGTGGAGGATAATCCGCTCTTTCTCGATATTCTCTTCGTCGTGTTGGCCGACCAGCGGCGTGTAGCTGTAGAACGTCACTACGGCGCGGTCGCGCTCGATGCGGACTTCGGGGCTCCATTGCGTTGGTTTGGGGGCGACCCATCGCCACTGTTGCGGCCTGCTTTCGGGGCGCGAAAGCGGATCGTCGCCTTCGGCCTGGCCGCCCTCCCACGGGCTGGCGTCGAGCACGGTGAAGAACCCCCATCGCACGCCGTGCCAGCCGGCGCCGAACTCGCGGATCTCGCGGCGGAAGATGGAGGCCTGCAAGTAGGCCTCGGGCACGTCGTCGCCCTCGATCGCCTCCATCACATCGTCCAGCGCGTCGAACGGCTTAGGCGGCTTGAGGAAGTGCGATTCGAGTCGCGGGCAGTCGGCCGGCGCGGGATATTCGGCTTCTTCGGGCAAGGCCCAGACGAATCCGTTCGAGTTGCCGCCCGACTTGTAAACGTAAGCCCGCAGCACATAGCCTTTACGGAGACGCAGCTTGGGGAACAGATCGAGAACCTTTTTCGGATCAACACGGCTTTTCGACCAGCCCTCGGGCGTGTTTTCGGGCAGGGCGCCGATCTCGGCGGCGCGCTGCCGCCATTGCTTGATCATCTTTGCCGTGAAGCGTTTGACGGTTTCGCCGCCGGCGCCGGGCAGGGGAACGCCCGGCTTTTCGGCCGGCCCGGCCGACGCTTCTTCCTTTTCCTCGACAACGATCTTCAGTTGCGGCAGCGCTTTGCGCAATTCGGCCACAGCCTCGTCCGAAACCGGCACGCCCGATAGATCGAGCTGCTTGAGTCGCTTCAATCGCGCCAGCTTGGCCAATCCGGCATCGGTGATTCGCGTTTGGGCAAGCGACAAGTCGTTCAGTTGAGGCAGTTGCACGAGATGCTCGATCCCCGCATCGCTCAGGCCCGTGCCCGAAAGCCGAACGATGGCCAACTCGGGAAATGCCCGCAAGTGTTCGAGCCAGCCGTCTTGGAACTCGGGATGGGCTGCGAAATCGACGGAGATCACCGGCGTGCCGGGCCGGTCTTCGTCGAGCCCGATGGCGATCCCGCCGTGCTCGCACAGCGCGTCGATGGCTTCGAGCTGGGCGGCGGTGAACTTCGGCTTGCCGCCGCCGGCCGAGGGCTCTCCGCCCCAACCTTGCACCGAAGCAAGCACGATTGCGATGCCGAAAACCACCGCCCGTTGCCATGACATAAGCATGATCGTTTTCCTCCCGAGAATAGCCGGTTGAAGCTCGAATCCGACAGGCTGTTATGGTTTTACCGGACCGCCGGCGGAGCGCGGAGCGGAGCGTTCCTTCCATCGGCCCGTCAGCGGGTCGGGAACGTGTTCGCCGGGAACTTCAATCGTGAAAGTCTGGGTGCTGCTCTTGTGGCCATCCCAGTCGGGCGCCGTCGGTCCCCATTCCAAGCGGGTTTCTCCCGTTCCTTTGCAGGTCTGCGACACCGAGCCGTCGGGATTGAGAACAAGCCGGATTTCGTACTTCAGCGTGGACGAATCGGTTCGGTCGTATGCCGGAAACTTCGTGTTCTTCGGAGGTGGGAACCGCATCTTATGCGGCAGAATCTCTTCCTCCCATTTGCCCGTAATCACATTGCCCTCGATGCGGCCGACGAACGTTCCCTTGTATGGCATCGGGTCGGCCGTAATCCCATTGCCGTAGTTGGGCGACTCGACAAGCTGATCCACCGTGCCAGTCACTTTCCCTTGGCGAACGACATAGGTGGCTTTGAATTTCGGGTTGTACTCGGTCGTAGGCTTGACCAGCCACGTTTCCACATCGATGATCCGATCGCCGGATTGTCCCGGGGGGCCGGGCGGGCTGGGCGGATCGGCCGGGTCGGTCTGCGGCATCAAGCGATAGGTCAACGTTCCTATGGCGCCCGGTAGCCCGCCGACGACCAGTTTGTAGTCGCCCGGCGGAAGCACGGCGTTGGGGTTGTCTTTCAGTTCCGACATGTACCTCCGTTGCGTGACCGAATAGACGGTGGTGGCGGTGATGCGATCGCTTTCGCGTCCCGTCTTCGGGTCGGCCCATCGGTAGCGGAACTGGCCGGCCGAGGATCCCTCGGGCACCTTGAACTCGCCCGGGGCGAGCGTAGCCTGCTTGCCGGCCACTCGTTCGGTCGAGTACTCGACGGACGCGGTCACCGTGCGGACGACGTTCGAGTCGGCCGGCGGCGTGCGACGGGCCTCGCCGCCTTGGGCAGCACCCGGCGAATAAGCCGCAGCCCATACCGCCAAGAGAGCGGCCGCCCCGAGTGTGTTGATCGCACGCCTGCCGATTCTTGCAACGGTCATTTCATCTTCCTCCAGCTCCTCCACTTATTCATCTTGACGGTTGCCGACTCGTCGCCACTTAAGCGCGACCGTTAGGAAATGGCCGCCGCGGCCGACAAACGGCTGCTTTCATCGTTTATCAAGGAAGAAGTTCACTGATTCCGCGGCAGACCGCGCCTCCCCTGTTGACGCAGCCGTTGCCGGCTTCCTTGCCGGTTGGGGTTGCCCAGTCGGCACAAAACAACTTTTGTGCGCGCTGCATTTGGCAGTGGGCAGCGCCGCCATTGGCCCCGGCATTGGCTCTATGGTATGATCGGGCGATGTGCGCCGGTTCGAGTGATGGGCGAAGACGGCGCCAATTCCCGGGGAACGGTTCGGATCATGCGTCCTTGGATTCTCGCTGAGACGAATTACGGCAACGTCAAGGTCGAAACGTACCAAGTTGCCGTGCTGGCTTTGGGCGCCACGGAGCCGCACAACCTTCACTTGCCCTACAGCGCCGATACGATCGAGGGCGAAGAGTTGGGCGCCCGGGCCTGCGAGGCCGCCTGGCATCGCGGGGCGAAGGTGGTTCTGTTGCCGACGATTCCCTACGGAACGCAGACCAACCAGGTGCGTTTTCCGTTGGCGATGAACATCTACCCTTCGACGCTGCAATTGCTGATTGCCGACTTGGTCGAGTCGCTCGTGCAGCACGACATCCTCAAGATCGTGTTGCTCAACAGCCACGGCGGCAACGACCTGAAGCCCGTGCTCCGCGAGCTTTACGGCCGTACGCCGGCTCATTTGTTCCTGTGCAACTGGTACACGATGTTCAACGACGTGTATCACGAGATCTTTCAAGAACGCGACGATCATGCCGGCGAGATGGAAACCTCGCTGCTGCTGGCTCTGCGGCCCGAGTTGGTGGCCCGCGACGAACAGGGCCGATTGACCGCCGACGAGGGCGCGAAACGCCCCACGCGATTCGACGCCGTCAACCGCGGCTGGGTGTCGATCGCTCGGCCCTGGCATTTGCTCACCAGCAACACCGGAGCGGGCAACCCGCACGCGGCCACGGCCGAGAAGGGTCGGCGGCTGATCGACCTGGTGGTCGAGCGGCTCTCGCAGTTCCTCGTCGAGCTTTCCGAGGCGAAACTCGACGAGCAGTTCCCGTTTTGAACGCCGTGCAGGCGCGAGCGTCGCGGTCGTCGGGCGACCGTTCGTCGCCGTGGTTGCATTGACACTTGTTCGCAAAGAAGGTAGGCCGTGCCGGAATACGAACATACGCAACGCGGGTATTGGCACCTTGCCATGCTGCTGTTGGCCGCTGTGGGTTGGGCGCTGGCGCTGGTGGTGCCGATGCCCAACCCGTTTCCGCTGTTCGCCAGCGGGCTGGCCGCGCTGTTCGCCCTACTGGGCTTGAGCTTCATGACCCTGACGGTCCGCGACGGCGGCGATCGGCTGCTGATCCGCTACGGACCGATTCCGCTGATGCGCGGCAGCGTCCGCTACGATCAGATCACCAACGCGGCCGAAGACCGCACCAACTGGCTCGATGGTTGGGGCGTCCATTGGGTGCCAGGGCGAGGAACAACATACAACCTTTGGGGCTTCCAGTGTGTTCGGCTCGAAGTGGGGCTGCGGACGATCCGCATTGGCACCGACGACCCCGAAGGGCTGCTTGCCTTCCTCCGGCGCAGGTGCCGCATGGGCGATGCGCCCGCGGCGACAACGGCGTCGGATCGTCAAGGGCCGAACTCTGCGAACGAAGAAAACGGAGATTGGGAAGAAAAGGGGAACTGACATGTCGATCCGATCGCTGCGGCGCGTGTTCATCGCCGTGTTGACCCTCTGCCCGTTGGCGGCAGCCATCTCTCGGCCTGCTGCGATCTGCGCCGCCGAACAGGCCGACGGGTCGACGGCGTTGCGGGTGTATTACATCGGCAACAGCGTAACCGACACGGTGCGGTATGCGGCGTTGGAAAAGATGGCGGCCGAGGCCGGCAAGCGGATCGTTTGGGGACGGCACATGATTCCCGGCGCGCCGCTCAGTTGGCTGTGGGATCACGGCGAGCTGAAGGACGGCAAGGCCGACGGGTTCGTGGAACGGCCCTTCGGCCCCTGCCGGGTTGCGCTGCGGGAGCACGCCTGGGATGTGGTCACGTTGCAACCGTTCGACCGCCGGTTGCAAAGCGGCGGCTCAAAGCCCGAAGGCGATCTCGACATCGCCCAGGCGATGATCGACTTGGCCGCGGCCCGAAACCCGAACGTCCGCATCTACATCTACTCGCGCTGGCCGCGGATGACCCGCCAGGGCAAGGGCTTGGCCTACGATCGCAACGCCTTCAACGAGAACAACCCGTTCAGCTATCGGCAGGTCGAGCCGATCGACGATTTTTCCGAGCGTTGGAACGCGCGCTACAACCCCGAGGGCTGGGATCTGACCAACGAATCGCGCGAGTATTTCGAGAAGCTCGCCGAGGCGCTCCGCGAGCGGAACCCGAAGCTGGCCCATCCGGTGTGCCTGATTCCGGTAGGCGACGTGATGAACGAACTGCACGGACTGATGAAGTCGGGCAAAGCGCCGGGCTACGACTCGATTTACGCCGTCTATAAAGACGCGATTCACCTGAACGACGTGGGGTCGTACATCGTCGGCTGCACGTTCTACGCCGTGCTGTTCGGCGAGTCGCCTGAGGGTCGCGGGGCCGAACTCTACAACGTCCGCGACAAAGCGCTGGCCGATCTGATCGCGCGAACCGCCTGGCGCGTGGTCAAAGAGCATCGGCTCAGCGGCCTGGGAGCTGCCGAGAAATAGGACTGCCAAGGATGGAAAGCGGCTTGACCGCCGATTGCACATCCTGCGAGCGATTCGCTCGGCCCGTGGCTGCTTTGCCCATTGCTTGTGCCGGCGCAGTGCGCCGAACGCTTTGCGCCGAGTGAATCGCGCGATCATGCCCTCCGGTGTCGAATGCCCGGTGTTGTTCGCCGAAACGCGGATGGGCAACTGCGGCCGGCTGATGATGGTTATGGCCGTTGCAGGAGCCGTTTCTTCTTCGTCTCGAACTCCTCCGCGTTGAGGATTCCTTCATCAACAAGGCCTTTCAACTCCCTAAGCTTTTCGACGATCGACTGTTCTTGATCGACGAAGCGATCGGGCTGCAACTCCTTGGCAATGTCATTGAGCATGAGCGGGACCGCGCGCATCACGTCGCGGGGAACGACGCTGCACTCGAAGAACTTCGTGCCGTTCAACGAGAGCTCGCCGCAGAGGCGATGGTCGGTCCAATGCGCCGTCTCGACTTGATCGAGTCGGAGGCGTTGAGGCGCTTCGAGCGGGTTGTGCGCGTAGAGCGCAACGTCGGTCATCAGCAGGCCGTCTTTGGCGCTGCCGAAAACCGTGTTGTCGATCAACAGCAACGGCCTTTCGCCGGGCGCGAGCGGAGCGAATTTCGCAATCGCGTTTTGCAGCTTGTTGGCGGGAATGTTCGGGGCGAAATACACTTGCCCGTGACGAATCCGCGCCGAGTGATGGTTGAGCACTCGCGTGAGCATTGCGAGCCGTTCGTCGCCGTTTTCCGGCGAAGCGCCGTCAACAACCGGGACTGAGCGCTGTTGGTCGATCGCCGACGGCGCCGGCGCGGGCTCGGCCACGAGTTCCACGCGCAAGGCGTTGGATTGATTGCCCGCCAACGAGTTGAGAACCAACCGCAGCAGCGCGGCCGTCACGAGGGAAATCAGCGCGGCAATGAGCAGTCCGGTCAGCGTGTTGTGGAAGACAACCACGTACAATCCCACACCGATCGACGTCGCAATCACATCGGCAAAAACCGTCGACCACTTCGATGCAACACTAGAGTTCTCCGCCAGCGCAGCAGAATTTGAATCGTGCATGGATCCCCCCGAATCGGATTTCCCGGGCGCGGTCGGCAAACGCCCCGGGGAAAGAAGAGATGGGCTTGAAACGTGTGCCGACTAATGAACCCTAGCTCGCTGAGACGCCGAGAGTCGAACCGACAGGGCGACCTTCCCCAAACGGTGTTGCCGACAGTGGCGATTGCACCGATTCGTCGTTCCCGTTGGGGCGCACCGAAAGCCCGTCATCGACTATCCGCTGCCGATCGTGACGGTTACAGCGATTCTTCGTTCGACGCGACTCGGTCCAATCGACCAGCCCGCCGAGAACAAGGGCAAGGGCTCAAGCAACAGAGCCGGCGGCCCGATGCGGCACCGGCGGGCGGTTATCGGCTCAATTCCTCCTCGACGAGGAAGATCTGCCCTTGCTTCAGACCGAGATAGTGGAATCGTTGGGGATCGTCGAAGTTCAGTTTGGCGTTGGGCGATGTCCAGATTTCTTGGTAGTGATGGGCGGCCTCTTGATCTTCGACCACGGTGAACGCCTTCTCGCCGCGCGTGGCGGCATAGACTGCGCGGCCGTTGGGACTGAAGGTCAGATAGCCGGCCATGTCGTATCGGGGCAGTCGCGCGCCTTCGACCACCGCGAAGGTGTTGCGCCCGGCCTTGGCAATGTAGCCCAGCCGCGAACCGTCGGGCGAGAAGGCCAGCGTGCCGCCGCCGACGCGGTCGAAGATCCGCCCCTCGCGATTATTGACCACCACCAACTCGGCGCCGCCGGAAACGACAACGCCGGCCAGCCGCTTGTTGTCGGGGCTGAAGAGAATTTGCCGCACGGAATCGAACGATTTCCAACGTTGCCGGCCGACGATGATCTGCCATTGTTCATCGGTTTGGGCCACGTAGGCCAGCCAGCCGCCGCCGGGGCTGAAGGCCATCATCCCCTCGGCAATCGCCCGGTGCGGGGGCCCTTCGGCGTTGTCCACAACGGCCATCCATTGATCGCCGCGTTGGGCGGCATAGGCGATGCGCCGCCCGTCGCCGCTGAAGACGACCTCGGCCAAGTTGTCGTAGGCCGGGCCGGCTTCCCCTTCAACCACCAGTCGCCATTGCTTCCCGGTGAGGGCGGCCCAGGCCAGGCGCTTGCCATCGGGCGAAAAGACCAAGCCGGTGGCCGAGCCCAGGTAGTCGTACGGACCGAACTCGCGGCCCTGATCGACGACATACCAACGCCCGTCGCGGAGGGCCCCGTAGGCCAGGCGAGCGCCGTCGGGGCTGAAGGTCAACGCGCCTTCGAAGATCTCTTCGTAGGGTTTGCCGTTGCCGCCGGGCGCCTCGACCACCACGCGCGACTCCGTCCCCTTCGGCCGAGCCACGTAGGCCAGCCGCTTGCTGCCCGGCGCGAACACGGGCGGGCCAACGCGGTCGAACTCGGGCTGTTCGCGGCCGTTGACCACCACGCGCCACGACGAACCGCGCCGCGCGGCATACGCCCGATGCTTGCCGTCGGGACTAAAGGCGAGGGCCGCCAGTTGGTCGTAGGCCGGCTCTTCGCGGCCGTCGAATACGGCCGCTTCGCCCGAGTCCGTCCGCCGAATGTAGGCAATGTGCCGCGCATCGGCGCTGACGATTGACGACGCTCGAAGCTCGTCCGACATCGGGGCCAGCGGCGTTTCGCGGAACTTCCGCGCCACGACCGTTTGCGCAAGCGCTTCCGCCCGGCCGCCCGCAACAATCGCTGCGGCCCAGATCAGTGCGATCAACCACCGATGGGATCGGGCGATGCGAAGAACCATCACGGACGCGATCCTCTGGAACCAGGCGGTGCGCCCCTAGGCCGCGGCCGATGCGGCGCACAAACGGCCGATCGGCAGCGGCGATGCGAGGGCGAATGGTCCGTCCATTCGGGCGGCAGCTACTTGCTTGCGCCTGCCGACGGCCGGCAATACGACAAGGCCAGCAGCGCGTAGGCAGTCACCAGGTTCGGGTCGTCTTCCATCCAGCGCTTTTCGGAATTGATCCACGAACCGTCTTCGCGTTGCAGTTCGCTGAGGCGATCGAGCAGTTCGACCCGCCAATAGCGTTCGGCGCCCTGATCGTCTTTCAGCGGATCTTCGCCCAGCACGTCGAGCGTTTTTGCGAAGGTGTGGTAGTAGTAGAACAGCCCCTGTTGGCCCAGCCCCGGGTTCTCTTTGAGGGTGTAGTGCCGGCGGATCCAGGTTACGGCGGCCTTCACGCGGGGATCGTCGCGCGTCAGGCCGGCGTAGATCAGGCTCTTCAGCCCGGCGTAGGTCATCGATCCGTAGCTGCGCAAGCCGCCTTCGGGCGTGGTGCCGGCGAAGCTTTCGCCGTCTGCCGCCGGGGTGTAGTAGAAACCGCCGTCAGGGTTCTTGGCGGCAAAGGGCGTGGTGTTGTGTTCCGTTTCCAGGTTCTGCGTCCGCGAAACGAAGATCAACGCCATTTGGATGTTCGGATCGTCCGGCCCGTTGCCCGCCGCCCGAAGCGCCTCGATCAAGAACGACGTGTTCGACAGGTCGGGGCGGGCCTTTCGGCCGTAGCCGGCGCCGCCGTAGTAGAAGCTGCTCTTGTCGTGGCCTTCTTCTTCGTTCCATTGAATGCCTTTGAGGAACCCGTCGGCCCGCTTGATCAAGGCGTCGTACCGCTTGTCGGCGTTGGCCTCTTTGAACAGCAGCAGCGCCAATCCGGTTTCGTAGTTCTTCACGAAGCTGTCTTTAACATAGATGCCGCCGTCGGGCTGAACGTACGATTCCATCAACTTGAGGCTCTTGGCCACGGCCGGATCGTCGGGCCCGCGGCCGTGGCGCAACAACGCGGTGGTGGCCAAGCACGTCACGCCCACGCCCACCGGGGCCGAGTAGGAACCGTCGGCGGCTTGACCCTTGGTCGTCAGGAACTCGATGCCGCGTTCGACCACCTTTTGGAGCTGTTGCGGATCAACTTGGGTCTTGGCCGTCGCCGCCGGGTCGGCCGCCAGGGCATTTGCGGCGACCGCCATGATCAACGCAACCGCGCACGACATCAGACCTGTTCGATTCGTTCTCATTGTCTCACCTCGTTCAAGCAACCTCGCAAATCGTGGAAACAGCCGAGCGACCCGCGGTTGGAAAGCTCTCTGCGGTCGGTCCGAGAACACCGCCACCACCGCCGCAAACGACCCTCGCCCGCGAGGGGCAGGGCCGATCGCTGCGGCCGCTTGTTGGCTCTCATGCCGACCCGTCGAGAGCGCCGTCCAGCCCGCGCTATCGCACCCTGCCGCCGATGCGAGCGCGCCGTCGCGACGCAACAATCGAATCACAACGCACTTACTAACACTCTACGCCCCGCGGTCCGCCGGGGCAAATCGCGCTGCTTCTCCGGGCGTTGGTGGGCCCGAAGGCGAACGGTTTGCACCTCCGCCGACCGAACACGCATGCGCAGAACCGGTTGCGCCTTCGCCTGGTGACCGAACAGGCATTGCCCAGGGCCTGCGTCGCCGGCTTGGCGCCGGGACCGCGGTGCCGGGCGATCGCCCCGTTTCAACCGGCTGCGCGGTCAGGCGGGGTCGATGATCGCTAGGATTTCGCTCTCCGAGAGGATCACCACCGGCAGTCCATCAATGGTGACTTCGCTGCCCGAGTACGGCCCGAAAAGAACCACATCGCCTTCAGCCACTTGGGGACTCGCCCGCACGCCCGAGGGCCGCAGTACACCGTCGCCGACGGAAAGCACCTTGCCCTGCCGGGGCTTCTCTCGGGCCGACTCGGGCAAAACGATTCCTCCGGCCGTCGTCGCCTCGGCTTCGATGCGCCGGACAATCACTTTGTCGCCCAGAGGTTCGAGCTTCATCGGGAAACCCTTCGGGTGAAACGCCAAGCGGAAACCACCCCGGCATTGTCGCACGCTCGCTTGGGGGTCGCAAGACGCCTCGAAGGGCGACAGCCCGCTTGCCGCGCGGGCGTTCGGCTGCCGGCATGTCGAGGCGCAATCTTCCGTCGCTCGGCCGATCAGCGCGACTTGCGGCCGACCGCGTAATAGACAAGGCCGGCCAATGCCAGCAGGGCGGGAAGCAACATGCCGGGCTCGGGCACTGCCTCGACCCGGACGTTGTCAAAATAGATCACCTGGTTGTTCGCGGCGTTGCCGAAGGCGATGCCGTTGAACGACGTGTAAACCGTGCTCGTCGTTTCCTGGTCGAAGTAGGTGGTGTTGTCAACGCCAGCTTTGAGGTTGACGCCCGCAGCAGTCTTCGTGATCCTCAGGAACCCGCTATGCACCGCGGTGTTGGCCACTTTGGGCAGCGTGGTTTCGTTCCCGCCGATCTGGAACCGGTCGGTGCCGGCGGTGATGCTGCCGGTTCCGCCGCTCTCGCGCCAAAGTTGGTGGGCCGTCGACCCGGTGCCGGTCGAAAGATTGAAGTAGTAGCCGAAGTCGTTCTTCGACGCGTGGTTGTAGGCTAGGCTATTTGGATCGGCCGACGAGGTGTCGTCGGCAGTTGCCGGGGTGCTGGCATCGTTGTAAATACCCCAACGCAAGCCGCTGGTTTGGCTGCCCGGGGTGGAGAGATAGCGGAAATCGAACGACAGCTCGATGTAGTCGCCTACGTTGTCGAGCGAGAATGTTGTCGGCAGCACGCCCACGGCGGCGACAAACGTGAGGTTGGGTGTGAACCGCAGCACGTTGCTGTTCATCGCGCCCGAATCATAGAACACGTCGAGCGATCCGGTGTTGACTGTCCGATACCAGGCGATGTCGAGCGGGTCGGCCCCGTTGGTGCGTCCGCCGTCGTCGAAGCCGTCGATCACAATAAACGAACCGCCGGCCACCGAGCACCACGACAAGGCGGCGATGCCCAAGGCCGCAATCGACCAACGACGAACGAAATCGAGACGGAAAGCCATCATGGGATTCTCCCGAGCAGGCGATTGATGTCACGAAGCGACTTCGACGCGCTGGTGGCCGCAACTGGGGTTGCCGCCACAACCAGTAAGATGCCGTCGGGGGGCGCCCCACGCGATGTCGAAGAACGAAACTTCAACAGTTCGCTCGACAAACGCCGGAGGAGAGCCAACAGGCCGGCGGACTCGAACGACCAGCGGCGACGGAACCCGAGCCGACGCTGCCGACTCGATCCGCCCGAGGCCTGTTCGCGGCCGAAGTCAGAGAAACGCCTCGTGAGGTAGCAAGGGCCAGGATCGCAAAGCAAAACGGAATAAGTGGAACAGGTGCCGCCCGCCCAGCGCTCGTCGCTGACTTGTGTTCCCCGCCCGGCCTTGCCCATCGGGGCGCAATTGCACGGTGACGAGCTAGCGGCAAAGCCGTTCGAGACGAACGGGGCAAACTGCTCAGACTCTACCGTAATCGTGGCCATTGCTGTTGTCAAGAAATCGGGGCAAGTCTCGCAAGAAAAAGAAGTTGCGTAGGCAAGGCTGCCAAAAATTGCCCCTTCTCAATGGGGGGGGCTGCGCTTTCTCGGGGCCGGTCGCCCGGGTGCATGGCTGGCCCGATCAAACGGCCGAGAAGCTCCGACACTGCGCCGAATCTTCCCAAATTGCCATTGCCCCGGTTTGGTCAACTTGGTAGATAAACGCGGCATTTTTCCTCGGCGCGAGGTTTCCGTAGCGACGCCTATCGCTGGAACCCTCCGAAGAATTGTCGGTTTTCGACGACCCGTAAAGATCACCGCCACAGGACGGGCTGATCCGATACGTTGACCCTCGGAAGAACAACGCAGACTTGACGCGTGGGCTTGCACCGCGCGGCGGCCCGTTGCGGGCCACTTTATTTAGTGCGTTGCTCTTTCGACCCTTGCTAAATCCTTTGGCCCGAATGGATTCGGGAGACGACCGCCATGAAACGCTGGGGTTTGAGTTTGGCTGCCGTGGCCACGGTTTCGATCTTCGCCGCATTGGCCCTCATCCAATCGCAGCGGCAAGCGGAAAATCCCGCCGTGGCGGGCGAGGCGGCGCCGATGCGGCCCGCAGGAGCAACGGCCGCCAACCCGCTGCGTACGACCCCAAGCTCGGCCATGCGCGACCCGTTCGCCCGACCCGTCTCGGCCAATGTCCCTATGGACCAACCCACCGATGATGCATCAGGCGGGACCGCGATTGCCGCGGGCCCCGCGCCGATGACCGGCCCCGCACTCGAGCCGCGCCCGCTGCCCTCGTCGGCCCAGCCGAGCAAAGCGATTGAGCCGTACACGCCGCCGCAATTCCACGGCTCGGTCGAAGGGGCGTCGTCGCGGGCAGCCGTGCGAACCGGCAGGCAGAGCGAGGCGGCCGGGAACCAACCCGGCTCTGCGCCACACCAGCTTTCCGCTCCGCCGCGGAATGCGCCGGCGGTGGCGGTTTCGAACACCACGGCGGCGACCAATACCGACCCGCGGCAATTGGATCCCGGTGCTGCGGGAATGATGCCGACCAACGATCCGGGCGCGCCGGGCGTTTTGCCGGGCGAATTGGCGGCCGGCCCGATGCCGGGGGCGCGAACCGACTCCCCTTCGGCCGACCGGCAATTGCCCGATCCGCCAGCCGGCGGTGAGATTCCCTCGGGCGACATCCCGCCGATGCCCGGCCACGAACGTCTTTTGCCCTCGGCTGTGCCCGCCCGGACGCCCGGCGCGCCGGCTGGACCACCGGGTACGGGCGCCCCGGTTCTCCGCGATCCGGGCGGGGAACTGAACGCTGGCGGGGCGACGGGCGACGAAGGCACGGGTCGGCCTGGCGGCAAACAGCTCGAAGGGCTTCAAGCCCCGCAGCTCCAGTTGCAGAAGTTCGCGCCGGCCGAGGTGCAAGTGGGCAAGCCGGCCGTCTATCGCATTGCCGTGCGCAACGTTGGACCGGTGCCGGCCGCCGGCGTGGAGATCCGCGACACGGTGCCCAAAGGCATGCGGCTGCTGTCAACTACCCCGCGGGCGAACCGCGGAGTGAACGGCGAAGTGGTTTGGGCCCTGGGCGCGATGAAGCCCGGCGACGAGGTGAGCGTCGAGCTGCAACTGATGCCCGTGGCGGAAGGCGAACTGGGCAGCACGGCGACGGTGCATTTCGCCGTCGAGGCGACGGCGCGGAGCATCGCCACCAAACCGCAACTGACGATCGACGCCGCCGTGGCCGACCGCGTGTTGATCGGCGATCAGGTGGTGATGCAGATCACCGTATCGAACACGGGCAGCGGCGCGGCCTCGGGCGTGGTGATCGAAGCCCATCTGCCCGCCGGATTGCAGCATCCGGCCGGCGCCGATTTGGAGCACGAAATCGGCTCGCTCCGCCCCGGCGAAACCCGCCAGCTCGATCTGGCCCTGACCGCCGTTCGCCCCGGGCAGGCGGTCAACATTTTGGGCGTGCGCGGCGAGGGCAATTTGCGGGCCGAAGCGCGGAAACAGGTCGAAGTTACTGCGCCGCAATTGGTGCTGGCGCTCGATGGGCCGAAGAAACGTTACCTCGAACGCGAGGCGAGTTATCAGGTTTCGCTGCACAATCCGGGTACGGCGCCCGCCCGAAAGGTCGAGCTGCTGGCCCAGTTGCCGCCGGGGCTGAAGTTCGTCAGCGCGAACAACGCCGGCTATTACGACGAGGCGTCGCGAACCGTCGTTTGGCGGCTGGAAGAGTTGCCCGTCAACGAAACCGGCGCCGTGGAACTGGTGACTCTGCCGGTCGAGGCCGGGCAACACACTTTGAAGCTCCGCACCGCGGCCGAGCGCGGCGCAACAGCCGAGAAAGAACAGCCCGTACTGATCGAAGGTCTTGCGGCGATCCACTTCCAACCGGCCGACACGATCGACCCGGTGGAAGTCAACGGGGAAACGACGTATGAGATTCGCGTGGTCAATCAGGGGTCGAAGGCGGCCGGCAATGTGCGGCTCAACGTGCAACTGCCGGTGGAAATGAAACCGCTGGCCGCCGACGGGCCGAGCCGCTACGCCATCGAGGGCAACCAGGTTGTCTTCGAGCCCTTGGCGCGGCTGGCTCCCAAGGCCGATGCCGTCTATCGCGTGCGCGTGCAGGCCCTGCGTCCCGGCGATCTGCGTGCGCGGGTCCAATTGACGACCGACGACATGCAAACGCCGGTCGTCAAAGAAGAAAGCACGCGGGTTTACGCCGACGAGTGACGCCCGCCGCGCCCTAAGGCAAGGCGAGCGCGGCTTCGACCGCTCTTCTCCTTATCGGGCGAGAATCCCGACGATCGTTGTGCTTTGGCGGCCCGCGCTGCCGAAAGGGCGTTGGGCTTTCCGATCACCGCGAACAACAGCGAGCCTTTGCCATCGCCGTGAATACGAAACCGAACGAATCGGCCTTGTGGAACGCGCCTCCGTGGGGATGGCGCGGGTGGATCGCGCCCGGCGTCGTTCTGCTGGCCGCCGTTGCGGCGCTGAGCATCGATTTGGACCTGGCCCGGTGGTGCCTCGGCGAGCACTGCCCCGGGTCGATCCGCCGCTTGCTCAATTCGTGCGAGCCGTTCGGGCATGGCAGCGGGGCGGCGTTGGTGGTCGTCGCCGTTTTCCTGCTCGACCCCTCGCGCCGCTGGCTGTTGCCGCGGGTAGTGCTTTGCACGGCCGCTGGCGGCATGGCGGCCAACCTGTGCAAGCTGCTTCTCGCTCGAACCCGCCCGCTGCGGTTTTGTTTTACGGACACGGCGCATGTGTGGGACACCTTCGGCGGGTGGTTTCCCAGCGGGGGCGGATTCGCCCAACAGAGTTTTCCTTCGGCTCATACGGGCGCAGCCATTGCGTTGGCCTATGCGATGGGCCGACTCTACCCGGCCGGCCGCCCGCTGTTCTGGGCCCTGGGCATCGGCGTCGCCTTGCAACGGATCGATTCGGGCTGTCATTTCGCCAGCGATGTGCTTGCTGCGGTTGCCCTTGGGCTGATAGCCGGCCAAGCGTTCTTCAGTTACGGAATGCTGCCCGGCTGGTTCTCGCGGCTCGAAGGGATTTGGGCGGCATCGAGCGCCCCAGCCGTCGCCGCCCCAGCCGCACCTTCAATCGATGGCCCGGCGGCTGTTTAGCGCTTTGCAGGCAAGCCGGCTTCCACGGGCCGACGCTTTTTGCCGCGGCCGGCCGCCTTTGAGGCTCCGCAGGTGTCGCTTCGAGTTCGCGGCAGAGCATCGGATTCGCTGCCCGCGCAGCAGCGTCCAACAACGATGGAACGATCCGCTCGTTCCATCCAACGCGCGTGATGCGGCATCTTGGAGACGTTGCGCGATTATTGCCTTGCGGGATGCTCTGCCCGCCCTTTCACCGGGAAGCAACGAAGGCTGCCGCGCCGGGAAGAAACGCCCTCGATCTTCGGCCTGTGCCCGTCAGGCGGCGAAGTGGGCCTGCATCTTCTCGATCAGCCCGTGCTCGAAAGTGAGGGTGGTGATCGGCGGTTGCCCCACACCCAGCACGGGCACGCGCCGCCAAAAGAGCGTCGTTTCGCCGGCCGCCGAAAGCTCGCTCCACGGAATGAGCACGGTGGTGCGCCACATCGCCAGATACAGGCCCTCGTCGGCGATACCGACGGTAACGCATTGCTTGAACGTCACCATGCCGATCTTGACCGTTTGCCGCCGAATGACCGTACCCCCGGGCGGCTGTTCGACCCGATAGCGCTGCTTCAATCGCCCCCAGCCGCCCTTGCTGAGCAGATAGAGCAAAAATACCACGAACCCGGCGATCAATAGGGCCGAAACCACCGCGGCACAAACGATCAACACGACGAGCAGAGTGTTGTCCATGGCGGACCCCTTTTTATCGGGCACAAGATCGCTGTGAACCAACTCACACGAAGGCCTTCGAGCAGCCGCGGCACAGGTCGATTTCGTTTTGGCGGCCCAGGTGGTGCAGACGGCGGACGCGGGCGTAGGCCTCGCCCCGCCAAAGGTCGGCCAGCGACGTTCGCTCATCGACATGGCCGAGCAGGCATCGGCCGTCGTAGTCGAGGCAGCACAGCGCGACCGCCCCGTTGCTAAGGATGGTCATCGTGCGCCACAACCGCGAGCAGGGCTTGCGCACCTGCGAGCGCGGCCGACCGCACTGGTCCTCCGACCAGTTGTGGATCCGCCCGAAGGAGAACCCATCGACCGAATCCTCCAACAGCTTCATCGTCGATTGCTTGTCTTGGGTGCTGCAACAGGCCACCAAGATGCGCAGCGCCGCGCCGCGCCGGTTGCGCAGCTCGACCAGCCGCCGGACGTTTTCGACCACGGTGTCGAACTTCAGCGGCGTGCGGATGCGCTCGAATTCCTCGGCCGTGGCCCCGTCGAAGCTGATCTTGATCTCGTCGAGCCCGGCCTCGATCAACGCGGCCGACCGCTCTTCGGTAAGCAGCGAACCGTTGGTGAAAATCTTCACTTTGCCGATGCCGCGCTGTTTGGCCAGGGCCACGCGCTCCGGCAAGCGGCGATCCAACAGCGGTTCGCCGAAATTGTGCAGATGCACTTCGCGGCAGCCGCCGCGGGCGCATTGGTCGATGATGTGCGCGTAGAGTTCGTCGCTCATCCGCGCGGCCGGCCTTTGCGAGCGGCGGTGCGGGCAGATGATGCACTGCGCGTTGCAGGCGTTGGTGGTTTCAATGCGGACCAGCGGCGGAAAGGCGGGCAGACCGATCTGATAGACCGCGCCCAGCCCGCCGCACACCGCTCGGCCGGCGCAACGCGCCCACCAAGAGGTTGCGGTCGGCTGCGAACGGGCGGCGATGTCGAGCGTGGAGGACATGATCGGCGATTCCTATCGGCTACGGCTAACAGTGTTGGGTTGAAGGATGCGGTCGCAGGCGTCGCAAACCGCCTCGACCGTGATCGACTCGATGTAGCGGCGCGACGCTCGGCGGCGCTGGCGGGTCGAGCCTTCGAGGTATTCCACTTGCACGGCGATGTGCTTCGGACCGAACGGGCCGTGCCCGGCCGCAGGCCATGGGCCATAAAGCCCGACGCAGGGGGTATCGACGGCCGCGGCGATGTGCAGCGGGCCGGTGTCGCCTCCGACAAACAGTTGCGCACGGCGCGCCACGGCCGCCAGTTGCGGCAGAGTGAGCCTTGGGGCGGGCTGCACTTCGACTACGCCCGACGAGCGAGCCACACGCTCGGCCAACGCCCGCTCGGCCTCGTTGCCCCAAATCAGCAGCACGCGCACGCCATGGTGCAAGGCCAAGTGGCGGGCCACCGCGGCAAAGCGTTCGGCCGGCCAACGCTTCGATTCCCAGCCGGCCCCGGCGGTGATCATGGCATAATCGCCCTTTGTTCGGGTCGGGCTGAAAGGTCGGCCGCGCGAATCGCTCGACGAAGCGTGAAGGGCCTCATCGCCGGTTGATTCGATTGAGTTTCCGGCATTCCGATCGTTGCGGGCTGAACTGCCGCAGGAGACGGTGGCAGTGCTCACTGCCCGGCTCGCACTGCCGGACAAGCCGGCCGTGGCACCCAAGTGGTCCGCACTTTTGGACGAGCCCGCAGTCGCACCCAAACAGTTTGCACTGCCGGACAAGCCGGCAGTGGCACACGGCAGGTCGCTCATCACTTGGGGCGAAAGCCCGAGCTGCGCGATCAGTTCTTCGGCGAAGGCCGTCTCGGCGGGCAGCTCCGGCAGGTCGAAGCGGACCTGGGGCGACTCGATGCCCAACGGCCGGAGCAGTTCCAGGTTCCGCAACACGGCATGCACCGAATGCGTGTCCACACACTGGTTGTTCAGCCAGCGGCTGATCTCGCGGCCCCAGGGTCGGCCGAAACCGATGCGCCGCTTCGCGCCGCTCAGCCGGCATACCAGTGCGCTTTTGGTCAATCCCTGGGCGTCGATCGCCACCTGCGGGCCGATCTGCCGCAAGCGGCGCACAAGCCGAAGCATTTCGCCCGGCGAGCGAAGGAATCGCCGCGGCAGCAAGATCAGCTCGTCGATGGCCCGATGCCCGACGAGCAATTCGCCCCCGGGCCGTTCGGCCACCCAGGTAATTTGGACATCGGGCAAGTGGTCTTTCAGCGCGCAGGCCAGCGGCGCGGTGTGAACCACGTCGCCGATGGCGCTGAGCCGGACCAGAAGCACGTTCACCGCACGAACATCCTCAGCGAGATCATCGAAACGAATCGGCTGCCTCTCCGTCGCCTTGAACGATGAAGAGTCGCGCAATCGCCGGCCCCTGCGCGCTCAATAGCTCGGTTCGAAGGCGCAGAACAAATGCAAACGGCCGAGATATCGAGCGAACCTAATCAAACCTCGGAAAAGAAAGGCAGCTCGATCGTGCGAAACGCGCATTCGCCCGCTTCGTTGCGTCGGCTTCCGCTTTCCTCCACAGAGTGCATCTCTGTTTAGCGACGATTGTAGAGATTTTCGGCAAAACGACGCAACGCCGGTTCTTTCAGCCAAACCGCTTGCCTTGCATGCCCGATTGTTCGGCAGAGCGACGGTGCGATTGTCAGAGGATCGACTCTTCGCCTCTTCTCGGCAGAAGACGGCCGGGTGGTTGCTCGCCCCCGTTGGGTTGGCATTCTGGGCATCAAATGGCCAGTATTCATCGCGGCGCGCTTGCGATCCGCCCGAGCAACGAGCAGTCGGGCTGCGCCCTGCTGATCTATTCCATCGTCCCTGCTCAATCTGCCTAAAGGCCCTAAATAAGCCGGCTCGTTGGTGCGGCGGGCCCAAATGGGGTTGTTTGCCCCAGTGGTGGAAGCGGGCGGTGGGAACCGATGGATGGAGGCGGTGGGGTTGTTTGCCGCGGGAACCAATAAGGCCGCGATCGGTGGGTTTTCGGGCGGACAGTGGCGGTTGACAGCGCCGAATCTCCTCAGCTTTCGCTTTCCAGTCGCTTTGGCCTGAAGCTATAATAAACCTATGGTGGCCAAGGGCGTTGCGATTTCCGCACGACGGCCGGACCTCCCGAGCAAAACCACAAACGACCGGAAGCGACGCAGACGAAATGCCCGCGCCCTCGCCGTCGCTGGGCGTCCGTTGCGGCTTTCTGGGTGTTGTTTCTATTCAGTGCGACGACCGGCACGGAGTCGTAGGACATGGGAATCCGCTTCTACTGCCCCAATGGGCACAAACTCAATGTGAAGGAGTTTCAGGCGGGCCGACGCGGCATCTGTCCCTACTGCGGAGCAAAAATCCAGATTCCCTTGCAAAGCACCCGTCCGAGCACGCGCGAAGAAATGCAGGCGGCCGCAGCCATGGGAGAGGCGGCCCTGGCGGGCCAAGGCCCCTCGGGCATCCCCCTTCCCGGCGCGCCGATGGCGGTTCCCGGTGTTCCGGGCGCACCCGGCGGGGTTTCGCCGGCAAAAGATCCCACAATACCAGCGGCGCCGGGCTATCAGGCGGCGCCTGCGTGGCCCGCAAGCGGAACGCCCGCCACGGCCCCGACGTTGCCCGGGGCCGCTTCGCCTGCGGCCGGGGGATATGCCTCGGCGCCTATGGGGCCGATGGGAGGTTCTCTTTATTCCGGCGGCGCAGCTCACGCCGATGTGGCCGCGCATGCCAACGTGAATCCTTCAGCCGTTGCCGCGTCGCCATCGCCGATCCATCCGTCGTCAGTGGCAACCGATCCGGCCGCAATCGCCGGCGTCGGCACAACGCCGATCGGTGCTGCCGGCTCGCCGGCCGTCGATCCTTACGCTTCTTATGCCGCAGCGGGGTTGAATCCGATGGGCGCTGGCCCGGTGGCCGGGACTGCTGCGCCGATGGCTGCCGTGGGCGGTGCGGCGGCTCCAGCGGGAGCGGCAGCGGGGGGGCTGGCTTCGGCCGCAATGTCGCCGGCGGCAACCCTTCCGGCGGCGGCCGTGACGGATCCTTTGATCGAAGCCGGCGCCGCGGTCTGGTATGTTCGTCCGGCAGCGGGCGGGCAGTATGGACCGGCCGGTCCCGACGCCATGCGTCAATGGTTGGCCGAGAATCGGATCGCCGGCGATTCACTCGTTTGGCGCGAAGGCTGGCGCGATTGGAGGACGGCTGCGGAGGTCTTCCCGCAACTCAACCCGGCGGCGCAACTCAGTCCCTTCGCTGCGCTGGGAGTCGAGACGAGCCGAGGGGCCTTGGCCTCGGGCACGAAGGTGGTTTTGCCCCGTCGCTCGAACAGCACGCTTCAGCTTGCTCTGGTTGTAGTGTTGGCCGTTGCGGTCATCGTGCTGGGGGTCGTTTTCTACGTGGTGCTCACGAAGGACGGCGGCCAGCCTGGGCCGAGCGATAGTCCGAAACCACCGGCAGCGGCCCCAAGCGGAACGAATCGCCCGCCGGCCGCTGCCCCGGGTGGAGGCGCTCGCCCGCCGGCAGCAACACCAGCCGGGCCAACGACGCCGGGCGGGGCAGCGCCGCCGAGTGGGCCGCCCACACCGGCGCCCCCTGCCGTACCGCCGACTCCGCCGGCAACCGACGGCTCGGCGCCTGCGCCGCCGGCCGCGCCCTCGGGCGGCTGACGGGAGAGACGTGCTCGGCGACGGCGCATCGCTCCCAGGCGCACGGCGGCGGCAAGAGTTTCAATCGCGTCGGCCGATGGCGGACGCGGCGCCTCGACCCGGCGAAGGACGATCGCACGTCGGCCCACAGCGCTTCCTCGGGCAACGGCCGCGGTCGCGGGGAAGTTGATTGCTGATCATTCGGCCCGCAGCGGCCTCGGCGACACCTTACCATCATCGGCGGACCCATGAAGATCCAGCAGTTTCTCCAACAGCACGGACTGGCGGCTAATCCCTTCGCCGACGAAGACGCGCAAACCGACTTGGTCTTCAAAACCGGTTGTTTGACCAGTGTGCGTCATCCGGCCTGGGACAAGATCTACGGCGATCCCCGCGAACCCTCCACCGCCGTGGTTTTCGGCGAGAAAGGTTCGGGCAAAACGGCGCTCCGCCTGCAAATCGCCCGGCAACTGACCGATCACAACGCCGACAACCCGCACACGCAGGTGTTGCTGGTTCCCTACGACGATTTCAACCCGTTCCTCGATCGCTTTCGCGAGCAGATGGGCTGGCTCAACCGGCGCATCGACCGCACCTTGGCCCAATGGCGGCTTTGGGATCACATGGATGCCATGCTCTCGCTGGCGGTTACTCAATTGGTCGATCGGGCGCTTCGAGTGACGCAGGCGAGGCATCCCGCCTCGCGCGACGAGCCGCTGCCGCTCGATCGCCTCTCGCCGTCGGAGAAACGCGACTTCCTTTTGCTGGCGGCTTGCTACGATCAATCCACTGCCGAAAACCGCGACGATCGCTTCAACCGGCTTCGCATCGCTTTGGGGCTGAAGCTATGGGAATCGTATTGGGACTGGGCCGTGGGCGCCGGCGTTTCGGCGGCGGTTCTGGCGGCCGTGGCGCTGGGCGGATGGTGGTCGTTGCTGTTGACTCCTTGGCCCTACGCGGCGGCCGCTGCCGGCTGGCTGCCCCGCCTGTGGAACTTCGCCCGCGGCGCCTATCAGGCATGGCGCATCGCCGGCAACACGCGCTGTTTGAAGCAGCCGGTCGGAATGCTGCGGCGCATGCTCAATCGGCTCGGGCGGCGGAACACGGTCGGCCGCCCGCTGCCCACCCAGCCCCGAACCGACGACCGCTACGAACTGCTGGCCAAGTTGCAGGGCGTGCTTCGGGCGATGGATGTCGCCGGCGTCGTCGTCGTGGTCGATCGCGTCGACGAGCCCTACTTGATCAACGGCGCCACCGACCTGATGCGGGCGTTCGTTTGGCCGTTGCTCGACAACAAATTGCTCAAACACCAAGGACTCGGGCTGAAGATCCTGCTGCCGATCGAATTGGAGCGTCTGATCGACCGCGAGGATCAGGAGTTCCGCCAGCGCGCCCGACTCGACAAGCAGAACATGCTTCGCGGTTTGCCGTGGACCGGACAAGCGCTTTACGACTTGGCCGTCGCCCGACTGAAGGCCTGCGCCGCGCCCGGGTCCGATCCGCATCTGCTCGACTGGTTCGAGCCGCCCGTAGATCGGCAGCGATTGATCTCGGCCTTCGAACAATTGCGTGTGCCGCGAAATCTGTTCAAGTTCATGTTTCGCGTGCTGACCGCGCACTGCAACGCCCACTCCGATGAAGAACCGCAGTGGCGCATCCCCAGTGGGGTGTTCGAGTCGGTTTTCGCCCTCTACCAGCGCGATCAAGACGCCTTCGACCGCGGCGTCGGCGCGGGCTGATTGGGCTTGCGGCCGCAAATCACCGCGGTTCAACGCACGCTGCACGGCGACGGTCCGGGGCATCCGCGCGGGCGATCGCCGTTCTATCGCTTGGTCGGAAGAGGCGGGCCGTTCGGTTCTCAAGGCGGCCGCTTTGAACCGGCGCGGTTTCGCGCCGATCGGTTGTGCGCCGCACGCTTCTGCGCCGCGCGGCGCTGAGCGTCGGCCGGACGAACGCCAAGCTCGGCCAGCACCAAGCGTTCTTGCCGTCGCATGGCGCGGCGCTGGGCGGGCGATTGATCGTCGAAGCCGGCCAGATGCAGCGCGGCATGCACGACGTAGAGCAGCAATTCGTCGGTGGCCGTCCAGCTGAAACGGCGGGCCGCGGCAGCCGCGGTTTCGCCGCTGACGACGATTTCACCGTCGATCGATCCGTCGCCCGATTCGAATACGAAACTGATGCAATCCGTCGGCGTCGGGTCGTTGAGGAATTGGCCGTGGACGCGGGCGATTTCCGCGTCGTCAACGATCGCCACACTCACGCCGCCGCGCGATACGCCGCCGCGACTGAGCGCCAACCGCACGCCGCGATCGACCGCAAGACGCGGAACCGGCACGGCGCGCTGCCGATTGACGATCGTCACCATCGGTTTCGAGGGTGATGCGGCGGGGGCAGGCGGGCGCCGAGGGGCGCGGCTCGCTCGAATGGCCATGAATGGGAGTCCGTCGATCGCCTCTGATGGAATCAATTTCGCGCGGCGGGCGCGGCGGCGGGCGCGGTGACCGGCGCGGCCGCAACGTCGCTTTGGTGCTGGTCTTCCGCCGCCGCACCCGCCGCCCGTTGCGAAGCCGGCTCGCCGCGCGACTCGCCGCGAGCCTCTCCACGCGGTTCGGGATACTTGATTCGTCCGTGGTAGATGGAAATCAGCGACATCACCAGGCTTTTTTCGATCGTGCGCAGCTCGCGGAGCGTCAGGCCGCTCTCGTCGAACTGCCCGTCGTGCAACCGTCGTTCAGCGATCGATCGCACCAGGCTTTCAATCCGCGCCGGGGCCGGATCGATCAGCGTGCGGCTGGCGCTTTCCACGGCGTCGGTCAACATCAGCACGGCGGCCTCTTTCGTTTGCGGCTTCGGGCCGGGATAGCGGAAGAGGTTTTCGTCGGGCTCGTCGCCGTTGGGATCGGTTTGGCTCCGCTCGTGCGCGCGATCGTAAAAATACTCGACCAGCGTCGTGCCGTGGTGCTGGACGATCAGGTCGATGATCGGCTGCGGCAACCGGTATTGGCGGGCCAAGTCCGAGCCGTCTTTGATATGCGCAATGATCACCAGCGTGCTCATGGCGGGCACGAGCCCTTCGTGGCGGCTGCCCTCGGCGCCCTGGTTCTCGACGAAGTAGCCGGGCTTGAGCATTTTACCGATGTCGTGAAAATACGCTCCCACGCGAACGAATAGCCCGCGCGCGCCGATCGCTTCGGCTGCCGCCTCGGCAATCGAGCCGACGGTGAGCGAATGGTTGTAGGTGCTCGGCGCTCGGCGAACCAGCTCTTGCAGCAGCGGATGGGAAACGTCGCCCAGTTCGAGCAAGCTCAAGTCGGTCAGCACGCCGAACACCTGTTCGATGAACGGCAGCAATCCGGTCATCAAGAACCCGGCGGCCAAGCCCCACAGGCCGATGCGAGCGGCATCAGTCAACAGAAAGACGTTCAACGGATGATTGTTCAGCAACGCGATGGCGACATCGAGAACGGCCGCCAGCGCGCCGCAAGCCAAGCCCACATAAATCAGCTTCCGCCGAGTGCGAATCCGCCCCACGTTGACCACGCCCACGGTCGTCACCGACATCAGCAGGGCGAACTCGTACAAGTCGTGGCCGGCCGCCAAGGTGACGATGACGGCGATGACCGTAACGACCACCAGGGCCAACTCTTGGCGGTAAGCCACCGACATCGTCATGCCGAACAGCAGCAGCGGGATCAGTTCTGCGCGCCAGGGGTCGGCGCTGAGCAATTTGGCCGCGCCCACCGTGGCGGCGGCGAGAACGATCAATGTGAGCAATCGCGACACGCGATCGAGCGGCCCGCGCTGCCGATAGCGCATGTACACGCCGCACAAGACGAACATCACGAAAATCAACGCCAAGGCGGTCAGCGCACGAACGAGTTGCTCGCCCGCCGTCCGCTGCACCTGCGCCGCTTGGTCTTCCAGCCGCAGCAGTTCGATCTGCTCGGCCGACAGCCGGATCGGCTGGCCGGTCTTCGGATCGCGGGCCGCCACCAACAACTGGCCAGCCTTGAACACGTCGGTGACTTCGGGCACGGCCTCGCTGGCTTTTTGCCGCGCGGCGGCCGTTTGCTCCAAGTCCACGTCAAGGGTCGGCGTGAGGCGGGGCTTGACCCAGTTGAACAACAGATCGGCGGTTTCGTCGGGCGGAACATGCGTGCGCAGGCTTTGCTGCACGGCCGACTTATCGCCCAAAAGCACCTCGGCCAGCTTCACGCGAAGCAGCGGCTCGGGCGCGCCGCGGGGGCGCACGATCACCTCGTCGGGATTGCCGCGGCCCAACTCGGCCGAGGGCGAATCGAGCAACCCGCGCTGCTCGAACGGGGCGAAGGCCACCGCCAGGGCCCGATCCAAATGGGCCAAATTCTCCGGCCCGGCAAACTGCTCGCGAAAGCGGCGGAAGCGAGATTCGCGGTCTTCCGGGGTGGGCGGCGCGCCGCCCTCGACTGGTTCTCCCTCGAATTGCCGCCAAATCTCCAGCAGTTTCGGATCGGCTTTGTCCAGGCTTTCGGCGGCGGTCAGTTGCGCCACGGCGTTGCGCAGTTCTTTGCGCAGCTCGATGATCGGTCGCGGATCCTGCGTGTAGCAATAGGGAACCTGCGCGGCCGCCTGGTGGCGCGCCAGCAAGGTTTTCTCAGGATTGGCCCGTTGAAACGAAACCCGCGAAATAATGTCGCGCGACGGCACGTCGCCCACATGATAGGCGAAGGGCGGATCCCAGGCCCCGATCAGCCCGACCACCAGGGCGGCGGCCAGGAAGGCCAGCCCGACGCGGCCCAGCACATCGCGCCGCGACAGATTCTCCCACGCGCGCTCCCATTGCCCGGGAGGCAATTCCAGAGCGGCCACCCGTTCGGATCGCGTTCGTCGTTGTACGCCGCCGGCCATCGGATTACCCATCTCGCCGGCGCAGGGCCGGACCGGTGCTTCGCCGCGGCTGCGACTCGTCGTAGGCATTGACGATCCGCTGCACCAACGGGTGCCGCACGATGTCCGCGCGAGTCAACTTGACGGTGGCGATTCCCTCGATCCCGTCGAGCCGCTGCAGCGCATCGACCAATCCGCTGCGGCTCTTATGGGGCAGGTCGATCTGCGTGATGTCGCCGGAAACGACGATCTTCGAGCCCATGCCCATTCGGGTCAGAAACATCTTCATTTGCGCCACGGTGGTGTTCTGCGCCTCGTCGAGAATGATGAACGCCTCGTTGAGCGTTCGCCCCCGCATGTAGGCCAGCGGAATCACCTCGATCACTTCCTCGTCCGTATAGCGCTTCAGCGCCTCGTGGTCGATCATGTCGCGCACGGCGTCCATCAACGGGCGGAGATAGGGATTGATCTTCGCCTGAAGGTCGCCGGGCAAAAAGCCCAGGCTCTCGCCGGCCTCGACCGCCGGGCGGACCAGCACGATCTTCTTCACCCGGTCGCGCCGCAGGGCGGCAATGGCGGTGGCCACAGCCAAATAGGTTTTTCCCGTGCCCGCCGGACCGCAACAAAACACTACGTCGTGCCCGCGAATCGCATCGACGTACCGAGCCTGCCCCGGCGTTTTCGGGCGGATCTTTTTGCCCGCCTTGAACACTTCGATCGGCACGGCCTCGGGCGACGGCTCGCCCTCTTGCACCGAACCGAGCACGCGCAGCACGTCCTCCGGCTCGATCGTCCCATGCCGAGAGGCGAGCGCCTGCAACTGTTCGAGCACGGCCGTGGCTTGGGCCACCGCGGGCCCCTCGCCCTCGATTTGCACGCAACCGTCGCGTGCCGTGATCTTTACGCCCAACGCGGTGCGCAGCTTCCGCACATGCTGGTCGCACACGCCGAACAACGTGGTCAGAGCTTGCGAACTAACGACCGAGAGCGACGCTTGTTCCATGGAGTTGCGCCGAACGCCGCGTTCGACGTCGATGGGGAAGACGGTCCACCCCGCCGGCCGGCTGCTGACCTGATCCACGCAGTTCGGCCGCGTCTTGACATGCCATATACCAATATAGCCAATTCTACCCCGCCGGCGACAGTGCCGCGAGCCTTGGGTTGCAACATCTTAGATAATAATGGATTATCGCACGGCGATGGGCTTGCCTCATCCACCGTCCGCCGCCCGGATTCCCCTGTCGGCAACCCCCGCCGGGCTGGTGGGCTCGGCGGCTGCACGCGCGGCAGCCGGAAGGCCCGGCGGCCGCTGGACGTTGCAACACCGCCGGGCTGCTCGCTCGGTCGTGAACGGACTCGCTGTGGAGTTCGTGCGAAAAAAAGGCGCGTTTTCCGGTTGAGAGCCGGCCGGGCGTTAGCGAAGCGTTGCTGCCGACGATGCCCGCGCCAGCTCGATTCGCTGGATCAGCTCGCGGCTGGGTTGATGATCGGGCGCGGCCTGAAGGGCCTGGGTGGCGGTGGCAGCCGCCTGATCGGGCTGTCCGCACAACCATTGCGCCTCGGCCCAGCGATAGAGCAACTCGGGCTGAGCCGGCCCGCGCTGTGCGGCGACGGCCAACGATTCGGCGGCGTCGTCGTAGCGGGCCAGGGCCAATTGCGCTAATCCGGTCAGGTAGAGCACTTGTTGAGGCTCTTCGCCCGGATTGTATGTTTCGGCCAAGCTTTGCAAGGCTTGCAACGCCCGATGCGGTTGCTGTAGTTGGCGATGAAGCTCGGCCACGTCGAGCAGCACTTGGCGGTCGTCGGGCGCCAGCCCCAGGGCGCGATGGAAGTCGGCCAAGGCCTCGCGCAACCGCCCGGTCGATCGCAGAACCCGACCGCGCACGGCCCAAGATTCCGCGGATTTTGGATTCAAATCGATGGCGCGTTCGATGCTCTCGCGCGCCGTGTCCACCTGGCCCATCTCCAGGCACATTTCCGCCAAGCGACGATGGAGCACCGGGTCTTCATCTGCCCGTTTAACCGCCTCGCGCAGTTGGGCCAACGCCTGTTCGCGTTGGCCTCGTTGCCAAAGCGCTTCGGCATAGTGCCGCCGCGGTTCGGAGTCGCCCGGGCAACTTTTCACCGCCTTGGCCAGCCATTGCTCGGCCTCGAGCGGGTCGCCGCGTTCGAGAGCGGCCACGCCTCGTCGAGCGAACTGGCGGCTGGTGGCCACCGATTGCGACACCGGACCATCGTAGCCCGGCAGCCGGCAACCGCCCAACAGCGTTGCCGCCACCAATGCCAGTGCCATCGCCCAAGAGCCGTTCATGACACGGAACCGTACCAAATCTGTCAAAGCGACGCCACACCGTTTTTTCTCGCCTTTTCTTGTTTTACTCGCCGGCGCACAGGGATGTCCGTTTTCGTGCGGGCCGGCGCCTCGGGAAAGCCTGATCGGAGAACCGGCCGACGGTCGGCCGGTGTCGGCCCGCATGTCGGCAGAGTGTCGGCCTCCGTTCAGACGGTCGGCCCAGCGACGCTGCCATCTGCCCCTCGCTGGTGGTGTCTTTCAGGGGTTCACTCCGGGGTTTTGCCGTCTCGGTTTGTCGGCCGACCAAAACGGCACGACGTGTCGATCGCCGTTTCAAGGTCCGGGGTGAGGGGGACCTTGGGCTTGCTTGCGGGAGACCGACAAGAACGCTTCCAAGAATCGCCGAGAAGCAACCCGGATGCGGCGGCAGGCATTCGTTGGCAATGTTTCCGTAGTGTTGCGTCGTTGGCCCGAGAGCCGCAACGACGCCGGCTCAACTCGGGAGCGGTCGGCCCGGCGGCGGCCAATCGGTTGTTCGAGGTGCGATTGTCGCGGCGGACAGCCAAGATTTTCTGCTTCTCGTCTCACAACGCCGCGAGCGATTCCCTCGAGTTTCGGTCGTGGAGATTTCACGAAAGCGCGCACGCGACGCCGTATCGTTCCGAGCATCAATAAATGAGCGTCAACGAACAGGTCCGCATAAACGGTGACGGCCGCCGGTGCGGCAAAGCGGCCCATTGCGTGTTTCGCCCGCTTGGGCCGCGTTCGAGTTTGTGGCGATTGTGCGCAGGCGCGCTTGCGTTTCGGCAATTCTGTTGTTGCTGCGACCGCGTTCGGCAGAAACGACTCGTGCGAGTTTTGAGCAGGCAGAAATAACGAAAACGTCAAGAGGGAGGAAATGCGTTTTCATTTGAATTGCGGCAAAACACTTGACCGCCGTTTGCCGACAATGCAAGAATGTTAATCGATCTGCGATCAGCAAACGTGTTGGTTGCGTATATCTGATCAGATCGACCGAGCATCGCTGCGGAGGTCGAGAACAACGCCTGTTCTCGAAGGCGGCAAGAAAGCCGATTGAATCTGGCGAATCGTTGGGACACGGATCGGCTTGGTTTGCAGGCGCGTGCGTGTCGGGTGATTCGGCCAACGGATCGCTGCCGCTGAAAGCGATGCGGGATGCGTGCGCGACGATCGCCTGCGCGGCCGGCAGGGCAAGCGGCGAACGTCGGCCATCGCTCCGAGATCGGTCGTCCCCGGACGGGCTCATTGCGGCGGGCCCTCTGCGCGGTTTGCGCGATCGTGGGTGGTGGTGTGATTTGGTGTGATTGCCGGAATAGGACTGTTCGCGGCCGAAGTTCAGGCCATCGGACGGGCCGGCTGAGCTTCGATGGCGTTTCGACGTCGTAAGGCTTGGCGGCGCGTCGCGGTTTGGGTTCGGCACACGGGTTCGGCCGGCGGGGGCCGCGAAAGCCGTCCTTCGCAGTTCGGCGCTGCGCATGCAAGCGCATCGTTGACCCGACGGGGCGCCGCATGAGGCGATTGGTGTTTTCCGCCTCAATCGTCTGCGAAGTACAAAGCAGGATCGTTTCATGCACGTGAGCAACACCCGATCGGTGGAAGAACTGCACCTGGTCAACCAATTCGATCAGTTCCGGCGTGTTTTGCAGGCGCCGGAGTATCGCGCTCACCGAGAAAAGCCGTTGGCGCATTGGGCCCTGCCGTCCGACCGCCGACTGCCCTTGGCCTTTTTGGGCCGGCGCTTGGCGGAGCTGATCGAAACCCCGTTCTCCTCGTTGGCGGCCACCGCCGGCGTGGGGCGGAAGAAGCTCGGCTCGTTGATCATGCTGCTTTCGCGGGCGGTTCAAACCGCCCCGGACGACCTGCCGCAGAGCTCGCCCGCTGCCGCCACCGCAACGATCTCGCAACAACACTCTGATGGATTCGACTTCTCTCATGTGTCGGAGCTTGTTTGGGACCAATGGCGAACCAGCGTGGTCCGTCACGGGCTGGGCGGTGAAAAACTGGGACGCTTTGCGCCCACCTTGCGCCAAATGACCCGCGTCATTTGGAATCGCACTCTCGGCGAATATGCCCATCAAACGCTCGCACAAATCCGCGACCAAAAAACCCACGGCGAGAAGCGCGTTCGAGCGATCCTCGAAGTGTTTCACGGACTGCATGCGGTGATTGGCGGCATGGGAGCGCAGCGCCACTTGGTCGTTCGACTCTATCCCGCGCTGATCGATCAAGTGGAACGGTGGGTCGAACGGCAGCTTCAGTCGGCCGGAGCGCTTACCGAAGAATCGTTGTTGGAAAACTACGTTCGCCCGTTGTGCGATCAGGTGCGCATTGACGCCAACGAACCGATCGTGCGCCTGATGGAAACGAGGTTGGGCTTCCAAGGGCCGATCACCAGCGTTCGGCAGGTCGCCCGCGGGATGGGCCTGACGCGTGCGCGCGTCTATCAGCTTCTTAATGAAATCAACGACATCATGGTGGTTCGCTGGCCCAACGGCCGGCATCTGAGCTACGAGTTGCTCGGCAAGTTGACTCGGCAGAACGATGAGTCTGAGCAAGCGAAGCCCATGCCTCAATTCCTCGCGGCCGTCGAGCTCTTCTATCCGGCGGCGCGACGGGGGGCGGAAGGGGCGGTCGAACCGGCAGCCTCTTCGCGGCGCGAGCGCCGCGGGGCGTCGGCCGCATTGATGCGCACCGGCTGAGTCTCGGCGCGTTGCCGACAGCTTTCGCGGCGGAGTTCGCATGGGCCGGTCGCGGCCGCGGTGGTTTTGCCCGCTTCTGCGAAGTCGGCCGGTCGGCCGGCTCAGGCAGCGCGGCGTTCGGCGGCGCCAAGCGTCGGCAGCGACGATTCCTCGGCGATGGAAGCCGGATCGATTGCCGGCGGCGAAAGCTGCGACCAGGGCAGCGCGCACAGGGCTGCCATACGACCGAGCATTTCGCACGCGAGGGCGGGCCGCACAATGCCTGCCGCCCCTCGCAGAACGCACAGGCCGAGATGGGCGATCGCGCCGGCCCATCGTCCGCGTTGCGACGCCCAACGCCAGAAAAACCGCTCGCGCCGCCACCCGCGGCTGAGCGGGTTTTCATTCTCCCACGATGCCAGGCAGAACCGTAGGGCTTGTTCGGGCAAGGCTGCGCACCGCGCGCCGGCGAGTTGCAACCGCAGGGCCAGATCGGCGTGGCAAAGGGTTGGTCCGCCCAGGGCCGTCCAACCGCCGACGGCCTCGACCGCGCGGCGCCGGAAAAAGCCGGCCAAGGGATCGGGGCCAATCGGTCGTTCGCCACGCCGCAGGCCTTCCGCGGGTCGGCCTTCGGCCAACCGATAAACCTCGCCCGCAAGGCCGCAGCCCAGCCCCATGCTTACCACCGCGAGGCGGCGCGGCGCCGCCATCGGCAGAATGTCGGCTGGCTTGTCTTCGTTGCCGGGGCCGGCGTCTTGCCATTGGTCGGGTTGTGGGGAATGGCCGGGCGCCGGGCGGCCAGCTTCGGCCGGTTGCGGATCGTGAACGATCAACGGAGCGGCCGAGGCGACGAGCGGATCGCTGAAGGCGGCCAAAGCCGCCTCGGTCCAATCGGGCGTCACTTCGGCGCCGCACGCTAAAACGGCCACAATCTCCGCCCGGCACACGGCCCAGGCGGCGTTCAACTCGTCGGCCCAGCCCGCCTTGCGCGGAAGGCGGACGAACTCCACTTCACCATCGAGCTGATACGGATCGTCGTAGGGGCGGTTCAGGGCAAGAATGATCTGGCAGTCGTCGGGTCGGTTCTCCAACACCGAAACCAACGTGGATTCGAACTGCTGAGGATCGCCCAGAACAGGAATGACAATCGAAAGACGCGGCACGTTGCTCGTCCCTCTGGATTCGCGCGAAACCGAACCGCCTCGGGCGTTTGCACACCGCAGGGCGCCGGCCTCAGCGCTTCGCGAAGACTCGATGGATGCCGGGCAGAAAGGGATTCACTTGGGTTTAGTCGGCTAGCAGCGATGGTGAAGTTTATTCATTAAACAGTGGAGATTCCGCTTGTTCGTTTTGTGCGGGCCGGCTGGTCCAGCATGCCGATTCGAGCTGCCTGCCAACTAGTGGCGTTCGATCTTGCGACGATGCCATCGGTTGAAACACGACCCTTTATTTGGGAAGCAAACTTGCCGCACAGCCGCAGCAGCCGATCGATCTCGCTAAATGTCACTGTGGAGGAGCGAATTGCTTAAGTGCAGTTGCTGCATTCAGTTGCGATTTTCATGCTGCTCTTGCCCCCAACGCGGCTCTGGCGGTAGGGGCCGAACAGCTCCAACGCGCGAACGCAAGGAATCGTTCGGGCGGCGCAGTGCTGAATTGGCCGTGGATCAGCCTTGTCTTGCTTCCCTATTCTTCCTGGGGTCTCAAGGAGGGGGTGTTTGCGGTTTGATTGGGAGGAATGGCAAAAGTTTGCGGATTGCGCTGCCGATAACAGCCTTGCCGGATTTTCTGCGGCTCGTCGCGCGCTTCGGCGCACGACAGGCAGGCCGTGATCCGGCGAGGGGGGGAATCGCGAGCGTCGGTATGGGCGCGGCGACGGCATTCGTCGCCGCCAACGCGCGTGTTCCTTGAGGTAGATGCTGCCATGAAACGGCCGTCCCCCCTGCTTCTTTTGGGCTTGATCTTCGCGGTTGGCGTTCTCGGATGCAAACCGCAGCAGCCGTTCTATCTGTTCGAAGATGGCGATCTGTCGCACTACGTGGGCAAGGCCACGGAGATCGACTATCCCGACGTCGATGCCCAAACACTCGGCGAGGTAGAAGGGGCCACCCGCCCGTTCTCGCTTGAGAATCGTGACGCGAAGGAAGTTTGGGATTTGCGGCTGGAAGAGGCCGTGCAAATCGCCCTGGCCAACAGCAAGGTGATGAAGTCGATCGGCGGCTCGATCATCGGCCCGCCCGACTTCCTTGTGCGCAGCCCCGGCGCGGTGGCCTCGATCTACGATCCGGCCGTGGCCGAAAGCGATCCGCGAAGCGGCGTCGAGGCGGCCCTGGCGGCCTTCGACGCCCAATTCCGCTTTATCAATCGCTGGGAGAAGTTCACCGAACCGCGGAACAACATCTCCAACCCAATCTTCCCCTCGGTCCGTCAAGATGATCAGGGCACGTTCCAGTGGCAGTTGAGCAAGCTGAACGCCACGGGCGGAACGACCTCGCTTTCGCACTCGTGGGTGTATCTCGACAGCAACAGCCTGACGCGGGCTTACCCCAGCGATTGGACCACCGCTCTGAAGGCCGAGGTGCGGCAGCCGTTGTTGCAGGGCTTCGGCGTGACGTTCAATCGCATTGCCGGTCCGAGCAACCAGCCGGGCGTGTACAACGGCGTGTTGTTGGCGCGGATCAACACCGACATCGCCCTGTGCGATTTCGAGCAATCGGTGCGCAACCTGGTGTACGACGTCGAGACGGCCTACTGGGAGGTGTACTACGCCTATCGGCAACTCGACGCGGTCATCGCCGGCCGCGACGCGAACCTGCAAAACTGGCGCGACGCCAATTTGAAACTCGAAGTCGGTTCTTTCGCCGCCCACGAAGAGGCCCAGGCGCGCAACCAATACTTCATCTTCCGCGCGGCGGTTGAACGGGCGTTGACCGGGCTTTACCAAGCCGAGGCGAAACTGCGCTACCTGATGGGGTTGGCGACCAGCGACGGCCGATTGATTCGGCCGATTGATGAGCCGACCACCGCCAAAGTGGCGTTCGATTGGACCGAATCGCTGGGCGAAGCCATCGCCCGCAGCAGCGAGTTGCGCGAGCACCGCTGGCTGGTCAAGCGCCGCGAGTTGGAACTGATTGCGGCGAAGAACTTCCTCTTGCCGCGATTGGACCTGGTGGCCAACTACCAGTGGATCGGGTTGGGCGAAGAGCTGATCGAGTCGCACGGCGGCACGGGCGACTTCCGCCAACGCGGCTCGAACAGCTATCAATCGTTGACCAGCGGCGATTTCGCCGATTGGCTCGTCGGCGTCGAGTTCTCGATGCCGTTGGGGTTCCGCCGCGAAATGGCCGGTGTGCGCAACGCCCAGTTGTTGCTGGCCCGCGAACGCGCCCGATTGCAGGAAGCCGAACTCGAAGTGTCGCATCAGTTGGGTTATGCGATTCGAGAACTCGAATCGACGCTGGTGCAGGCGCAAACCAACTACAATCGCCGCATCGCCGCCCGTGACGAAGTGAAGGCCGCTCGCGAAAAGTATCGGGCGGGCGTCCGCGACGGCACGCTGACCAACGTGCTCGACGCCGAGCGCCGCTTGGCCGAGGCCGAGAGCGACTACTATCGCACGCTGGTCGATTACAACAAGGCGATCGCTCAAGTTCACTACCGCAAAGGTTCGCTGTTGGAGTACAACGGGGTGTATCTGTCGGAAGGTCCCTGGCCGGCCAAGGCCTACTTCGACGCGCGCCGCCGCGCCCGCCAACGCGACGCCAGCATGTACCTCGACTACGGCTTCGCCATGCCTGGGCCGATCAGCCGCGGTGCGATTCAGCAGCAGCCGGGCCCGGGAGTCGAGTTCCACCCGACGCCCGCTCATGCGGCGCCCGAAGGCGGCCCGCTGTTCGAAGGCGAAATGTTCGAGATGCTTCCACCGGGCGAACCGGGATTGATCGAGACCCCCACGGGCTCGAGCGGTCGGCCGACTCCGCGAAAGATCAGCTCGCCCGAGGTTGGGCCCGCTTCGCGCATGCCGGCCCCGCCCAGCCCCGACGACTCCACGCAGAACGACGCCGGCCATCGCGGGGCGCCCAGCGATCAATGGCAGCCTCGCGGCGTGGGCTCCGCGGCGCGCTTGGCCACCACCGCCGACGGTTGGACCAACTCGAATGGAAACGGAGTTCGGCAGGCCGGCCATGCGGAAGCGGCGCCGACACCGGCGTTTGCTCCATCGTCGAATCGGGCCGGTCGTTCCCCGTCCCGCGACGCAGCACCGCAGGCCGAACCGGCCGCAAAGTCTGCCGATCCGCTGCGGGCTGTGGGCAGCGGCATCCGCTGGATCGATCCGCGCGAGTCGCAAACCCGAACCCATACGCAGTGATCAGGGCGGGTCGATTGCCATCGCGCAAGCCGGCGTAAGATTCGGAATGCCCTCTTTGACAGTCCGTTGAACGATCGCGGTTGCACGGCCGCGCTGTCTAATCTTCCCGTAGAGATGCGTGCCGGCGGCCCGCGGTTCGGGCCTTTGTCGACGAGTCGCTTCGTGGTCTGTTCGCCGTCCGTTCGTGGGCTGTGTGGTAGGACGCAGACGAGTCGCGGGCAGAACGTCTGCCGAAACTGAGTCGTTCGGGGCCCCGGGCGGCTCATCGCACCGCGCTCATTCCTTTGCGGCCAGGGCGGCGGTGGGGCAAGCCGGGCACGACGCGACAACCCGGCAACGGCGCGGCCTGCTGAACACTCGCCGGACCAAGCGCGCGGCCTACTGAGCGATCAGGCCGGCAATCAAACCGCCGGGAGCGAGGATCTTCGCAGCCGTTTGTTCGATGTCGCCAACCCGATCTCGGCCCAGGCGGACGCAAAGATAGGCCCCGTCGGAATCAGCGGCAAGCGTTGCGAGATCGGCGTCGGTCGGACTGGCGGCGATCAGGGTGAGTTGATGGCGGCGGCGGAGTTTGAGCAGATCGCCGACGGTTACTTCACCCGCTGTGCGGACAGCCACGGCCGTGCCCACCGATGTCTCGAGCCGCCGGGCCAAATCGCCCAACCATTCGGGCCGAGGCCCATCGCCCGCCGACGCGATCAACAGAACGGCGGGCAGGGCGTCGCCCCAGCGTTCCGTGATCGCAGCGGCAAGTTGATCCCAACGCCCATCCCAGTCGGTCCGATCGCCGGCCTCGCGTTCCGTTACGGGGACGGCCTCCGCGCTCATCTCACAGGCAACTGCGCCCGCCGATGCCGAGTCTGCCGAGGACGCTACCGAAGACAATTCCGCCGGCGAGGAACATGCCGTGAGTTCCCAAGGCTCGACCAGTTCGCACTCGTCGATCGGTTCCGTTGCAGCGGCCGACTCTTGCTCGGCAGCCATTCGGGGCGCGGTTGGCGCCCCGGCGGCGGGCTCGAAGAACTCGGGGCGATCGGAATGCCGTGAATCGCAATCGCACGCTGCCCAATCGGTTGTCGGCGGTTCCGTTTCGGCCTGAGGAGGTTCCATTGTCTCGCCGCGATCGACGCTTGCGCCGGGCCGTATCACCGCAGCGCTCGCACCGGGCAATATCGCCGTGTCACTCGCGCCGGGCAGTTCAGCGCCGATCGCAACGGGTTGTTTCGCCGGTCGATGTTCTGCCGCGTGCGCGGCCTGGCGAGCGGCCATCCCGATGTCGATCAATTCCGCCAGCACCTGATCGGTGGCAGCGCGACGGGGTTCCGGCTGTTCGCCCCGGGACTGGCAGGCCGATGCGGCCTCGGCGGCGACCCATTCGGCCTTGGGCGCGGCGGTGCAAGCGCCGTCGGCTGTTTGCCGTTGTTCGAGGCGACGGAGGGCATCGAGCAGGCGGCCCATGGCAATGTGCCTTTTCGTTTCCTGTTCCGCATCGGCGATCCGATGGGTTGACGGCTTGTTCGGTCCGTTTCCAGTGGGCGTTATGTGTTGCTTGTCCGACGCGACAGGTGGGGCGTGTTGCGAGAGTCGTTGAATGACGTTTGGTTTTTTCGAGGACTATTGCCCGCGCCGCAACCGGGTGAACAGATCGGCCAATTCGTTGCGGCGCACCGGCCGAACGCGGCAGGGTGGCGTTGGCGTTGGGTCGCCGTAACCTTCCTCGACAATCAGCACGGAGTCGGGCCGATCGGTTCTCGGACGCATGGGCACGGTGGGCGGCGGCTGGGAGGCTGATTCAGCCGATTCGGCCGGCTCAGGTGATTGCCGGACGGCCGATCGGTGCGGACGCGGCACGTAGCGATCGGGCACTTCTTCTTCGTAGGCGAAGGGTTCGGCAAAGGGCTGATGCGCGGTGTCGAAAACCAGTTCAACCTCGGGTTTGGGCCCAGACGGGCGGAATTGGTCGTCCACCTCGCTCAGGTAGGTTTCGATCCGGTCCACCTCTTGTTCCGCCCGCATCGCCGCGTCTTCATCGTCGTCGAGAAACGATTCGGCCGATGGTCCCAGCGATCCAGCCGGCGGGGGCGAAAACGCGGCGAAATCTTTGGCCTCGCGGCTCGGCTCGTCGGGCCCGGCGGCCGGCTCGCGCGCCGACGGCTCGAACCAACCGGAATCGTCCTCGGCGGCAAACGGATTATCGCTGTCGTCCAGGTTCGCTTGGTCGGTCATCGGCCGGGAATGCGATGGCATCGAATCGACCGATTGCAGTGGTTCATCGTCGTCGAGGGTCCCAAACTCGATGCTGTTGCCCACCGGCGCGGCCGAGGAGTCTTCGTTCCACGGCGTAGGCAACTGTTGCAGGTCGGCCCAGGCCTCTTCGACCAGCGCCGGATCGATCGCCGACTGACCGCGGGCGGCGGCCAAGAGCAAGGCATGATCGCACACTTGGTTGACCAGCCGGGCCACCCCATCGGTGGCGCGGTGGACCGCGGCGCAGGCGGCCTCGGGAAAGATCGCCGGCCCGTTGCCGCCCGCGTAGCCCACGCGGGTCTGAATATACTGCTGCGTTTCGTGGCGCGGCAGCGATTCGAGGTAGCATCGCGCGGTGATGCGCTGCGAGAGCGATTCGAGCCGGGGGTGCGAAAGGCGTTCTTCGAGCAGGCGGTTGCCGATCAGCACCAAACGAACCAGCGGCAAGCCGGCGCGTCCCAGATTGGTCAAAGCCCGAAGCTCGTCCAGCAAGCGCAGTCCGACGCATTGCGCGTCGTCCACCAGCACGAGTACCCCGGCCGAGCAATCGTCGTCGCGCAACAGGTAGTCGTTCAGGGCCAGTCGGGCCTCGCTTTCGTCCAGCCCGCGGTAGGCCTTGCCCAACTCGTAGAGCAAGGCCTGGTAGAGCGCCCGCGGCGACGTGAAGCGTCCGCCCGGCAGCGCGACGACCCGCATCTGCATTCCTAACTCGGCGGCCAGCAGGAGCCCGAGCAAGGTTTTGCCGGTGCCCGAGGGCCCAACCACCATGGCAATGCCCTCGGCCCGCGATACACATCGGGTCAGCGTCGAGCGGGCTTGTTCGATGGCGCCCACCGCAACGTACTGATCGACCTGCGGCAAGGCCGCGAACGGGCGACGATTCATTCCGAAAAAGGTCTCATACATTTCCGGCTTACCCTGATTGCGCGAGGCACGGCCTGCCTGCTCAAGCTGCCAGTCTTGCCTATTTCAGCGCGCAGGCCGAGCGCGCGGCTTTCGTCCGTCATTTCCTTTCGGCAAAGAGTTGCCGCGGAGATAAGCGATGCCGCTTTTTCCGCCCGTGATTTCTGCCGCAGGGCCGCGTGGGGCGGCAAGCTCCCCAGCCGGCGATGGTTGTTCCACCGCGCTCGCACCGATTCACGGTGGAGAATCGCGATTCGGCACGTTTGACGCTCTTCGGACTAGCCCGCGTGCGTTCGCGTGGGACCACGCTGTTTTCGCGTTGTTTGCGGTCATTACTCCTTCGCCCGAGTTGGGCGCACGGGCGTTTTCATTCGACCAAGTTGGGTGCGTGGGTGAACTGTGTTAGTAACGTCCGCTGTCTGCCGCGGCCAACGCGATGACGGGCAGGGGCGAGAGTTGCTCTAATTGTTCGACGGAGGTTACCACGACGGCCGCCCGTCGCCGCCGAGCCCAGACCGTCAACACCACGTAGGTCAGAGCCGCCAGAAGAATCGCCTTTCCGCCGGCGAGCGCGGCCAGCGGCCAACGCGCCAGCGTGTGGAACAGTTGGTTCGGATCGCTAACGCGCAAAGGTCCCAGCGTGCTTTGCGGGGGATTGTTCAGGGCGAAGCGGCAAAGCTGCCGGCGCTGCTCGGCCTGCTCGACGCGTTTTTCCGCTTGTTCGAGCGCGGCCGCTGCCCGGGCGAGCTCGGCCATTAGTTGCTGGGCGTCGGTTTCCGTCGCGGTCGAAGCGGTTGGGTTCGCCGCCGCGCCGTTTGGCTCTTGGGTGTCGGCCTCGCCGCGGTTGTCGCTGCCATGCAGCGGGGGGGCGCCCGCCACCCTGTTTGCCGGCGCCGGCGTTTGGCCCGAAGCTCCCGCATCGCTCGGCGTTGCTCCCTCGACGGACCAGATCAACGGCGAGTCGGGCGGGAGCTCGGCCAATTGCGATTCGAGCTCGGCAATTTGGTGATCGAGCGATTCAATCTGTGGATGTTTAGGCGTTAGTTGCCAGAGCAAACATGAGCGACGCAGTTTGAGCACCTCGATTTGACGTCCCAACGACAAACGCTCGACGGGCTCCTGCGGTTCGGCATTCGGCTGATGGGGTACTTGCTCGCTGTGTGATTGGTCAGCGGTCGGCCGATCGGCCGGCACCGGATTCGAATTCGGCGACCATGCCGTCTCGGTCGCCTGTTCAGCCGCCGCTTCGAGGGCCTCCTTCTTTTGAATCGCTTCGGCAAGGCGGTTTTCCGCCGACTTCAGTTCTTTCTTGGCGGCCAGCAATTCGGCCTCGGCTTGGGTGTCGGCGCTTTGAGCCTCGCGGAACCATCGTTGCGCGGCATAGCTCGCGTAGCGCTTGGCGGCCTTTTCCGCGGTCGAAGAGGCCAAGTCGGCTTGCGGCGCGCGGGCGGTCAGCATTACGGCGACGGCATGTTGGGCCGCGGCGTACTCGGCTCGAACCGTCAACCAAGCTCGATTCGAGTCGTCCTCGGGCGTCAGCGCACTGGGCAGTCCGAGTTCGTCGAGCTTGCTTGCCAGAGGATCGGAGGAGGCGCTGTCGGCCGAGTCGGTTGCAAGTGTTTCTGAATCGGCGGTTGGCAAGCCGGCTGGCAATTCGTCGGCGGGCAGCGCGGCGGCGTCGGCCGGCAGGGAGGAGGTGTTCGCCGCAGCGTTTTCGGAATGGGGGCGAGCAATCAAGCCGTTTGAAGCGGGACGAACGGCCGGCCTGAAGGCCCGATCCAGCACGGATTCGGCTGGTGGATCGTCACTTGCCTGCGCGGCCACCCAACGTTCAATCGCCTTGAGTTGCAGCGGCGTCGGGGCATCGGTTCCGTTGGCCGAGGCAAGCGGCTCGGTCAGCGTGAGCTCGGCGACAGCCACCGCCGGACGAGAGAGCAAGAAGGCCCTCCCAAGCCCGAAAACGGCGGCCGCAGTGAAAAGCAAGACGACCGCCGCCGCGATGGTCGGCCACAGGCAATCCCGCTTGCGTCCGAGGAACTGAGACATCGACGACTCCGGCCGTGGCCGGCCAACAAGAGCATGGAACAAGGCCAAACGATCGTGCGCCCCGGAAGAATGGGCATTGATTTCAAATCGACCGACTTGGAAGGATTGCTTGAGTTTGCCATGATAGACGAACTGGCGGAGGCTGCCGCTTGGTGGGGATGGGAAAGACGGGCGATATGTTCCGGGTCAAGATTTGCGGCGTTACCAACGTTGAGGATGCCGTGGCGGCCGCAGCCGCCGGGGCCGACGCGGTTGGGCTGAACTTCTACGCTCGCAGTCGGCGTTATCTCGATCCTCGGCGGGCCGAAGCCGTGGCGGCGGCCTTGCCCGAGGGCGTTGTGCGCGTCGGTCTGTTCGTCAACGCCCTGCCCGACTTCATCCACATGCTTGCCGCAAGGCTGCGATTGCAAGCCATTCAACTGCACGGCGACGAAACGGCGGCGCAATTGGCTCATCTGGCCGACCTTCCGCTCATCAAGGCCTTTGCGTGTCATCAGCGCGCGCACGCCGACATTGCCGACTATGTGGCCGAGTGCCGGCGGCAGGGGATTTTGCTGAGAATGATTCTGCTCGATGCCGCCGTTGCCGGGCAGTATGGCGGCACGGGACAAACGGCAGACTGGGACGCGGCCGCGGCTTTGGCAGCCGATCGCTCGTTGCCGCCGGTGGTGCTGGCCGGCGGGCTCAACGCAACCAATGTGCGCCAGGCGATCGAACGAGTTCGGCCAGCCGCGGTCGATACGGCCGGCGGGGTCGAGCGGGCGCCGGGCGTGAAGGATCACGCAGCGATGAAGGCCTTCGTGGCTGCGGCTACGGCCGCAATGAATTCAACCTGACCGGCCGATGCGCGTCGGCCGCCGCCTTTTCCACCGAGAGAGTGCTTCCTCGGTTGCCCGGACGCCTTCACCGCAAGCCGCGAGGCAGCCGGTTTACGGCGCCTCGACGCGGAACTCTCGCGGCTCGCCCTCGGCATAGCCGCGCAAAACAACCGCGCCGGACCGCGATTCGACAGCCGTGTAGAACGCCTTGGGGCCGTCCACCGCCTGCTGCTCGACGTGCGTAACCAGCATTCCCCGCCGCAGTCCGGCGCGCCAGGCTGGACTATTTTCGGACACGGCAACGACGGCCGCGCCTTCGGCCACGGGCAGCAGCCGTCCGCGCGAACGGATATCGGCATCGAGCAGCATCGTCAGGTGATCGACGGATAGCCCGCGCCACTGAGGCTTGGCCGCGGTGGCGATTACCCGTCCCCGCACGGGATACTTGCCGAGGACTGCCTGCAACACTCGGGGCCGTCCGTCGCGGACGATCTGCAACTGGACGTTCGATTCGACCGGCAGGCGGCCCACGGCCCACACCAGTTCGTCGGCGTCGTGAATCTCGATCTCATCGACGGCCGTGAGCAAGTCGTCGGCCCGCACGCCCGCCTTCGCCGCCGGCGTGCCCGGCACCACGCGATCAACGCGCAGCCCGCGCAGCCCCGCCAGCCGTTCGTGTGGGGCCAGATTGACCGGCTGCACGCCGAGAAAGCCGTGTTCCACCTCGCGGCCGTGCCGCAGTTGTTCGACGGCGCGGCGGAACGGCTCGTCAACGGGAATGGCGTAGCCCGCCTCTGCTTCGAAGCCCGGCGCCGTGCCGGCCGAGACGGCCATGCCCACCATCCGCCCCTGAAGATCGATCACCGCGCCGCCGCTGGAGCCGACGGGCAGCTTCGTATCGAGCTGCACCATCGCGCCGAACTGGTGCAGGCTGCGCTGGAGTCCGGCCTCGTCTTGCGCGTACGGAAGTTTGCGATGCAGATTCGAAACGATTCCCCACGAGGCCGAGGGCTGCCCGTCGCGGGCAATCGCATAGGGGTTGCCGAGCACGATGATCAACTGGCCCTTGCGGAGCAATTGTCCATCGCCCAGGGTGATCGGTTTCCACCGCTCTTGCTCGCCCTCGCAGGCCAACACGGCCAGGTCGCTTCGCGGGTCGGCCCCGACGACGCGCGCGCGGTAGACGCGGCGCGAGTTCGAGGTGACGTAATACTCCGAGTCATCGCCGACGATCGAATAGTGGGTGAGGATCAGCCCGCGCGCGTCGATCACCGCGCCGGAGGCGAATTGGTTGGGGATGAAGTCGGGATCGGTCGGTTGGGCAGGGGCGGGGGCAATTGCCCGACGGCCGAAGGGGTCCGGCCGCAACTCGAACGCCCGTTCGGCCCCGCCGGGGGTGCGAACGCGGGCGACCGCCACCAACGAAGGCTCTGCCGCGGCAATCGCATCGACCACGGCCGCCTCGATCGCCGCAGCCGTTGCCAACGCGGCCGCAGGGCCCTTCGGCCGATCGCCGTTTTCTGGGCCGAGACCGCTGGTCGGCGGCGACAACACCGGCGGCTGCGCGGCCGGCGCATTGCTCGACGCCGGCAACAAGAACCCGACGATAACGATCGCAATGCGCGCCATCGGCCATCGGGCCGCGCAAGCGGCGAGCGCCGTGCTTGCCAGAGCAGGTTGCTTCATCCGGGTTCCTCTCCAGGTGCGATTGCACGGCGGGCGAACTCGTTCGCCGCGCCGTTGTGATCCGACTAACAGTCTATGGCCCCGAAGATCAGTAATGCAACGAGGCCGAGGGCTATTCCCAGTTCTGCACGGCGCGGAATCTTTGCAACCGGCGACGGCCGCGCGTTATACTGATCGCCGACTGCTCGGCAACGGCCGCCCCCCGCGACGCTGAGCAAACCGCCGATTAGGGGGCGGCAAGCGCAACCCACCACAGCCCATTCCGTCGAACTGAGCAGAGCCGAAATCCGGCAGTGCGAACCAAACGCGGAGGCTCGGCGCGTGGAGCTTCGGCCGGTCGCAGCCGTCCCCACTGGCGATTCGGGCGAGGTGATTCGTCGCAGAAGCGATTCGAGCATTCCGTAGGCAGATAGAACGCCACCGAAGACACGAGGACGACGCAATGACAACGGCGAGAAACAAAGGTCGGCTTGCCCGTCGCGAATTCCTGCGGCGGTCGGCCGCCGCTTCGATGATGGCCGCCGTGGCCGCGCCCTGCGTGGCGCCGGGCAGCGCATTAGGCAAAGACGGCGCCGTGCCCCCAAGCGAGAAAATCACTGTGGGCATGATCGGCACGGGCAGCCACGGGGTTCATTGGAATCTGCGCGCGTATCTCGAACAGCCCGACGCAAAGGTGCTGGCCGTTTGCGATGTCGATGCCAACCACATGGCCGAGGCGCAGAAGAAGGTCAACGAGAAATACGGCAACACCGACTGCGCCGCCGTGAAGGATTTCCGCGACATCCTCGCCCGCCGCGACATCGACGCGGTGATGATCTCCACGCCCGACCATTGGCATGTGCTGATGAGCGTGATGGCGGTTCGGGCGGGCAAAGATGTGCAATGCGAAAAGCCCACACTGACGATCGACGAAGGCAAGTATTTGGTCCAGGTGGTTCGCGAGCACAAGAAGGTGTTTCAAACCAGCACCGAAGATCGCTCGATTCCCGTGTATCACCGCATGGCCGAGCTGGTGCGCAACGGGCGGATCGGCAAACTGCAACGGATCGAAGTGATCTTGCCGAAGCAGCCCGTACACCCGGGCAATCCCGAGCCGCAGCCGGTACCGCCCGAGCTCGATTACGAGATGTGGCTCGGCCCGGCCCCCTTTGCGCCCTATACGAAAGATCGCTGCCACTTCAATTTTCGCTGGATTTGGGACTATTCCGGCGGCATCATCTGCGACTGGGGAACCCACCTGTTCGACACCGCTCAATGGGCGAACGACACCGAGCGGACCGGCCCGGTGGAAATCGAAGGCAAAGGCACGCACTGGGAAGGCGGATTGTTCAACACCGTGAAGGACTACGATGTTGCGTTCCGCTACGCGAATGGAGTGACGATGACCTGCACGCCGGGCAACCCGAGCATCAAGTTCATCGGCACCGACGGCTGGGTGGGCAACCGCGGCTGGCGCGGCCGGCTAGAGGCAAGCAGCGAAGAGATTCTCAAAAGCGCCATCGGCCCGAACGAACTGCATCTCTACACCAACGCCGGCGGCGAACACCGCGACTTCCTCGATTGCGTGAAGAGTCGCAAAGACCCCTATTTCCCCGTAGATATCGGCCATCGCGTTTCAACGGTTTGCCACTTGGCCAACATTGCCGTCAAGTTGGGCCGGAAGCTCAAGTGGGATCCGCAGGCTGAGGTCTTTCCCGGCGACGACGAGGCGAACCGCTTTCTCTCGCGGCCGATGCGCGAACCGTGGAAGTTCGATGCCTAACGAAGCGCCCAACACCAGCGCGGCCGATCCGTTCGCCGATCACTCGCGGCAGTTCGCCCAAAACCGTTACGTTTATGCCGTGGTGAGCCGGCGGTCGGGCGGGGTGTCGATCGGGGTGAATCTTAGCCCGAACAAACGCTGCGTTTTTCGCTGCGTGTACTGCCAAGTGGCGCGCGAGAGGACGTCGCGCAGTCAGCCCGACGACGAGCCGGCCTGCGCCGAAGCCATCGACTTGGAATCGCTCCGCAGCGAATTGACGCAGACGATTCGCACCGTGCAAAGCGGCGAGATTTTCGCCCAGCCCCGGTTCGCCGCCGTGCCCGAGGGTTGGCGGCGGCTCAGCGATATTGCACTCAGTGGCGACGGCGAGCCGACGGCCTGCCCGCAGTTCTCCGAGGTCGTGGCCCTGCTCGGCGAAGTGCGTCGGCAGGCAGCCGCCGAATCGCTCAAGCTGGTGCTGATCACCAATGCCGCGCTGTTGCACCTGCCCCGCGTGCGCCGCGGGCTCGAATTGCTTGACGAACTGGGCGGGTGCGTGTGGGCCAAGCTCGATGCCGGCACGGAGGAATACTACCGCCGCGTGTCACGCAGCCGCATCCCGTGGAAGCAGATCTTGGAGAACTTAGGCGAGGCGGCCCGGCGACGGCCGATCGTCATTCAAACGCTGGCGATGACGATCGACGGCTTTGGCCCCGACGAAGGCGAAACACGAGCCTACATCGGCCGCCTCCGCGACATTGTCGCCGGCGGAGGCCGGATCGAGGCGATTCAACTCCACACGATTGCTCGTCCGCCGACGGAAACCAATGTCGGCCCGATCTCGGCGGACGATCTGCGGCTGATGGCCGATCGCATTCGGGAAGAAACGCGGCTGCCTGTGCTCGTCTTCCCGTAACGGCGCACTGAGGCGGTCCGATGCCCTCATTCGCCGGTCGCGGCGGCCGGCGGAGTTCAGGAGAACCCGCCAACCGGTGTTGCCGGCACGCCTGCCGGCGGGCGGCCGATATCGACCAGCGGAGCGCCCGGGTATTGCGGCACGGCCCATAGCTCGGCCGGATCGCCGAGCAACTGATTGATTCGCACTTGCCCCAGATCGAGCCGGAAGCTCAGCTTGGCTGGCGGCACTTGGATTTGAACGGTGCGGGCCATCCAAAGCCCGGTGAGATAGTCTTGCTGATGGTTGCCGGTGTTCGAGGCGGCCAGCAGCATGCCCTGCGCACTGAGCAGCCGCTGTTCGAGAATCCAGCCCTGCGAGGCGTCAACAACCATGATCCGTCGGCCCGGTCCCTCGGCCGTTTGGAAGACGGTGTCGATCTGCAATCGGTTGCCCGGCAGCCGCGCCGGGCCCTGATGCGGCAGCGAAGGGTCGAGTACGGCCAACCCCAGCGCATCGACCAGCCACAGCGGCTCGATCGGAATCATTTCGCGGGCGGGGCTGGCGGCGTAGCTTTCGTGCCGGCACCAGTAAACGGCCGAAGGCTCGCCGCGTTTCGTCCAAAACCAGAACCCCTGTTCGTTGCTGCCCAGGTCGATTTCGGGCGACGACATGAAGTCGGCCCGCATCCGCAACGATCGCGGACGCTGCAAGGCGACGTTCGCCCGAAGCGTCGGCCCCAAGCCCGGCGAACTCAGCGAAGCGTTCTGAGTCGAGAACGACTCGATCCGCCCGTTGTTCGCGTTGACCACTTCGACCACCTGGGCCAGCGACGGTTCGAGCGGCAATTTGGGCGGCAGTTGCGGCGGCCGAGCAAAGGGATTGGTTTGCAGCCACTTGCAACCCGAGCAGCCGGCGACGGCCACGGCCAGCAGAGTCTTCAGCAGGTCTCGCCGCGACTCGATCATGCCTGCGGTTCCCTTATGAAACGTCGATTCGGTTTGCCTGCCGAAAAAGACTGCTTTGCTGCGCGCCTTCGCCCGAGGGCGCCGGCTGCGTTGATCGTTCTGGTTGGCGGCTTGCTCTGCTTTCCGTTCCCCGCTCCTCGGGCGAGGGCAGCGCCGGCGGCCAGCCGGCGCGGTTGCCGTGGCGGGCAAGCCGTCGCGGCGCGATCATTGCAACAGCGCCGCCAGTTGTTCTTGGATTTCGGCCGCGCGGGTCTCCGAGGGAAGAACCGCCGGCAGTTCGTAGCTTTGGTCGCGCCGCGGGCAATAAAAAACCGTGGTCTTCCTTCCGGCGGCGTCTTCCTTTTCGTCTTCGATCTTCATCACACGGCGTCGCACCAGAAGCAGCGCGAGCAGGTAGCGGATGTCGGCCTGATCGGGCTGGTCGGCCCATCGATCGAAGAATTGCAGCAGCACATCGTTGGGCGCCCAGCGGCGTCGGGCGGCTGTTTCCGGCTCGATGCGCGATTTCCACCAGGCGACGCAATCCGAGGGCGGACCGGTCCACGCCTCTTCGCCGTAGTCGAGCCGCTTCCACCCGCCCGGCTGGTCAACCACGACACTGTAATAGCAGTCGCCCGGCCGCAATTCTCGGCCCGACTGCGCACACTGCCGGCTGAACGGGGCGATGTCGTACTCCATCGGGGGCGAGAAGATACCCGAACGCGGCGAGCCGGCTCAAGCCCGCTTTGCAGCGCACCCGCCTGAAAAACTGCGAAAACCGGGATTGTGTCAAGCGGCAAGAACGGTCAGAATACCGGCCTAATGCCCCGGATCAGGGACGCAACAGGAGGCGGCCCGACCCTGGGGCCCCCGCCGCGCCATCTCGACCTTGCCGCCCGCGAAAGCGGCCGCTGGGGAACGAGCCGTCGAGGCGGTCGCGCTTCTGGTGATGGACGTTTCCGGGCGAATCATCGAGCCAAGGCGCCGCGAACCCGCAAGCGGCCGCCCGCCCGGCGGATGACAGACGACCACCACCGGCCGGCGCGCATCGGTTTGAGGAAAGGGATTTCCGAGTTCGGACACACGACCCGACGCGGGAAGCGCAGGGCGCGGGCGACGCAGGCTGCGTCGGCCCGAGCCGTCGGCCCGTCTGCAACGACGGGCGCCGCTTCGCGCGCCAGCACGTCCGAACGCACAACCAGGAGGGTTGCGATGCTTGCCCTGCCCGCGGCTTTGGGGCTGATCGTCTGTTCGGCCGGCCAAACAGTTCTTCTCGATTTCTATGGCGACCGCTGCCCGCCCTGCCGAGCGATGGACCCGGTTGTTCAACAACTGATGGCCCAAGGCTATCCGGTCCAAAAAATCAATGTGGAGCAACGGCCGGAAGTGGCCCGCTCGTTCGGCGTCACATCGATTCCTTGCTTTGTGATGCTGGCCGACGGCCGCGAGGTTGACCGGGCCGTTGGGGCGCAATCGGCCGACCGCTTGCTCCAGATGTTTCAGCGCGCCGCGCCGCCGTCGGCGGTTGCACCGCGCGCAGCGGCGCCGGTCAATGATTATTCTTCGCCGGCCGGCGCGTATTCTCCGGCAACCAACGCGCCGGTTTCGGGCGGTTCTGGGGCCGCGCCGGCAACAGCCCGCGATCCCTTCGGGTCGGCAGGGCCGGCGGCCGGCTTGACGGCCGTTGGTGCGCCGGCTCGGTCGGCGGCGAATTCGGGCGGCCCGATCGGCGGATCAGCAGCCGACCCGAGCGACGACCGCCTGCTGGCCGCCACGGTGCGGCTGCGGGTCGTCGATCAGACGGGCATTTCCAAAGGGACGGGCACGATCGTCGATGCGCGGCAGGGGCAAGCGTTGGTGGTCACCTGCGCGCATATCTTCCGCGACTCGCAAGGGAAGGGCCAGATCGAGGTCGATCTATTTGGCCCGAATCGCGGCAAGACGGCGCCCGGCCGCCTGATCGATTTCGACCTGAACAACGATGTGGCCGTGCTGAGCATTGAAGTCGATGGCCCGGTGGCCGCCGCCCGAATCGCGCCGCAAGGCTACCGTGTCGGGCCGGGCGATCCGGTGATCAGTTGCGGATGCAACCACGGCGCCGACGCCACCTTGTTGCGAAGCCGGATTACAGCCGTCGATCGCTATTTGAACTGGCCCAACGTTTCGATCGCGGGCGAATCGGTCGAGGGGCGCAGCGGCGGGGGACTGTTCACCGACGATGGCCTGTTGATCGGAGTGTGCAACGCCCGAGATCCGCAACTGCGCGAGGGGCTTTACTCGGGCTTGCCCGCCGTTCATCAAATACTCGACCGCAATCGGCTTTCCTTTGTCTATCAGCAACGCGGCTCGGCCGATGCCCTTGCCGCCGCGCCGGCAACTCCGGGCGCATCGACCGCTGCGCCGGCCGAGGCCGCCGGACCGGCCGGCCGATTCGGCCCGAGCAATTCGGCGCCGGCAGCGGCCGACGCTTCGCCGCCTTCGCGGCTTCCGCTGGTTTTTGCCGGGTCATCATCGGCTGCGTCGGCGCCAACCGGATCGGTGGCCGTGCCGTCGAACGCTGTTGCCGCGCCGACGGGCGAGTTGACGCCCCATGAGCAGGCGGCCCTTGAAGAGTTGCGCAAGCGGTTGCGCGACGGAGCAGAGGTGATCTGCGTGGTTCGGCCGAGGAGCGACCCCCAGGCGAAAAGTGAAGTGATCGTGCTCGATCGCGTGTCGCCCGCCTTCTTTCAACAACTCTACGCCGAGAGTCGGCCGCAGCTCGAACAACCGTTGCGGGCCGGCAACGCCCTGGCGGCCTCGGGCGGGAACGCGCCGCTGACGGCGACGCCCGTGTCGCTTGCCGACGCGCGCTCGGCCGCTGCGGCCCCAGCCGCGCCCGCGGGGCCGTTGGGCGGCGCGGTGGCCTCTGCCTCGTCGGCCCCGGGCGACCTGCACCGCCCGTTGCTGGTTCGCGGGCAGCGATAATACGAGGGAAGCCGCTGCTGCTGCTGCGCGCGCGGTTCGCCCGAGCTTCTCTACGGCCGCTCGTTTGCACTACGGGGAAAGACACGTCTGAATTCGCCCCTGAACGGGGGCCTTTGGCAGTGCAAATCGCAGCGATGGGCGGCAGCGGTTCGCGCGGTGGCCCCGAGAGCCGCCTGTGCCCGCCCCTGGCCGGAAAAGACCGGGGAAAGTACACTTTATAGGCGTGAATTGCGCCTCGGAAGAACGCTGTTGAAAGGCGGACCGACGGCAGGCCGGATTCTGCCGACCGAAGGTCCGCCGCGATCAATATGGCCTTTCTAAGGATGCATTGTTGGGCAGACGTGGCGGGTTCTCGTCTGCGGGCCTGGGTTGTGGGTGTCGCGGCTGGGCGGCTTTCGGCCGTCGTCGGTTTCAGGCCGCCGATCCGCGCGGCGCGCATTCGGCCGTGAGTGCGTTTGGTCGTTGCGGGGCGCGCGGTTCGCGTTTGGGCCGGCGTTGTTTGCGGCGGTTGTTTCAGCGGTCGCATGCGGACGTCGGCATTGTGTCTTTTCTTGCGGCCCGGGGCCGTTCGCGCCCGTTTCGTCTGGAACGAACCAGGTTCATCCCGAACGGACAATCGGCAACAGTCGCAATGAGAAGGCGGGTTGCGAGTTTCACCCGTCCGCAACGCGTTTCGCGCTGAAGCAAGGCGATCGAATCCGTGGCGTCCGTGTTTTCCGCGGGGGCGAACACGCAATGGCTTGACGTTTCGACGGGGAGTTCCGGAACAACAACCGTCGGAAGGGGAACGCAACGACCAGTTCGCGGCGATGCCCGCCCGCCGGCTTGTCGGCATTGATGCGTTGCTTTTCTGAGGGGCGATGAAGAGGTTTTCGATGACGGTGTTTCAAGGCATTGCCTCGCGGAAGGCCGCGATGGCCGGGGTGATGTTATTGGCGCTGTGCGCTGGTTGTTCCAGGCAGGGCGCGCCGCCTTCGGGGGGCGCTCCCGCCAAGCATAAGCCCGCCCCGGGGGTCAAACAGTTGGTCGACGAGGGCAAGAAGCTGCTGATGGACGGGCGGAAGAGCCAGGCGGTCGAGGTGTTGACCCGCGCCATCGCGCAAGACCCGAAATACAAAGACGCTTATTCATGGCGTGCGGTGGCCCTGAGCGAGATCGGTCGGCCGCAAGACGCGTTGGCCGACTACACGAAGGCCATCGAACTGGACCCGAACGACGCCTACCTGTACGATCAGCGTTCGATGCTCTACCGCAACGTGCTCCGCGACAAGGAGAAGGCCGAGGCCGACAAAGAGAAGGCGTTTGCCTTGCGCGAACGGCAGCGCGATACGATCCGCGACAATGTCGATCGCGCGCGCAACAGCAAGAACGCCAAGCCCGGCTCGGCCGGCGGCGGGCAGTCGGCCCGCAACGGCGACGGCAAGAAGACCAAGCGCTGATCGCATTTGGGGGCGTGCGACGGCCGATGCTCGCGGCCGCGCGGCGGCAGGGGCGGAACGGTCTGCCCGGCCGATGAAGCCGAAAACGCCGATCCTTCAGTAAACGCCTATCCTTCAGTTAGCGAAACAAGGTGAACGACGATGAAAGTGTTGGTGGTGCTCGGTCATCAACGGCCTGGGAGTTTCTGTCATGCGATTGCGCAGGCGGTTGTCGAGCAATTGAGGGCCGACGGCCACGAGACGATCTTTCATGATCTGTACGCCGAGGGGTTCGATCCCATCTTGCGCGAGGAAGAGTTGCTTAAGCAGCCGCGGCTCGATCCGGTGGTCCGTCGCCATGCGGACGAATTGATGTCGTGCGACGGCTACGTCGTCATTCATCCGAATTGGTGGGGCCAACCGCCGGCGATTCTCAAGGGCTGGGTCGATCGCGTGGTTCGCCAGGGCGAGGCCTATCGCTTCGGACCGCAGGGATTGATTCCGGGCCTGGTGGGCAGGCGGGCGGTGGTGTTCACCACCTCGAACACCCCGCGCGATCAGGAACTGGCGCTCTACGGCGATCCGCTGGAGAACCTTTGGAAGACGTGCATCTTCGGCTTCTGCGGCGTCGAAGATTTCGTGCGCCGCAATTTCGAGTCCGTCATTCTCAGCACGGCGGAGCAGCGGGCCGGTTGGTTGAACGACGCCCGCCAACTTGTCCGCCAACGTTTCGGCTCGGCCTGAACCGGCAGAACGCGGCGAACCGCCGAGAGCAAGGGGCGATGCTCCGCCGCGCCGCTCATGGAACCTGCGCGACCGGCCGCGCAAACAACGGGCGGCTGCGGGGGCCGGCGGGGCTATTCTCCCAGGGCTTCGACCGGGTCTTGGATGATCCCGTCGATGCGGATCGCGCGGTGCCCTTTGAACACGCCGGCGAAGGCGCGGAACTTGGGCACGCCCTCGACGGAAACCACCAGCGGGCTGCGAACGTCTTTCTGCGTGGTGATGATGTCGCCCACGCGCAGCCCGATCATCTCGCCCGTGCTGATTTGGGTTTGGGCCAAGCGGACCCGCACCTCCACCAGCGACGTGGCCACGGTGCTGCTTAGCTGCTTGACCGAATCGGCCGTGGCGGGCCGGGCCCCGTAGGCCGACCAACTGTTGGCCGAGAGCTTGGTGCCGATCCGTTCGATCGAATTGTAGGGGATGCACATGTTCATCATCCCCCGCAAGTCGCCCAAAGTCAGCTCGAAGCTGATCAGCACCACCACTTCGTTGGGCGGCACGATCTGCACCAATTGCGGATTGCTTTCGACGCGCACGACTTCGAGCTTCAGGTCGAGCACGTTCTCCCAAGCGTGGCGCAGTTCGTTGAGGAACAAGTTGGTGATCCGCGAAACGAGGCGGAGTTCGATCTCGGTGAGCGGACGTCGGGCCAAGGGGCCGCCCTCGCGACCGCCGCCGAGCATTCGATCGATGATCGGGAAGAGGATCGAAGGGCTGATGTCGAGAATCAGATTGCCTTCCAGCGGTTCCGCCTTGAGCAAGTTGAAGCAGGTGGGGTTCTCCAAGCTGAAGACGAATTCGCTGTAGGTGAGCTGATCCACGCTGGTCAGCTTCACCTCGACAATGCTCCGCAACATGGCGCTGAGCGCCGCGCCGAAGTTGCGCCCGAACCCCTCGTGCAGGGTTTGCAGCGCCCGCATCTGCTCTTTGCCCACGCGCTCCGGGCGTTTGAAGTCGTAGGGCGTTACCTTCTCGCGTGTTTTCGGGGGCGGGGGCGGGGCGGCCGCCGCAGGCGCGGCTGCGGCTTGAACCGGAGCGATCGGCGGGGCGGGCTCGCCGCCGCCGGCGGCCATGGCCTGCAACAGGCTTTCCACTTCCGCTTGGGTCAGCACATCGCCGGACATCGTTGCATCCTTGCGCGATCGTTCAAAATTCGGAAGACGCGCGCCGCGACGAAACCGGCCCGCACAAGGCCGATCGGCGCAGGCCCAGGCCCGCGCACCCGCGGCACGATCGTTCCGAGGATCAATTCGCGGCGGTTCGGGCCGCAGCGCCCGCTACTGCCGCACTTGGCCTTCTCCGAAGACGACGTATTTGTAGCTGGTCAGTTCGTTGATTCCACAGGGCCCGCGGGCATGGAACTTGTCGGTGCTGATGCCGATTTCGGCTCCGAGCCCGAACTCGCCCCCGTCGTTGAATCGCGTGCTGGCATTGACCATCACCGCCGAGCTGTCGATGGCGGCGACGAATCGCCGCGCGGCGTCCCAATCGCGTGTGACGATCGCCTCGGTGTGCTTCGAGCTGTAGCGGTTGATGTGCGCGACGGCCGACTCCAACGAATCGACTACGACGCAGGAGACGATCGGGCCGAGGTACTCGGCATAATAGTCTTCTTCCGACGCCGGCTTGGCCTGGGGCAGCAGGGCGCAGGTGCGGCCGTCGCCGCGGACCTCAATGCCGCGTTCGACCAGCGCGCGGCCGATCTTCGGCAGAAGGCCATCGGCAGCGGCGGCATGGAAAACCAGTGATTCGGCTGCGTTGCACACCCCCATCCGTTGGCACTTGGCGTTGACGACGATCCGCTCGGCCATCTCGGGCTCGGCCGAGGCGTCGATATACACATGGCAATTGCCGGCGTAATGTTTGAGCACCGGCATCTTGGCTTCGGCAGCCACCCGACGAATCAGACCCTCGCCACCGCGGGGAATGGCCAGGTCGATCTGGTCGGACATGGCCAAAAATCGGCCCACCGCCTCGCGGTCGGCCGTGGCGACCAACTGAACGGCATCGGTCGGCAGGCCGCATTCGCCGGCGGCCTCGTGCATGATTTCCACGATGGCCGCGCTGCTGTATGCGGCCTCTTTCCCCCCCCGCAGAATCACGGCGTTGCCCGCCTTAACGCACAGAGCAGCCGCATCGGCCGTCACGTTGGGGCGCGATTCATAGATGAAGAAAATTACGCCCAGCGGCACGCGCACCTTCTGCACCAGCAGGCCGTTGGGCCGAACCGACGACCAGATGACTTCGCCGATCGGCTCCGGCAGGGCCGCCACGTCGTCCAAGCCTTTGGCGATCGCCGCAATTCGCTCCGGCGTAAGGCGCAGGCGGTCGATTGCCGCATCGCTCAATCCGAACTCGGGCGCCCGTTTCAAATCGCGATGGTTCGCTTCGGTCAGCGCGATCGATCTTTCAGCCAGCAGTCGGGCCGAACGCCGCAGCCACGCCTGTTTTTGCCCCCCGCCGACGGTTGCCAGGGCGTCGGCGGCGAGTCGGGCGCGGCGGGCAACGTCGCGGCAATAGTCGTCCAGATCGATTTCCACGCCGATGGTCATCTCTTCAAGTTCTTATTGCACAGGGAGTTCTTTGGGAAAAACACGGACCGCCAGTCCCGGTTTCGCGGCGCTGTGCAAGTATCGTCACCTGGAGCAACGAAGTCAACACCGATTGTCTCGGTTGGATGGGGCGGTGTGGTAAAGCAGGAAGAATGGGGCAGTTTGTTGTTGTCGCTTTTGTCGTTTGCCGCCGGCAATCTCAACGAAATACGGAAGCTTTTCGCCGCTTGCCCGACTGACCTTCAAGTTCCTGGCAAGCTGTGCCGATTATTCCGACAACATCGTCTAAATCGAGTTTGTCGTTGCGCTCGATCCGTCTGCGTTGCCGCCCGATCCTCGGGGGGCAGCGGTTGGCTGTCGTGTGACGGCCTGGGGCGGGCGAGGCGACAAAATCGAGCAGTCGCAGCGGGGTAACACCATGTCGAACTCCCGAAGTGCTCAGCGGCGTCTTCCCTGGGTTGCCATCGTGGCGGCCGCCGCGATTTCGGTTCTATGCGGTTGCCGCTCTTTCGACGGCTACCACGCGCCGGCCTCGCCCTCGGTGGCTTCGTCGATGGCGCCGCCGTCGGAGCGGGCGAAGGTTTCGCTGCCCGCCTATCGCATCGAGCCTCCGGATTTGCTGCAAGTGGACGTTCTCAAACTGGTTCCGCTGCCACCTTATCACTTGGAGACCTACGACGTTTTGCAGGTTCAAGTATTGGGCACGCTGTTGGATCAGCCGATCGACGGGTACTACCTGATCGAGGCCGAAGGAACGGTGAACTTGGGGGCGGCCTACGGTTCGCTCCGCGTGGTGGGGCTGACCATCGAGGAAGCGAGGCGGGCGATTACCGAACATCTGCGGCAAGTGCTGGCCCAACCCGAGGTGGCCGTCACCTTGGCGCGGTCGGCGGGCACGCAGCCGGTTTCGGGCATCTACCTGGTGTCGCCCGACGGCACGATCAATCTGCGCCAATACGGAACGGTTCATGTGGCCGGCAAGACCTTGGCGGAGGCGAGGGACCTGATTGAACGTCAGCTCGCGCAGTACTTCGATTCGCCGCAGGTCTCGCTCGACATGGCCGGCTACAACAGCAAGGTGTACTACATCATCACCGAAGGGGCCAACTTGGGCGACAATGTGGTGCGCTTGCCGATCACCGGCAACGAAACGGTGCTCGACGCTGTCAGCCAGATCGGCGGACTCTCGCAGCTTTCCAGCAAAACGATCTACATCGCCCGGCCCGGCCCGCCCGAGTTGGGCTGCGAACAGCATCTGCCGGTGGACTGGGACGCGATTACCCGCGGCGGGATGACGGCCACGAACTACCAACTGCTGCCGGGCGACCGCGTATTCATTGTCGAGGATCCGGTGGTTGCCAGCACGAACATGTTGGCCAAGATGATCGCGCCGATCGAACGCATCTTCGGCGTGGTGGGGTTGGGCGCATCGACGATTCGAAACACCCAAACCTTGGGCCGCTCGTACAACAAGTTCCGCAGCACCTGAGTTGACCTGAACCCGCGGGAAATGCGGGTATGAACAAGCCCGACGCCCCGCGCAGGGTCCGGGCCGCACGAAGCAATCTATCGAGGACCGACTGCGATGAGCAAGACGACTTACTGGGCGCTGCCGGCGGCGATCGTCGCCGGATGGTTGACGCTGATGTCATCGGCCCAGGCCGCTCCTCCGATGGCGGCCACCAATGTCAAGCAGCAGAAGGCGTGCGGGCTGAACAGCCCCTGCCCGGTCGCTCCCAATTCCTTCGGCTACTACGAGACACGTTGGCGCGAATGGCCCGGCCAAGCGCGGCCCGACAAGACGTTTCCGCAATCCCTGGGGCGCGAGCGGTTGCCGACGCCTCCGGGCGAGCCGACGCCGACCCTGCCTCGGGCTCAGCAACGGTTGCCCGGCGATGCGCCGCTGCCCCCGTCGGAGCCGTTCGAGGGAGGCATCTTGCCCCCGGGCGGCATTCGCATTCCGGGCGGAACGATTCCGTCGCCGGGCATTCCGGGCGAGCCGGGGCTGCCGCAGCCGCCCGGCGGTCGGCCGGGTCTGCCGGGTCTGCCTCCGCTGAATCCGCCGTCGAACGGGCCGTTGCCTCCGGGCCTGCCTCTAGACCCGCAAGGTCGCGCTGTTCCGCCCAGCGGCGCGGCGAACGATCCGACAGCGTTCCAACCGGCATCGCCTGTTCCGGCGGGTGTGCAACCAGATCCGAACCAATCTGTCCCCATGCCCTCGCCGGCAAACAAGGCAGCCGATATGGCCTCGGGCGTCGCGTCGCCGGCGGTTGCCCCGGCTCATCCGATCGCCGGCACGATGGGGCAATCGTTGCAAGCCGAGACCTTCCCTTCCGCGCGGCCGCCTTTTGTTCCGGCCCATGCGGCCGACACGCCTGCGGCCTCCAGCGCCGCGCTGGCGGAAACGCTGCAACCATTGGCTGCTGTTTCGGGCCATGCCGAATCGCCCAAGCCGCTGGCCGCTCAATCGGCGGAGCCGACCGACGAGTCGGGCCTGTCGCTGGCCCCGCAAGAGCAGCTTTCGACGCTGTGGCGTTTGCGGCGAGCGGTCGAAGGGCTGAAGACGGCCCCGGTGCAGCACGGCGCCGAGCAGAGCGGGTTTGCCGAGGTAACGCACGACTCGATCGAAGCGAATCCCAACGCCTTGGCCGCAGCCGACGAAACGGCCGCCGACGCCGAGCGACACTCGGTTGCCAATGCGCGGATGTCGCTGGGCGGCATTCGCGCCGTTGATCATCAATTGCTCGATCCCAGTCCGTCGGAAAGCGCGTTGGCTGCCGAGGGGCGTCGCTCGCCGATCGCCGGGCTTGGGGAACAGCCGGCCGACGAAACGCCGTCGGTCGAACCGGCGGTCGCCGGACGCGGAGCGGTGGCCATGGAAGGTTTTTGCCCGGTCTCGTTGGTCAAGAACGAGCAATGGGTGCAAGGCCAGGCCGAATGGTCCGTCACGCACTTGGGCCGCACGTACTACTGCGCCGGTCCGGTCGAGCGGGAATGCTTCTTGGTCAACCCCGATCGTTATGTGCCCGCCCTGGGCGGTTGCGACCCGGTGGTGTTGCTCGAGACGGCGCGGCGCGTTCCCGGGCAGTTGGACTACTGTGTCACCTACGACGGCAAGTTGTATATGTTCTGCAACGCGGCCAATTTGGCCAAGTTCCGTCAAGACGCGCGGCGCTTCATCGGCACGAACTGAACAGGCCGGCGCAAGCGGCGCTTGCGCGGCAAGTCGGCTCGTCGCCTCTGCCGCTTCCGTCGCCGGCGGTCGTCTTCCGACTCAAGCGTGAAGGCGCGACCCGACTCATGGGCCGCGCCTTCAGTTTGGCTTTTGTTCCGCGTGGCCTCTGCGCGGCAGGCCGACGGCTTCAGGCGACGGGGTTCTCCAGCGTGCCGATCGGCTCGATCGAAATCCGCACCCAGTCGCCCGAGCGAAGTGAGAAGTCGGACGGGGGCACGATACCCGTGCCCGTCAACAGAAAACAGCCCTTGGGAAACGAATTGTCGCGGAAGAGATACTCGACAAGCTCTTCGGGCGAGCGGCGCAATTGTTCCAGGCGGGTTGTCTCTTGGAAAACGGTTTCGCCCGATCGATCGATCGCCAGGGCGATTTCGGTTTCGGGCGGCAGGGGTTCTTCGGTCAGCAGCAGGCACGGACCCAGCCCGCAACAGCCGTCGAACACCTTCGCCTGCGGCAGATAGAGCGGGTTGGCCCCTTCGATGTCGCGGCTGCTCAAGTCGTTGCCCACGGTGTAGCCGAAAATCCGTCCTTGGGCGTTTATGCAGAGGGTCAGCTCCGGCTCGGGAACCATCCAACGCGCATCGCTGCGCAACCGCAGCGGCTGACGCGGACCGACCACGCGATGGGGCGAGGCCTTGAAGAAAAGCTCGGGCCGATCGGCCGAATAGACCCGATCGTAGAAATCGCCGCCCTGCGCCGATTCCTCGATGCGCGCCGTGCGGCTGCGATAGTATGTCACACCGGCCGCCCACACCTCCTGCGAGCCGATCGGCGCGCACAAGTCGATCGACGCCGGCGGAAGCGCCAAGGGGCTGATTGCCGAGAGCCGATGGTTGATCCAGTCGCGCGGATCGTCTTGGCAGAACCACTGATCCCACGGAAATCCGGGAATCTCGAACCAGCCGCGATCCGATTCGAGCACCGCGCCGCCGACCGTTCGATAGACTCGCATGGAACTCTCCCGGCGGCGGCTTTCGGTGTTCGCCAATTCAAGACAATCGGGCCAACCGGGGGGCCGACCGCTTGCCGCTGAACGAAGGCCGCGCGGCCTCGCCCGCATTGAAATCAATGAGACTCCTCGATCTCGATCACCCGGCCGACCCAAACGATCCACGGCTTGTTCAACGCCGCGCCAGCCAAGTTTTCACTGGGGTTGACCATCACATCGCCCAGCAAGATCACCTTCTTTCCCGGCGCGACTCCCAGCGAACGATTCGAGAAGACGCCGATCCGATGCGGTTGGCCGAGCGTTTCGACCGTAGCGCCAAAGAGACCATCCTTCGAAAACTCGCGTCCCATCACGCATGCCAACACAACGCCGCCGCGGGGACCATCGGCCGACTGCAATTGTTCGGCGGCCCGGCGTCCCAACTGCTCGGCAACTCCCAATCGCCCCACTTGGGCAAAGAAGCGATCGGCCTCGGCCCGTGCCGAATCAAGAGCTTCGGGATCGCCGTTGCCGAGATGGACGCTGCGCGCGGCGGCCGCGGCCAGCTTCTCATAGACTTCGGGAGTGATCTCGGCCGGGGGCTTGCCTTGGCAGGCCGGACACGGCTGCTCCTGCCCGTCAACGCGCACAACGCCCGTCGAATCGCAGCGATTGCAGCCGAACACCTTCCAAGCGTCGGACAGGCTCGATTGCAGCTCGGCCGTCGATGCGCTCGGAGCGTTCTTCCAGCCCACCGCGGCCTTGTCGGGCGCGGCGGCCGGTTCGGTCAGCGTGGTTGCCGGCGGCTTGGGTTGCGACGCGCCGGGTTCGCCGCTGCTGGGCGGCTCGATCATCGGCGGCTTGGCCGGCTCGGGCATTGCGGGCGGATCGGGCCGGACCGGAGAATCCAGTGTCGGCGGCGAAGCCGGTTTTTCGTCGGCCGGTTTCTCCTCGGCTTGTGGATCGGCGGGCATGGCCGCCGGTTCGCCGCTGCCGGGCTGCTTGCCCGGGGCCACCGGCGACTCGTCGTTGGGCATGCGTCCGGGCTCGTCGCTGGGTGTTTCATCGGGCTTCGCCGGCTCCGGGCCAGACGGTTCGAGCTTCGGCTCGTCGGGCTTGGGCATGTCGAGTTTCGGTTCGTCGAGCGACGGGCGATCGATGGCCGGGGCGTCGGGCATCAGGTCTTCGAGCTTCGGTGGATCTAGCTTCGGTGAATCGATCTTCGGTGGATCGAACGTCGGCTGGTCGATTTTCGGCATGTCCAGCGACGGCGTATCGAGCTTCGGCGGATCAAGCGTCGGAACGTCCACGCTGGGCGGATCGATTGCCGGTTGGCCGGCCGAGGACGAAGGCTTCGTCGGATCGTCAACCGCGGGCGACGGCTGCGCCGAGTCGCTTGGCATTGTTGCCGGCGAATCCGTGCCGCCCGTCGCCGGCGACTCGTCCGAGGGAGCATCGGCCGGCAACGGGGTGTCGGCCGGTTTGCCCGACGGCTTGCCGTTTTGCTGATCGCCGCGCTGGCGCCGATCGGCCCCGTTTTTGGCCGCCGAGTTGCGTTTGCCGCCGGCCTGGCTCGATCCGTTGGGGTCTGCGCCGGCTTCGCCGCCAAGCCAGGTGGGCCGATGTTTGGCCGTATGAGGGCAGCCGGGCAACCAGATGCCCAGGTAATCGTGCTGCGGTCCCCAGAAGAAGTTCAGCACATAGTAGCCCATGAACAGCCCGATGACAGCGCCGCCGATCACGCCGCCGAGTTGCCAAACGGGGTTCTTGCCTTTCTTCCGGCGCATCTTGGCGGCCGTCGAAGGCTCGGGCTTCGCCTCTTGCAATCGTGCGAAATCGGCCAGGGCGGCCGACCCTTCGGCTTCGGCCTCGGCTTCTTCGCCGACGACGCCGAAGTCGCCTTCTTCGAGGGCCTCGTCTTCGGCAGCGCCTTCCGCCTGATCGGCAGCGACCGCTTCTTCGTCTTCATCGACGGCCGGGGCGCCTTCGAACGACTCGCCTTCGACCGATTCGATTTCTTTACCTTCGGCAAGCCCGGCCGCTTCGTCGGCCGGAGCGAACAGGTCGGACTCGGCGCCCTCGCCCTCGGTCGCCTCGGCCACCGGTTGTTGGGCGAGCAAGGCCGCTTCTTCGGCCGTTGCGGCGCTTTGCACGGAAGTCACATCGGCGGCCGACGAGCTCTCGGCCACGGCCAACACCGGATCGACGACGATCAGCAACGGCGGAAGCTGGCTCAACGCGTCGGCCAGCGGATACTCCGCCGAACAGATCGGACAACGAACGACGGCCTCGGCGACAACGCCGGGCGGAATGGCCACCTCGCGGCCGCATTGGGGACACCGAGAAATCATGAGCGATGAGCCTCCTCACTGTCTGTAAACAGATTCTTTCAGTTTACTTGGCGATTTCCGGCGATGCTATCGGCGAACCGGCGTTTTTCCGCTCCTTTCGATCGATCGTCGTTCCTCCCGGCCGGTCGGTCGGTTTGCCGGGTCTGTGCTGCCGCGCTTCCGCTTTGGCGGGGTTTGTTTTACGATGGTCGGGCCAGGGCCGTCCTGCTTTCCGCCGCTTTTTCGCGGCAGAGACCGCCCGCCGGACACTCTTGACTGCTATGGTCGCCACGCCCGGACTCTTCGTAACAGGCACCGACACTGGGGTCGGCAAAACCTACGTGGCCGCCCTGATCGCTCGACAATTGCGCGCCGCCGGTTGGAGGGTGGGCGTTTACAAACCGGCTGCCAGCGGATGCCCGCCCCAGGCCGGCAGACTGCGCTGCCCCGACGCCGAGGCGCTTTGGGAGGCGGCCGGATGCCCCGGGGCCCTTTCGGCGGTTTGCCCCCAGGTCTTTCGCGCCGCGCTAGCCCCCCATTTGGCCGCCGAGGCCGAGGGCCTCCGCCTCGATCAACTGTTGTTAGAAGAAGGTTTGCGGTACTGGCGCGAGCGGAGCGATGTAGTGGTGGTCGAGGGCGCCGGCGGGCTCTTTTCGCCATTGGGCGACGATCTCTACGTGGCCGATTTGGCCTTTCGATTCGGCTTGCCGATGGTGGTTGTCTCGCGCAATGTGCTGGGCGCGATCAATCAAACGGTGCAGACGCTGATTGCGGCGACAGCGTATCGCGCCGATTGCCGAGTGTGGCGACGCTCGACAGACCGCCCCGGTGCGCCGATCGTTGCGCAAGGCGCGCACGCCAACGATACCGCCCCGTTCGCTCCGGCCGAACGCCTGTCGGGCGACCGAACGGCGCAATCGCGATCGGGCGAAACCGCGGCCTGCGGGCTGGCGGTGGCTGGCGTGGTGCTCAATCAACCAGTGCCGCCGTTGGCCGACGACGAAAGCCTGGCCACGAACCGCCGGCAGATCGAACTTCATCTCGGTCGCCCTCTCTTGGCCGAGGTTGCCTATCGCGGCGGTTTCGATACGAATGTCGATTGGTATTCGTTGGCCGGCGGCGCGAATCGATCGAATTCGGGGTGAGTAGTATGGAATGTCGTAACGCGATCGGCAGATCGCTTGGCGCTCTTGCCTGCAACGATTCGTCACCGTCTCAATACCGCCGCCTTGCTTCCGCCGCCCCAACTGCCGCCTTTGTTCGCCCGCGCGCCCGGGTTCTTGGCAGAAAAAACAGCTTGCCGCTCTCAGAGACGCTGAATATTCTGGAGTTAAAAGGCAAACATTCAGTTTCGTGTAAAAACGGTGCGATGCCACGGGTTATCCCTGTGTAAAAAACATGCCGGGCGGGCAAGGCAGAGCCTTTTTTTGAGGGGCGAAGCATGCTTGAGGGCGGTGCCCGTGGGCGCATCGGCACAGAGAAGGGGAGGGTGCATGGAGCTGTTTATCATCCGCCACGCTTGGGCGGGCCATCATGATGAAGAACACTGGCCCGACGATCGTAAGCGGCCGCTGACCGACGAAGGGCGAGCGCGTTTTCGTCAGGTGGTGGAGAAGATCGCCCGGCGCGGATTCGCGCCGCAGATCATCGCCACCAGCCCAATGGTTCGCTGTCGGCAGACGGCGGAATTGGCGGCCGAAGGCGTGCCGGGCCGGCCCGAAATCGTCGAACTCGACGAGTTGCTCCCGGGGGGCGAGCTGGATTCGCTGATTGCTTGGACCGTTCGGCAGTCGCGGCATTATCAGCAGGTGGCATGGGTCGGGCACGCTCCGGACGTTTCGCACCTAACCACCGAGATGACCGGCGGGGGCGAAAGCTGGCTCCGGTTCGCCAAAGGGGCCATTGCCGCCATCCGCTTCGATGGTTTGCCCAGCCGGGGCGGCGGCGAACTGCGTTGGCTGATCACGGCCAAGGTGCTCGGGTGCTAAGGGCGGTGCAGCCGACGGTGTTGATGCGCCGCGATCTCGTCGGCGAAATGACGGATCCTCGGGAAATCGATGCGGCCGGGCAACGACTTACGGTCGGCGGAAGTCGGCCAGCCGCGCAAGGGCCGCGGCGTATTTTCGGTTCCGCCCCGCAATAGCGGCCGGTTGCATGAACCGCCCCCTCGGGCCGCCCGTAGCTCGCCCCCTTGTCGCGGGTAGGCTGCCGCGCTATAGTTTCTTGCCATGACTAGCAGCGAAGAAGAACTCTACCAAGATCATATACTGGCGCACTACGAAGACCCGTACCATCGCGGTCGGTGCAGCCGATGCACCCATGTCCATGCCGATTCGAATCCGCTCTGCGGCGACCGGATTCGGATTGAATTGCACGTGGACGATCACGGCCAGATGCGCGAAATCTTCTTTGACGGGGAAGGCTGCTGCATCAGCCAAGCGGCCGCCTCGATGTTGGTCGAGCGGTTCGACGGCAAATCGATCGACGAGGTGAAGCAGTTCTCCGCGCAAGACATGCTGGCGATGTTCGGCGTGCGGTTGACCCCCAACCGGCAGAAGTGCGCCCTGCTTTCATGGAAGGTGTTGCAAGCGGCGGTGTATTCGCCGATCGAGGCGGCGCAGCGGATCTCCGACTGCGAGCGGATGGAGTCGCAGCACGCCCATCTGGGCGAACTCCATCAGCTTGCCGCGCCCGCGATTGGCGGCGCGGGCGGAGGCCGAGCTGAGGCCGCCGCGCCAGCCGGGGCCCGCGACGGAACCGATCGGCGCAGCGAGGAGCGGCGATGAGCGGCGCGGCGGCATCCGACGAGGCGCGAGTCGCCCGGCTTCGCCGAGATTTTCCGATCCTGGCGCGCGAGGTTTCGGGCAAACCGCTGGCATATCTCGACAACGCCGCCAGCACGCAGCGGCCGCGGGCGGTGCTCGACGCGATGACGGCCGCCTACGAACGGCACTACGCCAACGTGCATCGCGGCATCCACACGCTGGCTCAAGAGGCCGACGAACTGTTCGAGGCGGCGCGGGAGAAGGTTCGGGCGTTGCTCAGCGCCCCCTCGGCCGAGCAGATCATCTTCACCTCGGGGGCCACGGCGGCGATCAATTTGGCCGCCCGGAGCTTCGGCGACCGATTCCTCAACCCCGGCGACGAGATTCTTCTGACCGAGATGGAGCATCATGCGAATCTCGTCCCGTGGCAACAAACGGCCGAGCGCACCGGGGCGGTGATTCGTTACGTGCCGCTGACCGACGACGGACGGCTGGACCTCGATGCCTTCGATCGGCTCTTGGGGCCGCGGACCAAACTGGTTGCGTTGACGGCCGTTTCGAACGTGCTGGGAACAATCAATCCGCTGGCCGAGATCATTTCCCGCGCCCACGCGGCCGGGGCCGAAGTGCTCGTCGATGGGGCGCAAAGCGTGCCGCACATGCCGTGCGACGTGCAATCGCTCGGGTGCGATTTGCTGGTGTTCAGCGGGCACAAGATGCTCGGCCCCACCGGAGTGGGCGTGCTCTACGGCCGCCGCGACTTGCTCGAGCGGATGCCGCCGTTTTTGGGCGGCGGCAGCATGATCCGCGAAGTCCGCTTCGACGGCTTCCTGCCCGCCGATCTGCCCTACAAGTTCGAGGCCGGCACTCCGCCCATCGCCGAAGTGATCGGGTTGGGCGCGGCGATCGACTACTTGGGGCAAGTCGGCTGGGAGTGGATCGAGCGGCGCGAACGGCTGTTGACCGAAGCGGCTCATCGCGCCTTGGGCCGGATTGAAGGGCTGCGGATCATCGGCCCGGAGCCGCGGCACAAGGGCGGCATCGTCAGTTTTGCGATCGACCGCCTTCACCCTCACGACGCGGCCGAACTGCTCGATCGCCAAGGAGTGGCCGTCCGCGCCGGGCACCATTGCGCCATGCCGCTGCACCAGCGGCTCGGGCTGTCGGCCAGCACTCGGGCAAGTTTCTACTTCTACAACACCCTTGAAGAAGTGGAACGGTTGGCCGAGGCCCTCGAAAAGGCGAAGGCCGTATTCCGACGCAAATAGGTTGCGCTCGCCGCCTCGGCCGAAGTTGCTATCGAGCTTTGCGACCTTGGGGCGATCATTCCTTTGCCATCGCGCAGGCTTGCTGCCACCGCCGAAGGCGCTGCGGCGCTTTGCGACAGCGCTGCGATCCGCTCCGTTCTATATTCTATTCCTTCTGTTCATTGCCCTCGGCCTTGGCGGGCGGGCCGCTGTAATCGAATCGCGCCGAACCGCCCAGGGTGCGCACTTCCAGGGTGCGGCGTTCGAGGTCGGGCACGATCTCCAGCCGCGTAAGCTGCTGCTGCGAAGTCGAATCGGGAGTTTCGAACAGCAGCCGTCCGTTGCGGCGGTCGAGGCACATCAGCCGCGAACGGAAGACCATGGTATTGCGGACGATCTCTTGCGATTGACTGTAGAAGACCATCACCGGCGTGTCGGGGAACAGATCGGCGCCGATCCCCTCTTCCTGAAGCTCGACCAGCCAGCGCAACTTGCCGTCGGCTCGACCCAGCGCGGCCGAGTAGCCGGTCAATCGCGGGTTGAAGCCGGCGTTGACGAGAATGCGGTTGCCGCCGGCCACTTCGCGCCCGGCGGTCACATAGTAAGCGTCGCTCGATCGTTGCACCAACAGCGTGTCGAAGTTGGCGGCGTCGGCCAGGGCGGCCTCGAACCGCGTTTGTCCGCCGGCGAACGATACGATCGTCAGCAGCCCTTGCGGCTCGATCACGGCCGCTTCGTCGTTGGCCACGGGGACGGCCAGGGCCTTCTCGTCGAAATCACGGCGCCAAACGACGGCCTGATCGCGCAAATCGAAAAGAGAAAGCTCTCGTTTGCCGCCGACGGTTTGCCAAACGACAACGCGCTCGCCCTCGGTGGCCAGCCACAAGCTGCTCTTGGGCGTTGCGCGGCGCGCCAGCTCGCGGCCATCCCAGGGATCGACGACCATCGCTTCGCCCTGGTCGGCGCCCACGGCGAGCAACGCCCGCGAGCTGCCGAAGAGCACCGGCTGTTGAGGCAGGTCGATGCGCCGCCAAAGAATTTCGCCGTTGGCCGGGTCGATGGCCAGCAAATGATTGTCTTGGGCGAAGAACACTCCGGCCGAGTTGAACACCAGCGGGAGGACGTCTTGCGGCAAGACGGGGCCGGGCTGGTTCATTCGTTGCCGCATCATCATCGGCATCGCCATCATGTTCTGGTTCAGGCTCTTCATTGCGTCGTGCTGCCAAAGCAACTTCGCGGGCTGAACGCCGAGGTCGAAGCCCATGACCTTGTTGCCCAACCAAGCGGCCAAGATGTTGCCCCGCTGGACGGCCTGAGTGAAGCGCATGTTGTAGTTGCTCATCAGGTTCCAATCGACGCCGTCGAGCCCGGTCAGTTGCCACCACACCCGCCCGCGCTGATCGTAGGCGGTAAGCGTTCTTCGGCTGACATCGACCTCGCACATCAGTTCGCGCACCGTCAGCCCGTCGTCGAACTGCACGGGAAATCGCGGCCGGACCATGTTGTTTAAGTCCGACGGCCGGGTGGAGATGGTTTCGACGCGCGGCTTGACGGCCGGCCAACCCTCGCGTTGGCGCCACGCGGCCGCTAGGGCGTGATCGGGCGCCAGCGACGCCAGGAATTGGGCTGCCGATTGTTCGCCGAAGGCGGGCCGATCGCCCAACTCGTCGCTGATCGATTGCAGATAGGCCGCCGCCGACATGCCGCGGCCCGCCGCCGCGTGCCGCAGGGTCAGCAAACGCAACGCCTCGCGCCGCTCCGCGGGATCGCCGTTGCGCACGATGTCGATCAGCGGCAATTCATCGCTCGGCGCGTAGGCCGATGGGTCGCCGGAGACGCGGGAAGCCGCGCCGGCCAGCAGCGCCGGCCGAGCCGCGGGGTGCCAACGCAGATAGGGCGCCAGCTTGGCTGCCGTCGGGGCGTCCGCTTCATGGATGCGGCGGACGACCAGCGCATCGAGTTCCTTGCGATCGGCCTCGGGCGCGGTTTGCCAAACCTCGATCAACCGCGCGGCGATCCAGCGTCCGCGCTGCACCGAGCAGCCGGCGTCTTCGCGATCGAGCGTTTGCGGATTCTCGATCGAGTCGATCAAGCGGAGATACGTTTCGAAGGCAGGCCGCCAGCGCTGGGCGGATTGCAGGCCTGCCGCCCACTGCCGCAGCAGCCGCGATCGCTCGGCGGCCGTGCCAACCAACGGCTCGATCTGCTCGGCTGCCGGCCGGAAACGATCGAAATCGGTGCGCAAGCCCTCGCCCACCGCTTCGACCAAGAGCCGGTGCGTCTCGGGCGCGGGCTTCAACCGCGCCGAACGCTGCAACAGTTCAACCGCTTCGGCAATGCGGCCGCGGGCCAGCAGGATTTCGCCGTGCTGCCGCAGCAAGAGCGGATCATCGGGCCGAGCGGCCAGTTGTTCGGCCAGCCTTCGGTCGCGCCCGGCCAGGGTTTCAAAACGCCACAAACCTTCGGGTGTTTGGGCGATCACTGCGTCGTGGGCGGCCACCAGGTTGCCCGGCGGCGATTCGGGTGTTCCTCGCGCGCGAGCCGCGACTCGTCCTTGGGCCAAGTCGATCGTCAGCACTTCGCCATTGCTGAGCGGCAGGTGATACTTGCCCTCGGCCAACAGCCCAAGTCCGCTGGGCATGGCCGAGGCGGGCAGCGTCAGCCGTTCGTGCTGCCAGGCGGCGCGGCCCGAATCGAGGTCGAGGGCCCAAACCGCAGTGCGTCCGACGACGAGCACCCGTCCGTCTTCGGCGCCGCCCACGTACAACCCGTCGCGTCGCGGTGCCGACCAGAGGAACCGCCCATCGGACAGGTCGAGGCAGATCAACTCATCGAGTTGAACCGGGGTGAGCAAAACGCGGCCGTCGGCGATGGTCGCCCCGGCCTCGATCCAGCGCCCCTGGGCGGCCGACGCCTGCGCCGATTGCGCGCGGCGGATCCAGATGTTCGTCGCGCGGCCGGTTTCCGCTTCGGAGAGATGATAAACCCATCGCACGCTTTGCGTCGCCAAGTTGACAGCGACATATTGGTTGTCGCCGATCTGGCAAACCAACACGCCGTCGGCATACGAGGGCATGGCCGCGTTCGCTCCTGCGAGAGAGGCCATTTGGTTCTGGACGACGCCGCCGATGAACACGAGGCCCGCCGCCGGATTGGCGTCGTCGGTCTCGCTGGGATCGACGAGGCTGAGGCTCAGCACGTTTCGCGGATTGCCCGAGGCCGCATCGAGTTCCACCAGCGCCCGTTGCCGCCCGACAACCGCGCAGGCATAAAGCCGATCGCCCAACGGCAGCGGCGGCCCGAGGAATCGGGCGCCGGCCAGCGGCAGCCCGGAACCCGACGCTCCGCCGATTTCCCAGCACAGCTTGCCCGTGGTCAGATCGTGGGCCGTCAGCAGGTTGCCCCGGCGCGCCGACTCGCTGTCGATCCGTCGCCGCCCGTCGGGCCCGATCGTCAGCATCTGATGTTCCGGGCCGAAGCCGAAGGGAACGTCTTCCACGCCGAACACGAAGCGGCCGTCGCTGCTCAGCGCGCCGAACACTTGGTCGTCGAAGAATCGCCGCTGGAGGCCGCGGGCCACGGTGGGGCTGCTCAGCGCCGCTTCGGAATCGCCCTGGGCGCGAAGGAACCGCCGGAAGGAATCTTCCAAGCCGGCCTCCCAAACGAGTTTGCCCGTGGTGAAATCGACCGCGTGCAAATGCGTGGCCCCGCGAAAGACGATCAGCTTTCCGACCACCAGCGGAGAGAGCCGCGAAATGGCCGGCTGGTAGTCGTCGTACAGCCGCTTGCGGGTGGCCGCTACGTGTTGCTGCAAAGTGGGATTGCTCAACATCGGCAGCAGCGGTTCGCTGTCGAGGCAAGGGGCGTCGATGTCGATGGTGCGGTTTCGGGTCGGGTCGCCGCGATGCATCAGCCAGCCCGAAACCGCATCGCGCGACAAACGCTCGCCGCTGGTCTCGTCGAGCCAGCGCAGCGTTTCGCCGGCGCGGGCGAACTGCTCGTGCGGCTCTCCGGCGATGATCCACGGCTTTCCTTCGGCGGCCCCGCCCGCCTCGCGCCGATTGGCAAGCCGCCGCGCGGCGGTTTCGGCGGCGTCGGCGAGGCCCGCCTGCAAATAGGCGGCCGTCAAACGCAGCGACAGGGCCGGCTCGAAGCGATCGGCGTCGGGGGAAAGCGTCCGCAATCGTTGGTAGTAGAGCGCGGCGCGAAACGCCTGCCCGCGATCAAGCAGGCTGTCGGCCAAGAGGAAGGCCGCTTCGGCGCCCGCCTCGGTGAAGAAATACCGTTCGGCGACGGCGGCCAGCGCCTCGATTCCGCCTTCGATCATCGCTTGGCTGAGGGCCATCCGCGCGGCGGCCCCGAATTGCAGGCGATAGGCGTCGCGTCCCTGGGGCGGAAGCTGGGCCAGCAAGGTTTCCGCCTCGGCCTTCAGGCAGCGATACAGCGGCATCCGCACGATCGGTTGATAGGCGTAGTCTTCCTCGGCCGACAGCACCGAATCGAGTATCCGCACTGCTTCGGCAAACCGGCCGTCGCGGCACAATTGCCGCGCCGCGGAAAGCGATTGCACAAGCAAGCGGTCGGCCAGTTGCAGCTTCATGCCGGTTAGCGCGGGCGCGGCGCCCTCGTCCGGTTTCACCGTCGGGCGCGCGGCTTGGCCCGGCGGATTGCGGTTGATCTCCACCTTGGTCAGTTTCGGTTCGGGCGGCAGGGGGTGCGCGGCGGCATAGTCGCGCCATCGCTTCAGGGCTGTCTGCCGGGCTTCGTCGTTGGCGAAGGCGAACTCCGCATGGTTGACGTACAACTGCCGCGTTTTCACCAATTGCTTGAATTGGCGGCCCGCCTGCTCCCACCCGTAGTCGGCGAAGTCCTGTTCCGTCAGGGCGATCAGCCAGGCCAACGCCACGTCGCGCACCTGCGTCTGCCGATTGTTCGGGCCCCGGAAAAGCACCGATTCGTTTTCCAGGAGCCGCGCGAGGATGGCGCCGTGCTCCTTGCCCCCGAGCAGCCCGACCGCGCCGATCAGCATCGGCATCATGTGTTGGCCCAACGGCTGCGGGCCGGCTTCGATGGCGGAAACAGCCAAGTCGATGCCTTCGCGCATGTTCAACGCGACGGCCGTAGCGAGCTTCTGTTGGACGGTGTAGATCGACACCGGCCCGAGCATCCAACGGCCCGCCAAGCGGCGCAACGGCGTCGGCCGCTCGTCGCGCAGCACGCTCTGCACCACGCCGTTCTGCAACAGCGATTGAATCCAGATTTGGCTCTGGTAGTTCTCGCCCCATTTCAAACGCGGTTCGGCTGCGGCAAACAGAACGGCCGCCAACGCGCCTTCGCTCAGTTTGAACGTGTCGTCAATCTGCGCGGTGGGCACCCCGTTGACGATCCGCATCCGCACCGAACCGAGTCGCTGCACCAGCGCTTGCACGCGCTGCGAAAGAACGTCGGAGGCCGATTCCGGATCCGCTTCCAACGTCTCGATCATCGGGCCTTCGGCCTTGAGCATCGCGATGAAAAGCCGCCGGGTCTCGGGGTCGTCGCCCACGGCTTCGACGAACATCTTCCAGCAGGGCAGATTGAGCTTGGCGGTGTCGGTCTCGCCGGCCTCGAAAGCGGCCAATCGTCGCTTGAGGTCTTCTTCGGCCACGCGGTCGATCAACCACCGCGCGCTGCGCCGCACCTGCGGATCGGAATGCTTCATGCCGGCCAGCAAGGCGCTGCGCGCGTTGAAACCCAGTGCGGCCAACTCGGCGGCGGCAGCCTCGCGCACCGCAAACTGGGGGGCGCCGAGCTTCTCGACCAATTCCTCCGCGCGTTGACGGGCCCGGGCGTCGTCGGGTGTCTGGCCGTCCGCCCCAGTGGCCGGGGCCTGCGGTTGGGCCGATGACTCTGACTCCGAAGCAGAAACCGCCACCCGATCGGCAGCCGGGCCGGCCACAGCGGGCGCGTCGGCCTGGGCTGGGCGGGGCTCGTCGGCCCCCGCCGAAACGCCAAAGACGGCGGCCATAACCGCCAGCGAGGCTGTCCAGGCGGCGCGCCAACCCGGGCGATGGATAGGTTTCGATCCCTCGGACCCGAACGCCTTTCGAACCAACGGTCTGCGCCGCATCAGTCCAATCCTCCCGCCAACGGAGATTCCGGCCGTTTCGGCCATTATTTCACTGGCGCGGGTCCAAGTAAAGAAAATCCTGTTTGCATTGTCCCGCCGAATTGTCGGGCCGCCGTTTTGGGCCGTGCCATGCTCAGCATCGTGAACCGCGGATCGATGGCCGACACTCCCGGCCTCGATGGTCGTGTTCCGGGATTGCCGCAATGGCTGGCGATCGGCCCGCGGTACGGTCTCCGACCCGGAAGCAGACGCGAAAACAAGCTGCGCCGATCCCAAGATCGATGCACTCCACAAACCGGCCAGAATTGCGGCGCGATGCGCATGTACAGTAGTCGATGGGAGTCGATTGCCTCGGGAAAACGGCAAAGACGGTTCAAAGCGAATGGTTCCGACTGCCTACCCCCCTTCAGTTGCCGCGGGTATCCACAATCTTACGCGCAAGTTTTATTGCAGAAAGGCCTTGTCGAACTATTCATGCGTTCAGATCGTATTTAACGAGAGAGGTGGAACTTCTCAACGTTCTGAACGGAGGCTCGACATGTCCGGAAAACGTAAAGG
>JARKPK010000153.1 GCA_029975295.1 Thermoguttaceae bacterium | reverse complement strand
GCGACCGGCCACGCAAGCGCATCAGTTGCGCATCCTGCATGCGGTGCTTCGTTTCGCCGTGCGAATCCGGGCGATCGGCCGACTGCCGGAATTCCCAGAAGTGCGGATTCCGACGGCCTTGCCGGTCGCATGGACCGAGGCGGAATTTCGGGCGCTGTTCCAGGCGGCGGCGATGGAGACCGGGCACGTCGGCGCATGGCCGGCGTGGCTCTGGTGGCAGACGCTGCTCGCCGTGCTGTTCTATTCCGGCGCGCGAATCGGCGCGATCATGCAACTCAGGTGGCGCGATGTGGACCTGGAACGCGGCACGATCTGGTTGCGGGCCGAGACGGCCAAGACGCTGCGGCCCCAACTGATCGCCATCCCCGATGTGGCCGTCGCGCGGCTGCGGAAATTTGTGTGGCCCAAACGCGATCTGGTGTTCGAGCACCCATACGCGCGGCACTGGATATTTCGAGCGCTGAGGCGGATTGCCAGGCGTGTAGGACTGGAGCCAGAGCATGGCGAGCGGTTCGCCCTGTTTCACCGCGTGCGCCGCACCGCGGCCTCGCTGGCGGCACGCAACGGCGTGGCGACGGCGCAACAACTGCTCGGCCACAGCGACCCGCGAACGACGGTGCGCCACTATATCGACCCGCGAATCGTCGGCGCGATCGATGCCAAGCTGCCGCCGCTGGAGTAGCCCTGACGCGGCGGGCCGCCGCGACCTATACTTGGGCAGTGCCGGTAATCATCGATAGACAGAACAGATTCCAAAGCAACAGACATGACTCCAAAACGAAAAGAACCCGATCAATCGACCTACGCCGGCCGATTCGCGGCCCGGCTACGTGCGCTGCGAGAGAAGAAGGGCCTGACCGTCGAGGACGCAGCCGCACGGTTACAGATCGACAAATTCCGTCTCTACAAGTGGGAAGCTGGGACGGCCAGCCCGCCATACGATCTTCTGCCAGCCATCAGCGCAGCATACGGGATGGCAACCGTGCGGGCATTGTTTCCGCCGCGATAGAGTGCATTGGAAAAACTTTCCAACGACCGATTGACATATTCTTCCAATATGCTACAATCCAGGCAGTCGTGAGGCTGCCCGAGATTGCGACGACCACGAAGCGACACCGCCCCGGCGGGCTCGGCAGCATGGGCAGCCTCCGAGCCTTAGCCGGGGTTTTTTATTTCGCATGAGGCCGCGCGATGACACGCGAAGAAATAGAGCGGGACTTGGACCGGGCCGCGGCGATCTTGCAGGCCGCGCTAGCGATCGGTGCGGTCAAGCATATCGGCCATCGCGAGGTGGCCGACGGTGTGCAGCGACTCGTTGACGCTATTCGCAGCGGCGATCTCAGCGAATTGCGCATCGGGCCGGACTACGGGACGCTTTGCCCGCATTGTAATCGACGATGTGTTGTTCTCGCTGAGGAATCGGATGAAATGAATAATGCGGGTGACACCGCCGGGAGGGCGTGACGGGCGCGTCGGCCGCATGAGGCAGCCTGGCAACGCGACGCGGGGAGCAGTGATTCGTTTGTCCTAATCGATCGGTCGGCGGCGCGGCCCGTAGTTCCCCCGCGCTGCCGCCGGTCGCACCCACGGGAGCTACGTCCATGTCCGACCCATCCAATGATCTCTTAGCCCGGCTCTCCGCCGCCGTCGAACGGCTGAGCGGACAGGCCGTCCAGCAACACGCGCCGCCGACTCCGGCGGCGACGAACCAGGCCGCCTGGCCCAACATCGCGCCGGCCTATCCGCCGCAGCCCTATCCGCCCAACGGCTACGGACCGATCGCCATGCCCAACGGCGGGCCGATCCCATTCATGCCGCTGCCCAAGCCGATCGGGGTGAGCGTGCCGGTGACGGTGCCGCTGCCCGACGGCCGCGAACTGTCAGTGCGCGTCGAGTTCGGCCCCGAGGCAGCCGAAAACCTCGCCGCCACGGCAGCGGCCGCCGCGCAACTCTTCGGCCAGTACCTCCAGGCCCGCGGCGGATTCAACC
>JARKPK010000144.1 GCA_029975295.1 Thermoguttaceae bacterium | reverse complement strand
CAAATTGGATCGGCCCAACGTAACGATCTTGCCCGTTCAAGCGAATCCCAAGAGGCTCCTCGAATTGCCGCAGTCGGAACTCGATCGCGGGCGCGCGCCGCTGCTTCGGCCGATGGGACGCCAGTTCGAAGCGCCCAACCGGGTGGCGCTCTACTTGTTCGACGACGGAAGCTGGGTCGTCGAGAACTTCAACGACGCTTCCGTTACTGTGCGATTGGATGAGGCCAGCTTCGACGTGCCTGCCCGCGGCTGGAAGATGAAATGGAACACACGATAAGCGTGTTCGTCCGGGGCATCGCGACGCGCTGATTGGCCGTCGCGGCGGCGATTGAATTTAGGTCGCCGCAATGCCGCGCTGCAAATACGGCCTCGACTCGCGGCATTTACGCGAGGATGGCCGATGTTAGTGCGGCCAACCGACACAACGGGTAGAATAGTTCGGTAGTGGACCGCGAGAATAAACGGTTAGCGGACTGCGATAAGACATCGGCCACACCGGAAACATCGCAGGACAGCGGCCTTGTCTGCTTGCGATTGATGCTCAGGTCGGGCGATGCCCATTGGCTGCCCCCGGGCGAGGCTAACATTGAGCGGCTGCCCGGGATGGCGAAGTTGCGTTGCCCTAGTGATAACCAGCAACGGGCTGCTCCAAGGGCGAGAAATCGCGGATTTCTCCGTGAGTGTTCGTGTTCTCATCTGGAAAGGGGGACGGCATGATTCGTCCTTTTCTCATTCTTGGCATGATCGGTGGGGCGGCACTGATCTCTACCGATATTCGCGCGGCAGAGGAGCAACCGCGGCGCCCTGCCCTGCCCTTCACGATCTCGAAGGAAACCACCTACCTGACCGAACCGTTGCGGCCCGACGGTTCCGTGGATTATGCCGAAGCAATCAACCAGCGGCTCAGCAAAGGTGTTACGCCCGAGAACAACGCAGCAACGCTCATCTGGCGAGCGGCCGGCCCAAAGGAGATTCCACAAGAACTTCGCCTACGGTACTTCGCACGGATCGGCATCGAGCCGCCGCCGGAGGAAGACGAATACCTGATGGAGTTGCATGCTTTTCCCTCGCGTCGTCGTCCGCCCCTAAGCGAAGATGAACGAAAAAGCTTCGACGATCAGTACGAGATTGCGTCGAGTCGGCCCTGGTCGCGCAACGAGTGCCCGTTGGTGGCCCAGTGGCTTTCGGTCAACGAGAAGCCGTTGGCCCTCGTTGTCGAGGCCTCGAAGAGGCCGCGGCGTTTCGATCCGTTGCTTGTGGGCGGCGACGATATTGAGTCTCTTGTCGCGTCGCTACTTCCTGCCATCAGCGTTTACCGCAATGCGGCCCGGCTGCTTTGCGCCCGAGCCCTGCTCAAGGCGAACGAGAACGACCTGGCCGGCGCCTGGGACGACCTGCTCGCGTGCTATCGTCTTTCGCGGCTGATGGGTCAGGGCAGTACGCTGATCGATTCGTTGGTGACCGTCGCGATCGACTCCATGACGTTCAACGTCGTGGCAGCTTTGCTGGAGCGGAGGCATATCGGCGGTGAACAACTCGCAAGGATCCGGCGCGACCTCGCCGCTCTCACACCGCAACGGCGCATGGCAGAGATCGTTGACCATGGCGAGCGGTTCATGTTTCTCGATTGTGTTGCCATGTTGGCCCGGCAGGGATTGTCGAAGATCGACGATTTCGCTTACTTGGCCGCCGGCGAGAGGAGACCGGCGCTGAAGACTCTGCTGACGGATATTTTGGGCAAGACAGCCATCGATTGGGACTATTTGATGCGTAGGGGTAACGGATGGTACGACCGGATTTCGGCCGCCTTGAATAAGCCCTCGCTCGCCCAACGCAAGGTAGCCTTGACCCAATTGCGCGACGATTTGAATGAGTTGAAAAAGTCCGCTGTCGATCCGATGAAGTTCTTCGCCGATGGGCTCGTTCGCCCGCGGCAGGCCGTTTCCGAACGGTTGGCCGACGTATTGATCGCTCTTCTAGTGCCGGCTGTGGATTCTTGCGTTCTCGTCGAAGATCGTTGGATCGTCCAGCACGACGTATTGCTGACGGGCCTAGCCGTTGCGGCCTACGCCGAAGAGCACGGCCGACTGCCCGAGAGCCTCGACCGGCTTGTGCCGAACTACCTGCCGAAAGTTCCCGAGGATCTCCTCTGCGATCCGCCGGGCACGAACCTGCGCTACAAGACAACCGACGAAGGCTGCCTGATTTACAGCGTGGGGCGAAACGGCCGCGACGACGAAGGCCGGACCATGGCAGACGCTGAAAAAGCGGCGCGCTCTGATCCGAAGCAAGTGGGTGAACAGCCCGGCTGGGACGACATTACGATCCGCCTGAAAGCCCCGGCCGGCAAGGTTCAATAACAGCCCGGGCGCACGGCGGATGGAATGGTCCAGCCGCTTTCTTGTAAGGCCCCCGATGAACTTCGTTCATCTCGGGGTGGTGCGAATTCGCGCGAACGCGGCCCTTCGTTCATCCAATCGGAATGCGCCGTCAGCGATTTCGCAGCCAGCGGCAGACGGCCAGCCCCAGTGCGCCCATCATCGCCAACACCCATCCGCACGGTTCGGGCACGGGAGTGAGTGTAAGGTCGTCGATCATCACTTGACCAAACGCAGCATAGCCGAAGTGGTCGCCAGTGAACTGAATACTCGTGATTCCCTCGTGAGAGAACGAGTAGACACGGGCCGGGTTGCTTTCGCCGGGCCAGATGGCATGAAGCGACTCACTGGCGTAGCCCACTTGAGCAGCTCCGGCGAATACTCTGGCTTCCCACCAGGGGTAGGCGGTTCCTCCTGAACCGGGCAGTTCGGTGATTCGCGTGAACGCAAGTTCCACGAGCGCTGGTTCGAAATTGAGAGTGTAGGTGACGGGATTTCCTCCGCCCCATTGGGCCAGGTAAATGTGGCCTGACGAGGCCGCAACGATCCCACCACCATAAGTAATGCGATCGTCCTGCGCTCCCACGCTCGAACCGAGCGTAGCATTGCTTATCGTGATGCCGTAAGAGGACAGGTAGGCGTCAATTTGATCCCCCGTTGCGCCGTGGGAAAGGGAATCGAAGTCCACAACCCCGGCCGACGCTATGGAGCTGCAACCAAGCACAACGATCAGCACGAATTGATTCAGAAGGTACTTCATGGCGTTACTCCTTCAGAGCAGGAACTGTGCAGGCTGATGCTTCGCGCGATGGCCTGCGTTTCATCGCGCACGAATGATTTGGCTCTAGTCGAGATTGATTTCTCGGCCGAAGATCAAGGCCCGTTGACCCTCGTCGATGTGCTTTACGGTGGTCGGCCCCCCACTTGGCAGTTGCCGAATGTTGGCGCCCATCGGCAGAAAATCGGCAGAGCCCAGTGGCAACAACGTCGGCAAGGCGTACGCATCAACGTCACGGAATTGTCGGCGTCGCGCCACGCTCTTTAGACCAGTCTGGATTCGATCGGGTGCCGATGATACAGGCGATGTGAGGGCGATCTGGTGGAGATCGCCGCTGCCTTGAACGACTGCAGCAAGCAGATTTCGAGCCCGTTTGATGAGATAAGAAGGTGGTCGGGCGAAAGAACCGTCGGCAATGGCTGCTAAGAAGCCCGCCGCAGAGGAGCGAAATGCGGCACGGAGTCCGATTGGATTCGATCTGCCTTCTGCCGGACGCAACTCCAGAGCACTCCTTCGCCCGTGCCATCGCCGTGGAAGACGATCAGCCGCGCCGACTGCCCGGCATTAAGCGATTGAATCGTCTCGTGCAGTCGTCGTTTGGCGGGTAGGCCGGGTTCCAAGGGCAGCGGATCCGCAATTCGGTCGGGCCAGTCTTCCTCTTCGAACACTTGCAGAATGAGTTGTTGATTGGGGGCCGGCCGATGAAAAGCCTTGACGACGCGCCCGTTGAACGTCAACTCATGGCGTTGCGCGTTCCAATGTGGTTTCGACGCGACGTCAGGGCCCTTGTGCGCCCGAAGCGACGGTGAATAATCATCGTCTAAGAGCGTCGGAGCGAAATCGTCCGAGTCGGCTCGCTCGCTGAGCACGAAGCAACTTCGTCGCGTCAAACGCGAAGCTCGCGATGGAGAGAAGCTCCGCTGACTGGCGCCTTCAGGGGTTATTTCGTAGCGATGCAGCAGCGCCCCTTGGCAGACGAGCTTGCGGATGTCGTTGGGCGACAATCCGCTGGCGAACAAGAGCCAGATCTCGACGGCGAATTCCCAACGATCACGTCCCAAATTGCTCGCTCGATGCGCGGCCTCACTGAGCAGTTCGTATGCCGCAGATTCTGCCGCCGATTTCGGTGTTGCGTCCCGCTCGGTGTTGCTGCGCCACAACGGCGGTTGGTCAGATCGCAACGGTGTCATGAGATGACCTGTGGATCGACGTCTCGAACCCGAGGCATGCCCCGCGAGGCGGGGGTAGATGTACCCCCTCAAATGATGACGCGATTATAATTCCCAATCGTTTGCTTTGGCAATAGTTTATTGCCGGCAGGTCCGAGATTCCCCGGACGCCTGGGCGGCCAATCAACCACGCAGACTGTCTCCGCTGAGAGGGGCGTCGCCGCAAGAAAGTGTGGTGCAACGGTTTCCGGCCGATTTGCGACTGGTGTTGCAATTCGGAAGTGCCCCGGAAATGCCAAGCTTCGATCCGTTGCGTTGGCCCGTGATGCCGGCGTTGGGGAGCGTCGAAGAACGAAGGCTTTGTTGGTGAACAACTCGCTCGCCGTGGGCGTCCGCCAGAATGCCGTTCCGGCCCGTCAATCCGCCGCCACCTAACTACTCGGGCGGCCATTTCTCCGGGTGCAGTCCTTCGGCGATGGTCGCTAGCCGGCAGAAGGTTTCCATCTCGATCTCGACTGAGAGGAAATTGACCGAGCCGTCGCAGAAGGCGAATTGCAGGCCGTTGGGGTGGAAGCTGCCCCAACCGCGTTTGCACGGATTGTCGCCGCCGGTGCCTCCGGCAGCAATGCAGCGATCATAGTCGACCCAAAGCGTGCGCGCTTGCGGCACCGCGGCCGAATGGATGTAGCACCCATAGCTGTACGCCCAAAATGTACGGCGCTTCTGGCGGGTGTATGTGCTCGTCTCTCCGATCATCAACGTGTTCGACAGCCCATCGGTGATGTTCTTCACGCTCTCCGGCTGAAGTCCGTTGGTGCCTACGGTGTGCAACACGCCGCGGAAGCGGCGATCGATGCCCTTGTTCTCATCAGTATCCCACCAATAGCTGCCGGTGCTGCGCCCGGTCATGGCGCGGTACGAACCGCGCCGATAAAGGATGCCCGGCTGGTTGTTCCATGTGCCGCCCGGGCCGCTTTCGGGCTTGTCAAGCATATCGACACCGATTTCGCTCGGGCACTGATAGACGGGGACAGACGCCTCTCGAACTGCGGCGTTTTCCGGGTCTTCATTGAACTTATCTTGCCGGTACTGCTTATAGAGGGTCGTTTGTTCAAGGTACGGCAAGATCTCGATCGCCCAGTTCGTATAGCTCTTCGTATTGCAGCACGGTCCTTTGGTGACGTTGCCGGGAGGAAAACGCAGCTTCGAGTCGTGATGGGTAAACAATGCCAACGCAATTTGCTTCAGATTGTTCGTGCAATGCGAGCGCCGAGCCGCCTCGCGAACATGTTGGATGGCCGGAAGCAGAAGTGCGATCAAGATGGCGATGATCGCAATGACCACCAGCAGCTCAACCAAAGTGAAGCCGCGATCGCGGCCCCGCGAGAAGGAATCGATTTCTGCCGCCATCGTGATTCCCCGCTCTCCGCCTTAAGACTTGCCTAAGGGCCGGCTAAAGAGCGGACGGCAGGGGGAAAATCGCGCCCCGACCATTGCCCATTGCGCCGGGCCCGAGTTATAAACAGTCTAGCGGAAAAGGGCTTTTATTGCCAGATTCTTTTCAGCCGCGAGGACGCAATCGTGATTGCCAAAGTAGTCTTCTTGACTGTTTGTTGCTGTCTGGTCGGTGTGGCCTGCCAACATGCCCATGGCGCGCCCTCGGGCGGGACGGCGGCCGACCATCCTCAGGGAATTGAAGGCCAGGTTGTCGCCCTCGAGGGCAACTTCATGCCGGGCCCGGTTGTTCCCGGCCAACTGCCGGGCAGCTCGAAGAAGCCGCTCAGTGTTCCGGTGCATGTGTTCCGTGGGAAGATTGAAGCCCGCGAACGACCCGATCCGAAGCATCCGGCCTTGATCGCTGTTGTGAATAGCGACGATAAGGGCGCGTTCCGCGTGCCGCTTCCGCCGGGCGACTACACCGTCGTCGCTGAGATCGAAGGCAAGTTGTATCTGAACATCTTCGAGTTCGATGCGAAGGAACGAAAGCGGGTCTGGCCGACGGTGAAAGTCGAGCCGAAAAAATGGAGCCGCTGGATTATCGAAGACACATCGAAGGCCGTTTTCTGATCGCCAGCGGCAATCGCAGCCCTCGGAATCGCATTCGGCAGGAGGCCGCATGAACTGGTCGGGCAAGCGGGCGGTGGTCATGGGGCTGGGCCACTTCGGCGGGAATGAGGCCGCCGTTCGGTTCCTTTGCCGGCAAGGGGCCCGCGTTCTGGTCACGGATCGTGCCGACGCAACCGCCTTGACAGAGCCGTTGCAACGTCTCGCAGGCGTTCCGGTTGCAGACTATCGTTTGGGCGAGCACCGGATTGAAGACTTCTGCCGTGCCGATATCGTGGTGGTCAATCCGGCGGTTCGCCCGGGCGATCCCTTTGTCGCCGCGGCGGTCGAACATGGCGCCGAGGCGATCACAGAAATCGAGATGTTCTGGCGTTCGTGTCCGGCGAAGATTGTCGGCGTGACGGGCAGCAATGGCAAGTCGACGACGGCGGCAATGATCGCGGCCATGCTCAGTGCCGACGGACGCCGGGCGCATCTGGGCGGCAACATCGGCCGCAGCTTGCTCGATTTGCTGCCGGAAATCTCGGCCCATGATTGCTGCGTGCTGGAGATCAGTAGTTTTCAGCTTTGGTGGATGACCGACGCAGTGGTTGGGCCGGATATCGCCGTCGTAACGTCTTTTTCGCCGAATCACCTCGATTGGCACGGCAGCATGGGGGAGTATCAGGCGGCAAAACAGCGCCTCTTGCGTTTCCAGCGGGCAACGGATTGCACGGTGATCGACTCGTCGAATGAGCAACTTCTTTCATGGCTGCCGACTGTCCGCGGCCGATGGATTCCGCCCGTTGACGACCGAGATTTGCCCTCGCTGGCCGTGCCCGGCAAGCACAATCGGGTCAATGCGCGCCATGCCATGGCGGCGGCCCGTGCCTTGGGATGTTCGGAAGAAGCGATGCGGCAAGGGCTGATGGGGTACCGCGGGTTGCCGCAGCGGTTGGAATTGACGGCTGAAGTGGCCGGACGACGGTTCTTCAATGATTCGGCCTCGACCACTCCCGAATCGACCGCCGTTGCCATCGAAGCGATCGAAGGCCCTTTGTGGCTCATTGCCGGGGGAAAAGACAAAGGGTGCAATCTTCGGCAGATCGCCGAGGCGGCGGCCAGATTCGCCCTTGGCGCCGCCTATTTCGGCAGCGGCGCCGAACGGTTGCTTCGGGAAAGCGCAGCCGTCGATTCGCGGTTTCCGGCCCGGACCTTCGAGAGCGCGGCTGAGGCGTTGCGATGGTGTTTCAACCGCAGTCGGCCCGGCGACGCGATTGTTTTTTCGCCCGGCTGCGCCAGCACCGACCAGTATCGCAACTTCCGTCAGCGCGGCGAGGAGTTCGCTGCATTGGTCTGCTCGCTGAATGGCCAAGCGGCACCGTCGGCGGCAAGTCAGCGAGCTTCTTCGACCGCGTGACCATCGGCCGGAGCGGGCGACTGTGTTGCCGGCGCAGAGGATGCGTTGCCCTGCATGCCGATCCTCTGCGGCAAGCCGGCGGCTGACAACTTGAGGGCGAAGGGCTTGACAACATGGGAACTGCACGTCTCAATGAGCAGGTGGCAGCCGTGGCGATTTCGGTCGCGGGGTTGCCCGGCCTCGGGGCCGACGGCCGTTGAGTTTCCTTGGGGGATTCTGCACGGTGCTGGGAGTCGCGCTCCGAGGTTTTTTCTGCGCCGTGCGCCCTGTTGCGTTCGTGAGGATCAATTGCCGTTCCCTTCGACAATTATGCGGTCATCCGCGGGATGCTGTTTATGAAGATTGTTCATTTCGAATCGGTTCCATCGGAGGATGTGCGTTTGGAAGGGGCCGCCGGATGCCGTGTCCGCTGCCTGATCGGGCCGGATGATCAAGCGCCAAGCTTCTCCATGCGGCAGTTCGAGGTGGCCCCCGGCGGGCATACGCCGCGGCACTCGCACGGCTATGAACACGAAGTGTTCGTTCTCGATGGCGAGGGCGTCGTACTCGACGGCGAAACGGAACACGCAATCCATGCCGGTACGGTGGTGTTCGTTCCGCCCAACCGCGTGCATCAATTTCGCAATACGGGATCGGGCCCATTGCGGTTTTTGTGCCTCATTCCGCATCCGATGCGGGGCATGCTTGGTGATTGTGTTGCGGCGTGCAGTTGCCAGTGATCGATTGTCGCCCGATCGCCCGCTGTTCTAGAGGCCGAGGGCGTTATTGCCGTTTTCCCATCGACACGATTACCCCAGACCATGAGCAATCCCGCCGAAGAAATCGCTCGCTTGCGTGCTGAAATCGCTCGGCACGACCGACAGTATTATGTCGAGGCGGCGCCCGAGATCAGCGATCAGCAGTACGACCGGCTCATGGCCGAGTTGAAGCGTTTAGAGGCTGAACATCCGGAGTTGATCGATTCGGACAGCCCGACGCAGCGGGTCGGGGATCGGCCGGTCGAGGGTTTGCGGCCGATCGAACATCGGGCTGCAATGCTCTCGATCGAGAACACGTACAGCGAGGCCGAACTGCGTTCGTGGGCGGCGCGCACGGCAAAGCTTCTGGCCGGCGAATCGATCGAATGGGTGGTCGAACTGAAGGTGGACGGCGTGGCTCTGTCGTTGCTTTACGAGGAGGGACGCCTTGTTTACGGCGCAACTCGCGGCGACGGCCGAGTGGGCGACGATGTGACGCATAACGTGCGCACCATCCGCGACATCCCGTTGCGGCTGCAAGGCGATTCCGTGCCGCGATTGTTGGAGGTGCGGGGCGAAGTCTTCATGACGAATCGCGACCTGGAAGATCTCAACCAATCGCAGCAGGCGGCAGGCGAACCGGCCTTTGCCAACTGCCGCAATGTGACGGCGGGCAGCATTCGGCAGCTCGATCCGCGAATCGCGGCCTCGCGTCGGCTGAGGTTCTTTTGCCATGGGGTGGGAGCGGCTGAAGGACTTCGCGCGACGACGCACATGGAGTTTCTTGACCAGGCGAGGCGTCTGGGGTTGCCTCCGACTCCCTGGGCCGCCGGTTTCAACGATTTCGACGAGGCCGTAGCCTATTGCAATCAGGTGATCGAACGCCTGCACGAACTCGATTTCGAGATCGACGGTTTGGTGCTGAAAGTCAATCGGTTCGACCAGCGCGAACGACTGGGCGCTACGTCGAAGTCCCCACGTTGGGTAATTGCCTACAAGTTCGAGAAGTACGAGGCGACGACCAAGTTGCGGGCAATATCCGTTCAAGTCGGGAAGACGGGCGCACTGACACCGGTTGCCGAGTTGGAGCCGGTGGAGTTGGCCGGCACGATCGTCAGCCGCGCCAGTCTGCACAATGCCGACGAGATTGAACGGCTCGACGTGCGCGAGGGTGATGTCGTCGTAGTGGAAAAGGCGGGCAAGATCATTCCGCACATCGTCAGAGTGGAAAAGCACTTGCGCAAGGCCGAGCTGCCGAAGTATCGGTTTCCCGAGCGGTGCCCCGAGTGTTCGTCGCCCACTGTTCGCGACCAGGTGGAGGTGGTGATTCGATGCCCGAACCCAGATTGCCCTGCACAAGTGCGCGAACGCATTCGCTTCTTCGCCGGACGCAACGCGATGGACATCGAAGGGCTGGGCGAAAAACTCGTTGAACAGCTTACGACTTCCGGGTTGGTGCGAAGCTATGGAGATCTTTATCGATTGACGGCCGAAAAGCTCTGCGGATTGGAACGCATGGGCGACAAGTCGGCCGATAATCTTCTCAAAGCCATCGAAGAAAGCAAGAATCGGGGATTGGCTCGGTTGCTCACGGCGCTATCCATTCGGCACGTGGGCTCGCGAACGGCCGCGGTTCTCGCCGAGCGATTCGGTTCGATCGACGCGATCATGAAGGCCGACGTGGCCTCGCTGAGCGAAGTGCCCGAGATCGGACCGGTGATCGCCCAAAGCGTGTGCGACTTCTTTCATGGCGACCGCGGGCGAGCGATCATCGACGACCTTCGCTCGCTGGGCGTGCGCACAACGGCCGATTCGCCGCCGCCAGCGCCGCAATCGCTGGCGGGAAAAACCATTGTCGTAACCGGAACCCTGCAAAGATACACGCGCGATCAAATCGAGGAACTGATCGCTCGGCACGGCGGACGAGCCGCTTCTAGCGTGTCGAGCAAAACCGACTTTGTGGTGGCCGGCGCGAATGCTGGGAGTAAACTGGAAAAGGCCCGACAGTTGAACATCCCGGTGTTGGACGAGGCCGATTTCGAGCGGCTGCTGGGCGAAGCCGCCTCGCGGCGCGACTGATTGCGATGATGCCCGCAATGCGCCGGCTGGCCGAGGCTTCACGATGGGCGGCTGATGGGCATGGCTTTGTTTCTCAGGCAGTGGGCTCGTGGTACGGTTGGGAGGTTGGTCATGAAGTCGCGTATGGCGTTGATCGCGGTTGCGTGCCTGTCTGCTTTGAATTTGATCGTAGGCGGAATCGACGGCGCAGCAGTGGCTGCCGAGAAGCTCAGCTACCCGATGTTGGTCAAACGAATGATCGACTTGGAGATGCTCAGCGTCCTTCCGGCGCAGCGCGAGGGTTGCGCTCAATGGTCGAGCTTCGACCGCGCGAGCCGGTTTGATGCCGCGACCGGCAAGTATGTCCGTTGGGATGCCAATGGCGACGGCAACGGCATCATCCGCCGGGAAGGCGATGTGGAAGTGCTCGCCGAAATGGACGGACCGGGCTGCATTTGGCGCATCTGGTCGGCCTTGGCTCAACGAGGACGCGTGAAGATCTACCTCGACGGCGCGGAGCAGCCCGCAGTGGACCTGCCGTTCATCGAGTATTTCGAGGGGAAGAATCCGCCGTTCGATTACCCAATGCTCTCTTACGAAATGAAGACTCTGGGATCGCGCGGCGAGAACCTGTACTACCCCATCCCCTATCAGAAGTCGTGCAAGATCGTCGCCGAGAAGGGATGGGGAAAATACTACCAATTTGTGTACAGCACGTTCCCGGCCGGAACACAAGTGCCGACATTCACCGGGCGATTGTCGGCAGAGGATGCGGCCGCCTTGCGCGAAGTGAACGACTTCCTTCGTGATCGCTTGGGCGAAGATCCCGCCGGCAAACGGACCGGCTCAATGGAAGAGAAGCGATCCGTCTCAGTGGTTGCCGGAGGAACGGCGACCGTGGCCGAGCTTACCGGTCCGCGGGCGATCACCGCGGTGCGCGTCGTTTGGCCGAGTTTTTCTAATCGAGCGGAACAATGCCGCGTGCTGCGGAACGTGGTGCTGCGAATCAGCTTCGACGACCTCACGAAGCCGGCCGTCTGGACGCCGCTGGGCGATTTCTTCGGCACCGCCCCCGGCGTGAATCCCTACAAAACGCTTGTGACGGGCATGACGGAACAACAGGCTTATGCGTTGTGGTACATGCCATTTGCGCGAAAGGCGAAGATCGAGCTGGTGAACGACGATCCGGCCGCGCACAGCTTCACGTTGGCCGTCGAACACGCCCCGCTCAGCCGTCCGATGGGGCAACTCGGCTACTTCCATTGCTACTGGCATCGCGACGTGTTTCCGCTGCCGGCCGACCGCTTTCCCGATTGGCCCCTGTTGCGGACCGCCGGGCGAGGCCGGTTCTGCGGGGTGATGCTGCATGTTTGGAACCCGCGCGGCGATTGGTGGGGCGAGGGCGACGAAAAGTTCTTTGTCGATAGTGAAAAGTTCCCGTCAACGTTTGGAACCGGGTCGGAGGACTATTTCGGCTACGCTTGGTGTCATCCGGGACGATTCGAACGGCCCTACCACGCACAGTCGATGACGGAGAACAACGCGGGCCATCAATCAGTGCTGCGGTGGCACATCGGCGACAACATTCCGTTCCAACGCTCGTTCGAAGCGGTGATCGAAAAGTACTTTCCCAATGATCGTCCGACGCTCTATGCCTGTACGGTTTGTTGGTATCTTTCTGCCGACGGCGAGAATCCGCTTGAACCCGTTCCGGCGTCGGAGCGGTGGGGGTACTGCGTCGTCCCGCCGCTCGAAGGCGAAGACGGAGTGACGATCGACGGCACGCCGCCGGGCGTAGTGCAAGTTCAGAAGATGGCCCATTTCGGCCCTGATCGCTGGAGCAAGAATGACCAAATCTGGTGGACTAAGGCCAAGCCGGGCGACAAGCTTACTTTGGTCTTTCCGGTTGAGAAGGCGGGACGCTATGAGCTCGCGGTCACGTTGACGAAAGCCCGCGACTACGGCATTGTTCAATTGTCGTTGGACGGTAAGAAACTCGGCGAACCGATCGATCTTTTCAACCCTGAAGTCGTTCCTACCGGTCCGGTCGCCTTGGGAACGCATGTGCTCGATGCGGGCCCGCACAAGCTCACTGTCGAGATCGTCGGAGCCAATCCGCAGGCGGTCAAGGCGTATATGTTCGGGCTGGATCGCATCATCGCGCGGCTGGCGGAATGACGTTCGCTGCCCTTCGAGACCGTCGGAGACGCTGCTGAAGCGCCGTCGCATGCACGCTGCGACGAGCATCGCGCGCCTTCTGTCCTATCGCACGCGCGGGTGTGCAACCGATCGGCTGCGCGCCCGCGGCGCTCTCTTGTTGCAACATGCCTCGCGGCAACCAGTTGCGATCTCTCGGGGTGTTCGCGAACCCGCGGTTTTGGGAGGTCGGCTGCCGGTGAATTGGCCTTTGCCGGTTGGACGCGATCGGGTATGGTTCCAATGCGCCGGTCTTTCACGACGGCGGAATCACAAAGGTTCGACCGAGGCGGTGAGCTTCGTACACGTTGGAACGAGGCCCGCGAAGGTTGCCTCTCGGCCAAGGATGGCGTTATGGCAGATTATCGCGCGCATATCGCAGTGAGCACGTTGACGGGCATGGGCTACGGGGCGGCTGGACTGTTTTTTGGCGAAATGCCGCTGCCCACCTGCGTGCTGGCGGCCGGGCTATGCAGCGTGGCCGGGATGGGCCCCGACTTGGACAGCGGGCCCGGCGTGCCGCTTCGTGAAAGCATGGCCTTTGCCGCTGCGGTGATACCGATGATGCTTGTACCCCATTTTCGCGAGCAGGGCATGGGCTACGAGTCGATCATTCTTGCCGCCGCCGGCCTATACCTGTTGATTCGTTTCGGCCTGTCGGAGTTGCTCAAACTCTATACGGTCCATCGCGGAATGTTCCACAGCATCCCGGCGGTGCTGATCGCCGGCCAGTTGGCCTTCTTGCTTGCCTCGGGCGAAACGGTCGGCATCCGCGCGTTCAAGGCAGGGGGATTTGCCTTGGGGTACCTGTCGCACTTGGTGCTTGACGAAATCTGGGCCGTGCGTTGGTATCGAGGCCGCTGGCATTTCAAGAGTTCATTCGGCACGGCATTGAAGTTCTTCGGCCGCGGCTGGTGGCCGAATATCTCGGCCTTTGGAAAGCTGGCCATCGTGACTGCGCTGGTATTGATGCAGAGTGACGTTTCAACAATGCTCAGCGACCAAGCCCGGCAGATGACGGGCAAGAAGACGGAAACGGTGGACCGTGTGGCAAGCGAGCCTGCGGCGCCGCCGGCTCCGCTCTGGCGCTGAAGACGAACGGCCGTTCGGACGCCGACGATCCGTTGCGCCGCCATGCGGCGGCAAGGGCCGCTGGTTGGCGTTAGCCGTGTTTCCAGGCGGCCGTGTCGAGAACCAATGTCACCGGCCCGTCGTTGACCAACTCGACTAGCATGTGCGTCCGAAAGCGGCCGCTGACCACCGGCAGGCCGGCGCGGCGGACCGCCTCACAGAAGAGCTGAACCAGCGGTTCGGCGATCTCCGGTTTTGCGGCAGCGAAGAAGTCGGGACGGCGTCCGCGGCGGCAATCGCCCAAAAGCGTGAACTGGCTGACGACCAAGACCGCCGCTCCAACCTCGGACGGTCCAAGATTCATTTTGCCCTCGGCGTCGTCGAAAACGCGCAGTCCGGCAATCTTTGCGGCCAGCCGCTCGCAATCGGCGGCCGTGTCGTGCTCCGCCACACCGAGCAGCACGACCAATCCACGCTCGATTTGCGCAATGGTTGCGCCTTCGACGACGACGCGCGCATGCGAAACACGCTGAACGCAGGCGATCATTGGTTGATCTTTGTCCGAAACACGCGGCAGGGGACGAGTCTCATCCCAACGGCAGCGCAGAAAGCGAATAGCGCCCGGCGACGAACGGCCGCTGGCGGAGCCGTCTGATTCTCCGGCGGCGTATGCCGGCACGATAAAACGCCGTCTTTTTCGTATTGGCTCACCATTGCGATTTTGATAATCTACCACCGTTGTCGGCGTTGGGCCATCCGGCCCCTGGGCCGACACGGCGAGCGGGATGCTCGCGTTTGGTGGCGCGAAGACGGGCGTGCTTTGTCTCAAGTGCTTGGCCGACATGGAAGGAGGCCGACATGCAGTGCCAATCGAAGCCGGAAGTGAGCGTTCATATCCGCTGGATGATCCGCCGCGACATGCCGGAGGTTCTTCAGATCGAGCGGCAGAGCTTCGAGTATCCCTGGAGCGACGACGAGTTTCTCAACTGCCTCCGTCAGCGCAACTGCGTGGGAATGGTGGCAGAACACCAAGGCCAGATCGTCGGCTTCATGGTGTACGAGCTGCACCGCACGCGAATCCATGTGCTGAATTTTGCCGTGGCTCCCGACTACCGCCGTCATCGCGTCGGGTCGCAAATGATCGCCAAGTTGGTCGGCAAGCTCTCATCGCAACGGCGGAATCGGATTGTGTTGGCCGTCCGCGAAACCAACCTGGCCGCCCAGTTGTTCTTTCGTGAAAACGGATTCCGTGCGGTTTCCATCTTGCACGACTTCTATGTCGATACGCCGGAAGACGCGTACGTAATGCAATGCCGCTATCGGCCCTCGGCCGCCGAAACGCAGCAAACATACCGCCGGCTGGCGGGATGAAATGTGCCGCGGCAAGTACACCGCTTGATCGATTGATCGGCTCGGCTGCTAGGGGCGAGCAGCAGGTGGTAATCACTGGCGGGCCCTGGGCCCGGACGCTTCAGCACTAGGGCTCCGCAGCGATCGGCCGACTTGCCCCGGCAAGGTCGCGGCACGGCTCGTTGCAATCTCATTTGGGCCGATTGCACGTCGATCTGCCGATGGCGGACAACATCATTCGAGCAGGCCGGGCATGGCTCGTAACGATGATGCGTTCGCGCGCAGGGCCGTCTGAAGCCCATCTCCTGCGCCGCTCCGCGACGCCCTGTTCTCATCTGGGCTTAGTTCCGCGATAATCCTGGCGCCAATGCCGATGGCCGCTTTGTTGCTCCGGGGCAATGATCGCGACGCTTTGCGGCGCGCACACGTCGACTTGGTCGTGCGGGAACAAAGAACATGCCGCCGGCTCCGTCCTTGTTTCGCAAAGTCGTCGCCGAACCCGTTAAAGGCTTCGCGGTTGTCCCAAATAATGGCGGCACTAGGCAGTAGTTGTAAGCCTTGAGTGGCGGAACGCATGGAAATTCTCTCGTTGTCTTTGTCCGCAATTCTTGCGGCAGCCCTCGTGTTCGTGGCCGTATGGCGGCTGACTGCAACGCCGCTTCGGTGGTCGCAATCGATCTTATGGTGGATCAACTATTTTGTCGCGCGGGTTTGGTGGCGCGTTCGAATCGAAGGAAGCCTCGACCTGCCGAAGGGATGCGGAGCGGTCATTGTGGCCAACCACCGGTCGTCGATCGACCCGAGTTTTATCGAAACGATGGTCCCGCGGGTTGTGCATTGGATGGTTGCGCGTGAATACTGCGAATCGAAGGCCTTCGGTTGGTTCCTTCGAATCTGCGAAGTGATTCCGACCAACCGGGGCGGTATCGACACGGCAGCGACAAAACAAGCGATTCGGCTTGCGGCCGGCGGCGGACTAATCGGGATTTTTCCGGAAGGCCGCATCAACACAACCCCGTCGCTGCTGTTGCCGGGGCGTCCGGGGGCCATCGTCGTAGCCTTGAATGCACGGGTGCCGATCATTCCTTGCTACATCGAGGGATCGCCCTATGGCGGAACGGTTTGGAGCCCGCTGCTGATGCCGGCCCGCGTCCGCCTGGTGGTAGGCGATCCGTGGGACCTCAGCGAGTTCCACGGACAATCGGACAACCGCGAGATTCGAGAGCGGCTCACCCGCGAGTTGATGCGGCGGATTGCCTCGCTGGCAAGCCAGATCGATTTCCAGCCGGGAGTTGGACAAACGTCGCGACGAGAGGGGCCCTGCGGAAGGGCAGTCGGCGCGAAATAAGATCGGCAATGATCCCCGAATAGGCAACAGAACGTAGTCCCGCTGCCGGCCGGACGGACATTCAACCCCTGCGGGCTTGCCCGCCTGATTGGGGGTGTTCCCGGTTCCCATTTCCATCTTGGGAGGGCATAATAGATAGATTCGGCGAACTCCCGCTGCCTTCCCTCGCGGCGAGAGTCAATTGCGCATTAGAGGTTGGGCTCGACCGGAACGGGCCGCTTCGTCCGGCGCGCAGAGTCGCCTCGGCAGATGGCGGCAAGTCCATGCGCGGTCGACGAATGCAGAGGCCGATTTGCATTCTCGCCGAGACATTGGTCCGCGGACGGTCGGCCTCGCTGCCATGCGGAGCTGAGGATCGCAAGGAACTCAGAAGAAGGTGAAG
>JARKPK010000182.1 GCA_029975295.1 Thermoguttaceae bacterium | reverse complement strand
CTTTTGCCCACCGGCAGGCAATAGTGGGCAGGCGCATCGGCGCCCTTCCTCGGCCGGCAACGGAAAGAAACGCCACCAAGATGACCACACGCTTCCGCAGGGGTGCGCAACAGGCATCGCAAACGGTCGCCGATTCGTCGGCGCGCAATAACGGTCGCGGCCGAGCTTCGTCTCGGCGCGGGGCAACCGATCTACAGGCCGGGCAAGCAGCCAATGGCCGGGCAGCGAGGGGCGGCGCGTCGGCCAAGCTCGTTTTCGACGAAGCGCGCCCGATGCCGCAGAAAGCGCTCGTCGGCATTGTTTCGGGCAAGGTGCCGCGTCCGCGACGATCGACTCATCGTTCCAAACAGCTCTGGGCGGTGATGTGCGATCCGCAGCCGCAGTCGCCGTTGTTGGCGATCGACTATTGCTCGGAAAACCCCTGGTTGGCGATTCTCGGCGACACTGGGGGCGTGATTGCGGGCGAATGGGCGACGTGTTTGCGGATTGACGGCGCGCCGGTCGGCAGGGCATCTTGGTCGTCGTCGGTTTGGACATCGAACGCCGAGGCCGACTACCTGGAGCTGTGCTGCGAATTGCCTCAAGGCGGCCGGATCGAACGAGGCGTATTGCTGAGCCGCGCCGATCGGTTCGCTCTGCTCTACGATGCCGTGCTCTGGCCGTCGCCGGCAACGATCGAGGTCGAGAACCGAATCGAATTGGCCGATGGCGTTGCCTTCGAATCAACGCAAGAGAACACCGAAGCCGTATTGCGGCGCAGTGCGAAAGGATTGCCGTCGCGCCGTCCTGCCGCAGCGGCGCGGTTGTTTCCCCTGGCGTTGCCTGAATGGCGCTGCGCCGAACGTGCGGGCCGGCTTTGGGCCGACGACCGCCATGTGGCGTGGTCGCTCGGCGGGCAGGGCCGTGCGCTGTTCTCGCCGATCTGGATCGACTTGGATCGGGGGCGATCGCGGCAGCGGCTCACTTGGCGGCGATTGACCGTCGGCGAAGGGCTGCGAACCGTGCCCGACGATGTGGCCGTGGGCTTTCGACTGGCCGTTGGGCAGAAGCAGTGGATCGTTTATCGAGCGCTGACGGCGCGCGGCAACCGCACATTGTTGGGCCACAACCTTTCGACCGAAATGCTTGTGGCCCGATTCGGGCGCGATGGCGAAGTCGATCCGCTGATCGAAATCGAGTAGGGCGGCCGCGCATCGCTCTCGGCCCGCTTCTGGTCTCTCTTCCCTGCGGCCAAGGAATCCCCAGGCCATGCGAATGCCTGCGGCAGCGGACGCTTCTCCGTCAAACCGGTTTCGTCCACGCCGGGAACTCGATTTCGATCTGTTCGCGGTCGGACTTGCAGATGTCGCGCAGGTCTTCGCGGGCACGGAAGAAGGCATCGACCACGGCGGGATCCCATTGCTGCCCGGCGCCGGCGCGAAAGATGGCGTCGATCTTCTCGTCGGGCATTCCCTTGCGGTACGGACGATCGCTGCCCATGGCGTCGTACGAGTC
>JARKPK010000134.1 GCA_029975295.1 Thermoguttaceae bacterium | reverse complement strand
AAGCCACCGCGCGGGACGAGGCCCGGCGCATCGCCCGGCTGCACGCCGCCGGCGAAGTCGCCGCCGCGCGGGTCACGAACGGGGATGCGGCGACGTTGGGCACGTGCACCGAAATCCTGCGCCCAACCGGCGTCCCCCTGGTGGTCGCGGTGAATCACTTCGCGGAAGCCTGGAAGCTTCTTGGCGCGGACCGGATCGTTGCCGCCGCCGAGTTCTACCGCCGGCACGCCGCCGAAAACCTGCGCCCGGCCACCGTGGCGCAAGTCGTCGCCGAACTTCTGGCCTCCAAGTCCAACCGCCGGCTGAACACGATCGAGGACTTGCGGGCGCGATGCACCACGTTCGCCGAAAGTTTCCCCAACGTCCAAATTGCTTCAATCGCCACGGCGGACATACAGCGTTGGCTTGACGGGTTGGCGGTCACCGAGCGGACCCGGCTGAATTACCGCTCGAAGGTGCGACAACTTTTCGCGTTCGCCGAACGCCGAGGCTACATCGCCCGGGGGGCAAATCCGGTTGACGCAACTGAGCGGCCCCAACCCGAACCGCCGAAAATCGAAATCTACACCCCGGACGAAATTCGGCTGTTGCTTGGCGCTGCCGTGTCGCCGGAATTCCAAGCTTGCCTGGCCATTGGCGCGTTCGCCGGGCTTCGGAGTTCCGAAATCCTTCATCTGGATTGGGCCAACGTCGAATTGGGCCGACGATTCATTGAGGCCGCCGGCACGAAGCGGGGCACACCGTCGCGCCGAATCGTTCCGATCACCGACAACCTGGCCGCCTGGCTGTCCCCGGTCGCACGGCGGGAAGGGCTTATCTGGGAACCGGACGTCGCGAACCGCGCGCGCGCCGAGGAACATTTCTGCGATGCCCAAACGAAGACCGCCGCCGCGCCGGGCTTGCGGTGGAAACCCAACGCCTTGCGGCACTCCTTCATTTCATATCGGCTGGCCGGCGTTGGTGACGCTGCGCGGGTCGCGCTTGAGGCCGGGAATTCCGCCGCGACAATTTTCAAGCATTACCGCGAGCTTGTAACCCCTGCGGCCGCGGCGGAATACTTCGGAATTGTGCCGCCGGCTGCCGGCCAGTCGAACATAGTCAACTTGAAAGCGGTCTTATGAGCGAGGAACGCATTTGCTTGGTCCACGGCAAAAATTTTGCGACCATTGGGAAGGTCACGCTGAGGGCCGTCGAAACCTTCGTCAAACATGCCGCGCTGGGCGAGCCGTTCCGGCGAGATGGGAAAACCTACCGCTACATGGTCTGGGTCGAAGAATTGGACGGCGGGACTCGGACCGTCTTGCGCCGCGCCACCACCACGAGCAAAGCCCTCGCCGCACGCCTGGGCCGGCAATGGGCTGAGGAACTATTTCCGGCGCGGTCTTGCGCGCCGCCGCCACCGGCACCGCAACCGCCCGCGAACTGCGAGCCGATCACCCCCGGCGATGAAACCGGCCGCCTGGCCGCGATCGGCGAAAGCCTGGCGCGGCTCTATCCGCGCACCGTCGCCCTGATGCGGCTGCGCCGCAGCGGCGGCGGCGTG
>JARKPK010000104.1 GCA_029975295.1 Thermoguttaceae bacterium | reverse complement strand
GGCGCTGACGCTGCTGCTTTACTTCTCCGACCTGCCGCGCAATCCGTTTCTCTTCTATTTCCTCTTCCACATGATCATTGCCGGGATGTATCTGCGCGGCCCGTTTCCGTATCTGATTGCGGCCGCAACCACATTGCTGATCGGTGCGATCATGGTGGCGTTGTATTTCGGCTGGCTGCCGCGGTTCGCGCTGCACTTTCCCAGCGATGCCGGCGAACCGGGCCGGCCCGACGGGCTGCAATTGCTCGGTCTGTTCCTGGCGTTTGCCAGCGCGGCTTGGATCACTGTCTATTTCACCACGTCGATCCGCCGCTACGTTGATCGCGCCCATGCCGAGATCCGTCAGAAGGAGAAGATGCTGGGCATCGGGCAACTCGTGGCCGGCATCGCCCATCAAATCGCCAACCCGTTAGACGGCGTGCAGAACTGTTTGCAACGAGTAGGCGAGCGGGTGAAAGACGATCCGCACCTGACCGAGTACGTGCAGTTGATGGCCGAGGCGCTCGACCGCATCGAGCGCACTGCGAAGCGTGTCCAGGCGTTCGCCCGCCCGCACGGCATCAGCCTGACGCCCACCGACGTCAATCAGGCGGTCGAGGCCACGTTGGAGGTGCTCGGCGGGGCCCACGGCGCGCGGATCAAGGTGCGCAAGGAATTGGGCGACGTGCCGCCGGTGCAGGGCGACCCCTATACCTTGCAAGAGGTGCTGTTCAACCTGTGCACCAACGCCTTCCACGCCATGCCCCAAGGCGGAACGCTGACGCTGCGCACCTATGCCCTGGGCAGCAAAGACGAAGACCAGATGGGCTCGGTGGCCATCGACGTGAGCGACACCGGCGTGGGCATTCCGCGGGTCAATCTGGAACGCATCTTCGAGCCGTTTTTCACCACTCGGGCGGAATCGGGCGGCACGGGCTTGGGGCTGGGGCTGTGCCGCATGTTGATCTCGGAAATGGGCGGCCGAATCGAAGTCCGCAGCGCCTTGGGCCAGGGCACTACCTTTACCGTGGTGCTCAATCCCGTGGCCGCCGCCGCAGAGTTGCCGCCGCGCAACTGAACGCGGTTGCCGCCGCGCAGCCAAACGGGGTCCGTTGTTCGTGGAAGCCCGCTGCCGCCTGCGCCTCGCCCGCCGCGCTGGGGGCCGGCGCGGTCAGCCGCTGGAACGGAGCCGCCGGAACGGAATGGCGCTGCCGACGGCGGGCCGCCGGGCGGTTGCGGGTGGTCGCACCGGCGCTTCGCGGGCGCCGCGCCGGCTAGCGAACTCGGGCCGGTTCGTTTTGCGGCATTTGCATTTCCACCGTGGCGTGCAGGCTTAGGCGATCGGCAAGCAGTTCGACACGAAGACTGAGCCCGCGCAGCCAGTTGATCGGCGGCGCTTGATACCCTGCCGGCGGCGACGGGCGGGCCGAGAATTCGTCGGCCAGCGCGGTGGTCGTCCATTCGGCCGGCCGGCCGCTGTCTTCGCGGAGCCGATACGTTCCGCCCAAGGGGCAGATCAGCTTGCCGTCGAGAAGTTGCTCGGCCAGGTCGCGCGCACCGGCCGGAGCGACGTGGAGTTGCTGTTCGATCTGATGCAGAAGCAGCAGGTTGCCCAGCGAAGTGTTCCGCGTGCGCGAGTATCCCAGCGCATTGATCCACGAAGCGAAACGGGCCTGCGATGGATCGGCCACGTCGAGCCGAAGCTGCGCCGGTTCGGCCGGCTGACGAACCAGGTGGGGCGCCACCTCGTCGAGCACCGGCGAGCTGAGGGCGAACAGATGGAACTCGCCGACGCGCCGATCGAACAGCTTCGGGGCTGCGCGCTCGCCGCCGGGCAGCGAGAGCAGCGGCCCGGGAATGGGCAGCAGCCGGTTGACGCCGAGCGACTCGGCGTCGGTGCCCAGATAGGCGGAACGCAGCAGCACGGGCAGCCAGCCGAGCAAGTTGGCTGTATCGGGCGGAACGGCCGCGGCGTCGCGCAGGCCGAGAAACAAGTATTGGCGCGGGAGGACAACCTCGGCGCGGATCAAATCGCCGGGCGCCGGCGCAACGCGTCGCGCCTGGGCGTCGCCGAGGAGCATGCTCAGCACGTCGAAGTGCAGCTTTTGCAGGGGATTCATTTCGGCGATTACGGTGATGCGCTCGCGCCCGGCGTCGGCGGTTTCTCGCCGCACTCGGGCCAGCACCGGCGCGGGCCGGCCCCAATGCGAGCGGAGGAACTCGGCGAAGCGGCGATAGTCGGCCGCTTCCGCGCGGGTCACGGTGGTCGGCGGGATGTCGGGGATGGGGGTGAACTGCCCGCGCGGCCCGCGGAGGCTGTCGACGAATTGGTCGCCGCGCCGCGTCGCTTCGCCGCCGTCGGGACGGGGCCCGAAGCACTCGGGCAAGTATCCGCCGGCGATCAGTTGGGCCGCGGTTTCGTGCGGTCGCCCCTCGGCCCGAGCGATCAAGCCCGCTGTTTGCAGCGCCAGCAGATCGCATTGGGCTTGAACGCGGCGGACCATTTCGATGCGATAGGCCGGACCGGTGATGTTGCTGAAGAAGGCGTCGGAAAAATAGACGAAGGCGGCATCGCCCGCGTCGGCCGGCGCCCGGGCGCGAACCGAGCGGAATTCGGCCGTCGCCCCCAGCGAATCTTTGCCCGCGGAGGCTTCGAGAAAACGTTCGGCCAACCGGCGCGAGGTGGTGACAAAATGGAAGTCGCCGCTGACGGCATAGTAGCAATGCGGCAGCCCGTGGCGATCGACCAAACACGAAACCTTCGTTCCGGCCAGTTCGACAGAAATGTCTTTGCCTTGCTCGCGGGCAACCCATTCGCTTCGTTTCCGGGTCAGATCGGCGGCCAGGGCCATGTTCACTTTGGCCTGAAAGAGCAGCCCGTAGGCGGCGCCCTCGCGGAAGAAAAGATCGGTTCCGATCAGCGCGACGTCGGCGATGATCTTGTCGCCCATCAGCCGCGAAAGGGCGGTTTGCTGCACCACGAGCTGCTCTTCCATCCGCGACCGCATCTGGTAGTCGATTCCCCGCGCGGCGACGAGGTTGGCGGCGTCGCCTCCCCAGGCGGCCAGGGTGTCTTGAACCCAGAGGAAGTTGCGGAAGTCGCCGAATCGCACGTAAAAGCACTCGGCCGGAACGTGCATTGCCATCGGCTCGACGGCCGCCTCGGCCGGCGCCTCGAACTGGGGCGGCGGCGACTGCTCGGCTTGGGGCATGGGCTGATCGGCGCGCTGATCGAGCGGCAGCAGGCCGAGCAGCCGGTCTTGCAGCACGGCGGCAAAAAGCGATTCGGAGCCGGCCCAAAGGGCCAACTCCCGCCGCAACACCTCGGTGGGCGACGGGGTCAGTTCGTGGCTCGGCAAAGCCAGGTTCAATCGCCGCGCCAGCGTCGGGCGCAGCACCTGCGCCACCACGGCCGGCGCATCGATCCGGTCGGTCAGCAAACCGGCTTCGGCCGTGTAGGCCTTCCACCACTGATCGCGCTGAGCCCTCCACAGGGCGAATCCCTGAACGACGGGCAGCGTTACACGCAAGGGCCGGCGCGCGTGGATCGTGATCTCCAACGGCTCGTTGCCTTGAAAGAGGAAAAAGAGCGTGATCGTCGGGGGACGGTCGACCAACGCGTTGATCAGCCCTTTGACCTGCCGCTGGGCCGGCGTGTCTTCCAGCAGGCCCGACGATTGCCACACCTGCTTCACCAATTCGTTCCACTGGGGCACGACCACGGCGGGATAGAACACCCGGCCCTGGCGCTCGCTCAATCCCAAACCCTCGGCGCCGAGCGGCTGCGGGCATTGGTCGGGCGAGAGACGCAGTGTAATCTGCCCGACGCCGAAGGGCTGCCCGATTACGGCCTGGGCCGACACCGCCTCGGCGCCGAGAGCCATGCCCGACAGTGCGAAAAGCAGCGGCGTTGCGAGGATCAGCGCGGCTGCCCGTGCCCAACGCCGCCCGATGCGCGTGGCCAGGATCGACCCGCCGGCTCGGCACGGCCGCCGTTGCATTGGGAAGACATCTGCAAGCTCATCGCCCCGCACCATGGCAATCTCATCGATCTGAACCAGGGGCTCCGGCCCACCGACCGACGCTGAAGACTGCGAAAAGATAGCCGTCATGGGATTTTGGCAACCTGTTGGTTCTGCGTGACTTGGAAAAGCTGTCGCGGCAAGGCGAAACGGGCTTCAGCGGCACGAGGGCCGATGATTGGTTTGCTCGGCCTTTTTCCCTCGACAAGCGGAGGGCGGCAGCACGGCCTGCCGGAAGTGTATTCTACCGCTTGTGCCGAACAAACTGCAATTGTTTATCGCGTTTGGAGTTGTGATTGTCGCGGCAGCCTCGATTCCGCGGCCGCCGGAACCAATCGCCTGTGGCCATCGCGGCCCGCCGATCTGCCGCGGCGTTGCCCGCCGCAAGCCGCATAGGGCCATTGGCTTGCTCGATCCCCGCGTTGCGGCGTCCATGCCATAAGTGCCTCGCTCGGCGCCGGCCCGTCGCCGCCGAGCGAGACGCTTTGAAAAATGTACGGTTGTCAGCGAACTCGCCTTGTCGCAAACGACGGGTTCGGTTATTTCTACGCAACCTTTTCGCGCCAACGAGTTCGGGCGCTGTTGCGCGGCGTTTCTTACGGCAATCGGGCGCATGGACGAGCGACGCGGCGGTTTGTCTTCCGCAGATCGGAAACCGGCCGGCGGTCGGCAATGTGGTTGGGCGGTAGTGCGGCATCGAGACGTGTTTGCAGCCAAGGATGAGGCCGGGATGGCCAATCTGATCAATCCGCTGTGCCGTGCCGGCCGCCTCGTTCGATCGATGCGAGCGGCCGTCGGCTGTATCGCATGGCTGACGTGGGCCGCGCTGTTCGGGCCGTTGTCGGGCCCGCCGGCCGTTGCTCAGCAAGCCGGCCCGCCGGCGGCTCCTCCGCCATCGCCCTCGGCCTCGGCCTTTCCGGCCGATTGGACGCCTGCCGAAGCCGAGCAGGCCGACCGCGCGGCCGGATTGCTCGCCGGGGCGGGCGGGGCGGCCGAGATGGTTGTCGATGTGAAGATCGAAGGCAATCAATCGATCAGCCGCGAACGCCTGTTGGCGCACGTGCGCACGCGGCCGGGCCGCCCATTCGACCCGACGATCATTGAAGAGGACGTTCGGCGGCTCAATCGCAGCCGGTTGTGCGTGAATGTCCGGCCGTTGACCCGGCGGGTTCAAGGCGGCTGGTTGGTGGTCTTCCAGGTGGACGAACGTCCCACGTTGCAAGAGGTGCGAATCATCGGCAACGATCGGATTCGCGCCAGCGCGCTGCGGAAGGAAGTCAATCTCAAGCCGGGCGATCCGCTCGATCCCTTCGCCGTCGAGGAAGGCCGCCGCAAAATCGAAGAGTACTACCGCAAGCAGGGCTTTCCCAAAGCGCGGATCACGGTGTTCGAGGGCGACAAACTCAACGACCGCCGCGCCGTCTATGTCTTCAACGAAGGGCCGAAGCAGAAAGTGCTGTGGACGCGCTTCGTCGGCAACACAATCGCCAGCGACGCGCGGCTGCGAACGCAGATTCAGTCGAAACCGCCGATCGCCTATCTGTTCAAAGGCGAGGTGGATCGCGAGCAGATCGACGAAGACTGCAACCGCTTGACCGCCTACTACCGCAATCTCGGCTTCATGCAGGCCAAGGTGGGCCGCGAGCTGGAATACAACGATTCGCAAGACTGGCTGATCCTGACCTTCGTGATTCACGAAGGACCGCGGGCCAAGGTGCGCAACATTTCGGTGGTGGGCAACTCGAAAATCCCCACCGAAGAATTGATGAGCGAACTGAAGCTGAAGCGCGAAGACTGGCTGAACTTGCCCGCCATGACCGCCGACGCCCGCAAGTTGCAGGAACGCTACGGCGCGATCGGATACGTGTTCGCCGATGTGAAACCGGAGGTTCGCTACCTCGATGATCCGAACTACGTCGATCTGGTGTTCTCGCTCGAAGAAGGCGACCGATACCGCGTCGGCAAGATCGACGTGCGGATCAAGGGCGACAATCCGCACACGCGGCTGACCACCGTGCTCAATCAACTGACGCTCGCTCCCGGCGACATCGTCGATATCCGCAAGTTGCGCGAAAGCGAGAAGCGGTTGCGATCGTCGGGCCTGTTCCTCGTCGACCCGACCAGCGGAAGCGTGCCGAAGATCGTCTTCACCCCGCCGCAAAGCGACGAAGACGACGCCCAATGGGCTTCTCGGCATTCTCGGCATCGCGGCCAAAGCCCCGACCCGCCGCGGCCGCCGGCGGGGCCGCTAACCGCCACCGGCGAGCGTCTGCTGAGCCTCGAAGTGGTGGAAACGCCGCCGACCGATCCGAACGCGAACGGGGAAGACGCGGGGAACTTGGGCACCGACGACGCCGTGCCTTACGACGCTTCGGGCAGCGGAGGCGGACTCGGCTCGGCCCCGGTGTACCGACAGGGCGGCTTGCCGCAACAATCCTCCCGGCCCATTTCTGCTGCTGCCGCGCCGACCGCTGTTGCGCCGGCCCCCGCCGCGCCGGTTGCCGGCGCTGCACAACCGCTGGTCGTTCGCGGACAGTATTCCTCGGAACTGGCGCCTACGGATGCCAATCGCGATCGTCCTTGGCTGCCTTGGTTCAAGAAACCGGCCTCGACCACCCTGCCGCCGCCTTCGGGATTGGCGGCTGGCGCGCCGCAAGGGCCTGCCTATCCCGTCCAGCCGGCGCCCGCGTGGACGGGCAACGGCGCCGCGCCCGGCCAGGCGGTCGGCGGCCCAACGTTTCCGGCTGTGCCGCCCTCGTCGCCCGGCGCCAACCCGGCGGCAACGCCGTACGGACCGGGGACGCAATACGGCACAGCAACCCCAGGGGCAGCGGGAGCGAACTTCGGCCCGCCCACGGGCGCTCCGGCCACCGGTGGTTGGAACGGCGCGCCTCAACCCACGCCGCCCGGCGGCGCCGCGGGTTCGCCCTACGAACTGCCGCGGACAGGCGGCGGTTGGCAACAGCCCGGCGGCGGCAATGTCTATACAGCGCCGGCGGGCAACACGCCCTATGCAGCGCCGGCCGGCGCTGCCGCCGATCCGTGGATGGCGCGAGGGACGCAGCAGTCGCCGCCGAATTTCGGCATGGCGCCGGGCGCGCCGAACGTCGGGCCTACCTACTTCGACGGCATTGGCCCATGGGGATCACCCTTCAACCGCCCGATGGACGACACCCGACCGTTGCCGCTGATTATTGAAACCGAAGAGACGCAGACCGGCCGCCTGATGCTCGGCGTGGGGGTCAACTCCGACTCGGGGTTGGTCGGATCGATCATCCTCGACGAACAGAACTTCGACTGGCGACGCGGGCCGCGAAGTTGGGACGATATCGCCAAAGGCAAGGCGTGGCGCGGCGGCGGGCAAAGGCTCCGGTTGGAAGCCGTGCCCGGCACCGAAGTGCAACGCTATATGTTCACCTTCCAAGACCCTTACTTGGGAGGCAGCGACATCAGCTTCGGTTTGAGCGGCTTCTTCTACGATCGCATCTTTCAGCAGTGGAAGGAGCAACGCCTCGGCGGGCGGATCAACTTGGGATATCACCTGACGAAGCGGCTTTCCGGGTCGCTTTCGTTCCGGCCCGAACGGATCAACATCCGCGATCCAATCGATCCGACATTGAGCGATTTCCAGCAAGTGGCCGGTGATTCCGACCTGTACGGCTTCGGCGCGACGATCGCCCACGACACCCGCGACAGCCCGTTCCTGGCCACCGAAGGCCATCTGATCGAGTTCAGCTTCGAGCAGGTGCTCGGCCGTTTCAACTATCCGCACGGCGAACTGGACCTGCGGCAGTACTTCCAGCTTTGGGAACGTCCGGACGGATCGGGCCGGCACGTGCTCAGCCTTACCGGACGCTTGGGCGTTACCGGCGGCGGCACGCCGATTTACGATCGCTACTACGCCGGCGGTTTTACGACGATCCGCGGGTTCGGCTTCCGCGGGGTGTCGCCCCGCAAGGGCGCCAACGTGGCTGTCGGCGGCGATGTGATGGTGCTGGCATCGGTCGAGTATATGTTCCCGATTACGGCCGACGACATGCTCCGCGGCGTGATCTTCTGCGACACGGGCACGATCCAACCCTCGTTCAGCAACTGGACGGAGAAGTACCGGATTTCACCGGGCTTCGGGCTGCGGATCAGTATTCCCGCGATGGGGCCTGCCCCGTTGGCGTTCGACTTCGCCTTCCCGGTCGTCACACAGCCGGGCGACAGCGAGCAAATCTTCAGCTTCTTCCTCGGCGTGTTGCGGTAGCAGCCGGTTGCAGAAGGGCCGGTGCCGAGGCCGATCTCGGTGCTGGGCCGGTCCTGTGCCGCGCGGCCCGAGGGCGTTCAGGAGCCGGGACGGAAACTCCATTGGCGATAGTCGTCGTAGTAGCCGTGTTGTTCGACGACGCGCGGGCGAGAACGAGCCCCAAAATATCCCCATTGGTAGGTCGGCACATTCAGCCCGTTGTTTAGCCACGGATATGCGGGAACCGGAACCGCCTGAAACCGCTCTTGGCCCGGCGGCACGTGTGCGTAGCGATCGAGAGTGCTCGGGACGCGAGGCGGGCCGAACACCATCCGCTGACGCAGCGGTCCGCCCGATTCGGCTGCGCCGGCGGTATTCCAGCCGGCCGTCGCCCCAATCGAAGCACAGAACAAAAACGCGATGATGCCAATCAACAAGAGGCTGCTTTTCGCGGGCAATGTGCTGTGGTGAAGTTGCATGGATTTCCCGTGGACTTAGGGACAAGTTCGCACAACGACCGAAGCGGTCGGATGCAACGCGGATCGCCTGGATCCGCACCAACGACAACCGAGCGCATTCGCTCTTTCCGCGGTACGATCAACGGCATGATCAAGAGGAGCCCAAGCGGGCGAAACCGGCACAACCGGCGCTGGCCCGTTGCACTGCGGTGGACGCAATCCGCGAGGGCAACTCCTGGCGAAAGCCGATGTGCTCCCGATTCGGGCGGCTTGATCGCCGGACCGTTTCCGAACTGCGCGCGCCCAAACGCTTAGGCGCTGGACTCAACGGTGCCGATTGCACTATCGGCCGGCGCGAAGCGATCGGGTTAGGCCAAGAGTATCAGATGTGCAGGTTGCATGGCCCAAATGAGCCGGTAATGCCGGTTGGGTAAAATGCGCAATCGCCATCTGCCGCTGTTTTTTGCCGCGCGTCTTCGCACAGTCTGTAATCGGAGGCGGGCGCGCAATTCCTGATTTCCGGCGTTTTCCTTGCAGAGAGGCAGGGTTGGCTCGCGAGAAATGGGCCGATTCTGCTACGCGGAAACCAAGCTGGCACTTGCCAGAATTACTGGTCTCAATGGCGGCAAAGAGTTGCCTGATAAGGGTTTAGTGACCCCGACGGGATTCGAACCCGTGTTGCAGGCGTGAAAGGCCTGTGTCCTAGGCCTCTAGACGACGGGGCCCCTAGGAAAACCAATAGTAATAGCCGGAACAAAGCCACTTCGTCAAGGGATCGCCGGAAAAAATGACCGTCGCTACCGTCGCTGCGACTGGGCTGCCTCCCTCGCCAACTGCGCGCCGGGCATTGGGCGGGGCTTCCTTGCCGCCGCACTTGGGCGCACAATCAACGCCTTTGGGCCGTCGGTGAGCTGCTCGATGTGCCGCGGGCAAGGCCTGAAACCCCATCGCCGAGGTGCGCCATGCTGGCCGAAGTGCTTTCGATCGGAAACGAAGTGATCAGCGGTCGGATTCTCGACACGAATGCGCAATGGCTCAGTCGTCGGCTGGAAGAGGTGGGCTATCGCGTTCGCTTTCATACGGCCGTGGGTGACGATGCTGAAGACCTGATCGAGGCGTTTCGCCGTGCCGCGGGCCGGGTTGATTTGGTGGTGGCGACCGGCGGGCTGGGGCCGACCGAAGACGACCTTACGCGCGACGCCTTGGCCGCAGCGTTCCATTTGCCTTTGGAGATCAACGTCGAGGCTCTCGATCAGATTCGCGCGCTATTTGCGCGGCGGAACCGGGTGATGCCTCAGCGGAACGAGCTTCAGGCGCGTTTTCCGCGGGGCGCGCAAGCCATTCGAAACCCCAACGGAACGGCGCCGGGAATCGAGTTGGATGTTGCCGTTGCCGACCATGCGGACGGACCGTCGGGCGGTGCGCGCGCGGCGGCGATTGATCGGCCTGGGTTCCGGCCGCGAAGTCGAATCATTTGCTTGCCCGGGGTGCCCGCCGAGATCGCCGAGATGTGGGACGATTCGGTCGCCCGACGTTTGATGGAACACAATGCCCGCGGTTTGCGAATCGTTCACAAACAGATCAAGTGTTTTGGCGCGGGCGAGAGCCAAATCGAATCGATGCTGCCCGAGGGATTCGTTCGCCAAACCGATCCGCGCGTGGGGATCAACGCCAGCGCGACGACGATCATTTTTCGGATTTCGGCACAGTCGGCCACGGTGGACGAGTGCCGGGCGAAGATCGCGCCGGTGGTCGAAACGCTTTACGCGAAGCTGGGTGATCTGGTCTTCGGCGAAGACGACGACGAATTGGAAACGGTCGTCTGCCGCCTGTTGGCCGCGAGGGGGCAAACGGTCGGGGTGATCGATTGCGGCAGTGGCGGGCTGGTGGCCGAACGACTCGGTGCGGCTGCCGCGGGCGCGGAAGGTTTTCGGGGCGGTTGTGCTCCGGGAGACACCGCAGCGCTGGTCCGCCTTGCCGAACTTTGCGGCCAACGCGCGATCGCTGGGGCGGCCGACGGGTCGCCAACAGACGCTGACACGAGGGATTCGTCCAACGCGGCGGCGCGGGCGGCATCGCTGGCTCACGCAGCGCGTCGTCTTTGGAGTTCCGATTGGGGGCTGGCCGTCGGTCCGTTGCCGCCCGAAGGGCCGCAAGCATCGCCTCCGCGCCCATTCGCAGTGGCCGCTGCTGATGGGAACGGGGTGCAAGTAAAGGAGCTGCCCTATGCGGGACATCCGGCCTGGCTGCGCGCGTGGATCTGCAAACAGGCGCTCAATACCCTGCGACTCGCTTTGTTGCGGCAGTAAGCGATTCGGCGGAGCGGGGCGAACGCTTTTCCGGCGAGCGTGATCGCTGTTCGGCAACTTGCTCATTCTTCGCCAATCGCGCGCGCCGTGCGGCGTTCAGAGCTCGCTCTGCCGAATAGAACCTATTCTGCCGGTTTCCTTCGCTTCGCGGCCGTTGTTCGGGGGGAGAGAAGCGACAGCGTGGATTCGCTCCGGGCGGCGGCGAAGGAATTTGCCTCGCGGCAGTCGGCTCGGGGGCAGACGATTGCGCTGTTGCGTTGTGCGGGGCAAAACCGCCCAGCGCTGCGCATGGGGGCGTTGCGGCCGCCGGTCTCAGTCGCAGGCTTCGCGAACGATGGCGTCGAGCGGTCGTTTCTTCGGCCCGGTCGAGGCCTTCGCCGGATAGCCCAAGGGGATGACCGCCATGAACTCGCCTTGGGGTTCGCCGAGGAACTCGAGCACTTCGTGCTTGATCAGAAATAGGATGCCCAGCCAAACCGAACCCAATCCTAAGCTGGTGGCGGCCAGCAGAAGGTTCTCTACGGCGGCGGCCGAGCTTTGGATCTCCATGGTGCGGAAGAAATCGACGGCCCGCTCGTCGGCCACTTCGAACAACTGTCGGCCGTGACGGATCAAGTCGCCCGTGTTGGCAACCGCCACAACGACCGGTGCCGAGATGATGCTCCTTGATGCCATGCGGAGCAAGATGGACGACGGGCGCGGGAAGGCGTCGCTGTAGTGCGTGACCAGCTCGGCCAGTTGACGCTTCTTCTCGTCGCGGAGGATGATGAACCGCCACGATTGTTGATTGTGGGCCGACGGGGCGGCGTTGGCCGCTTCGAGCACGGCGGCCAGGTCGGCTTCGTCGATCGGAGTATCGAGGAAGTTGCGGCAGCTATGCCGACCGGCAATCGTTCGCAGCGTTTCGTTGCGGTCGAGTTGACCAACAGTAGGCATTGTTTCCGTCCTTGTCTTCTTGGCCGGGCATTTGTGAAAAGGCGCGAATCTTACCGACTATCGCGGTTTTCGCCAGTGTCGGCGAAAAAGTCGAAAAACACGTCAACCAGGCCGGCTCCCATCTGCCGCCAAAGCTCAGCGTCGGCCGTTCGTTCGAGTCGATTGTTCTTCGAAGAATCGGTGCGCGCCGGTGAACGATTCGTGCCCTCGGAAACCGGCTTTTCGGCGGTCGGTCCCGCCCCGCGGCCGCTTTGAGCCTCGACTGAGATATGGTTGGCGTTCAGTTCCAGCACGCAGGCGGGAACTTGGTAGCGCGCCCAAAGGCCTTCGCCGAAGCTGCCCGGATTGCGAAACGTCGCGCCGGTGCTCCCTTCGCGAAACCAAGTATGCTTCCGCAACAGCGACTCGAAGCGATTCATCAGTCCCAAATAGGCTTCGGCGCCTTCGTCGGGGCGGCTCAGATGCAGTTTACCCTGCTCGTCGTTGTGCAGGTCGATGGCCAGGCCGGGCCGCTTGCCGGCGGCGATCATCCGCTGGAGCCAGGCTTCCAAGGCGGCGTTCTCGGGGGCCAGCGCCGGGTCGGCCGGGGCGCCCCATTGGCGGTTCAAATCATAGCCGCGGCTGTTGAATCGCGTTCGGCCGCGTGCCACGCCGTCTTTGTTGGCCAGCGGCATGATATGCACCTGGTAGCGTGATTGCCTGTTGGGATGCTCCGCGGCATCGGCAAGCAGGCGGTCGATCAATCCCTCGATCACCCAGTTGCCGCCAGTTTCCCAAGGGTGGGCCCGGGCGCGAATCAACACATGGTGCGGCGCGTCGGCACGGCCGATCGAGATCATCTCCAGCTCTCGGCCTTCGACGGTCCGCCCGATGGTTTCGATCCTTACGCCGGGGCAGTTGGCGATGCGGCGTTTCAGCTCGTCCAGATCCGACAGGCGATACGGTTCGAGCCGGGCGACGAAGAGCCGGCCGGCGGTCATCGAAAGATCGACCGTCAAACGATTGGCCGTCTTGTCGTACTGCGTGCCGACGGCGCTCCAGCGTTTGCCGTCTTCCGAAACACGCAACACGGTGCGCTCCGACACCGGACTGCCCGGCTTTCCGTTCCACACATTATCGAACCGCTGAAGAACGAGCCGGACCGTCGATCCGGCAGGGGCTTCGACGGCGAAGAAGATGTGCCCGGCCGCACGGTTGGGCGAGCTGCGCTGGTGATCGTACATCAGGTTGACGAACACCTCGCCGGACTCGCCGAACGACCAATCGACCGGCGAGGCGTTTTCGAAGCTGGTGTCGATATAGATCAGCGGCGATTCGGGCGCGGTCGCCTGAGCTTCGGATTCCACGGCGGCCGCAGCGCCCGGCAGCAGCACGAACCAAGCGGCCGCGACGAGCCGGCAAAGCCGCGACCGGCGCAGATCGCCGCCGAAGGGCCAACCGATCGTTGGAAAAGCGGTGCAGCGTTGAGCAACCGGGCCGCCGAAAGAGAGCGGCTTTCCGTTGGTCAGCCTCATCGCATTGTAGGTCTGTGGATGATAATAGATGGGGTGGGGCGTCATAGTTGCGGCTCCGCAGCGTGTGAAGCTGGTTCGGACGGCGCTTGCCGGCGGGCGACGATCTAGGGCGAAGGCGGCGCGCGGAGGCGTTGCAGCACGCGCTGCGCGGCGGCCGACACTTCCGGATCGGGATCGCGCGCCGCCCGCTGCAACCGCGGAATCACCATGGAGACATCGACGCCGGCGATCGCCAACAATCCGAGCGAATCGGCAGCGCCGGCCCGAACCCATTTGTTGGCGTTTTGCAGGGCTTGTGCCAGCGCGGGCACGGCGTCGGCGGCGTCGAGTCCGCGCTTGCCCAGCGCCGAAGCGGCCGAGCTGCTTTCGAACTCGTTGGCCGATTGCAGGCGGTCGATCAGCTCGCGGATATCATCGGGGGCCTTCTGCCGCGCAGCGGCCAACAGGCCGGGCAGGTTGACATCGAGCAAGGCTTCGCCGGCGGCGCGGCGCACGGCTTGGTCGTGGTCGTCGTCGCGGACTCGGGTCAACTCGGCGGCCGCGGCCACCGCCGGCGGCCCGATGCGGCCCAGGGCGCGCACCGCGCGGAGCCGCGTTTGGATGTCGGGATGTTTGAGCATGGGGATCAGGTCGGGCACGGCGGGGGCAGCGGCAGGCCCAAGATTGCCCAGCGTTTCGATGCTGTACCAACGGGCCCATCGGTTCGGATCGACGATCGCCTTTCGCAGTCCGGCCAGCAATTCGGGGCTGACGGCTTCTGCGTCGGTGGCCGGCGCGATGGCCGGCCCCATCTCGCGCAACACATAGGCGGCCGCGGCGCGGACGTTGGCGCGATCGCTGCCCAAAGCCGGCGCAAAGGCGGCAGCGGCCGAGGTCTGCTCGGCCAGCAGTTTGATGATGATCGTGGGAAATTGGAACGAGTCGTCTTGGCCGACGATCGTGGCCGTTTTGTCCAACGTGGCGGCGACCGCCTCGGGGCCGAAGGAAACGATGGTTGCGGCAGCTTGGCGTCGCTTTTCCATCGGCAAATCGCCGTTGCGCAACTCGGCCAAGGCGGTGTCGAAGGCATTTCGGGCCCATTGCTCGCCGTAGAGCATCGGCCGCAAGTGCCGGGCAAGCAGCACGACGCCGATCAGGCACAGCAGGAATGCCGTCAACCCGACCAGTGACCACAGAGCGATGCGCACGACGTTGACTGGCTGATCGGCAAGCGCGTCGGGCTCGGCCGCGGCCTGAGAAGCGATGTGGGGCGCAATGGCGCCGGCCGACGGCGTTTGCCGCGGAACTCCGGCGGGCGGCGGCTCGGGAGGAACGGCAGGGTAGGGCGATTCGACCACGGCAAACTTTCTTTTCGTCCGAAGAAGGCCTGAAGAAGCACACGCCAATGCTAACGCACGTCTAACGGATTTGAGGCAACGGAGGTTTTCGTTTCAAGGCTCCCGGGGACGGCAGTCGGGGAGAACATTGCTGCATCGGCTCGATGACGTCCGGCCGGTTCTTCCCGTTACAGCGGTTATTCCGCGGCGACGGGCAGCGGTAGCCGCTCACCGAGAACGGGCCGGAAACTACGGTCTTCGGCGTGTCGTCTCTTCTGCCGCAGCGCGGCGGAACCAACGCTGTCTTCGGCCATTATGAAAGAGCGAGCCCGAAGATGCCAGACGTGAACCGTCGGCCATGGGGATTAGGGAGGGCAAGTGCGGCAGGCGCCGTGCGCCTGGCGGCCGGTTGGATTGGGTTCGGTTGTTCGCGGGCGAGGGTTTGTTAGGTCCGTTGCTGCTGGGCGCGCGCGATGCTGGCAGACCGAGCGCCGTTTCGGCGGCGGAACGGTCCAACCCGTTGTCGGACTGTAAGATAGACTTCAGATAGGATCATGCGCTCATTAAGCAGTCGCATGAATGACGTTGTCGCGCGGAGCGGCACGGCCGATCCTCTCGGGCTGCGCATTGCGCGCGGATCGAACTCGGCCGCGGGCTTGGGCTGCGCATCAAGCGTTGGAGAAGAAGAACCATTCAGCAGACCATCTGGAAGACTCGGCGGAACAGACTGTGGCGGGCAAGCGAACATCGCCGACGCTGATCGACCTGGCGCTGGTGGCCGTGGTAGCGGCCGTGGCCGGCGCCGTGGCGATTCCCTTGATCGAACGGGGCGTTCATGCCGCTCGGCGGAGCGCCCTGCGCGAGAACTTGCACGTGCTGCGCAGTCAGATCGAGCTCTACCGCGCCGAGCACGGAGGTCAAAGCCCGGCGGTGGTCAACGGTTCGCTGCCCCAACTGCTTCGCCCCACGGACCGCGCGGGCAGGATGGGCGACAAAGGATCGCGGTTTCCGTTCGGTCCTTATCTTCGCGGCCCGATGCCGGTCAATCCGATCACCGGCTCGTCGATCGTCACCGAATCGTTGGAGTACCCATTCAGCTCGGCCAGCGGCAACGGCGGATGGCTCTATCATCCGCCCACGGGCAGAATTGCCGCCGACCTGCCCGCGATGCTCCAGGAATGACCGCGGGCAGGGCGACCGACGGCTGCACTCGGTCGGGCGCAGGCGAACCTTGCTGCGCCCGACGTTGCGCCGCCCGGATCAAACGTCGCACAACTCGACGGCCTGCGTCAAGCTGGCCAGGGCGTCTTCGCGCTTCGGAATGAACTCTTGTCCGACGTAGCCGTCGTACTTCGTTTCCACAATCGCCAGCATCAGCTTGCGATAGTCGAGTTTTTGCGTTTCGTCAATTTCGTTGCGCCCGGGGTAGCCGCCCGTGTGATAATGGCCCCAGCACTCGTGATGTTTCTGGATGTCGGCCAAAACGTCTTCTTCCATCATGGCGGCGTGGTAGATGTCGTACAGCACCTTCACCCGCGGTGAGCCGACCTGCTTGACCAGATCGACGCACCACTGCGTGCGGTCGGCCATGTAGTCTTTGTGGTTCTTCGAGTTGAGGTACTCTAAGCAGATCGTCACCTTCTTTTCTTCCGCGTAGCTGGCGATCTTCTTCAGGCCGACCACGCAGTTCTTCAAGCCCTCGGCGTCGTCCATTCCCTCGCGGTTGCCCGAGAAGCAAATGACGTTGGGGAAGCCGGCCTCGGCGCAGGCGTCAATCCCTTTGCGGATCTTTTCAAGACATTCGTCGTGATTTGCTACCCGGTTCAGCCCTTTCGGGATGCTGTGGCTGGGCGTCATCGCGCAAACCAGCCCGTGCTTCTTGAGGATGTTCCATTGTTCGCCCGGGCCGATCAACTCCACCGATTGAATGCCGAGATTTTTGCAGGCAACGACGAACTGCTCGAAGCTCATGTTCTGCTTCTTCAAGTAGCCGTTGTAGCACCAAAGGCAGACCGATTGCTTGATTCGGCCCTTGCGATCGGCGGCAGCGGCCGGGGCAAGGCCGACGCCGGCCAATCCGGCAACGGCGCCGGCGGCAGCGGCCGAGCGCAACACACCGCGGCGCGAGAGGAACGTCGAATGGGCGTTGTCCGACATGGTGATTCTCCGACAGGTTAGAAAAACAATGAGGTGTTTGCAGGCGTCTGACGACCTCGGCCTCGATGCGGGCGATCGGCGCCGAATCGGTCTGTGTTCATTCGCAGCAAGGCAGTAAGGAAGGCGGCCGAGACGATTCCGTCCACTCGAAGAATCGTACTCAGCCTTGCTACCGATGGCAAGCAGTGCCGGGGCCTTTCACGAACTTGTCGGTATGAGCCGCCTAACGCGCGACGAACTGCAAGAGCTGCGCGGCGGTGTTTGCAGGCGGAGGCGGTTGCGCGTCTGCATTCGCTTGTGCCGGCGCTGGTCGAGGCCGTGCCGTTTTGCCCGACCGCCGGCTCGATGGTACAATCGCAGCCAACCCACCCCACAGGAATCACAGGAATCATATTTCATCCCCTGCCGCCAGAACGTGTGTCGGAGTGCAACCAGCACAATCTCGCCGGGCGCTTTTTGCTGTTCACAATCACGTGATTGAAATGAGACGACTGTCTGTTGCCTTGCTTCCCGTCGTGCGGTCGAGTTGGAACCCTGATAATCGCTTGGCGATCACGATTGGGGACGATGGGAACGATTACAAAACAGAAGTGCCGAAAGAACGCCGGAGAAAGAACAATGGTTTGCTTTGAACAAACAGGGGCAGCGCGATCGGCATCTGTTGTAAGGGGGCGATGTTCCGTTGCGGTTCGCCCGCGCTTCGCGCGGCCCATCGTGCTTTTGATTGCAGCCATGGCGTTGAGCGGCGGGCCGATGGCGGCGATGCCGGGCGGCATTGCTCGCACGGCCGAGGCGCCGTTGCCCGGCGACGCATGGCCCGCTCCTTCGCCGCCGCCGAGCTTCATGCCCGGGCAGGACTACACGCCACCGGTCGGCCGGGCCGAGGCCTCGGGCGGCGCCCCGCAGGTGTTCGAGCATACGATCGACGCCGGGCCGGACGAGACCTTCTTTGCCGTGGGGGCGGGCTTGTCCGATCAGTGGATCGCGTGGGGCCGATCGGCCCAATCGCCCGGCGGGCAGTTTCAACCGTTGAAAACGCAATTCGCTTCCGATCGGTATGCCGCCGCCACGTTTCCGGAGAAGGCGTTCGACGGGCCGATGATCGTTTGGGCGCGGAACGCATCGGGCGCATCGCGGCCGATCCGCTTGAACGTGCCGCAGCCGTGGTGGTGCCGGGTTGAGGAGTCTGCCGGCGGACGGTTGCTCCGGGTGTTCGGCCGCAATCTGGCCCAGCGGCCCGATTGTTCGATCGCTTGGATCACCTTGACGCGTCCGGGCCAGTACGGCCATTGGCTGCCGATTGTGTCGGCCGCCAAGTATCACGTGCAGGCCCGGTTGCCCGAGAAACTCGAACCGGGCGAGTATCAACTTTGGGTCCATGCCGGACAGGGCGGACGGTTCGGCTGGGCCGAGCCGCTGAAGATCACAATCGCACCACCGCAAGTTCGGGCCGGTGCGGTCGTTCGCCTTTCCCCATCGCCCGAGGTCGATTTGCAGCGCGAGCTCGATCGGATCTCAGCGGCCGGCGGCGGCGAAGTGCTGCTTCAGCCCGGGTTGTATCGCATGAAAGCAACGCTGAAGGTGCCCGCGGCGGTGCGACTGCGCGGCGCCGGCGCAACAGCCACGCGATTGCAATGGGAGGTCGATCCTTCGGCCGCGATGCAGGCCCCGGGGCGTTCATCGTGGAATCAATCGCCCGGTGCGGTGCATACTCCCGGCGATGAGATGGAGTATCGCGTCGTCTTTCCCGCCGCCGGAGAGTACCGGGTGTTTTTACGCTACGCTACCGAGATGAAGCCCTACGGCCTCGATGGCGTGAGCGGCCGGTTCTCGCTGCGGGTGGGCGAGGGCGAGCCGATCACGCTTGAAAACCTGCCCAACACCGGCAGCTTCGGCACCTACCGCTGGGCCTTATCGGGCACGATCAAGGCGCCCAGCGCGGGCGAGCATCGCGTTGTATGGCGGAACGAGCGCGGCGGGGGAATCAGCATCGACGCCTTTGTTTTCAGTGCCGATCCCGAGTTTCAGCCGACCGACATGCCGTTCCCCAAGAATTCCGACAAGATCGTCATTCAGCAAGCCGAGTTGGTTGCACGTTTCGCAGCCAAAGACGGCACGTTGCCCGGCGGCGATGCCGCGGCCGTTTGGCTCTGCGGCGATCGTGCAGGCATCGAAGACCTGACGGTCGCAGGCTCGCCCAGAACCAGCGTGGGCGTGGCGTTGGGAAAAGAAAACACACTGACGCCGATCGAAGGTTGCATTGTGCGCGGCCTGCGGGTGATCGACATTGAAGGCAAGCAAAGCGAAAACTGCGGCGTAAAGGTGGTCAACGCCGTCGGCTGCACGGTGAAGGAGTGCGAGCTTTGGGGACGCGCGCCGCTGTTCCTCTCGGGCGTGGTCGATTGCGACTTCGTGAACAACCGGCTTGTGCCCGTCACTCGATTCGGCGGAAACGCCGAGGCGGTGATCCTCGGCCGTTGCGAGCGGATCGAACGATGCCTGATCGAGAACAACCTGGTGTCTTCGCCCCCTGGGGCCGAGGCGGGCGGGCCGACCGGTCGGCGGCTGCTGTGGTTCTCGACCGGACGCGGCAGCGTGGTCCACAATGTCATCGCCCGCAACGGTGTGGTTCCGCCGCTGGGGCCGGCCGGCGCGGCAAGCGGGGCGGGCGCCGGGCCGATGCGTTTCGGCGGCGTGGCGGGCACCGATCAGAACGTCGGCGAGATGATCCTCTTCGAGGCGAACCATCGGACGATGTATTTCGGCAAAGCGGCCGGGGCCGACTCACAGAGCGTCCTCTTGCCCGAGGCGTTCGAGCCCACGCCCGACGACCGCTTGGGCAGCGTCAAACGCGACCAATTGCCCCGCGATGCTCAGGGGCGGGAAACGCCGTTTTGGCCGCCCGACGATTTCGACGAAACCGACGAGCCGCCGATCCACCAGTACTTCGTCACCGTGTTCGACGGTCGCGGGCAAGGGCAAACGCGCCGCGTGGTGGGGCGGCAGGGGCCGCGGCTGCTGATCGATCGCCCCTGGCGCGTTGCGCCCGACGAGAAGAGTACGATCGCCGTGGGCACGATGTTCTACCGCAATCTGATTATCGAGAACCACACGCCCGACGGCATGACCGGCATTCAGCTTTGGATTTCGTGCGTCGAAAACGTGGTTTCCGGCAATACGATTGCGCGGCAGCGAAAGCCGGGCCTGTTCCTCTACGCCAGCGGCACCACCTTGGCCGGCTCGATGCCGCGAACGTGGAACCGCGGCATCACGCCGCTGTTCTTCAATCACGTCGAAGGCAATCGCGCCGAGGAATGTTCGGCCGGCGCGCTGGTAACCTCGGGCGACACGGGCAACTTGCCGATCGAGTTCCCCCGCGCGCTGGGCAACCTGCTGCGGCATAACAGCTTCGTCCGCAGCCGCACCGACGGCGTTACGATCAGCGGCCGACCCGTTCGCTCGGAAGGCCCCGATCGCAGCAGCGCCGTTTGCGGCACGCTCGTCGAGTTCAACGTGTCGCGCGACGCGCAGAACGGCTACCGCATCAGCGGCGGCGATTTCAGCGTCATTCGCCGCAACCACGCCTTTTTCTGGTATCCCACGGCCTTCGGCGAGAACAAGCCGGCGGGCGTGGCGGTCGATCAGCCGGGCCTGACCGCGGCGATCGAGCTGAACAGCATCGAGGGCATCCACGGCACGGGCGACGCGAAGATTCCGGAGGTGAAGCGGCCCGAACCGCCGCCGGCTCCCGGTCCGAAACAATAACCGCCGCGCCGCCCTGCGCGCCGCCGCCCCGGGCCGATATGATGAAGCCCATGACGGGCTTCAGGAACTTCCATATCGAAGGCGAATTGGTGGGATTGGCGCTGGGGCCGGTGCTGCGGCAGTTGCTGCCCGGCGAGTCGTGGTCGAAGGTGCACCGGCTCGTCGAGAATCGCCACGTCGAGGTCAATGGGAATCTTTGCGTCGATCGCGGTCGGCGGTTGAAACAGGGCGATGTCGTCAAACTTTGGGACGAGCCGCGCAACGCCCCGCCGCGCGACGACCAGTTGCGCATCCGCTATTCCGACGCGCACATTGTGATCGTCGAAAAGCCGGCAGGCGTCACCAGCACGCGCCATAGCGAAGAGCGCGATTGGTCGCCGCGGCGGCGGCAGTTGCAACCGACTCTCGACGAGATGCTCACCCGAGTTCTTTCGCGGCGGGCGCGCGCCGCCGGCCGCGCGCGAAACCGCAAGGCCGCGCCGCTCCGGGTGCGCGCCGTGCATCGTCTCGATCGCGAGACGAGCGGATTGATGGTGTTCGCGCTTTCGGCCGAGGCCGAACGCCGGCTGGTGGCCGCCTTCCGCGCGCACCGGATCGACCGCCGTTATTGGGCGGTGGTCGAGGGCGTGATCGAGCCGCAGACGATCGAGTCGTACCTGGTGCGCGACCGCGGCGACGGCCGCCGCGGCAGCACCGACGACCCCTCGAAAGGGCGTCGCGCCGTTACCCACGTTGCCGTCCGCGAGGTTCTCGGCAACTACACTTGGATCGAGTGCCGATTGGAGACGGGGCGAACGCACCAGATCCGCATTCACCTATCTGAAGCCGGGCATCCCGTCTGCGGCGACAAAGTGTATCGCCGCTTGCCTTCAGGCCAAATCGTCCCCGACCGCAGCGGCGCGGTCCGCCATGCCCTTCACGCCTATCGACTCGCACTGGATCACCCGATGACCGGCGAGCGATTGGAGTTCGAAATGCCCATTCCCGATGACATGCGGCGATTGATCGATCGGCTGCGGTCGGCGGCGCGATAGCCGCCCTCGATCCGCAAGTACGCATTGCCTTCAACTGCGCCAAGGCGGGCAAGTCGTTCCCCGGTTGGAAACCGCCGGCCGGTTCAATCCGTCAACCGCAGCCAAAAGGCCTTCAGATAATCCGTCTCGGGAACGTCGCCGGCCACCGGATGGTCGGCCGCGGCCTGGGTTCGGGCCAGAATCTGCATGCTGCGCGGACCGTGGCGCCGCCGGCCCGAGGGCGTTTCGCCGGGCAGCTCGTCGCCGGCCTGCCGCGCGGCCGAACGAAGCAGCTCGGCAAACTGCTCTTCGCCCAGCAAGCCCGAGCACGAACAAGTCAGCAGCAGGCCGCCATCCTCAACCAGCCGCATCGCCAAGCGGTTCAGGTCGAAGTGTTTGCGCACGCCTTCGTCGTATTCCGCGCGGGTGCGGATCAACTTGGGCGGATCGAGCACCACGACATCGTACCGGCGGCCTTGGGCGATCATCTCGCGCATATAACCGAAGGCGTCGGCCTGAACGAATCGCACCCGCACCTGATTGAGGTTGGCGTTTTCGCGGGCCAGTTGCAGCGGTTCTTCGTCGAGATCGACGCCTGTTACCTCGCGGGCCTGCCCGAGCCGTTTGGCCTGAACGGCGAACCCGCCGGTGTAGCAGCAAAGGTCGAGCACGCAGCGGTCGCGGCAGAACTCGGCCAGGCGACGGCGGTTCTCTCGCTGGTCGCAGAAGAAGCCCGTCTTGTGCCCGCCGCCCGGCGAAACGCGGAACCGCGTGCCGTACTCGGTGATGATCGTTTGCTCTGGGCAGCCGGGCGATTGCCGCAGCGGGGCGTCGTCGCCCTCTTGACTGAGAAACTGCGGACTGCCGCGAAGCACCAGATGCCGCGCGTCGCACAACGGAGCAAGGCGTTGCAGCAGGTCCATGCCGCGCTGATACATCCCCAGGCTGAACGCTTCGGCCGAGAGCACGTCGCCCAGCCGATCGACGACGATGCCCGAGAGCCCATCGGCCTCGGCATGAATCACCCGGTAAGCGTTGGTGTGCTCGTCGAGCCGCAGCAGTTCGCGGCGCAGTGCCACGGCGCGGCGAAGCCGAGCCTCCCAGAACCCAGCGTCGGGCAGTTGCGCGCCGAAAGAGAGCATCCGCACGGCGATCTCGCTGCGCGGATTGAACAGCCCATAGCCGATCAGTTCGTCGCCGGCATAAACCGCCACCACGTCGCCGGGCCGAGCGTTGCCCCACTCGGCCAACCGCTTGCGGTAGATCAGGGGCTGCCGTACGGCGGCGCGGAGAACCACCGCGGGCAACTCGGCCGACGGCTCGACCGCCAACGGCCGCTGCGCCGGCATGCCGAGCCCAAGAGAAGCCGATGACAAGTGATCGAGCCGCCTCTTGCCGCCGTCGGGCCACGCCTTGTCTCGGCGGCATCCCGGCTGAGTTGATGTTTCTGATAGTCTTCGCGGTCGTCGTTTCATCTTCTGAACAGGCGCGAGATTCCTTCAACCGCAGGCCGACCGACCGAAAAAAGGCGCGACGTTAAAGCGGTTCTCAGCCGAATCGCCGAATCCGGCGGCCGAGATGCGGCACAACGGGTCGGCAGAACGACCATCATCATAGCGGCCGCCTTCCGCTGCCGGAACCCGCTGCGGTTCCGGCCCAAGGTCTGTCATCGTTGCCCGACCTTTTTTCCGAACTTGCAGTTCTTCGCTTGTTGTTCCGCCTTCGAGTTGTCATTCGGCACCAACTCTCACCGTATTTAGAAATGAAGATGGCCAACGGGTGATTTGAGGGTTGAACAATTCAAACAGAAAGGGCGAGGTGAAGCATGGCGATCATCATGCTTATCATCCTGCTTGTATTGGGTTCGATTTTGAGTCCGACGTTCGTCGGCGCATTCGTGGGTGCGCTTTTGGGTAGGTTAAGCAACCGTGATTGAATGCGCTGCGAAAAGGCTCCGGACTTCGGTGATTGCGATTGCGCCGCCTTGCGAAGCAACAGAAATGCGCCAACCGCGAATAACAGGCACCGAGCGGTAAGCTCTTTCAGGCCAATCCACGCGGGTACTCGAAGAAGGAATGCGCGTTGGGATAGCTCCAATCGTACACACGCACGGATAGATGAGTTGTCGCGCGGATTGGGCGTGCGGCACCGGAAACAATCGGGCGGTATTTCAAGCAGAGGCAGGAAAAACGAAACGAAAGCGGTTGAGATTGAGCTGACGGCAAGGTTGGAGCACGTTGTGCTGGGCCGCAAGAAACAGAGGATAAACTATGGAACCGTTGCTCTTTGCGATGACGATGATGGCTGTGCTGTGCTTTGCGTTGAACGAATCGGGAGACTGTCGTTAACGGCGGCCGAGCGGCGTTCGGCGGGGTTTCGGGGGCGTTGTTTCATGGCGCGGGCGTTTGCCAGAGATCGCTCGGGCGGACAAGCACGGTTTGCCCGGCGATGCGGACCTTGACCGCAGCCGACTTGTCGCGGGCCTTGTCGGGCGCAATGCGGAACGCGGTCACACGCCCGTTCCGCCATGTGCAATCGACGCGGTAGCCGCCGCGAGCTCGAAGCCCGTGGAATGAACCTTCGGCGGCCCATCGTTCGGGAATTGCCGGCAGAAGGCTGATTTCGCCGGCATGGCTTTGTAGGAGCATTTCGGCCACGGCGCCGGTGATTCCAAGATTCCCGTCGATTTGGAAGGGAGGGTGAGTGCAAAACAGGTTGGGCATCGTGTTGTAGGTCAGCAATCCGCGGACCATCACTCCGGCCCGCTCCGCTTCGCCCAGGCGGGCCCACAGCGCGCAGCGCCAAGGCCAGGTCCACGAGCGGCGGCTGTCGCCGATGGTCGTGGCCGCGGTGAAGGGTTGATCGCTTTGATCGTTGCTGCGGGCTTTCAGGCTGACGACGGCCGCGCGGGCCAACTCGGGCGTTTGCGCCAAACTGATCTGGCGCCCCGGATAAACGGCGAAAAGGTGGGATGTGTGCCGATGGGTGTTCTTCGGGTCGTCGCGGTCGGTCTGCCATTCCTGGAGTTGGCCCCAGCGACCGACGCGATTCGGCGCAAGTCGCGCCTGCATCGCGGCAATTTTCGTTTGGTAATCGGTATCGACGTTCAACGCCCGGGCCATCTCGAGGTAGGTTTGAAACAGCTCCCAGATGATTTGCTGGTCGTGCATCACGCCGTCCTCGCGCGGACCGTGCTCGGGCGACCAACCGTTAGGAGCGACAAGCGAGCCGTCGGGTAGTTCTTTCAGGTGATCTTCCCAGAACTGGCAAATCTCTTTGACCATCGGATAGCCCTGGCGGCGTAGGAATTCTTCATCTTGGGTGAAGGCGTAGTGCCAACCCATGTGTTGGGCATACCAGGCGCTGGCCGGAATGTTCCACTGCCAGCCGTTGCCGCCGAAGATGCTTTGACTGGTCCGCGCCGTCCAGCCGCGGGTCTTCTCGCCGAAGGCCTTGCGGGTGGCCAATCGGCACGGCTCGGCGCAGGCCGTCACGAAATCGAGCAGCGGTTGGTGGCACTCCGGCAACGCCGTCGATTCGGCCCCCCAATAGTTCATCTGCACGTTGATGTTGTTGTGATAGTCGCTTGCCCAGGCCGGACGGTTGCTGTCGTTCCACAAGCCCTGCAAATTCGCCGGCAGGCCGCCGGGCCGGGAACTGCCGGCGAGCAGGTAGCGTCCGTAGTGAAACATCAATTGCTCGAGTTCGGGGTCGTTGCCGCCTTGGGCATACGCGCTCAGGCGCGCGTCGGTCGGCAGCAAGGCGACGGACGGGTCGGACCGGCCCCAGTCCACCTGCACACGCTGGAGCAACGCAACCAAGTCGTCCACATGCGTTTGCCGCAGCGATGCGTACGGCTTCGCCGCAGCGGCGGCAAGGTCTTGAGCGACGATTGGGCCGGGCCGATCGCCCCGCCAATGAGTTTCGTACCGAGGGGCATAATCCGTGCGGGCCGCCAACAGGAGCGTTAGGCTTTGGCAATCGGCAAACGCCAGCGCGTTTTCGGCGGCCTCGACACGGCCGCCGGAGTGCTGCACGTGCAGGCGGCAGGCATGTTGCAGCGAGTTGGGCAGCGCGGCCTCCCAGCCGAGCCACCGTTCGCCGGCGACGACGGTTGTGTCGGGCTGGCCGGGAACAAGCCGAATCTTGCCGGATAGTGCGCCGATCGGTTGCTCGTCGCGATGGGCCGTATAGTGAAACACCAGCACTTGGTCGAGATGGCTGGCAAAGGCCTCTCGAACGAAGCGGATCCCGTCGTGTTGAAAAGCCGTTCGGTGAATGCCCGTCGCGATGTCGAGTTCGCGCCGGTAGTCGGCCGGTGTTGGCGGCGGGGCAGAGGTTGCCTCGATTCCGTCAAGGGAGATCTCTGCCACCTGAAAATGCGCCCGGCTCTTCGGCACGAACGAGAATTGATAGAAGCGGAACTCGGCTGGCTTTTCCACGGCGAATCGCCGGGTTTCGTGCCGCTGGGCGAACGGCCCTTCCAGCGTGCGGCGATCGAGCGTCGTCCAGTCGTTGCCGTCGTTCGAACCGGCCAGCGTCCACTCTTGCGGATCGCGCGAGGGGACATCGTTGGCGCTGGTAAGCGTGTAGGCGCCGACTTTGGCCGGTTTGGGCAGTTCGATCTGCCAAACCACCGCATCGCCCGGATTGGCGATGCACCACTTCGTTTCCGGCCGCCGATCGAAAGAGTTGCCAACGCCGTTGCCATCGCCGTGGGCGTGGCCGCTCGGCGACGTAACGGTCGGCTTGTCGGGCGGTCCGAACTCGATGAACAGGTCGCCGAAATTGCGATAGTTGCCAAACCCGTGATCGCCGAGCTGATACTCGCCGTCCCAGTTGTTGTCGCCCGACCATAGGGAGCTTTCGTTGAATTGAATCCGCTCGATGCTGATCCCGCCGAACAACATGGCCCCCAGCCGCCCGTTTCCGATCGGCAGGGCCTCCTTCGACCACGTTTCGGCCGGCTTGGCGTACCAAAGCGTCAGGGGACGGGCGGACTTGGCTTCCGCACCGGCCGCGTTTGCAGCGGATCGAGGTTCGGGTGAGAATACAGTGCATGCTGCGGCCAGAAAAGCGAAGACAAAGCTGGGCGGGGAATGCCGGGTGGTCATGGGCGGGCTTTCATGAGTGTGCATCAAGGGAGTTTCACCCTATCGTAACCCGAGAGGTTGCCCGATGGTAGCCAACGGCGGCAAGGGGGGCGGCGTGTCAGCGTTTGATGAGGGCTTTGCGGCGCCCGTGTGAGCGTCTGAATCAGGTCCGCCCAACTCGGAAAGCGGCAGCCGGCGCAGCGAAGCGGACCACGGGAGTTTTCGCCGGCTTCGACCGCTTTTCATCCCCTGCGGGTTCAGCTTGACCCTGTTGCGGCGATGCCGGCGCGGCAGCCGAAAACCGCCGGTTTGGTCCCCTCCGGCCATCGGAGTGGTATGGTTGACCGCTCTGGTTGTCGGGGGTAGAGTGTTGGGTTTCGGGGAAGGCGGCCGATCCCGCATCTCGACAAAGGCATGCGACGGCGGCCCGGAACAAGGGCGTTGGCCTTTTGTTCGCCACGGTGCTGCGCTTGATGCCGACGGCCCGACGACTTTTCGCGGCCGCGCAACGGCTGTCGGCAGGCCATCGTCGGCGGCGCTTTTCGCAGCGGCGCCGTTGCTGCCGTCGTCGGAGCAGGAAGGCCGGGCATCCTCGGAGCAGGAGCTTGTCTTGGGGGCCTACAGGCAACGATCCGCTTGCCTTTTTTCGAAAAATGGGCTGCTGTTGGATCGGCCTCGTTGCAGTGCTTGTCTGAGGGGCGGTAGTTTCGGTCATGCTTGCCAAACGCGTCATCCCCTGTTTAGACGTTGATCGCGGCCGGGTGGTCAAAGGCACGAACTTCGTGAACCTCCGCGACGCAGGCGATCCGGTGCAGGTGGCGGCCCGTTATGAGCAAGAGGGCGCGGACGAGCTGGTGTTCTTGGACATCACGGCCAGCCACGAAGGGCGGGAGATCATGCTCGACGTGGTGCGGCGAACGGCCGAGGTGTGTTTCATGCCGGTGACGGTGGGCGGAGGCATTCGCACGCTCGACGACATTCGCGCGCTGCTCAACGCCGGAGCGGACAAGGTGTCGATCAACTCGGCCGCATGCCGCGATCCGCAATTCGTCGCGCAGGCCGCCCGTCGCTTCGGCAGTCAGTGCATTGTGGTGAATATCGACCCGAAGCGCGTCAACCGCAATGGCCGAGAGTTTTGGGAAGTGCATATCAACGGGGGGCGGATCGGCACCGGCCTGGAGGCGGTGGCCTGGGCCAAGCGGATCGAGGAGCTTGGGGCCGGCGAGATCGTTTTGACCTCGATGGATGCCGACGGCACGAAAGACGGCTACGACCTGGAGATCACCGCGGCCGTGACCGACGCGGTGCGCATTCCGGTGGTGGCCAGCGGGGGGGCCGGCCGGCCCGAACACCTGGCCGACGCCATCGAACTGGGCGGGGCCGAAGCGGCGCTGGCGGCGAGCATTTTCCATTTCGGCGAATTCACCATTGCCGAGACGAAGCGTGTGATGCAATCGCGGGGCATTCCGGTGCGGATGTAGCTGGGCCGGCTGCCGGCGGGCTGTTGGTCCGTTGCGCGCGGCGGGCGTTGTGCGGCCGGGTGCGTGTTATGCGGCTTAGCGGATGAGTGATCGTTGAGCGATCGAGAAGAAGGCGTTGGGCGAATCATGGCGAATGTCGTTCGTGGCGATCAGAAGCGTTTCCTCGAAGACCGTCCGGAGCTGGAGATCGACAAGCTGTTCCGCGCGTTGGTCAAGCTCGAAGGGAGCGATCTTCACTTGAAGGTGAACTGCCCGCCGATGGTGCGGGTGAACGGCTCGCTGCGGCCGTTGAACCGCGGCCCGATCACCCCCGAGGAGATGGTTCGGCTGGTGATGCCGATGGTGAACATGCAGGAGCGGCGGGTGCAGGTGTTCGAGGACGAGGGGGGCGTGGATTTCGCCTACACCGTGCCGGTGGACGACAAGATTTGGCGATTCCGCGTCAACGTGTTGCAGCAGATGGGGCACCTGGGGTTGGTGGCTCGGCGGGTAAACAACCGCATTCCAGCGTTCAAAGACCTGCACCTTCCCGAGGGTTTGGAACACCTCTGCAAGTTCTCGCAAGGCATGATCTTGCTGGCCGGCGTGACCGGTTCGGGCAAGAGCACGACGATCGCCTCGATGCTCGACTGGATCAACCACAACTACCGCAAGCATATTCTGACGTTGGAAGACCCGATCGAGTTCGTATTCACCGAAGACAAGTGTTTGATCAACCAGCGAGAGATCGGACTCGATGTCAAGGATTTCGGCATCGGCATGAAGCACGCGGTGCGCGAAGACCCCGACGTGATGCTCGTCGGCGAAATGCGCGACCGTGAAACATTCGAAACGGCGATCCAAGCGGCCGAGACGGGCCATCTGGTGTTCGGCACGATCCACGCCTCGACAGCGCCGAGCACGATCGGCCGGATCCTCGACCTCTTTCCGCAGGCGATGCACTCGGCGGTGCGCAGCGCATTGGCGTTCAACATGAAGGCGATCATCGCGCAGAAGCTGCTGCCGTCGATCGTACCCGGCGTGGGCCGCGTGCCGACCTGCGAGATCATGGTGTTCAACAGCACGGTGCGGAAGCTGATTCTGGAAGAACAGGATGAAAAGCTTGCCGACGCGATCCGCATCGGCCGCGAGGAAGGAATGCTCGATTTCACGACGAGTTTGAAAGAGTTGGTCGAGCGTGATATGATCGATCGGCCAACGGCTTTCGAGGTGGCGCCGAATCCCGAGGCGTTGAAAATGGCGCTCAAAGGCATCGAAGTCCGCGATCCGGGAATCCTCTGATGATGCGACGAGTGACTCTGGCCTTGGCAACGGCGGCCGCCTATGCCGCAATGGCCGCCGAGGCCTGCGCCCAAACAACCACGTGGCCGGGCATGGAGCTGAATCCCAACTGGCGCGGGCCGGGGTTCTATCTCAGCCTCACGAAAATCGCGCTGGCCTGGCTCACCTTTTTGATGTGGGTTTATACCACCGATTGGGTCAGCCGCGACGTGCAGGAGCATCGCAAGCTCGACTATCGCCGCTGGAACCCGGTGATCGTCGGCACGTTCGTCTTGGGGATGCTGCTGCTTTGGCTGCTGCCGACGTTCTGGATCGGCTGGCCGTTGTTGATCGTGTCCTACGCCGCTCCGCTGACGACCTATGTTGTGATGCGCAACAAACTGGTGTTGCCGCACCAGCGGGTGATGACCCGCGACCATATCCGCCACTGGTTCGCCACGCGGGTGAGCAAGGTCGGGGTGAAGATGAAGGCCGAGGCTCCCGATCCGCACGAAAGCGGGCCGCCGGTGAAAGTATTCGCCCGGGGCGGGGCCACCGACCGCGACAATGCCGCCCGCCTGGGCTTGGCTCGCCAGTCGCCCGGCCTGCGCGAGGCGCGGCGGTTGTTGGCCGAGGGGCTCAAGGCCCGCAGCTCGACCATCATGCTCGACTACACCCAGCAGGGCGTGGCGGTGCGCTATCTGATCGATGGAGTCTGGATCGATCGGGCCGCCGAGCCGCGCGAGCAGGCCGATCCGGCCTTGGAATCGCTGAAAATTCTTTGCGGCGTCAACCCCCAAGACCGTGTCAGTCGGCAAGAGGGGCAATTCGCCGCCGAGTTCGAAGGCAATCGGTTCAACGGCGTTCTGATCTCGCAGGGAACGCAAACCGGCGAGAGAGTGCTGCTCCAGTTCGAAGAAAAGCAGGTGCGCTACGAAAGCCTGTTGCAATTGGGGATGCGCGACAAGCTGTACGATCAGTTCAAGCAGTTGATCGAACAGGAGCAGGGATTGGTGCTTTTCTCAGCCATGCCGGGCAACGGGCTGCGGACGACGATGACCGTGGCCATGCGGGGAATGGACCGCCTGATGCGCGACTTTGTGGCGATCGAAGACGAGAAGAACCGTTACGAACAGGTGGAGAACGTGCCGGTGACCACCTACCCCGCCGGCGGCGCGCTGTCGGTGTTGAACAAGTTGATCCGCACCGAGCCGAATGTGGTGGTGGCCCGCGATTTGCCCGACAAAGACGTCGTGGCGCGGCTGCTTCAATTCGTCAACGACGAGAAGCGGCAGGTGCTGGCTTCGATTCGCGCCAAAGACTGCGCCGAAGCGTTGCTGCGCGTGCTGGCCTTGGGCGTGCCGGCCGGACCGTGGGCCAAGGCGGTCATCATGGTGGTCAACACGCGGTTGATCCGCAAGCTCTGCGAATGCAAAGAGGCGTTCCCGCCGACGCCCGAGATGCTCAAGCAGTTGGGGCTTCCCCCGGGGCGGGTGCAGGCCTTTTATCGGCCGCCGACGCCGAAGCCCGACGAAAAACGCGAGGTGTGCAAGAAGTGCGGCGGCATCGGCTACTTCGGCCGTACGGCGTTGTTCGAAGTGCTTGTGGTGGGCGACACCGTGCGGCAGGCGCTGACCACTCAGCCGAAGTTGGATGTCGTCCGCTTGGCCGCCCGTAAAGACGGAATGCGCTCGTTGCAGGAGGAGGGCATTCTCCTGGTGGCCAAGGGCGTGACTTCGCTCCAGGAACTGATGCGTGTGATGAAACAATAGCGCCGGCGGCCCGGGCGGAACGCTTGCCGCTTCCCCCCGCGCAGACCCAAGGGATGACCCGATCATGATGCTCTGGCTCGTTTGGCTGTTGATCCTCGCAGCCTGCATCGGCTTCCTCTACACCGAGGGCTTGTGGAGCAACGTCGTGCGGCTGATCAACGTCGTCACGGCCGCTCTATTGGCGATGAACTTCTTCGAGCCGTTGGCCCGCTGGTTGGCGGGCTCGGCCCAAACCTTCACCTACTTCTGGGATTTCATTGCCGTTTGGTCGATTTTCGGCCTGGCGATCGTGGTGATGAGCGAAATCACCAACCGAGTCTCCAAGGTGCAGGTGAAGTTCCTGAAGATCGTCGATCAGATCGGCGGCGGGATCATGGCGTTTGTGATCGGATGGATCATGATTTGCTTTACAGCCACGACAATCCACATGGCGCCGCTGGCCCGCGAACCGTTCGGCGGCGCCTTCGTTCCCGAACAGCGAGCGGCCGATTCGCTGTCGCCCGAAATGCTTTGGCTGGGATTTACCCAAAAGGTGAGCATGGGCGCCTTCGTTCCGCTGACCGCCGGCGAGTCGTACGAAAAAGGGGCGTTCGATCCCAAGGGCGAATTCCTTCCCCGCTATGCCAGCCGCCGCGCACGATTGCAGAGCCATGCCGCCGAGAGCGGAGCGGTGCGGATCCGTCCCGATCAATGGACCAGGCATTACTGATCCTCGATACGGGTTCTCGAGAGCGGACGATCGCCTTTGGCTGGCGCTTTGCCCGAGGACGCCCCGCTGTTCAGCATGCCGAGCCGCTCGTCTCTTCCGCGGTTTTCTCGTAATGGCCGTACGGCGGGCGCGGCGACCGATCTCATGGCTCGTCTCGGTGTTTCCTTTCGCCGCCCCTCCGCGGGGCGCCGCAGCCGTTAACGGATGCGCAGCGATCGAGGGCAAGTCGAGCGGTCGTGTTGCGTTTCTGCGACACGTTGACGCGACATAGCCGCATGTGGGCAACGCAACAGGCAATCGCGGCCGATGGCGATCGCTTCTGCCGAGCCTGCTGGAGGCCCGATCGATCGCCGGGACGGACGTTGGACGCCGGGCGTCTCAGCATTCGTCAGCCGCGGCGAAAAGCCCGCAGTCAAGCTCTGCGCAGGCAAGATGCGGAACTACGCCGAGCGTTCGTCTCGGTTCTTTCGGCACTGTCGGAAGAACCAGATCGAGCGGCCGATGGCGTACCGCCCGCGCGCCGGGCCGGCCTCGGCTCAGCAGGGCACGGCAGGGCACGCCGACCGCGCCCGCCGAGGCGTCGGCCCCCCGGGCGGCTCGGCCGGTTGGCAGGCGCAACGGCCGATCGGCATGCGGTATGCAAGTGCTTGGAAACGCAGCGGCTTCCGATTGCGTTCTTCGTCAAACGATCAACGGCCGCGGCCGTTTTCGCAGGAACCAGAGATCATTCGACGGAAAGGGAATAGCCATGAAGAATCGAGGCGTCAAATCGATCGATCCGCTCTCGGACACGCTTCAAGTCGATTGGCTGGTGGTGCCCGCCGAACACTGCCCCGACGAGAACTCGGTCGCGCGGTTGGTGCAGAGGCATTTCCGTCGGCCGCATGAGCCTTGGGGCGCCAACCGCGCTTATGTCCATGAGGTCATCGTGCGCCGCACCCGGCGACGAGTGCTGCTGCTTCAGTACTCGGGCTTGGAGCCTTGAATCGGTCGCGCGGTTGCGCGATGATCCGATCGTCCGCGGCCGCATGAATCATTTGGTTTGGAACCGGGGCTCCGCTTGTTCCAGCTCGTTTCCCGCGTTCCTGCCGCCGGCCGCATTGCCGCCGCTCCCCCCGGTGTTCATTGGCCGCCGACTGCGTTATGCTCAACGTCGCGCGGCGCGTGGGCCTTGTCGCTGCCTCAAACGGCCCGCAGGCGGCGATTCGTGGAATGACGGCCCGTTGGCCCCTGCCGACCGAGGCGGGCCGACGACCGAGGCGGGCGACTGCGTTGCGGCGTTGGCGGCAGGGCGCTATTCAGTGCGAACGGAGCCCAACGGCGGATTGTCGGGGACCGAACGTGAAACTGGTCATTGCCATTATTCAGCCGCCCAAACTCGATGCCGTCCGCGAGGCGTTGGCCAAGGTCGAAGTACACCGGTTGACGATTTGCGACGCCCAAGGGTTCGGCAGGCAACGGGGGCAGAAGGAACTCTTCCGCGGCAACGAGTACCGCACGATCTTGCTCCGCAAAGTGGCGTTGGAGATCGTGGTCAACGACGACTTCCTCGATCGGACGATCGAGGTGATCGTCTCTGCCGCCCGAAGCGGTCCCGAGGGGAATATCGGAGACGGCAAGATCTTCGTTGTTCCCATGAACGACGCGTTCAGCATCGCCTCGGGCCGAAGCGGCCCGGGGGCGGTCAATTGATGCCCTTGGCCCGGAGCCGGAGTTCGCCTTGGTCGATCATTCCGGCCGGGGGCGGCGGGATCGCCCTCGCTCAGTCGGCCAAATGCGCAAAACATTGCGACAAAAGAGCGTACGTCGCGATTCTTTGTTGTTGGCCCACCGCGAACGAGGGGGCCGTTCGAAGGTTTGCTCCTTGCGTTGCCGCCATTAGTTGACGCTTCTGCCGCGTCGGACAGCACCTCTTCCTCTGTGCAATCTCGCACGCCGCCGTTGCCCCGGATCGGTTTCGGTTCGTTTTCTATATCACCGCGATTGCCTAGCTTGTCCAGACAATGGGCCCGTGGCGTTGGCGACATTTTCCGAACTTCCGTTGCAATCGAAAAAACCTGCAAGTTCGTCACAGATTCACACGATAAATAGAGCTAACCAAGACCGAAAGGCTGCGCCACAGGGTATCGGCAGGGATGCCGACGACCGGCCGGTTGCGCCGCGGTGATGGGGAAGATTGCTGACCAATTGGGATGGAAGCGAGGGACGTATGTCGCACAGGATCAGGCGTGGGACGTTGGGCGTATTGTCGTTGCTGATGCTGGCGGCCGCCGCCGGCTGCACGCCCTCTTGGAACGGGCCGAACTTGGGAATGTTCAACTATCCCATTCCGGTTTCACCGTACTTCCAAAAAGAGGCGGAAGACAACTTCATCGACGAAGAGCGATACAAGCGGGTGCCGATTCTCGGGCCGATCACGCCCGGAACGCCGCATCAGGCGCTCGATCCGCCGTCGGAAGACGAGATCATGCGGGCGTTGGAACGGGCGCGGATGGTGCAGGGCGGTTTGCCGCTGTTGCACGAAGTGCAGCGCAAGAACGTGCGGATCGTGGTCGAGCCAGTCGCCGACTACGTCGATCCGCCGCGGGTGATGCCGCTGGTCGGACCGGTGCAAGTGCATCACGCCCATTACAAATGCATTGTGTACTTCACGGAAGTGACACGCGTCGGCTGGCCGGTGCCGTACACGACTGTGGACGAAGATTGCCAGGAAGTCATCTATATCGACCACGACCACCTGCACATGGTGGGCAACGTCGATCCGGGGCCTGGGTCGCCCTACTAAACCCGGCGGAGGAACGAACCGGGGTGTTGCGGGCCCGAGCGTCGAGCCGATGGCCGACTGCTTTCGCCCGTCGCCGGTTCTCGCGGCAACGCCGCCCGCCTTGTCCCGAATCGATCAGGTATCCGACGGTCTTGTTGGTCAGCAAGCACACACTGCGTCCGCTTTGTCGGACGCGGTGTGTGCGAATTTGTTGATCGCCCGAAAGGCCGCTGCCGCGCCGAAAAGGCTTTCTACGCGCAAAAGCCGGCCTGCCGTTGGTCGGCGTTTTCGCGTTCTTGTTCCAAGGCTCGATCGAGCGCGATCGTTCGGGAGGAATCGGGGAAAGCGGCGAGCGAAGGCCGATCTTCCGTTGCCGCCACCGTCGCCGACCGTGTACGATGAACCGCGTTGGGCTGTTGTCGCGCCATTGGGCGAACGATTTGGGAAGGGATGCCGTTGGCGAAGTTGTGTCGTCGATCGGGTGTTGTTGCCATGCGTGCGATCTTGCTGCTGTCGGTGTTGGCCAGTTCGGTTCTCGTCGGGCGTTGGGGCTGGGCGGATGCGGCCGATGACGACTTCGCCGTGGCGACCGGCCACTATGCGCAACAGCGGTGGAAACTGGCCGGTGAGGCGCTGTCGGAGTTCATCGCCAGGCATCCCACCGACGATCGCCGCCATCAAGCGCGCTTCCTTTGGGCGGAAAGCCTCGTGCAACTGGGCCGATTAGAGCAGGCCGGCCCGCTCTTCGAGCAATACCTCAAAGATGATCCGCACGGGCGGTACGTTGCGGCGGCCGCCTTTCGATCGGGCGAGATCGCGTTCTTGGCGGGCGATTTGGGTCGGGCGACGCAGCAGCTCGAACAGTTTTGCAAGCTCTATCCCGATGATCATTACGCTGCCTACGCCTTGCCCTATCTGGGCGAAACGGCGCTGGCCCGCGGCGATCCGGCCGCGGCTGTCGCTCGATTCGAACAGGCGCTTCGGCAGTTTCCCGATGGCCCAATGCAAGACGAATGCCGCCTGGGGTTGGGCCGGGCGCTCGGGGCGCTGGGGCGCTGGGAAGAGGCCGAACGGTACTTGGCGGCTCTGGCGGGCAAGGCCAACAGCCCCTTGGCCGACGATGCGCAGTTCCATCTGGGGGCGATGCACTACGGCGCGGGCCGGTACGAGCAGGCCGCCGAGGCGCTGGGGGCGTTTGCGTCGCGTTGGCCCGAAAGTCCATTGCGCGCCCGCGCCCTGTTGGGCCGCGGTTGGGCGCTGTATAAGTCGCGGCAATTTGGCGAGGCCCGCCGGCTGTTCGAGTCGTTGGGCGACGATCCGGTTGTCGGGCTGGAGGCCCGTTATTGGGCTGCGATGACGCACCGCGAGGAAAACGACTTGCCGCGCGCCGCGGAACGGCTGGCCGTGGTTGCTGCCGCCGCCGAGCAGGCCAACAGTCCGCTGGCCGACGAGGCCCGGGTTCAAACCGGCGACGTTCTGTTGCGGCTGGGGCGCACGGTTGAGGCGGAAAAGCACTTCGAGCCGATCGTTCGGCGCGGCCCACAGGGCGGGCGCTGGTTCGACGCGGCGTTGCTGGGACTGCTCCGCGCGGCGGTCGAGGCCGAGCGGCACCAAGCGGCCGATGCGTTGTTCGCCGATTTTCAACGGCAATGTCCCGAGAGCGAGTTGGCCGGCAGCGCGGCGCGATGGCGCGCCAAATCGCTTTTGGCGCGAAAACAGTTTGAGGCGGCTGAAGGCCAGCTTCGGCCGTTGGTCGTCGGCGCGGAGGCGGCCGAGGAAGATCGGTATCTATACGCAGTTGCCCTCGATGGGCTGGAACGCCGCGAGGAGGCCTTGCGTTGGGTCGCCCCGTTGGCGGTTTCGGCCCAAGGGCGGTTGAAGGCCGACGCTCAGTTGTTGCAGGGCGCGCTGCTTGTGGCCTTGGGGCGTTATGCCGACGCCGCGGCGCCGTTGGAGGCCTTTCTGACGACCGATCCGAAGGGTGATGCGGCCCTGAAGGCGTTGGGCGGCTTGGCGGTGGCGCTGGCAAGGACCGGACGGATCGATCGTGCGAAACAGCTATACGGGCGGCTGACAGCCGATTTTGCCGAACACCCGCTGCTGCCCGCGGTGCTCGAACAATTGGCCGAGGCCGCCTACGCGGCGCGCGACACGGAGTTCTCGGCGCAACTTTTTGCGCGGTTGCGCGACTCGGGACGCAAGGTGCCCGAAAGCGGCGCGGCGGCGCCGCCGTTGGTCGGCGCGGACGAAGCGCGAAGCCGAGTGCTTTCCGGCTTGGCGTGGAGCCAATTCAAGGCCGGCCGCTATGCCGAGGCGGAGCAAGCCTTCGACCAGATTCTTCGGCTCGATCCTCCCCCGGCGGCTGCCGTGGCGGCCGAGGCGGCATTGATGCGGGGCTACGCCTTGCAGGAACTCGACCGGCTGGACGCGGCCTTGGCGATGTACGACGCCGTGGTGGAAAAGTATCCCGACTCGCCGCAGCACGCCGACGCCCTGTATAGCGCCGCCCGCCTCCGCGACCGGCTCGATCAAGATGTGCAGGCCGTGGAACTTTACGAGAAGCTGGCCACGCTCTATCCGAAATACGGACAGATGGATCGGGTGCTTTATCACTGGGCCTGGGCGCTGCGCGAGCTGAAGCGTCCGGCCGACGCCGATCAGTTGTTCGAGCGGCTTCGCAAGGAACATTCCAATAGCCCGCTGATCAACGATGTGCGCTATCGGCTGGCGCAGCGCGCGGCGGAAGGGCGCGATCATGCCCGGGCCAAGAAATTGCTCCAGGAGCTTGCCGACGCCCGGCCGGAAGAGAAGCTGCGCAACGCGGCCGACCTGCTGCGCGGCCAGGTGGCGGTGGCCGAGGCCGACTGGCCGGCGGCGCAGGCGATCTTTGAATCGTTGGCACAGCGGCTCGAAGGCGACGACCGGCTGTGGGTCGAGTTTTGGTGGGCCGAATCGCACTTCCGGCAAGACCAGCTCGACCAGGCAGAGCGGGTGCTGGCCTCGCTGGCCTCGCGGACGGACAAAAAGTCGGAAGCCTGGTTCGCCATGGTTCCGTTGCGCCGGGCGCAAATCCTCGCCCAACGCGGCCGATGGGCCGAAGCGCGGGCCATGGCCGAATCGGTGGCGAAAGATTACCCGGAGTTCGAGCTTCAGCACGAAGCCGACTTCATCATCGGGCGCTGCTTGCACGCTCAGGCGCAGCTCGACGACGCGCGCGCCGCATTCGCCCGCGTTACGGCCGCTCCGCGCGGGGCGAAAACGGAAACCGCGGCCAAAGCCCAATGGTGGATCGCCGAGACGCACTTCCATCAGAAGAACTACGAGGCCGCGCTCCGCGAATACCTGCGTTTGGAGATTCTTTACGATTTCCCCGATTGGCGCGCGGCCGCCCTGCTTCAGGCGGGCAAGTGCCAGATATTGCTCGACGCCCCGACCGAAGCGGCCGCCCTTTTCGAGCGGCTGTTGAAGAACTATCCCCAAAGCCCCGTGGCAGCCGAGGCCAAAGAGGCGTTGGCCAAGCTGTCGTCGGCGTCACCCGGACGGTGAACGGGCGGGCGCATGCTCGGGCTCTGGTCGGGGCACTCTCACGCCGGCCGGGCCCGCCCCGGCGCAGAGCGTCGGGGGCCCTACGCGCTTGCAGGCCCGCGTCGCCTTGCAGGCACAACCGATGCGCCTTGCAGGCGCGCCCGATACACCGTGAAGAACGTCGGCGTTGCTTCCGGTTTCCGGCGGTTTCATTTAGACTGATTTAGCGGCCGCGTTGCTATGCGCGCCGCGGCCAGCGACGAGCCGCTGCTGGGGCTTGTTCCGCGGCCTGTTCGAGGGCAAAAGGAAGGATTGATGCGCGGTTCCCCGAGAATGTTTTGCCTGAGCGTGATCTTGCCGTCGTGCTGCGCTGCGGCCGGCGTGGCCGCGATCGTCGCTTGGCTCCAAGTGGGCCCGCTCGTTCCGGTCGAAGCCCGCGTTCCCGGCCTCGATGGCGCGCCGTCGCTCGAGTCGCTTTCGGCCGACGTGGTCCGACCGGCGCCGGGCGAGCCGCTTTTCGGTCCGGGAAAGGCAGGCGAATCGCCGGGCGTTTGGCCCTGGTTCCGCGGACCGCATCGCGATGGAATTGTGCCGTCGGCGGCGATTGCGCGCCGATGGCGCCAGGGCCGCCCCGAGTTGCTTTGGCAGACGCCGGTGGCCGAGGGCTACGCCGCGCCGGCAGTGGCCCAAGGCCGTGTGTTCTTCCTCGACTACGATGTGCAACGCAAGGCCGACGTCATGCGCTGCTTGTCGCTTGACGACGGGCGCGAGATTTGGCGAAACAGCTATGCGGTCGATGTCTCCCCGAACCACGGGATCACCCGCACCGTGCCGGCGGTGGTTGGCGACTTGGTGATTTCCTTCGGACCGAAGTATCACGTTGTGGCGTGGGAAGCGGCCACCGGCCGCGCCCGATGGATCATCGATCTTGTGGCCGACCACGGGGCGACCGTTCCGGATTGGTATGCGGGGCAGTGTCCGCTGTACGACGATAAGTTGGACCAGTTGATTCTGGCGCCGGGCGGACCGTCGTTGCTGCTGGCCGTCGATCCGCGAACCGGGGCCGTCCGCTGGAAGAGCGAAAACCCGCAGCGCTGGCTCTCGACGCACACGTCGGTCGTCATCACCGAGATCGAGGGCCGGCGGTCGTACGTGTACTCGGCCTCGGGCGGCGTGGCGCTGGTGGCGGCCGACAGCGGCGAACTGCTTTGTCAGACAAATGCTTGGCGGGTGCCCACGGCCGCCTGCGCCTCGCCGGTGCCGTTGGGCGACGGACGGGTGTTTTGTTCGGGCGGGTACGATTCGGGGGCGATGATGTTGCGTTTCGGGCGGCAAGGCGAACGCTACGTTTGCGAAACGCTGTTCCAGTTGAAGCCGAGGCAGTTCAGCTCGGAACAACAAACGCCCGTGTTCTTTCAGGGCCATCTCTTCGGCGTTCGGCAGTTCGACAAACGGTTGGTTTGCCTCGATGCCGACGGCAACGAGCGGTGGAACAGCGGACGCGAAAAGTTCGGCGCGGCGCCCTACCTGATCGCCGACGGACTGCTGTTGGCGCTGAACGATCGGGGAAGGTTGACGCTTACGCCGGCGGATCCGGCCGGCCCGTATCAGCCGTTGGCTCAGGCCGAATTGTTCGAAGACGGAGTCGATGCCTGGGGGCCGATGGCGTTGGCGGGCGATCGGCTGATCGTCCGCGATTTCACGCGAATGCAGTGCGTTCGGATCGGCGGCGAGTGATGGGGGCGGCCCATCGCCGACCCCGGCAGGCCGGCACGGCCTTTTTTCGGCGGCGCAGCAGAGGAGGGAGTAGTCAGGATGTCTGAATCTCGACCTTCGTTCTCTTGGGCGGCGCTGTTGGCCGTGGGGGTGGCGGTGTTCGTTGCGGCTTGGGCGGTCTTTCGCACCGATCCCTGGGGCGAGGGGCGAACCGTCGAACCGATACCTCCGATTGACGAGGCCCTGATCGGCTATGCGGAGGCCGAACGTTGGCCGACGGGCTTGCAGCAGCCGGCTTCCCTGGCCGTTGACCCGCAGGGGCGGGTGTTTGTCGGCGGCGACAACCGGGTTGTTGTCCTGGGGTTCGACGGAAAGCCCGCTGGGGCGCCGATCGCCCTTGACGGCGAGCCGCATTGCCTGGCCTGGGCCGACCAGCGGCACAGCGAGCCCGATCGATTGTACGTTGGGCTGCGCGACCGGGTGGAAGTGCGCTCGCCCGAAGGCAAACTGCTGGCCGCTTGGAGCCCGCCCGACGCGAAGGCCCATTTCACCTCGCTGGCCGTAGGCGAGGAGGATGTCTTTGCGGCCGACTCGAGCAATCGAGTCGTTTGGCGGTTCGATCCGAATGGAACGGTTCAGGGGGCGGTTGGGCGACGCGATCCCGAGCGTAAGATTCTCGGGTTTGTGATCACCAATCTCGATTACTTCGATATTGCGATCGGTGCCGATGGGCTGCTCTATGTGGTCAATCCCCGGCTGTTGCGGGTCGAGGCCTACACCCGCGAGGGCGAGTTTCGATCGTCTTGGGGCAGCGGTTCCACCGACTTGGCCGGCTTCTGCGGGTGCTGCAATCCCACCGACTTGGCGGCTTTGCCCGATGGACGATTCGTTACGGCCGAGAAGGGGTTGACTCGGGTGAAGCTGTATAGCGGACAAGGGCGGCTGGAGACGGTGGTGGCCGGCCCGCAGCACCTGGGCGAAACCCCGGCGGACTTGGCCGTGCTCCCCGATGGACGGGTGTTGGTGCTCGATGCCGCGCTGCGAAGCGTGCGCGTTTTTGTGGCACGCAACGGGCGAAATACGCTAAACTGAAAGGATTCGCTGCGTTCGACGAAGGAAGGGATTTGCTGCACCATTCGAATCGATTGATAAGGCAAGCAACGGCGAGAACGCCATGATACGGCCCGAAGACAATTCCGTTGAACTGCCACTTGCCGCAAGGGCGCCGGCGGCAAGCGAAGCGGGTTCAACGATCTCCATGGAGATTCCGATGGAACTGTTGCCTGACGACAGGGCCGATCGCCGCGCGTGGCTGCGGGGCATGTCGCGGTGGGCTGTGTTGGGTGCGTTGGTCCTTTGCGGCGGCATGGTGACGGCTCGGCGGCAATGGGCCCGATGGGGCTGCCTGGGGCCGACGGCATGCAGCGATTGCTCGATGCAGAGCCGATGCCGCTTGTCTCGTTTGGAGAAGCCGTTGCCGGGGGCGGCGGATCGGACGTTGCGATCGAGGGATTTGGTGGATCGATGACGCGTCAACCGTGGGATCGTCGCCGTTTCGTGGCTGCCGGGGTTCGCGCCGCCGGCGCGTTGGGGGTGGGCGTTGCCGCCGGGGCGTGGGCCTTTGCGCGCGGCCGCGCCGTGCGCGAGGTTTGGCAAATCGATCCCGACGCCTGCATGGCCTGCGGCAACTGCCAGACGCATTGCGTGCTCGACATCTCAGCCGTCAAGGCCGTGAATTGCTTCGCCCGCTGCGGCTACTGCGACGAATGCACGGGCTACTTCCCCACGGCGCCGCATCAGAAGGAAACCGGGGCCGAGAATCACCTGTGCCCGGTGGACGCCGTCATTCGCCGGTTCATCGAGGCGAAGGCGGGCACGCGCTACTTTGAATATACGATCGACGAGAACAAGTGCATTGGTTGCGGCAAGTGCGTGCTCGGTTGCCGGTTGATGAACGGCTCGATGTATTTGCAGGTGCGGCACGACCGCTGCCTGAATTGCAACGAGTGCGCCATCGCCGTCGCCTGCCCGAAACAAGCCTTCCGTCGGGTGCCCGCCGATAGTCCGAATTTGCTGCCGCATGTTTGCGCCGAGGCCGAGGCGGCCCTGGCGGCGAAGCGGCGTCGCTAATCCCCGCGAGGTGGACGAATCTCCGCCGCGGCCATATGGATCCTCAGACAACACGCAACATTTTTTCCGCTACGGTGTGCCGCTTTGCGCCGCATGCGCGGCCCGGTGCGGCTGCATCAGCGGCGCGGCATTGCTAAGGGCGAGCCGGCGGAGACAGAAGGGATTCCGGCTCGGCCGGCGAACCGCCTTGCGGCACGATAAGAGCATGGGGATGACGTTGGTTGAACGTTGGCATCGTTGCTTGCCCGCCCTGGCGGCGGCGACGGTGATTTTCTGGACGACTCTTTGCCCCAGGGGCGAGCTGCGCGGCGCCGAGATTCCGCTGCCCGACTTCACCAGCTACGAAGTGCCCGACACGCAGCACCCGCCCGCGGGCCGGCCGTGGCGCGAAGCGATCGATGTGGCCCTGTTGGCCGCGGCGATTGCCGCAGCCTCGTACGCCGCGCTGGTGCGGCGCTCTCGGGTGTGGCTGCTGGGGCTGACGATCGCCTCGCTGGTGTGGTTCGGCTTCGTGCGGCAGGGATGCGTTTGTTCCATCGGGGCGATTCAGAACGTGGTTCTGGCGCTGGCCGATGCAAGTTACCTGCTGCCTTGGTCGGTGGCGGCCTTTTTCGCCCTGCCGCTGATTTCCACGTTGTTTTTCGGGCGGACGTTTTGCGCGGCCGTTTGTCCCTTAGGCGCGATCCAAGAGCTGGCGGCGCTGCGGCCGATGCGCGTGCCCCGTTGGCTCGATCATTCCCTCGGACTGCTGGCCTATCTTTATTTGGGCTGGGCGGTGGCGGTGGCCGCCGCGGGCGGTGCGATGCTGATCTGCCGCTACGATCCGTTCGTGGGGTTCTTTCGTTTCAGCGGCCCGTTCCCGATGCTTGTCTTCGGCGGATCGTTGCTGTTGATCGGGGTGTTCGTGGCGCGTCCGTATTGCAGATTCCTTTGCCCGTTGGGCGCGGTCTTGGGGGTTCTTTCGCGGGCGTCGCACCGTCACGTGCGGATTCCGCCGAAGGAGTGCATCCGCTGTCGCCTGTGCGCGGACGTTTGCCCGTACAACGCGATCGAACCGCCGGCCGGCCCGCCCGACGCAGCCGAACGCGTTCGCGCGCGGAGCCGGCTGTTCGCGGCGCTGGCCGCGCTGCCGGTGTTGATGGGCGCGGGGGCGGCTGTGGGGTGGCAGTTGCGCGACGCCATGTCGTCGCTGCATCCGCAGGTGCGGTTGGCCGAGCGGATCTATCGCGAAGATGCCGGCCAACGGATCGAGCCGACCGACGCGACGACGGGTTTTCGGGCGTCGGGCGAAAGCGTCGAATCGCTCTATGCCGGCGCCGAGCGGCTGCGGCAGCGGTTCGCCTGGGCGTCGGCGGCCTTCGGAGGCTGGGTGGGGCTGGTGTTCGGCGTAAAGATGGTTGCGTTGTGCATGAGGCCGCGCCGCGATGAGTACGAGCCCGATCGGCGCGGATGCGTGTCGTGCGGGCGATGCTTCTGGTATTGTCCGAAAGAACAGGTCCGATTGGGGTTGATGGACGAAAGCCAATTGCCGCCGGGCGAGCCGCCTCCTGGCGCGAAAGCGGCCCCGTCTCAAACCCCCGTTGGTTAGACTCGATGCAATATTCTTTTCGGCGCCAATAGCGGCGGCCTATTTGATCGAAAGAGATGACTCCTCAGCCCGAGACGACTATGACTGGTTCGGAAGCCCGAAACGGCGCCCTTGACGATCGCTACAACGCCGCCGTTCGCGCGGCCGTGGTGGCCGGGGCGTTTACCCTCGTGGTAGCCGCGCTGATGCTCTACGACTTCGCCCTTCGCGGCGAGAAGCATCCGATGGAAACCGTGGCGTATAAGACGGCCATTTTGGCTGCGCGCGAGCAGCCCGACAACGCGGCCGTGCTCGAACAGATGCGGCTTCTGGATGAACGGCTGCGGCAAGAGTATTTTCGGCAACGGGCCTTTAGCGCGATCGGCGCAGTGATGCTGGCCATCGGCGCTGCGGTCTGCGCCGCGGCGGCGAAGGCGGCATCGGTGCTGCGCAGGTCGCTTCCTTTGCCGCAGGCGGCCGCCGAAGGCGATCTGGTTGGGCAGCAGGCGCAATGGGCGCGTTGGAGCGTGGGGGCCGCGGGGCTCTTCGTGCTGGGCGTCATCGTGGGGCTTGGCGTCGGGGTGTCGTCGCCGCTGCCGCGCCACCGCGGCGACGGGCCGCTGGCCCAAGCCGAACCAGTCGATCGTCCCGGGGCGGGCGGCCAGATCGCCGCGTTGCAGCCGGGTGGCCCGACATCCAGCAGCGAAAAACCCGGCGGTGAGAAGCCCAGCGAGGCCCATCCGGCGGACGACTTGCCGACGAATCCGCAGGCGTCAACGCCGGCGGGCGGCGTGGATGGGCCGAAGCCTTCCGGTGCAACTGCCGACGAGGTGTTTTCTGCCGAGGAATACCTGGCCGCTTGGCCGCGATTCCGCGGACCGGAGGGAACGGGCGTGGCGCGGGCCGCAATCAAGGCCGCCGCCTTTGACGGCGCCGCAGGTGAGGGCGTCGTTTGGAAGTCGCCGATTCCGCTGCCGGGCAACAGTTCGGCCGTCGTCTGGGGCAAGCGGGTGTTCGTCACCGGTGCGACCGAAACGAAACGCGAGGTGTATTGCTTTGATGCCGAAGACGGACGCCTGCTTTGGAGCCGGCCGGTCGAAGCGGCGGCCGGGCCTCCGCCGAAGGTGCTCGACGCCACCGGTTATGCGGCGCCCACCGCGGCCGCCGACGGTCGGCGGGTTTACGCCGTCTTCGCCGATGGGAGTTTGGCCGCATTCACCTTCGACGGTGAACCGGTGTGGCACAAACAGTTGGGCGTGCCGGAGAACTCATACGGGCATGCCGCCTCGCTGCTGAACTACGGGCGGCTGCTGCTCGTGCCGTTCGATCAGGGTCATAAGGCGGCCGAGGCGAAATCGCGATTGCTGGCCATCGATTCGCGCAGCGGCGAGATCGTTTGGCAGGCCGTCCGCGAAACGCCCAACTCGTGGGCGACGCCGCTGGTGGCGTCGATCGCCGGACGGATGCAGTTGATCACCGCGGCCGATCCGTGGGCGATCAGTTACGACCCGTCCGATGGGCGCGAACTGTGGCGGGCGAAGGTGCTTCGTCAAGATGTCGGCCCGTCGCCGACGTTCTTCGGAGATCGGGTGTACACGGTGAGCGAGTTCCCCGCGTTGACGGCCATCAAGGCCGACGGCGAAGGCGACCTGACCCGCGACAAAGAGACGGCCAAGCAGTATTTGCTGTGGAAGGGCGAAGACAATCTGCCCGATACGGCCGGCCCGTTGGCCCTCGAGCGGTGGGTGTTCATTGCGTCGTCGAACGGCATTCTCACCTGCTACGACGCGCAATCGGGCGAAATGCTGTGGGATAAAGAATTCGAAGACTCGGCCTTCTCCGCGTCGCCCTCTTGGGCCGGCGGCAAGCTGTTTCTGATCGACACCGAGGGCCGCGCTTGGTGGATCGAACCGAGCGAGACGGAGGGCAAGGCCGTCATCGAGGCTTCGTTGGGCGAAGGGTGCGTCAGCAGTCCGGCTTGGCAGCCGGGGCGAATCTATTTGCGCGGCAAGAAGCACCTGTTTTGTTTGCGAGCTGATTGATGGCCGACCTGGACCTGGGCTATGTCGATCAGGTGGTGGAACGCTTGGGGCGAAAGCCCGAGGCGGTGATCGGCATTTTGCAGGCGCTGCAACGGCGGTATCGCTATTTGCCGCGGGCGGCGCTTGATCGGGTGTGCGAACAAACGGAGATCAAGCCGGCGGATATTACCGGCGTGGCGACCTTCTACAATCAATTTCGCCTGAAGCCCGTCGGCGAGCACATCATCGCCGTATGCCACGGAACGGCGTGCCATGTGAAAGGATCGGGGCTGGTTCAGTCGGCCTTCGAGCGCGAGCTGAAGCTGGCCCCCGGGGAAGACACCGACTCGTTCGGACGCTTCACCATCGAAAAAGTGGCGTGCCTCGGTTGTTGCACGTTGGCGCCGGTGGTGCAGATCGACGGCCGGACGTTCGGTCGCGTGGCGCCGTCGCACGTCGGCGACGTGTTGGCCGACTTTCTCAGTCATTGCGGCAACGGGAAGTCGCCGGCGCCGGCGGGCGGGGGCGTTGCCGCAGCGGCGCACGAGGGCGAAGTGCGCGTCGGTTTGGGATCGTGCTGCGTGGCCCAAGGAAGCGGCAAGGTTCACGAGGCGATCGAGCAGGCGCTGCGTCAGGGGGCCGTGGCCGCCGGCGTCAAACGAGTGGGCTGCGTGGGGATGTGCCATCAAACCCCGTTGGTCGAACTGGTGATGCCCGACGGCGGAAACAAGTTATTCACCAAAGTGAGTCCCGAGGACGCCGGCGAGATCGTGCTCGATCATTTTCGTCCGCGGGGTTGGTGGCGGCGCACATCGCGGGCGGTGGCCCGCTGGCTGGATCGATGGGCCAACGGCGCCGGTCCGCCGGACAGCCGTTGCGCCGGGGTCGATCGGCGCGACCCGGTGATTTGCGCCTTCTTGGGGCCGCAGTTGCATTTGGCCACGGAGCACGGCGGGCGAATCGATCCGTTGGATTTGGACGAGTATCTGCGGAATGATGGTTTTGCCGCGCTGCGGAAGTGCATCGATCAGTGGTCGCCGCCGCGAATCGTCGACGAGGTGAAGCAAAGCGGTTTGCGCGGCCGGGGCGGGGCGGGGTTTCCCACCGGGCTGAAATGGGATCGGGTGCGGCAGGCCGCCGCCGAACCGAAGTATGTGGTGTGCAACGGCGACGAGGGCGACCCCGGCGCGTTTATGGACCGCATGCTGCTCGAGTCGTTTCCCTATCGGATTATCGAGGGCATGGCGATTGCCGCGCTGGCCGTCGGCGCGCACGAAGCGATTCTGTACATCCGCGCGGAATACCCGCTGGCTGTCGAACGGATCAATGCCGCGCTGGCCCGTTGCGCCGAACGCGGCCTGTTGGGCGAGGGATTGTTGGGCAGCCGCTATTCGCTGCGGTTTCGGGTTCAAGAGGGCGCCGGGGCGTTTGTGTGCGGCGAAGAGACGGCCCTGCTGGCCTCGATCGAGGGAAGGCGCGGCATGCCGCGGCTGCGGCCTCCGTTTCCGGCCGAGTGCGGCTTGTGGGGCAAACCCACACTGGTCAACAACGTCGAAACCTACGCCTTGGTGCCCTGGATCGTCCGCAACGGCGCAGCGGCGTTCGCAAGCATCGGCGCCGGTGCGAGCAAGGGCACGAAGGTTTTCGCCTTGGCCGGCAAGGTGCGGCGGGGCGGACTGATCGAGGTGCCCATGGGGATCAGCCTCCGGCAGATCGTCGAAGAGATCGGCGGAGGGGTGCCCGGCGGACGTTCCCTCAAGGCGGTGCAGGTGGGCGGTCCTTCGGGCGGGTGCGTGCCCGCCGCGTTGGCCGACACGCCCGTCGATTTCGAATCGCTGACGCGCGTCGGGGCGATCATGGGCTCGGGCGGTCTGGTCGTGCTCGACGACGCCGACTGCATGGTCGACATCGCGCGGTATTTTCTGCATTTCACGCAGGACCAGTCGTGCGGCAAATGCACCTTCTGCCGCGTCGGGACGCGGCGGATGCTCGACATTCTGAACCGAATCTGCGAAGGCCGCGGCCGCAGCGACGACCTCGATCAGCTCGAACTGCTGGCCGTCGAAGTGCAACGCGGCAGCATTTGCGGCCTGGGTCGGACGGCCCCCAACCCGGTGCTTTCCACCCTGCGCTACTTCCGCGACGAGTATGAAGCGCATCTGGCCGGCCGCTGCCCGGCGGGTCGGTGCAAGGCGCTCATCCACTACCGCATCACCGATCAGTGCATCGGATGCACGCTGTGCGCGCAGCAGTGTCCCACGCAGGCGATCCCCATGACTCCCTACGCGAGACATGCGGTGATCGACGATCGTTGCACGCGATGCGACACCTGTCGGCAGGTTTGCCCCGAACACGCTGTGGTTGTGGAGTAGCAATCGGCCGGCGACGATCGGCCGCGAAGAAAGAGGGACCGGGCCGCATTGTCCGAGCCGGGGCGAACAGCCATCGCTGATGCGGGCCGCATTCGCCCGGGCCCCAACGCCGTCTGCGCCGCTCGTTGAGCGGTGGCGCGCCGGCCGATGGAACCGACCGATTATGCCGCGACTGACGATTGACCAAACGACTGTAACCGTTCCCGAGGGCGCAACGGTGCTCGACGCCGCGCGGGCGGCCGGCTGCGACGTGCCCGCGCTGTGCTATCGCCAAGGCTGCCGACCGCTGACTTCATGCCTGGTTTGCCTGGTGCGCGATTGTGCAACGGGCCGCATCGTTCCCTCGTGCGGAACTCCGGCGGTTGAGGGCGGCCGTTACGAGAGCGAAACGGCTGAAGTGCGCGCGATGCGGCGTTCGGCGCTGGAATTGCTGCTCAGCGAGCACGTGGGCGATTGCCTGGCGCCGTGCTTCTTCGGGTGCCCGGCGCGGATGGACATTCCGTTGATGCTGCGGCAGATCGCTGCGGGCCAGTTGCGCGCGGCCATTGCCACGGTCAAACGCGACATCGCCTTGCCGGCCGTGCTGGGGCGGGTTTGCCCGGCCCCATGCGAACGGGCGTGCCGGCGCGGCGGAGTGGATGCGGCGGTGGCCATTTGCCGGCTGAAACGGTTCGTGGCCGATGCCGACTTGGAGTCGGGCGCCGTTTATGTGCCCCAGCCCGCGGCGGTCACGGGGCGGCGCGTGGCGGTGATCGGCGGCGGGCCAACCGGCTTGGCAGCCGCGTACTATCTGGCGGCCAAAGGCCATTCCGTTTCGCTCTACGAACGCGAGGATCGGCTCGGCGGTCGGCTGTGGCGCGAAACCTCGGAAGGCGAGCTGCCCCGCGACGTGCTCGAAAAAGAGATTGCCGCGCTTCTGGCCGTGGGCATCGAAGTCTTCTGCGGGCAAGCGATCGATTCGCCCGACCAATGCGAATCGCTGCTGACCCGTTGCGACGCTGTGGTGCTTTGCTGCGGCGCAGTCTCAGCCGACGCGGCGGCGCGATGGGGAATCGGCCATTCGGGCCGCGGACTGGAGGTTGCGCCCAAGGGGTTCGCCACCTCGCGCCAGGGGGTGTTCGCCGCCGGTTGCGCGGTGCGGGGTAAGGCGATGGTTGTTCGCAGCGCGGCCGACGGCAAAGAGGCGGCCGAAAGCGTCGATCAGTTCCTTCGAGGAGAAACGCCCGTCGGGCCAAGCGAACCGTTCAACTCCCGCATCGGCAAAATGGCGGCCGAGGAACTCGTGCAGTTGGCCGCCGGATCGGCGCGGCTGCCGCGGTTTGAGCCGAGCGACCCGATGATCGGTTATGCGGCGAGCGAGGCCGCGGCCCAGGCCGCCCGATGCCTGCACTGCGATTGTCGCAAACAGGGCGATTGCCGCTTGCGCGAATATGCGGCCAAGTATGGCGCATCGCCGCGTCGGTTCGCGGCTGATCGCAAGCCGTTTTCGCAAGACCTGCGGCATGCCGAGGTTGTTTATGAACCGGGCAAGTGCATTCAATGCGGCCTGTGCATCGAACTTGCACGGGCGGCCGACGAGCCGTTCGGGTTGACCTTCGTCGGGCGAGGGTTCGACGTGCGCGTTTCGGCCCCTTTGGGCCGCCAGATCAACGAGGCCTTGCAGCGGGCGGCTGCGGCCTGCGTCGAAGCCTGCCCCACGGCGGCCTTGGCTTGGAAACACGACGGATCGGCTCGGCCCGACGGCTCGGCACGCTAGCCAACGCGGCCTTGTGCGCCGGCGGGCGGCTTCAGGCGAAACGAACCAAACGGCCTCGCCCACGCGGCCCCGCAGGGCCGACGCAAGAATCGCCCTTCGCTCGTTCCGTCCATATCCTCCTGGGCCGAGCCGGCAGTTGCGTGATATGATGGCAGCCGCGGTTCGTGTTGTTTTCGGGCAGAGCGGAGAGGGGCGATGTCGTCCGAGCATTGGTCGCTGTTGAAGAGCGGGCCGCCGGTGGATTATCAGATCTTCCGTCTGCGCCGCGACCGTTATCGACTCGAACCGGCGAACGCCGAGCGCGATTTCGTCGTGCTCGACACGCCCGACTGGGTCAATGTCGTTCCGTTGACCCGGGAAGGCAATGTGGTGCTGATCCGGCAGTTTCGGCACGGGGTGCGAGAGACGGTGATCGAGATTCCGGGCGGAATGGTTGATCACGGCGAAGAGCCGGCCGCGGCCGCGCTGCGCGAGCTGAACGAAGAGACCGGCTATGCGGCCGAATGCATTCGCCCGCTGGCTTCGGTTTGGTCGAACCCGGCGATCATGAACAACCGTTGCCATCTTTTTTTGGCCGAAGGCTGCCGCCTGGTGGCTCCGCCGCGGTTCGATTCGTTCGAGCAGATCGAGGTGTTCGAGGCTTCGCGAAAGGAGGTCTCGGAGATGGTTGCCGCGGGCCAAATTGCCCACAGCATGGTGGTTGCCGCGTTGGCGTTCGTCGGATTGACGCCGCCGGCGCCGGGCGTGGCGGGATGGGGGGCGGATGGGCCGAACCGGCCCTAGCAAGCCGCTGCCGGTCGTTCGGCCGGGATGCTCCGTTTCATGAATGAGTTTGTTCCAGCCGTGTCAACAACCACAGCCGCAGCCTTGCAAGGACGCGCGATGAAGCCGATTTCGGCGGTGGGCCGCCCCAAGTTTCTCTATTTCGATTTGGGCCAGGTGCTCGTTGGCTTCGATCACGGACGGTTGGTGCGCCAGTTGGCCGCCGCGGCCGGCGCAACGGAGGCCGCCGTTCGTCGCATCTTGTTCGACGAGGGCATGCAAGAACTCCTCGAACTGGGCCGAATGACGACGGGGCAGTTCTACGCCGAATTCTGCCGACGGACGGGCGTTCGGGCGGCCGAGGCCGAATTGCGCCGGGCCGCCACCGAGTTCTTCTGGCCCAACCACGAGATCCTGCCCCTGCTGGTGCAACTGCGGCAGCGCCGCTATCCGTTGGGCATCCTTTCGAACACCTGCGAACTGCACTGGGACTACTGCCGGCGGCGATTCGCGTATGTGGCCGAGATGTTCGATCGCCACGTGCTCAGCTTTCGCGTTGGGGCGATGAAGCCCGATCGGAAGATCTTCGAGGCGGCGGCGGAGGCGGCGGGCTGCTCGCCCGAGGAACTGTTCTTCACCGATGACATCGCGGCCAATCGGGCCGGGGCGGCCGCGGCGGGCATCGATGCCGTGGTCTATCGCGGCGCCGTCGATTTGATCGGCCAGTTGCGTCGGCGCGGACTGGCGGTCGGTTGATCGGTTCGTTGATCGGTCTGCCCGCGGGCGGCGCCGGCGGCCCGCATCGGCAAGTAAGCCTGCAAGCGAAACACGCCCGGCCCGCGGCAGCGCTGGCGGCGCCGCCACGAGTCGGGCGCGATCAACATCAATCAACAACCTGCTGCCGCGACGAGCCGGCATTCTGCTTTGCAGAGCGCCTTCCCGCCGCCTGCCGCCGCTTGTTTGTCCTTATGCAAGCGGCGGTGGGGCGAGCGTGCGCCGGCAGCTAGAAGATATAGCGGTTGACGACGTTTTCGAACAACTCTTGCCGGCCCGACGTATTGGGCGCCACATCGCCTTTGGCCAGCATGTATTGTTCGAGCGACTTGAAGTTGTGCTTGCCCTGCTCGATTTCGGCGCCGATGCCCGAGTCCCACGAAGCGTAGCGCTGTTGGACCATGCGGGCCAGTTCGCCGTCGGCGCGAATTTTAGCGGCCAACTTCAAGCCCATGGCGAAGGTGTCCATGCCGCCGATGTGGGCGTGGAACAGGTCGACCGGTTCGAAGCTCTCGCGGCGGACCTTGGCGTCGAAGTTCACGCCGCCGGGGGCCAGGCCGCCGTACTTGAGGAAGGCCAGCATGATCTTCGTCGTCATATAGACATCGGTGGGGAATTGGTCGGTGTCCCAGCCGAGCAGCAGGTCGCCGGTGTTGGCGTCGACCGAGCCGAGGAAGCCCTGCATGCCGGCGTATTCCAACTCGTGTTCGACCGTGTGGCCGGCCAAGGTGGCGTGGTTCGTTTCGATGTTCAATTTGACGTGCTTCTCCAGGCCGTTGGCCCGAAGGAAATTGATGCAGGCGGCCGCGTCGAAGTCGTACTGGTGTTTGGTGGGTTCCTTCGGCTTCGGCTCGAAGTAGAACTGGCCCGTAAAACCGATCTCTTTGGCGTACTCGACGGCCATGTGCATGAAGCGGGCCAGATGGTCGAGCTCGCGCTTCATGTCGGTGTTCCACAAGGTTTGATACCCTTCGCGGCCGCCCCAGAACACGTAGCCGGAACCGCCGAGTTCTTTTGTGACTTCCAACGCCTTCTTCACCTGCGCGGCGGCGAAGGCGAACGCGTCGGCATTGCAACTGGTGGCTGCGCCATGAACGTAGCGCGGATTGCTGAACAAGTTGGCCGTGCCCCACAGCAGCTTGATGCCGGTGCGGTCCGACTCGGCCTTGATGGCCTTGACGACTGTGTCGAGGTTCTTGTTCGATTCGGCCAGCGACGCGCCCTCGGGCGCAACGTCGCGATCGTGGAAGCAGAAGAACGGCGTGCCCAGCTTCTCCATGAACTCGAAGGCCACCCGCACGCGATTGACCGCGTTCTCCACCGAATCTCCGGCCCCTTCCCAGGGGCGGATCATCGTGCCCGGGCCGAACGGATCGGCGCCGGTGCCGCGCATCGTGTGCCAGTAGGCCACGCTGAAGCGCAACTGGTCTTTCATCGTTTTTCCTTCGACCAGTTCGCTCTCGTTGTAGTGGCGGAAGGCCAAGGGGTTTTTCGAGTCGGGGCCTTCGTACTTGATCTTCGAGATTTCCGGAAACGCGGCCATGAATGTCGCTCCCTCGCAGTGATGGAAATGAGAACCTGTGTGATACCGTTTCTGCCGCAGCATCGCCTTCGCTGCACAAGGCGTCCGGCAGACCAGAAGGGGCGTTGCGGACGGCTTGTTCAATGGCGACTGCCGCCGCAGTGAACTGCCGGCCGTGTTCGGCCCCTTCGCCCCGACGTTCGTTGCCGAGTTGGCGGACCAATAGTCTGCCGCGCCCCGCCGCGGCACGCAAGGGGCGCGGGCGGCCGGCCAGCGTTCGCCCAACGCGCCGCCGCGCCCGACGATCGCCGGCAAAGCCATGCCGCCGGGCGATTGCCTGCCGCCGGCAGAATCCGGGCCTATCGGCCCTCGGCCCCGGCCGGGCTGCGCCAACGATCGCCCATCGGCGAGTGTCGTGCCGCGGCCGGCCGTCTGCGCTAAACCTTGCCGGCGGGATGCCGTGGGCGAAATTACCGACCGCCGGCAGGCAGTTTGCGGATGACGATGTCTTTGTACCACGCTTCACTGGGCGGTCCGCTGTGGATTTGCAGACCGATCAAGCCCTTTTGCGGGATCGTCTCGTCCGGCTCGGCATAGTCCACCGTTGCTTGCCCGTTGATCCACAACTGAATCTGCCGCCCGCGGCAGACGATGCGATACTCGTTCCACTGGCCGGCCTTGATCAGCTTGGCTTGTTCTTCGGGTTTCGGCCCGGCCAGCACCTTTTTGCGGCGCGATTCGTCGTAGAGACAGCCCCAGTAGGTTTGGCCCAAGTCGGCCTGGTAACCGATCATTTCGTGATGATCGGGAATGCGTTGGCTGCGAATCTGAATGCCGGCGTTGGCCTTTTCGCCGAGCAGCTTGAACTTCAGCCGCAACTCGAAATCATCGAATTCTTCGGTCGTGGTGAGGAACTCGTTTCGCGGGATCGGTGCAGCGAGGCTGCCGCCGACGATCGCCCCGTCTTCAATGCGAAACGTCTTCAAGTCGCCCTGCCAGCCGTCGAAGGTCTTTCCGTTGAACAGAGGCCGAAACCCGTCGGCATCGGCCGGGCACTGTCCGTCAGCCGCCGCTGGAGCGGGCGCCTGCTCGGCCCCGGCCGCACCGCGACTGGCCGTCTCAGCCGACGCGCCGATGACGCCCGAAAGCAGCAGAGCGGCCGCAGGCAGGAAGCCGCGTTGTCGAAGATCGTTCATGTCGAACACTCCTCCCAACCAAATCATTGATCGTGAGAAAAAACAGATCGTGGCGAGACTATTTTCGCAGCCGAAAGTCGCCCGGCCGCTGTTCGGGCTCGTTGCTCGGCTCGTTCGCGCGCCGAACGGTGGCGGAACGCAACGGCAGGCGGTGCGGCTTCGGTCTCTTCGGTTCGCGGCAATCAACGGCCCGGCTGAAACTTGCAAACCGGGCTTCATTCTACGGTCGGACTTGCAGCCGAATCAACCGCTGCGACAATAACGGCCGAGAGGGTGTGTTCGGTCTGCCGAAGTTTGTGCGCGCGGCGGGACGGGAACGAACGAGGGTGAGATCGGACGAAGAGCGGCTGTATTTCGCACAAGAAAGGCGATTTCTCGATGACGACTGCTTCCTACCGCCTTGTTTTTCGGGACCCGCTTGGTGTGTTCTTCTGGGACGCAAGCGGTGGTGTCGCCGGCGTCTGCTTCGCCGGCGTCTTTCGGCCCGGTGGCCCTGCCGGCCTTTTCGGCAACGACGGCGGCAGCATGGGAGCAACCAACCGCGACGCTTGCCGCCACGGCGGGGCGGCGCTTCGCGCCGGCTTGATGGCGTTCGCGGTCTTGATTGCGGCAAACGGAGCACATCGGGTAATCGCACCAGCGGGCGCGCAGGCGGCCGAGGCGAACGACCGGCAGCCCAGCGAGGCTGGGAAACGAGAGTATTTCGGAATCCAAGTGATCGACGCCGAGACGGGCAGGGGGGTGCCGCTGATCGAACTGCGAACCACCAGTCAGGTTAGCCTTTGGACCGACAGCGCCGGCTGGGCGGCCGTGTGCGAACCGGACCTGATGGGCCGCGAGGTATTCTTCCACGTGGGCGGACCGGGCTACGAATACCCGGCCGACGGATTCGGCTATCGCGGCGTGCGGCTGAAGGCGGAGCCGGGGCGGACGGCGGCGATCCAAGTTCGCCGTAAGAATATCGCCGAACGGCTCTATCGAATCACCGGACAAGGCATCTACCGCGACAGCGTTCTGCTCGGCCGGCCCGTGCCGCCCTCGGCGTCGAAACGGCTGGGCGGCGTGATGGGGCAAGACTCGGTTCAGGCCGTGCCGTACCGCGGGCGGCTGTTCTGGCTGTGGGGCGACACGAACCTGCCCGACTATCCGCTGGGCAATTTCTTCACGACGTCGGCCTTTTCGCCGCTGCCCGGCGACGGAGGATATTTACCCCACGAGGAAATCCCGCTGGAGTACCTGCTGGATGAAAAACGGCCCGACCGCGTGCGCGCGATGTGCCCTTGGAACGAACCGGGGATGATCTGGCTTTTCGGGCTGTTGACGATCGACGACCCTCAAGGGCGCGAGACGTTGGTGGCCCATTATTCGCGGCAAAAAAGCCTGGCCGAACGGGCCGAGCACGGGCTGGCGCGGTTCGACGACGCGACCGGGCGGTTCGTCAAGTTGGCCGTGTTCGAGGCCGACAACCGGTGGCGCCATCCTCGCGGCAACGCCGTCCGCGTGCGCGAGGCGGAGGGCGACTACTTCTATTTCGTCGAACAATGCGCCCATACCCGCGTGCCCGCCCGGTGGGAAGCGCTGCTCGATCCGAACCAGTACGAGGCCTTCCGTTACGATTCGGCCGCGGGCGACTATCGCTGGCAAAAGGCCGAGCCGCCCACCGCGCCTGAGGACGAACGCCGGCTATTGACCGAGGGGAAGATGAAGCCCGCACAAGCGCGGCTGCTGCTGCGGGAGGCGGCCAGCGGGCGATCGATCGCGCCGCATCGCGCGTCGATTCAATGGAACGCCCACCGGAAACGATGGATCATGATCTTCACGCAATACGGAGACAAACAGGCCGACTCATTCCTCGGCGAGGTTTGGTATTCCGAGGCCGCGCATGTTTCCGGTCCCTGGCGCGCGGCGGTGAAGATCGCCAGCCATCCGAAATACTCGTTCTACAACCCGCGACAGCACGTGTTCTTCGACGAGGCGGGCGGGCGATTCGTGTATTTCGAGGGCACCTACACGGAAATGTTCTCGGGCAATCCCGTTGCCACGCCGCGGTACGATTACAATCAGTTGCTTTATCGGCTCGATTTGGACGATCCGCGTTTGCAACCGGCGCATGCCGCCGAGTCCGAGCCGTGACGGGGAGCGATCCGCAAGGCCGGCGCACAAGAGCGATCCGATTTCATTCTCCGGGCCGCAAGGCGGTGCGCGGCAGGGGTCGCTTTCGAGAATCGCCGGAGGCGGCACCACGCGGCGCGGCGCTCAATCGATCAGCCAGCCGACGATCTCGGCCAGCCCGTCGTCGTCGTGGGCGGGCGCCACGCGGTCGGCCGCCTGCTTTACCGCCTCGACCGCGTTGCCCATCGCCACGCCCAGGCCGGCACCGCGGATCATCGGCAAGTCGTTCACGTCGTCGCCCACGGCGCAGATTTCCTCGTCAACGAATCCGTATGCTTTGGCCACGCGCCGCACGGCCGACCACTTTGTCACCCCCGCCGGAGCGATCTCGCAGAAGAACCCGCGATAGCGAGGGCTGCGGAGAACGTGCAGCGCAAGCTGGTTGGGAAACGCGGCCGCCAGGGCGGCCTCTAAATCAAGCATCTGTCGCTTCGTGCCCAGAGCGAACGCAGCGAAGGCGGCGGGCGGGCGGGCGAAAAAGTCGTTGTCGATTCGGCCTTCGCCGGGATTGAGTTGCAGATACTCTTCCGTTTCGATATTGATGTTTCCCGACGGCGGTTGATAGAAATCGAATCCCTGCCCGTAGGTGTCTGCGCACAGAAACGGGTGATGCCCCAGCCCGTCGATCAGCCGAACCACTTCGACCAGCAGGGGCGGCGGGAACTCGGCGCAGAACACCGTGCGGTGGTCGTGGGGCGTTTTGACGAGGGCGCCGCTGGCGGTGATCAACGGCGAATCGATCGCCAAAGGAGCCACCAGCGGAACCGTGCGGCTGTAGCGGCGACCGGTGGCCAGCACGACGCGAATGCCTGCTGCGGCGGCCGAGCGGATCGCCTGCGCGGTGGCCGGCGACACCTCGTCGCGGCTGTTCACCAGCGTGCCGTCAATATCGAGGGCGAGCATTCGGTAGCGCGGCATCGGCGGTCACACCTTCATGGCTTTCACAACGCGGGGAAGCCGAGCCAAGTCGATCACCGTTTCGCCCAGCTTCCAGGCCGGCGGCGCCAGCAGGGCCCGCACCGCATCGTGAATCATCGGGCTGATCTCGGTGAGCAGCCAGCCGCCCGGGCGGAGACGCCCGATCGCCTCGGCCGCCAGTCGCTCGATCACTTCGACGCCTCGCGGGCCGGCCAGCAAGGCGGCGCGCGGTTCGTGCCGCCGCACTTCGTCGGGCAATCGCTCGTATTCCGCTTCGCTGACGTACGGCGGATTGGAGACGACGAAATCGAACGGCTCGTCGGCGGGCACGCCGGAAAGGAGATCGCTTTCGTAGAAGCGAATGCGGTCGGCCACGCCGTGGCGACGGGCGTTTTCGGCGGCTACGGACAAAGCCTCGCGGCTCGTGTCGCAGGCCGCCACGCGACAGCCGGGCAAGTATCGGGCGGCGCACACGGCCAACACGCCGCTGCCGGTGCCCACGTCGGCCACCAGGGGCGAAGGGCGGGCGTCGGCCTTCGCCAAATCACGCAGCGCCACGACGACGAACTCCGTTTCCGGACGCGGGATCAGCACCGCGTCGGTCACGGCGAAATCGAGCGAGAAGAACTCGCGCCGGCCGATCAAATAGGCCACGGGCCGGCCCTGCGCTCGTTGGCGGACCAATTCACGGAATCGTTGGCGCACCGCCTCGCCGGGAATTTCCTCGAAGCGGGTGTAAAGCTCGATTCGCTTGCAGCCGATCGATTCGGCCAGCAGCACCTCGGCGTCGAGCCGCGGAGAATCGGCCCGGTGACGGCGAAGATAGTCCGTCGTCCACTGGAGCAATCGACCGATCGACCACGCTTCTTCCGCGGCAGACATGGGCATCAAGGTTCTCTGCGGGAACGCAACAAAGGCGACCGGCCCCCGTCCGATCGCGGGAGCCGCATTCTACGTGGAAACGGCGGCGATTTCCCGGGGGAAACCCAACGCGGTTCATTCCGGCGAAACACGCCGTTCGGGGCGGTTCGCTGCACCGCCGCCAGCGCCGGCAAGCGAGGCGGATCGTCGCGGTTCGATCAGTCGTCGCCGGCGCCGAAGGCGGCGCGGAGCTCCTGCCGCTCGTATTCCAGCAGGCCGTCGATCACCGGCTGCAAATCGCCCTGCATGATCGAATCGAGCTTGTAGAGCGTCAGATTGATGCGATGGTCCGTGACGCGGTTCTGCGGGAAGTTGTAGGTGCGGATCTTCTCGCTGCGATCGCCGCTGCCGATCTTGCTTTTTCGCTCTTGGGCGCGGCGGGCCAATTCGGCGGCGCGCTTCTGTTCGTAGATGCGCGTCTTCAACACGCGCAACGCCTTGGCCAAGTTCTTGTGTTGGCTTTTTTCGTCTTGGCACTGAACGACGATGCCCGTCTCGAAGTGGGTCAAACGCACCGCGGACTGGGTTTTGTTGACGTGCTGTCCGCCCGGCCCGCTGGCCGAGAACTTGTCGACGCGGTAGTCGTCGGGCCGCAGGTCAATCTCCACGTCTTCCGGCTCGGCCAGCACGGCCACCGTGGCCGCCGAGGTGTGAACGCGGCCCTTGGCTTCCGTTTCCGGCACGCGCTGCACGCGGTGGCCTCCGCTTTCGTATTGCAGCGCGCGGAACGACCCCTCGCCTTCGATGCCCAGCGACACTTCTTTGAAACCGCCCAGATCGGACGGGCTGAGATTGAGCACTTCCACCTTCCAGCCGCGGTTCTCCGCGTAGCGGCGGTACATTTCGTAAAGGTCGCGGGCGAACAGGGCCGCCTCTTCACCGCCGGTGCCGGCGCGAATCTCCAAGATGCAGCGCGTCCGCGCGGCGTCTTCGCCGCCGACGGTCAGCTCGAGCAACTCGTCCCAAAGAATCTCGCGCTCGGCTTTCAGTTGGGGCAGCTCGGCCTGAGCCAGCTCGGCCAACTCCGGATCGTCGCCGTCGATCATCGCGGCGGCTTCGGTGATTTGCGCGTTGAGCTGCTTGAACCGGCGATATTTTACCGCCAGCTTCGCCAGCGAACCGTGCTCTCGGGCCACGGCGGAGAATCGCTGCGCGTCGGTTTGCACCGACGGATCGAGCAGCGACCGCTCCAGTTCCTCGAAGCGACTGAGAGATTCTTCGAGTTTCGCACGCATGGCGGTCCGATCCGTCGGGCGTCGTCGTCAGCCGCTGCCGAGTCGAGAGGGCTCACTCCGAAGCGGCGGGCGCTTCGGCCTCGTCGGCCTTCTTTTTGCCCCGTTGCAGGCTTGTGTACCCGCTGGCGGCGAACTTCCGTTGGAACTTCTCGATGCGGCCGGCCGTATCGACGTACTTCAACTTGCCCGTGTAGAACGGGTGGCAAGCGGAACAGATATCGACTTTCAGCTCCGGTACGGTGCTGCGCGTAACGAAGCTGTTGCCGCAACCGCAGGTAACTTTGGTGACGACGTATTTCGGGTGGATGTCCGGCTTCATGGTCAGGGTTCCGCTACAGTCGAAAAACCGAAACCATAAAGAATAACAATCTTACGCACGCCCGACAAGGCCGGCCCCGGGGCGAGTTGGGGCGAAATCTTACGCGCAACGCGATTAGGAACGTGTTGCGCCCGAATCGGTTGCGCCAAAAAGTGCCGCAAGCCCCGGCTTTGTCGGTGCGTGGGCGCCCGTCGTCGATCGGGGCCAACCTGCACCCCTGGGGGGCGCCGCCAGACAAAACCGACAGTGCCGCCCCAGTGATTGCAATCGAATCAGCGGACCGCCCATTCGCTCAGTTGCCCGAACCGCGGCTGGATTGGCCGAACAACTCGGCCACCAGTTCGTCGGCCTTGTACACTTTTTTCAGCGATTCGATGATCGCACGGACATCGACCGAGGTGGCCCGGCCTGTTTCGTCGGAATAAACGAAATCCCACACGAGCGAGTCCAAATTGCCGTCGAAGATCAGCCCCACCACTTCGCCGCGACGGTTGACCACCGGGCTGCCCGAGTTGCCGCCGATGATGTCGGCCGTGGAGACGAAGTTGAACGGCACGTCCGCGTCAAGTCGCTCGCGGTTCTTCATCCAGCTTTCCGGCAGGTTGTAGGGCGGTTGGAAGTTGTGCTCGGCCGCCCATTGGAACGTGCCGCCGATTGTAGTGAACGGCGGGATGTGTCGGCCTTGATCGGTGTAGCCTTTCACCGTGCCGAAGGAGAGCCGCAGGGTGAACGTGGCGTCGGGGTAGAGGTCGGTGCCGTAGAGCTTGAACTTCAACGAGGCGATCTTGGCATACGCCTGCCGGAGCGGTTCTTCCACCTGTTCCTCGTAAGCCTTGCGCACTTCGCGCGACGGGGCGTCGAGCAGTCGGGCCAGTTCGATCATCGGATCGGTCGAGGCGTTGATTGCCTCTGGGCCGCCCTCGAGCAGCTTCTTGCGGAAGGCCACGTCGGCAACGGACGTGCCGGCGATCAACTCGGCCGCACGCGCCCGGGGCGACTTGCCGGCCAACGCCTTTCGCAGCAGTTCGTCGCGGAAGCCCACTTGCTCGGCCCAGAAGCTCAGCCCGTCGGCAAGGCGGATCTGTTCCAGGTCGGCATAGATCGGCGCTTCGGAAAGCACATCGCGGAGCAGCGATTCGCGGCCCGCCTCGGTGTATTCGCGGAGGCGTTCGGCGTTGGGCTTCTGATCTTCCGCGGCAATGCGGACCAGATGCCGCGCGATCAGGTAGTGCTCGCACATTACGGCCGTGCTTCGCTCGAACAGGTCGTGTTTGAGGAAAAGCTCGTCCCAGGTGCGCAGCGCGGCGAGCACCTCGGCCCAGGGGTCGCCGATCGACTGCTTCAATTGGGGATCGTCGGCCGCGGCCTGGCGCAGGGCCTTTTCGTCGTTGAGTTTTCGCTGCATGATCGCCGGGTCTTGCAGGCCGGCCAAGCCGCCCAACCGGGCTTTGCGGCTGTTCTTCACGCTGAACAGCAAGTCCTTTGCGCGGCGGCGATTTTCCGCACTGCGTTCGCTGTACACGTCGAGCAGCACCTCCCAGCGGCGGAGCTTGTTGAGCAGGAACGGGAAGGAGCGGTCGCGGAGGAACTCGAGATGAGCCACGGTGTTCAGCCGCGCCGTGCGGCCCGGGTGTCCGGCCACGAAGATCAGTTCGCCGTCGCGGCAGCCTTCGCGGCTCCAGGTGAGATAGTGTTTCGGGCGAACCGGTTTGCCGTCTTCATAGACGCGGAAGAAGCACACGTCGAGGTCGTAGCGGGGGAACTCGAAGTTGTCCGGATCGCCGCCGAAGAAGGCGATGTCTTGCTCCGGCGCGAACACCAACCGGATGTCGGTGTACTTCTTGAAGCGGTAGAGATGGTACAAGCCGCCCTGGTATAGGGTGATGACATCACTGCGCAGGCCGGTGGCCTCGAGCGATTCCTTTTCGATGGTGTTGATCACCGCCCGCCGCGCTTGGAAGGCTTCGGCGGCCGACATGCCCGGCTTGACGGCCGCGTTGACCCGCTCGGTGACGTCTTCGATGCTCATCAGCATGTTCAGTTCGAGATCGACGCAGGGCAGCTCCTCGGCCTGGGTGCGGGCCAAGTAGCCGGTTACGACAAGGTCGCGGTCTTTGGTGCTCATCTTGTGCAGGGCGTCGGCGCCGACGTGATGATTGGTCATCACCAACCCGTCGGGCGAAACGAACGAGCCGGAACCGCCGCTATTGAAACGCACGGCCGACTGCTGCAAGTGGAGCAGCCAATCGTCGGAAGGCTCGAAGCCGTACTTCTCTTTCAAAAGCTTTCGGGGCGGGTTGTTGAACAACCACATCCCTTCGTCAGCGGCAAGCGGAATCGGCAACATGGGCATGGCGACCAAGAGCAAGAGGAAACGGCGAAACGTGTTCTTCAAACGGGAAAAAGCGGTTCGGAGCATCGGGCATTCCTTTCCATTGTCGAGGATGAGGGGCGGCTTCGGTCCGCGCGCGAGCGTCGCCCCCGGGCCGCGGCGCCCCTCGGCCGAGATCATTCTTCGCTGGGTTCACGGGCGCCGACGAAACAGAGCAGCCCGACCAATACTACAAAGGCGATCAATGCCGCGACCACGGAGCCGGCCGTGGGCAAGGCGGCGCCCCAGGCTTCGAGTTGCTTCGGCCAAGTGTCGTGGAAGTTGAGGAACCCGCCGAGCACTCCGGCGATCGAGCCGCCGGCGATGTAGCCCGAGGCGAGCAGCACGCCGGGGCTGGTTTCCGACTTGCGAATCGCCTCGACCTCGGCGGCGGCCTTGGCCTGGGGATCGTTGATTTCGGCCAAAGCGGCGGCGTGGCGTCGGGCGCTGAAGGAATCGACTCCGGCGCGAATCAGCCCGCCGATGAAGATCGGTGTGGAAAACTGGATGGGCACGTACACGCCCACGGCAAACGGCAGCGACGAGATGCCGCACAGTTCGAGCATCACGGCAATCAGCGCGCCGACCAGCACCAACCCCCAGTTGAGCCGCCGCTGGAGCACGCCGTTGATGATGATGCCCATCACTTGGGTTTTCGGGGCGTCGAAATCGCGTTTGACCGGCCTGCCGTCGTCGGTTTCGTGCAGTCGGCCCATGATGCCCGGATCGACGAGCCAGCCGGGCCGTCCTGTTTCCGGATCAACCAAATAACAGCCCGCGGCGACGGCGGTCAGTTGCTTTCTTCGAGCTTCGTCGGGCAAGGCGACGAACGGATCGCGGCGGTTGTCCCAAACGAGCCACTGTTGGTCGGCGTGGCGGCGGGATTCCGTGAGCAGTTTCATTTCGTCGGCCGAGAGCGTCACCTGCGGCAAGTTCTCCGGTTTGGCGCTGTACACCGTGCCGGCGGCATTGAACGCCAGCAGCGTGCCGCCGATGACCAGCGCGCTGCTCAGCGCGCCGATGAGGATGGCCCATTGCGCCAGCCGCGGCGTGCATCCGACGAGGAACCCGGTTTTGAGCGACTGGGCCGTCGTGCCGCCGTTCGAGGCGGCAATGCACACCACGGCCGCAACGCACAGGGCCAGCAAGCGCATCTGCGAGCTTTCCCAGCCGAGGGCGAGGAAGATCAGGCAGGTGAGCGTAAGCGTGGCCACCGTCATGCCCGAGATCGGATTCGACGACGAGCCGATTTCGCCGGTCAGTCGCGCGGAGACGGTTACAAATAGAAACCCGAACAACACGACCAGACACGCGCCGAGGATCGCGCTTTGCCAGCCGACGTCGGCCGCCAGGTAGATCGCCAGCAGAGCAATCAGGCCGAGGCTTCCGAGCAGCACCACGCGCATCGACATGTCGTTTTCTGTTCGGCGGATGGCCGAGGGCGCATCGCCGCGGTCGCCGATTTGCGACAGGCCCGCGCGGATCGATCGGATGATGATCGGCATGGTGCGAAACATGCTAATGATGCCGGCCGTGGCCACGCAACCGGCCCCGATGAACAGCAGGTAGTTGTCGCGGAGTTCCTTGATGCCCATCTGGCTGATCGCTTTATCGCCGGGGGGGACCGGCCCGGTGACATAGTCGCCCACGTATGAGATCAGCGGGATGAGGATCAAATACCCCAGCACGGCGCCGGCCATCATGATCGAAGCGGTCCGCCGGCCGATGATGTAGCCCACCCCGAGCAGTTCCGAAGCGTATTCGCCGGCGAACACGGCCGAGCGGTTGACGAAGCCCAGGGGCACGGCGAACATGCTGCCCAAGGCCTGCATGCTTTCGGTGATGAACTTGTGAACGAAGGCAATCACGAATCCGAAAAAGACGGTCCGCCCACCGCTGCCGCCTTTCTCGCCGGTAATCAGCACCTGGGCGCAGGCGGTGCCTTCGGGATAGAGCAGTTTTCCCGGCTCGCCGGGCCGTCCGTGCATGCGCACGATGAACGCCCGCCGCAGCGGGATCATCGCCAAAATGCCCAACAGGCCGCCCAAGATGGCCACGGTCATCGTGCGCGTCCAATCGAGGCCGTAACCTAAGAGCATCACGGCCGGCATGGAGACGCCCACGCCGAAGGCGATCGATTCGCCCGCCGAGCCGGCCGTTTGCACGATGTTGTTTTCGAGAATCGTCGTCCGCCGCAGCTTGAGCGTTCGCGCGGCGATGCGCGAGAGGGTGATGGCCAGCACGGCCACGGGGATCGAGGCCGAGACGGTCATGCCGACCTTGAGCACCAGATAGAGCGACGAGGCCCCGAAAACGATCCCCAGCACGGCCCCGACCACGACGGCCGACCAGGTGAATTCGCGCATCTGCGCTTCATCGGAAACAAACGGCCGGTATTGGTCCGAGGGCGAAGAAGAGCCGGATTGAGCCATACGGTTTTCCTCAGGATCAAGGCGAATAGAACTGCGGCCCGATCGAACCGCGCACACTTCTCCGGCAGCGGTTACTCTCGAAAGCTATTGATCAAATCAATCCCGGCCACCGGGCGACACGGCCGCTTTCGGCGGACGATGGCCCATCGTTTGTCGGCCGCTTGGCATTTCCATTCCGAGCCTCAGCGGACGATTGCACGCACGGCTGAACTCGATGCGTCGGACCGCGTTGCTTCGGCCCAACGCCCGTGCATTCATTCGGCCGCGCGAAGGGGTTCACGCGCGGAGCTACGCTTGTTCCCACTGCTGCTTGAGGAATGCCAGCGACTTGGGAATCTCCACTTCGCGGTCGCCCTTCACGCCGCATTCGAAGCTGCAATAGTCTTGGTAGCCGATCACCTTCAGGCCGCGGAAGCCGTCGACGAACGAGCGCTCGTCTTGGCCGGGCAGCACGCGAATCCGCGAAGCGAGATGCACGTGGTGCAAGTAGGAACCGGCGGAAATGAACGCGCCCAAATCACTGGTTTCTTCGATGAACATGTGGTAGAAGTCGCCCATCATCCGCACACCTTCGCTCTTGCAATCGCGGCAGATGCTGGCGGCGTCGGCCAGTTGGCGGAGGAAGAAGGCCTCTTTGCGATTGAGCGGCTCGAGCAAAATCCGCGACTTGACGCTCAAGGCGTACTCGCCCAACTCGGGCAGCACGTCGAGCAGCACCGCGCGAATTTCCTGATTGGTGAGTTTCGTTTGGCCGTTGAAGGCGGGCACATAGATGACGCCGGTGGTTTGCAACGCTCCGGCGGCGGCTAGCACCTTTTTGAACTGCTCTTTGGCCGGTTCACGCTTCGAGACATCATCGGACACCAGCGCGCCGTTCATCGAGCCGAAGCAGACCGCGCTGAACTTCAGCTTGCGGTTCCGCATCGCTGTCTCGTATTCCGACTCTTTGCCGACGATGTCGCCAGGCAACTCGACGCCTTCGAGCCCCCACTGTTCCATCTTGTCGAGTTTTTCGGACAGGCTCTTGCCGGGGATCACGCCCAACTGGCTCGACAATTTCAGCACGGCCGGCTGCGGCGGATCGGGCAGGGTGACGGCGGCGGCGGTTCGGGCCGCGCCGGCCACGGCAAACGAAGCGCCGACGGCGGCGCCGGCGGTGAGCAGTTCTCGGCGTTGAATCTTCATGGTGGTCCTCCTCGTTCGGGTCTGTTTGCAAAGAGCGCGCAAAAGCCAGCGGCCAGCGAAGGCAAAGGTTCGAAGAAACGGGCGCATCGGCCGCGCGGCGAACTTGTGCGGCGGCGATGGAACACCCGTTTAGGCCCAGGCCGGCGGCGACAAAAGTATAACGGCCCGCGAAGCGGCGCGATAGTAGCCGCCCCGGGGCCGTTTCTTTTGCGGCAAGGCACAGCCGAATGAGCCGCGGCCGGCTATTGGCCGCGTTCCAATTCTTCTTTCGCCCGATCGACCAGGCCGCGGTCGTCGCTGCCGGCAATGATCTTGTTCAAAGCGTCGATATACTCTTGCTTCTCGCGGCTGCGCAGCCCGCCGTGGTGCGCTAGGTTAACGATGGCCCTTCCGGCCGGGGTGCGGAGTTTCGGATGATCGAGATACGGAGCGAGCAGCCGCAAGGCGTCGATGCGGCGGACTTCGCCGGCCCGTTCCAGGGCGAAGGCCTTGTCGCCATCGCGTTCGAGTTGTTCGAGCGCGCGGGCGATGACGCTCAGCTTGCGCGGATCGGGCAGCTTGCTGTCGCGAGCGGTGGCGACGCGCACGGCCGCTCGCAGCAGCATGGCTCGTTCGCCGGCGTCCTTGGCGCCTTCGGCAGCGGCCAGCAGGTCGTCGATGGCCGACTCGTCGGGCCAGTTGCTCAGCGCGCGGACGGCCGAGCGGCGCAGCGCGTCATCACCGGCCAGCGCGGCGCGCACCGCTTCCAGCGATTTCGCCCCGCCGATGCGGCCCAAGGCCGGCAGCAACAGGGCCTTTCCGGCCGAGTCCGCTTGCCGATAGGCCTTCAGCACCGGTTCGGCCTGGGCGTCGGCGTCGTCAATCCGCTGGCAGACGAACATCACCGCTCGCTCCAGTTCGTCGCGGAGTTCGTTCCGCGCGCCGAGCAGCAGTGCGATGATGGCATCGGCATCTTCCGGCTTGGCAAGTTTGCCCAGCGAACGCACGGCAGATCGCGCCAGGTTCAAGTCGTCGCTTTTCGCCAGCTTCAGCGCCACCGGCACCAGTTCCGGCGCACCGCGGGCGTCGAGCAAGTCCACCAGCGTTTGTTTCTTGGCCGGCTCGGCTTTTTCCAACAACTCGACAAGAACCTTGCTCACGCCCGGGCCGGGCAAGCGGATCAGGCTTTCGCGGGCCACTCCGTCGGGATCGTTGGTCACGACGACTTCGAACAGCAGGACCGCTTGCGGCTCGCTGCCCAAGTCGCCGATGGCCCGCAACGCCGACTTGCGAACCTCCACGTTATCGGATTGAGCCAGTTGCAGGGCCGCGGGCAGGGCCGACTTCTCGCCGCGCGCGGCCAGAACCGCCAGCAGCGCGGCAGCCGTTTGCGGCGGCAACGAGCGGCACTGTCGCGTCAACTCGGGCAACAACGGCTGCGGCAGATCGGCCACCGCGACCAGCGCCACGGATCGAGCGTCGGCATCATCGCCTTGGATCGCACCGAGGATCATCGACGCCGCGCCTGCGCCGGCGGTGCGGATCGCCCCGGCCAACGCGGCCAAACGAACACTGCGCTGCGGCGTGCCCAAATAGCGTTGGTAGATGGCGGCCGCGTCGTTGGTTTTGCCGGCGGCCGCCAGCCGCTCGGCGCATTGCATGTGGCTTTCAGCCGCCAGTACGATCAGCTCCTTCGGCGGCTGCCAAGCGGTCAGCAGTGCAGCGGCCTCGGGGCCGGCCAAGTCGCCCAGGGCCTCGACGGCCGCCCGCTGCACCCGAAGGTCGCCGGATGAAAGCATGGAACCGATCCAGGCCGTCGCAGCCGTATCGCGGCGCGCTCCGAGCGATTGAATCAAGGCCGCACGGAAGTCGGACGCGGTTTCTTTTTGTGCCGCGGTGCGAAGGGCGGCAGCGGCGGCTTCGGTCGGGTTGGCTTGCAGGGCGCGACGGGCGGCCTCGCGCAGCAGCGGATCGCTGCCGCCGAGAAGCTTCGCTAGCACGGCCACAACTTCCTCGCGGCCTGCACTGTTGAGCAGTTGCAGCAGCCAAAGCTTTTGGGCCAGCGCGGTCTTTTCGGCCTCAACCGCGGTTGCCGCGGCGAGGCAGCAGGCCGAGCGTTCGGCCTCGGCGCCGGGACGAGCGGCATGGTGGATCAACTGCTCAATCCGTTTCAACGAGTCGCCCTCGTTGAACTTCGCCGGATCGAGGGCCTCGGCCAAGGCCGACTGATACGCCTGTAGGATTTGTTCGGCCGAAGCGTTAGGAGCGAGGGAGACCGTCGCCTCGGCCGACTTCTCCGCGGCGGAAGCCAAGGGCGCGAGCACGACCGACATGGAAGCGACAACTATCGAGGTCAGCAATGTGGTTCGCATGGTGTTGGATTCTCCTGAGAGAAATGAATCCTCGTGAGAGCGAGGTGATGTGCGTCGGATCGGAAGCGGAACAGTTCAACCCAGATGCCACGGGGCGCGCATCGGACGGGAAAGCCAGCGATTGGCCTCTTCGTCGCCGACGATCTCTTCTTTCACCGGATCCCATTTGATCTTCCGACCGAGCCAGTAGGCGATGTTGCCCAGGTGGCAGACGGTTACGGTGCGGTGGGCCACCTCGATATCGCGGAAGGGACGCTGACGGGTGCGGACGCATTCGAGGAAGTCGCCGTTGATTCCGCCTCGGCCGCGGTAATTGGGGATGACGATCGACGGGGCGGGTTTGTGTTTATCGTTTTCGCAGATCATGCCGTCGGCGCCTTTGAATGTGTGGATGCCGGCCTTGCTGCCGCCGTGATACATCCGCACTCCGTTGGCAAACACATAGGTGAGCAGGGGAACGTCTTTGCCGTTAGGCGGGATGATTTCGACCGGGCCGGTTTCGTGCAGTCCGGCGGCGAACAGGGCGCCGCCAAAGCCGTGGGCGCCCCAGTCGGTCATGCCGCCGCCGGAATAATCGCGCCAGGCCCGATAGTTGAGCCGTCCGCGGTTGAACGGGGCCCACGGAGCCGGGCCGAGCCACATGTCCCAATCGACGCCGGGGGGAATCGGTTCTTCGGGCAGGGGGCAAATCGTCGAAGGTCCACCGACGCTGACCCAGATTTCCTGCAATGGGCCGATCGCACCGCCGCGGACCATCCGATGAAACCAGTTGTAGTCTTCCCACACGCGTTGGCTGCCCCCGGAAAACACGCGGTTATACCGCCGAGCGGCCTCGACCATCGCGCGGCCCTCTTTGACGGTCAGCGATTCGGGCTTCTCGCAGAACACGTCTTTGCCGGCTCGGCAGGCCTCGATGGCGATGACCGCGTGCCAGTGGTCGGGCGTGGCGATTAACACTGCGTCGATGTCGGGCCGAGCCAGCAAGTCGCGGAAGTCGTTGTAGGCCGTGCAGGCATTGTTGCCGTACTTGCGGTCGTATTGGTCCTTGGCGTTGTCGCGGTGCCGGGCGATCACGTCGCAGACGGCAACAACCTGCACTTCGGGAAACGACGAGAACGAGCCGAGAACGCCCGTTCCCCTACCGCCCATGCCGATACCGCCCATCACAATACGGTTGCTCGGGGCGGGGCGGCCCTCGGCCCCCAAGGCCGAACCGGGCACAAACCAAGGCGCGGCCAGCGCGGGCGCAGCAGCGCTGGCGGCTGCCGACCATTTCAAAAAGCGACGACGCGAGACGCGCGCCGGCTCGATTTTGTTGCAATGCTCAGGGTGATCGGGCATGGTGGGAACTCCTCGTAAAGGGAACCGCAGAAAACGGAAGACGACCCAAGCGGACAGATCGCGCCGTTGGGGCGATTCTCGGCGCTGGCGGCCGCCTTCCTGAATGGCTTGTGCCTGTTTGGTATCAACGAAAAATGGATGGCTGTTGATTCGATCCGCAGATCAGGCATTGTTGTTTCGAGGGCACGCCGTAAATTGCTCGGCAGTGGGCCGAGGGCGATTTCGGGCAGCCTCCGACCGGCGGCCGACACTGCAAATGTGCGTGGACGGAAGGAATTGCCATGTTCGGTGAGCGCGGCCAGCTCTACAATGGATGGGGCGGGAAAGGGGCGCGGCCGCATCGATTGTCGGCGTGCTGTGCGCTTCAGATGGAAGCACCCGAGACGCGGCGCACGGGAAACGGTCGAAAACATACGAAGTGCCGGCGGTGGCGAAGTGTTGCGTCTCTGATTTCTGTCGCGGTTTTGATAACAGTCGAACGTGGCGGGACCTTCGGTGCGGTTGACGATGCGGTGGTCGGTGGTTCTGTTCGAAAAACGGAACAATCGCAGTTTCCGGCGAGAAAACGAAGGTTTGTTGTTCGTTGGCTTCGAGCAGGCGCGGGGCAAGGCGAATTGGCACGCTGGTTGCTTCGAAGGAAATGCGGTGGCGCGAGCGAAGTCGCTGCCGGCGTGTTGAACAGTTCGCATTATACAAACTGGAACGGTGTGGTAAACAAGGGATGCGATCATGGCTGCCAAATGGTTGCTGATTCTCGGATGGATCGGGGTAATGTTCGTGGCGGCCCAGTTGGGCTTGACGGGCGATGCGTCTGCCGCGCCACGCCGCGCCGGTGCCGGCGGGGCGGAGAACGCGGAGCGCAACCGCCCTTTTGACCCTCCGGCCGCTCGTGAAGACACGGCAACGCGGGCGGCCGCGCCTCGGGCAACGCAGCCACTGCCATCTGCGCCGCGTTTCCAGGCCGGCCTTTCCAAGGCGACCCCGGAGGCGGTGCGGGCCGAGCCGCAACGCGCCGGCGCCCGCTTTGCCGGTCCGGCCAACAGCGGTCCGCGCGCAGTAGAAGCCCCGACGCTGCCGCGGTCGATCCGATCGCCATCGCCGGCCGCCGCTTCACGCCGGGCCGAACCATCTCTGGCCGCCATTGCACAGCCGCCGGCTCTTGGGCGATCCACAGGCACCGCTCTGACCAGAACGCCCGAGCGAACTACCGGTTCGCTTCGCCGGTTCGATGGGCCGCGGCTCGAAGGAGCGCGTGCGGCCGGCCCCGCGGCGAGCACCCCCAATGCGACGGCTTTGCCGAGCGAGCCGGCCTCGCGATGGGCGCTGGCCGCGTCGCCGCGCCGGGCACCGGAAGGCGGCGCCGCTGAAAACCGTTCTCGCGGCGGTGGTGGCGATGCCGCTGCGTCGCCGAGAACGCCCCGTGCTGTCCCCGAGCTCCCTCGCAGCCCTCGAGCTGCGATCGAAGATCGCCGTTCGCCTGCGCCCTCAGCACCGAACGAGCCAAAGACGGAACCGCGCGCGTTCGAGCGGCGCGAGAACATCCCCCGGTTGCCCTCGACACCGGCGGGCGCGGCCGGCCGAGCCGCAGATTCTGGTTCCCCCAACATGTCTCCCTTGCCTACGCTTCGCCGCGGTGCCGAGGCGGCCGCGGGCAGTCCTTCCGGGCGAAACGCTGCCGGGGCCGGCGCTTCGGCGAACCCGATGAATCAGGCAAACCCGGCGGGCGCGGGTGCGACGACGCGCGACGCAGCGGGCGTCGGTGGAGGGCCGCGAGGGCCTGCGGCGGCCGATCGATTCCGCGGTCTTCGGGATGGCGCTGCCCCTGCGCTGCCGCGATCCTCACCGGAATCTGGGCCTGCCGGCGGAGCCGCCGGCGATCACGAGGCCGGGCGACTCCGCGAACGCTTGCTCGGCGGTCGGCTGGGGCAACCCGCGGCGTCGGCGGGTGAACCGAGGGGCGATCGCACCGCGACGGAAGGCAATCCCGTTGGCCGACCGCGCGAAGCCGGCCCCGGCCGCAGTGGTTCGCCCGGCGCGGCTGCGCAGAACCCCGGCGCTAATGCCGAACCGGCATTGCCCGCCGGTCGCCGCACGAACAACGAGCCGCCTGCCATCGGCCAAGTGCCCGACGAGCCGCCTGTCCCCGGTCGAGCGCCTGGTGAAACGCCCCGTGCATTGCGAGAGGGCCCGGCCGGCGGACGCGGGAACGAACCCGGCTCGGCCGGACCAGCCGAATCACCGCGGCTTCTCGGGCCGCGTGCGCCGGGAGCGACGGAAGCTGGTCCAGCCGGCCCCGACTCGGGCGCCGCACGGTTGCGCGATCGCTTGCTCGGCGGACGCGGCGAAATTCCTTCGCGAAATGACTCGAACGAGGGTGCGGCCGGCCCGGCCGGTCGCGGAACCCCGGGGCATCCGGAGCTGATCTTGCGCGGCCCGCGCGAAGGCGAAGGGAAGCCGGAGAACGGAGCTCTCGACCGCCAGCGACTACCCACCCCGTTGCGTGGTGGAGACGACGGTGGCCCGCGCGAGCCGCTCGGCGGCCGTGAAGACCGCCGTGAAGACCGCGGCGTAGTCGAACGTGGGATGCACCGCGATTTGGGATCGCCCGATGCTCCGACTTCTCCTCCCTCTGAAGGCAACGCGGGGTTGATCGATCGCGGCTTGCGCGGCAATCGCGGCCCGCACGGAGAATCGATGCCGGGCACGGACCGCGCGCCGCAGACCGATCGCGCCCCGGGCGAGGTTCGCCCCTTGACCGCGGATCGGACGCCGGGCGAAGATCGACCGCTAGGCGCGGAACGTAGGTTGGGCGCCGATCGTGGTCTGGGGGGCCCGCGTGGGCCGGACGCCGATCGCAAGCCGGGGATGGACCGCATCCCAGGGATCGACCGCAACCTCGGCGACAATCGGGAGCCGCGTTCGGACGACCCGTTGCGCGCCGGCGATCGCGGCCCCGGGCCGCGCGGTCCCGGGATCGACGTGGGCCGCATGGGGCCCAAGGGCGAACACGAACGACTTGGGCCGAATTTCGAGCCCGGGCGTGGCGGGCCTCGCGGCGAGTTAGGACGAGCGGGCGGGGAACAGCGTTTTGCCGGGCCGCCGTCGAAGTTCGCCCAGCGCGTCGAGTCGGGCGAGTTGCACAAGGTTGTTCGCGGCGAAACAGCCGCCAAACTGAGGCTCGAAGAACAATACCGCTTGGCGGCCCATGGCGGCGATTACGCTCGGCGGCTCGAACTCTACAAAAACGTCGATCGAATCACCCAGATCAATAAAACGACGAACATCACGAACATTACCAATGTAACCAACATCAACAGCACGAATGTGAACGTGCACGTGGGCGGGCGGCCGTACTACTATGGTCGCGTGGCCCCTCACTACCACCGCGATTGCTTCCAGTGGAACTATTGGGGCCACAGTTTCTTCGCCGGTGTGTGCTGGTATCCGCGTTGGACTCCGTGGGTCCGCTGGAGTTGGCATTTCTCGTGCGAACCGGTTTGGGACCCGCGGCCCATCTGGTGCCGGCCGATCGTTTACGCCCCGGCGCCAGTGTGGGTGTACTACCCGTTGCCGGTGTGGCAGCCGCTGCCCGAGTGCGAATCGGGCACGTGGGTCGATGTGGCGAAGGTGGAGGTCGGCCCTCGGCCCGACATCCAACTGTTGGCCGTGCGGTTGGTCGATCCCGGCCATCCGGACGAGAAGCTCGGGCCGCGCTACCGCATCTGGATTCGCAACAACGGCGATGTGGACATCGATCGGCCGTTCAACGTCGTGGCGCTCACCTCGCTCGACGGTCGGCCGGCGGCCGGGCTGCCGCAGGCGGGAGTCCGGGTGGAGGCGATTCGGGCGGGCGAAACCCAATCGTTCGACATCCGCCTGCCGGTGGAATGCTACGCGATGGGCCGCGACGCTGACGGCAAGCCGGTCGCCTTCGCCACGTTGCATGTGATTGCCGACGCCGACCGAGAAATCACCAACGAAGCGACCCGCACGAATAACGGGGCGAACATCGCCCGTGACAAAATCTTCCCGGTCGATCCGGCCGTGTTCGGAGTCGATCCGAAAGAGACCGTCGAAGGCGGCGAGGTGGTGATTGCCGGCGAGGGCCTGGGCCCGCAGCCGGGGCAGGTGTTGGTCAACGTCGACGGAGCGGAGACGGAGGCCGAGATCCTGGGCTGGTTCGACTTGGGCGTGCGCGTCGCATTGCCGAAGCTGCCGGCCGGCGCCGGGCGTCGCGAGGTGCAATTGATCGTGATCCGTGGCGACGGTGCGGCCGCCAATCCGATCGGCGTGGTCGTTGCGCCTGCCGAGGGCGCAGCGGCGTTGCCTCGGCCTGCGGCGCTGCAAGCAGTCGAGCCGCAGGGGCCTGCGCGGATTGAGCCGCCGGCTGCCGAACCGCTGCCCGGGCCGGTGTTCCCGCAGTAACCCGCGCTGAGCGATTCGGACAGAGTCGCGAGCCGGAATCGTACTGCAAAGCCGGGCCGATTCCTTTTCTTCGCTGATGATGGTACGATCGGGCGCGGTGGTCCGTGGGTGCGGGCCGGCCGCGCCCGACGGCCGTTTCTTGCACGGCGTTCTCGCACGCTTCGTGCCGTGCCGTCGGGATGATTCGGAACAGAGTGGTTCTTGCATCGGCGCTCGGCTGCGGCCTACCGCTTTTGCCGCGGGCGCGGCGGATGGGGCGTTTCCGTCGATTCCGTCGTTCGGCATCGGCCGTGCCGCTTGAAAGCAGCTTCTTAGGGAGAAGGAAATGACGGGTGCGAATAATCTGCGTTGGCGGCCGGTTGCGTTGGCGGCCGTGTTCGCTCTTGTGTTGCCGCCCTCGGCCGGCGACGAGTCCATCTCGGCCGGAGAGCCGTCGGCCGTCGCCGAGGCCGCTCCCGGTGGTGGCAGCTATCGGCTGAGCCGTCCGCAACCGTGCAAGCCGTTGCCCGAGACGATCTACGTTGCCGAGGCGGTCCGCGGTCCGATCATCACCAACCAGTGGTTCAGTTCGCTGGTATGGCAGCCCTTTTCGCAGAACATCTTCGCCCATCCGTTGGCGCTCCGCTTTTCGGAGAAGGGATTGTCGTTGGTCTATCACGGTTCGCGGCTGCGGGCGGATAAGTCGGGCATCTTCGGCGTCGGCCCCGGGCCGGAAGGCGAGATGACGATTGCCTTGGCCGCGCCCGGAGACGGCGGCAGGCAGGGCGGGGCCGTCGGCACAACCGCGGGTGCGACGCGCGGCTCGGTCAGCGGTTCGAGCGGCGCGGTTCAAATGGGCGAGCGGTTCCGCGACGCCCGCTGCGCCGGTTGGTCGGATTGGTTCGTCGAGGCCGAGTTGTCTGCCGGGGCGGCCAAGCTAAAGGCTTCGTTCGGACACGGCTCGCCCATGGTGTTCTGCCGGGCCGAAGGGGCCGATCCGGTAATCTCATTCGGTCGAGTGCCGAAGGTGTTCGCCGGGGCCGCCGGCGCTTCGGCGGTGGGCTTCTCTCTGGAAGATCGGCACTACGCGCTGTTCGCGCCCGGCGGTGGGCGGATCGCGCCGGTCGAGCCGCAGCGATGGACGATCGCATTGCCCCGGGGAAAAGACTATTTCACCGTGGCCGCGCTTCCCGACGATCGGCCCGAAACGTTCGCTCTGTTCGCGCGACACGCCCACAACCACGTTACCGACACGCGGCTCGAATACCGCGTCGAAGGCGGCAAGCTCCACAGCGTTTATCGGTTCACGGTCAAACAGCTCGAAGGCCGCGCGCCCGGCGCGATCTTCGCCCTGTATCCGCACCAGTGGAAATACACCACCGACCGGCTGACGCCGTTGACCTATCAATCGGTGCGCGGGCTGATGAAAGTGGGCACGGGCGAATCGTTTTCGACGGTCGTGCCGATCCACGGCGTTCTGCCCTTTTTGCCCGGCGAGGGCCTTTCGGCCGCGGAGCGGGCACGGCTGATCGAACTGCTTGGCGAAGAGGCCGCCCTCGCCCCGGAGCGGTTCCGCGACACCTACTGGGAAGGCAAGCACCTGGGGCGGCTGGCCACGTTGGCCGGCTCGGCCGAGGCGGTCGGGCAGTCGGAACTGCGGCAGAAGTTCCTCGGCGAAATCCGCCGCCGTTTGGAGCATTGGTTCACCGCCGCGCCCGACAAACAGCAGGCCGTCTTCTACTACGATCGTCGCTGGGGAACGCTGGTCGGCAGTCCGCCCTCGTATGGCAGCGACCTGCCGCTGAACGATCATCACTTTCACTACGGCTACTTCATCCGCGCGGCGGCCGAGGCGGCCCGCGACGATCCGGCCTGGGGTCGGCGCTGGGCGCCGATGGTCGAACTGGCGATTCGCGACATCGCTTCGACCGACCGCAACGATCGCATGTTCCCCTACCTGCGCTGTTTCGACAAATACGCCGGACACTCGTGGGCCTCGGGCGATGCGAACTTCGCCGACGGAAACAATCAGGAGTCGTCTTCGGAAGCGCTCAACGCCTGGTACGGCATGATCCTTTGGGGGGCGGTGATGGACAAGCCCGAAATCCGCGACGCCGGGCTGATGCTGTTCAACACCGAGCGAACGGCCGTCGAGGAGTACTGGTTCGACGTCTCCGGCGAGAACTATCCGCCCGACTTCCCGCAAGTGGCCTTGGGAATGGTTTGGGGCGGCAAGGGCGCGTTCGCCACGTGGTTCTCGGGCGACATCGACTGCATCCACGGCATCAACTGGCTGCCGTTCACCCCCGCCTCGCTCTACATGGGCAGGCACCCCGACTACGTTCGGAAGAACTTCGAGCGGATCGTCGCGCAGCGCAAGGGCGGAACCGATTTCAACACCGGCTGGGGCGATTTGGTGCTGATGTTCGGGGCCTTGGCCGATCCGGCGGCCGCTGCCGCGCGCTATGCCGAGCAGCCGCAATTGAAGATCGAGGCAGGCAACTCGCGGGCGTTTCTGCACCATTGGATTTGCACCTTGAAGAACCTGGGGCGCATCGATGCGAGCGTGTCGGCCGATCAGCCGCTGTTCGCCGCTTTTGTCCGCGATGGTCGGCGAACGTTGGCCGCGTATAATGCCTCACAGAAGCCGCTGACGACGACGTTCGCTGTCGAAGGGCGGACGTTGCAGGCCGTGCCCGTGCCGCCACGGTCGATGCGGGTCGTTTCGCCGCGGTAAGACGGGCGATGATCGCCACTGCGGCTTTGCTGGTCAACGGGGCGGCGGTGGTTGTCGGTTCGGCGGCGGAGCGAGGCGGGTAAGCGAGGCGAATGATGGTTAACGACGCAAGATTCGACGAAATCCGTCGCAAGGTCGAACAAGGCGAGCGGCTCTCGGCGGCCGACGGCGAGTACCTGTTCCGCGACGACGTCGATTTGCACGCCGTCGGCGAATTGGCCGACGCGGTTTGCCGACGGCGGCACGGGCCGACCGTGTACTACAACATCAACGCGCACCTGAATCCGACGAACGTGTGTGTTTATCGGTGTGCGTTGTGCGCGTTTAGCTGCGATGCCGACGATCCGCGGGCGTACGTCATGACGGCGGAGGAAGCAGCCGCGCAGGCCCGCGAGGCGGCCGCTGCCGGATGCACCGAAATCCATATCGTCGGCGGCGTTCATCCGGAGAAACCGTTTTCATGGTATCGCGACTTGGTGGCAGTGGTTCGCCGCGCGGCCCCGACGCTGCACATCAAGGCCTTCACGGCCGTGGAGATCGCCTGGTTCGCGCAACAAACGCGACGGGCGCTCGGCAGCGTATTGGCCGAATTGATGGCCGCCGGCTTGGGCAGCTTGCCCGGCGGAGGAGCCGAGATTTTCGATCCGGAGGTCCGCACCCGCGTTTGTCCGCGGAAGGCCGACGCGCAAACCTGGCTCAACGTCCACCATGTGGCGCACAACATGGGATTGAAGTCGAACGCCACGATGCTTTTCGGGCATCTGGAGTCGATCGAACACCGAATCGATCACCTGATCCAACTTCGGCAGCAGCAAGAACGCAGCGGTGGTTTTCAGGCGTTCGTACCGCTTTCGTTTCATCCGGCCCACACGCCGTTGGCCCATCTGCCGAAAACTTCGGCGTTGGACGAGCTGCGCACCGTAGCCGTCAGCCGGTTGATGCTCGATAATTTCGAGCACGTGAAAGCGTACTGGGTCTCATTAGGAGTCGGCACAGCCCAGATTGCATTGCGTTATGGAGCGAACGACTTCGACGGCACGGTGTGCCGAGAGAAGATTCACCACGAGGCCGGTTCGTCGGCCCCTCAGGCCTTGACTGTGGCAGAGATCGAGCGACTGATCCGCGAAACGGGCGGTGCGCCGGTCGAACGTGATTCGCTTTACCGGCCGGTGATTCGGCAAGATGGACCGTTTCCCTGGGTGCTCAGCGGGCGATGAACGCGGGAAACAGGAACGACGCTCGTTGCGTCGGCCCGTTCGGTCGCCATACACCGGCTTTGTCGAACACGCCCGCGCACTCGGTTGCGCGACCTGGAGGCGGCGGCAGAGCGTCGGGCAACTGGGCCGACCTTCACCAGCCCATGACCATGTTCGACTCGATCGCCTTGCGCGACCGCTCGAGATCGGCCCCGGTTTGCTGCATGTAAAGGCGGATGGCATGCACCTTGTCGCCGGCGGCCTTGGCCAGGCAATCGCGGGCCACATGGCAGGGATCCGTCTTGCCCGAAATGCCCAACGCGGCCTTGGAAATGACCCATGTGTCGCGCGGGCGACGGGTGATTCGAACGGGCGGTTCTTTGGGGTAACTGTCGAACACTACGGCCTTGGCCGCATCTTCGTTGTCCGCCCAAGTGATGATGATGTGCGACTCAGTCTCGATTTCGAATAACGGCATCGCCAGTAGCCCTGTGAAACGGACCGCCAAACCGCCAAAACAACGCGAGAGACGCCCGGTTGGGCCGCCCGCAAACCCCGTATGCTACCCCCCGCCGCGGTCGGCGTCAATCGGCCGCGCGGTCTCGAAAACGGGCCGCGCAGAGACGGGAACGGACCCTGCGGGCTCGACGGAAGTGCCCTTAGCCGGCAGCTTGCCGGCGAGCGACATCGTCGGCTGTTACGGTTATTTGTCGGCAGAAGCCCGCTGTCAGACGCTGGTACTCCAACTCCGCAGCCTCCGACGGATGGGCGTGCAGCCAAGCGGCGATCTCGCCGCGCTGCCGATCGCCCAGTGCGAGCGATTCGGCCTCGGGGGCCCATAACGTCTTGGTTTCGATCACCAAGGCTTCACGGTAAGGGTCGAACGCGTTGGCCATCGGACGGTGCTCCGAGTCTTCGTCTTTGCCGGGTTCCCGCTCGCCGCGATCTTCTTCCGCGCGAGCGTTCTCCAGCTCCGGCGCATTCACGCCCGCTCAAAGGGGAACGGGATCACTTGCTCAATCGTCGTCGCTCCGGCAGCGACCATCAACAGGCGGTCGAAACCCATCGCCACGCCCGTACACTCGGGCAATCCCGAATCCATCGCCCGAAGCAGCCGGCTCCGCTCGGGCAGCGTGTTTTTTCCTTCGGCACGGCGCAAGCGATTGATCCGCTGGTTACGTCGCCGCAATTCGTTCGGATCGCGAAGCTCGTGATAGCCGTTGGCCAGCTCGATCCCATCGACGAACAGTTCAAAGCGTTCGGCCGCGGGCGGGTCGCCCTCGCGCACCTGCGCCAAAGCGCACTGGCCGGCTGGATAATCATACACGATCGCGGGCCGATCGACGCCCAAGTTCGGCTGCACGCAGCCGGTCAACAGCAGGTCGAGCCAGGCGTCGCGGTCGTCGTCGGCCTCCATGCTCTCGGGCCACGTGATGCCGTGCCCCCGAGCCGCTTCGCGCAGCTCTGCGATCGGCGCGCGGTGCGGATCGACGCCCGCGTAACGCTCGAACGCTTCGGCGTAGGCAATGCGCTCGGCGCGCCCGCGGCCGAGAGTCTCCTCGGCCAGCTCGGCCAGCAGCGACATCCCCTGTTGGTAACTGTCGCCACGGCGGTACCATTCCACCATGGTGAATTCGGGGTTGTGCAGCGGGCCACGCTCGCCCAGCCGAAACACGCGGCAGATCTGGTAAATCGCTTCGGCCCCGGCGGCCAAGAGACGCTTCATGGCGAACTCCGGCGAGGTTTGCAGCCACAGTCGGCGTGGCGGCTTGCCCACCTCGGCCGGCACGCCGGTGGAAAACGGTTCGATGTGCCGATCGACCACCGTATCGGCCGAGATCGCCGGCGTATCGACTTCGAGGAACCCGCGCCGGTCGAAGAACTGCCGCACGGCGGCCAGCAACTCGGCTCGGCGACGAAGCATCTCGAGCGCGGCCGACGGCCGCCATTGGTCGCTCGTATCGAGCTGCTCTTGCAACACACTGGCGAGGAACTGGGCCGACAGTGCTTTTTTCATGTCGCGCGGTCGAAGGCCTGCGGGGGCGAAATGCGGCCCATCGGACGCGAGTCCGATGAGGCTATTCCTTCACCCGCTCGATATACTCGCCGGTGCGGGTGTCGATCCTGATCAAGTCGCCGATTTCGACGAACACGGGGCACTGGAACTCTCCGCCCGTTTCCACGCGGACCGGCTTGGTGACGTTCGTCGCCGTATTGCCCCGCACGCCCGGCTCGCAATACTCGACGCGGAGGACCACGTGATTCGGCGGTGTTATCGTGATCGGACGGTTGTTAAACAGCAGGATGCTGCACACCATCCCTTCTTTGAGATACTTCCAGTTCTCATCCACTTGGTCGGCGGTCAACTCGTATTGCTCGTACGATTCCGTGCACATGAAAACGAACTGATCCTGCTGCCTGTAGAGGAATTGCGCTTCGATCTCCTCGATGTCGGCCGCTTCGATCGAGTCGCCGCTCTTGTAGGTGCGGTCGAGAACCGTATTGCGAATCAGGTTCTTCAACTTGCACTTATACAGCGCTTGCCCTTTGCCCGGCTTGACGAAATCGCATTGGATCATCAAGTAGGGATCGCCGTCGATCTGAACCTTCAAACCTTTTCGGAACTCGGAAGTGTTGTACGTGGCCACGACATGTCCACCTTGAAAGACCTTTAGGCTAAAGACCTTTTATGTTACGATGCCGAGGATGGGTTGTCTAGGCGGTACAACATCTCCCGAACGCGGCGGCAAACCGCCCTTGGAACCACCCCAGGCGGCGGAAAGCCTGACGGCGCCGAGTGTTTGCATCGGTGCGCCAACGGTCGGCGATTGCCGCAACTGTAGCACCGGCCACACGGGCGAACCGACCGCCTTGGTCGGCGCCGAGGCCGTCGGGCGGTTGCTCAACTTGCCTGCCGACGCTGTGGCCCAGGCTGTTGCCGTGGAACAGGCCACCGGCTATGCCGTGCGAGCGCCCCGGGCGTTCCTCGAACGAATCCATCCCGGCGATCCCGCCGATCCGCTCTTGGCGCAAATCTGGCCGCGGCATGCCGAAACCGCAAGCGTGCCCGGCTACACCGACGATCCGCTCGATGAGCGGCGGGCCCTCGTCGCTCCGAACCTCATCAAAAAATATCCCGGCCGAGCGCTGCTGCTGGCCTCCGACCACTGCGCCATCCATTGCCGATTCTGTTTCCGCCGCCATCGGCCGGCGCGGTGTGGGCAGCAGTCGGAGCAATTGGCGTCGGCATCGGCAACGGCCGCAGACCCCGGCGAAGGCGAAATCGAAACGAAGTTCGCGGCCGCTTTCCGCGCGATCGAGGCCGACCGGTCGCTTGCGGAGGTGATCCTTAGCGGCGGCGATCCGCTGGTGCTGTCCGACGACCAACTGGGCTCCGTCCTTCGCCGGCTGTCGGCAATAGCGCACCTGCGCCGCGTGCGCATCCACACGCGCACGGCCATCGTCGCGCCGCAGCGAGTTACCGCGGAGTTGGTGGGGCTGCTGCGTGCCGGTCGGCTCACCCCGTATGCGGCCATCCATGTCAATCATCCGCGCGAGCTTGCCGCCGATGCGGCCGAGGCCTTGGCGCGGCTGGTTGACGCAGGCGTGCCGTTGCTCAGTCAAACCGTGCTGCTGGCCGGCGTGAACGACCGCGTGGAAACGCTGGCCGAGTTGTTCGAGCGGCTGGTCGATCTGCGGGTGGTGCCGTATTATTTGCATCAGTTAGACCCAGTGGCCGGCGCCGCCCACTTCGCCGTTGAGGTCGGCCGCGGACGCGAGCTGATCGGCCGGCTTCGCGCGCAGCTTCCCGGCTACGCCGTTCCTCGTTATGTTCAAGAGACGCCCGGGGCGGGGAGCAAATTCGTGATGCAGTGAGCTGTTGCATCGGATGCGTCGGCCGCGGAGCGGCGCCGCGGGGTCAGTCGGCCGAGGCGGAATGGGCGTAAGGGAAGGAGAGGGGCGAAGATGATCGTCGGCAACGCGAACACCAGGCTCGGCCGCAAAGCAGGAAACGCCGAGTGTCGTCTGTACTCAGACCGGCTACTGCCGTTGGTGCAGTTGTTGACGGTCGCGGCTTGCTTCTTCTGTCTCTTTCTCGGACTGCTGTTTTGCGAGCCGTCTGCGGCGCGGGCCGGCGGCGGGCCGGAAAACGTGCTGCTGGTGGTCAACCGCGATTCGGTTGCCTCGCGGACAATCGCCAACCACTACCAACATTGGCGCAAGATTCCCCCGGGCAACGTGCTGACGATCCCGTGGCCGCCGCAACAACAGACCACCGATGTGGACACTTTCCGCGAAAAAATCCTGGGCGTGGTGCTCAAAGAGATCGACCGTCGCGGGCTAAGCGCGCAGATCGACTACGTGGTGTATTCGTCCGATTTTCCCACCGGGATCGACTGCGGCCCCGACGCCCAACAGTTCGAAAAACGTCTGAAAGAAAAGAATCCTGACGCCAAATGGCCCGATCCGCCGCTTACCAAGGTAGCGTCGATCACCGGACTGACCTATCTTTGGTTCCCGGTGAGCCAGCGGTTGAATATGTATTTCGACCTTCGGGCCAACGCCTACATGCGCCGCGATATTCCCGCGCAGAAGGGCTGCCCTACGCTCGCCTTCAGCGCGCAGCAGCACTTCGGCCCCGAGGGCGAACTGACCGAGGGCACCAATCGGCGCTACCTGCTTTCGGTGATGTTGGGCGTAACGGCGGGGCGGGGAAACACCGTCGAAGAAGTGCTTTCCTACCTGCGCCGCGCGGTCGAGGCCGACGGCACGCGCCCGAAGGGCACGATCTATTTCTGCAAGAATGGCGACATCCGTTCGCGGGTGCGCGATCCGCTGTTCCCCTCGGCCGTGCGCGAACTGAAGGCCCTGGGCGTGAACGCGGAAATCATCGAGGGGATTGTTCCGATCGGCAAAGACGACGTGGCCGGGGCGATGGTCGGCGCGGCCGATGTGAACCTGAAACACTGGAAAAGCACGATTCTGCCCGGGGCGATCTGCGAACACTTCACCAGCTACGGCGGCATCATGACGCCCGGCGGCGGGCAAACCCCGTTGACCGACTGGCTCCGCGCCGGCGCGGCCGGCAGCAGCGGCACCGTGTTCGAGCCGTATGCGTTGCTCGATAAGTTTCCCGTGCCGATGATGCACGTGCATTACGCGCGGGGATGCTCGCTGGCCGAGGCGTTCTATCAATCGGTGTTCGGCCCGTACCAACTGCTGATCGTCGGCGACCCGTTGTGCCGGCCGTGGGCAAAGATTCCCGAGGTGTCGGTCGAGGGAATCAAGCCCGGAGATTCGGTCAAAGGCGTGATCGAATTGAAACCTTCGGCAACCGTGGCCGAGGGGAAGGTCGATACGTTCGAGCTGTACGTCGATGAGTTGCGCCGCGCCCGATGCGGCCCGGGCGGAACGTTGCGGTTCGACACGGAACAACTGGCCGACGGCTGGCACGAATTGCGCGTGGTGGCCATTGAAAGCAGTCTGATTCGCACGCAGGGCAGGGCGATCATCCCGTTCTGCGTCGATCATCGAGGGCGGCAGTTGACCCTGCGCAATCGGCCTCCGGAAAAACTCACCGCCGGCCAACCGCTGGAACTCGAATTAGAAGCGCCCGGCGCCACCGGCATCGTCGTGCTGCACAACGGGCAATTGGTCGGCCGAATCAACGGAGCAGAGGGCGCATGCCGTGTCGATACTTCCCCGTTGGGCAAGGGGCCGATCACGCTTCGGCCGATCGGTGTGGGCGCCACGCCGGCCGACTACCTTTGGGGCAAGCCGATCGAGTTGCTGATTGAATAGTTGGTTGATTCGAGTGTTCCCCGCCTTCCCCGAGACTGTCCGTGGCGGCGGTGTTCCGTTGGCCGGTCGTCTGAACGCCGATCGACAGGCCCGACGCTTCGACACCGATGATCGACGGCGCCGGCGGCGCGGCACTTGCGCATCAAAAGTTGACAGCACGACCTGATCAGATCGAATCTCCATGCTTCAACCGGCCGACGACCAGGCGAACCTGTACGAATCGCTGATTCGGCTTGCGCTGCAAGAGGCCGAGGCGGCCCGGCAGGCCGGCGAAGTGCCCATCGGCGCGGTCATCGCCCATCAGGGGCGGATCATCGCTCGGGCGCACAATCAGCGCGAGCAATTGCGCGATCCGACCGCCCATGCCGAGATGATCGCCATCACGCAGGCGGCCGAGGCGTTGGGTTCCTGGCGGCTGGAAGAGTGTACGCTGTGAGTAACGCTCGAACCGTGCCCGATGTGAGCCGGCGCGATCGTTCTGGCGCGGATTCCCGTGGTGGTTTACGGGGCGCGCGACCCGAAGGCCGGCGCGGTCGATTCGCTTTACCGGTTGCTCGACGATCCGCGATTGAACCACCGCTGCACCGTCGTCGGCGGTGTGCTGGCCGAGCCGTGCGGGGCGATCCTCACCGAGTTCTTTCGCGCCCAACGGGCGATGGGGAAGAAGTAGCGACGACCTCGACGGTTTTTTCGCATCGGGCGCCGCGTCCGGCGGAATCCCAAACCACCAGCGTTACCCGATACGTGCCTGCCTTGGCGAAGCGATGGCTCGGCTCGGCGTCGGTTTGCGGGATGCCGTCGTTGAAGTCCCAAAGGCGTTCGACGATCGAACCGTCGCCCGGCTTCGACGCGCAGGCGAATCGGGCCGGTTCTCCGGCGACGATCCGCGGCGGCAGCCGGAAGTCGGCCGTTGGCCAGGCGTGAGCCGAACGCGGCACGGTGGGAAGCGATTCGGCCTTAGGGCCCGAGACGGTGGTTTCGATCGCCTCGAAGGCCGTCAGCCGTTGGACGCCCGACACCGGGCCAAGGGCGTTCTCGGCCAGCCGGCAACGGAGCAGATAGACGCCATCGACATTCTTGCCGCCCAATTGCAGCCCGACGCCCTGATTATCGACGATCGCGCACTGTTCGAAGACGATATGGCGGCAATCGCCGTTGAAGCGGAACCCGTGCCCGCTGTCGCCGGGGTATCGGGCTTGGCGATTTCCGCGCTCGGTGCGGCGGAACTCGCAGCGGTAGAAATAGTGGTGCGCGATGCCGCCGGTTTCGCCCTGAAGTTGCGCGCCCCATTGGATGCAGTCTTCGACGGTGTTGTAGGCCCAAAGCACATTGTTCTTGCGGGGCTTGTTCGAGACGGAAAGGCCGATGGCCGCGCCGCGGCGGATGATGTTGTCGGTAACGACGACGTTTTCGGCGATGATCTCGATGCCGTAGCCTTTGATCGAGCCGTCGTCGGCCCCGACGATGTTCCGCCGCACGGCCGACTGATGGCCGGCATCGACGCTGAGCCAGTGGTCGATGCGGTTGTCTTCGATCAGCGAGCGCCGGCAGCCGCCCCAGATTTCGATGCCTAATCCTTCGCCGCCCGAGCCGAAAACGGTGTTGTGGCGAATGACCAATTCGTCGGAGTTGTCGCCGAAGATGCCGCCTCGGCCTGTGGTGCGCACCGTGTTGTGCTCGATCAGGTTGCGGTGCGAGCCGTGGGCCACCCGGATTCCGCCGCCGAATTCGGCGCCCACGCCGATGTTTTCGATGGTGCAATGGGCGATGCGGCTGTCGACCACGCCGTTGCTGCGGGTCGGCCCGTGGCCGTGCCAGTAAATGGCGTGCGGGCCGAATCCTTCGCCGGCCTTCAGATTGCGGATGGTGAGGTGGTGCAAGTCGATCTTTTTGGAGTTGCGGCCGCCGATGCCGGTTTGAACGATGTCGCGCATTCGGCCGTCGATGGTCAGATGAGCCAGTTCCACCGATTCGCAATTCTCCACGAGCACGATCGGCCCGGGGCGTTGCGCCTCGGAAACGAGGATCGTCCGGTCCTGCCCGGCGCCGAGAATCCGCAGCCCGCTTCGCAACCGCAGCGGTTCTTTCAGCGCGATCGTGGCGGCGGGCAGCCGAACGGTGTCGCCCGGCGCGGCCCGATCGATCGCCTCGACGACCGCGGCCGCCTCGGGCTTCTCAACGGCAATCTCGGCTGCGACAGCGCGTTGTGCCAAGCAGGCAGCCATGACGGCGGCGAAGCGGGCCGCGCGGAGAGCACAGGCGGTTCTGCAAAGGCCGGCGGTTGAAAGCGTCCGCGCGGGAATGGAGTGCGAGCGAACAATTAGGGATTTGGGGGCAACGCGGTGCATCAATGGTCCTCCTGTGGCCGTCCATTGTAACCAGCATTGCCCGTGGGAGTTCAGCCCTGAAGCCGCCAAAAGGGCTCGAACGGCCCAATGAGCGGGAAAGGAGGGTTTTTTGGCTGAGGATTTCTTGCGCTCGCGAGGGGGCGGGGAGACGGCCGTCGCCCAGCAGCTCGGCCTTCCGCTCGGAGGAACGCTCGGCGATGCCATCATCGACGGCGCGTTGCCCGGCGCGAAATGATCGTCCATGACGACGGCGCTGGGCAAGGCGTTCGACCGAGCAATGTCCGGCCCGGCGGCGGAATCGCGCACGCAAAGCACATGGGGCCGGTCGCCCGGAAACGACCGGCCCCTGAAATGGTTGGCTTGGTGCGCACGGAACGCGGCCTATTGGGATCGCGGCAGCGTCGTCAACCGATGCGTCGTCGGCTGTGCTTTGCTGCCGATCGGAGGCGGGCGATTGACCTACCGGAACTTGTAGTTCGGGTTCTTGATGTCGAAGTCGAGATCGGTGAACCCGTTGTTGAGTTTCAGGTTGAGGTAGGTGTATTCTTCGAGCAATTGCGGCGCCCCGCCCGGCTCGCTCGGCCAATCGTGGGCCTCATAGCGAATGGGAATGTTCAGCTCGTCGTCGACGAAGATTCGGGCGAGGTGGAACAGGAACTCTTTCCGCGGTTCCGGATGGACGACCTGGATGCAGGTGCAGACGCGGTTGTTGATCTTCGCATTCTTGATGAACTTGACTTCGCATTCGCCGAATTGCATGTCGTACTCGCCGACTTCGATCAGCCGCCGGGTCAGGTTGAGCACGCCGGCCTCGGTGATCGGATAGCGCTGGCCGGTCATGGCGATCATGCCCGTCGGCGGCAGCGAAAGCGTGCCCACCATCTTGTCGCGGAAGCCGACGGTGTGGGCCCACATGTTGCCGTTGTTGCGGCCTTCGACGTAGATCACCTCTTGGCCCTTCAGATCGGAGGGCATGAGGAAGTACATATAGACGCTGAACGGCTTGTGGCGGATCTTGACGAACATCTGTTCGTAATCGTTCAGCTTGCCGTTGATTCGTTCGCGTTTGACGAAGGTGGCGGAGTAGTCTTCGATTTTTTCCAGAGCGGTCAGGCCGTCGCGGGCCCATTTGACGGCCGGCTGCAAGGGATGGGCGCTTTCGTCCTCGCAAAGCGGCGCCGGGTTGGTGGCCCGGGCGGTGATTGCGGCACGCTCGGCGACCACCTGAGGACTGATGTCGGGCAGCTTCCGTTTGAGTTTCCGCCCGGCGTCGTCGGCCGAGAGCCAAGCGGCCGAACCCATCAGCGCCAGCAATGCACAAACAAACCCGAATCGCAACGACATTGTGCTAGTCCTCCGTGAAACGCACTTCCAGATCGGCCGTCTGAAGCGATTCGCCGACGCCCAATCCGCAACTCGATGCAGAACGGCGGACCATCGATGTCGCCGCCTGAAAAAAGGAAAAAACGGCGGTTCGCCGTTTGGAATGGCTGTGCTGCCGACGACCCGGGCGCTTGCCTCGACGAAGAGGCGCACGCAATCGCCGAATTGCTCCCTTCGACCTTATCGCTTATCCGGTGTCGGCAGATTAAAATGTTTCCCGACGCCAGCCGATTTTGTCTGCATTGCCCCGACAGTTTACCCCGGCGACCGCCGACGGAGCAATCTCACGGTCCTGTCTTTTGCCTATTTTATCGAGGTTTACGTGGCCGCTGCGACACTTAAAGTCCATGTGATCGTTTCAATGCCGTTCGAGGAGAACACCTACGTGCTGCATCGGGCTGATCGTCCCGACGCCGTGCTGGTCGATCCCGGTTTGGAGCCCGGCAAAATCATCGATTACTGCCAACAGGCAAAGATCGAGCCGGTCGCGGCGTTGATTACCCACGGCCACAGCGATCACATCGGCGGAATCGGAGTGGTGAAGAAGCGATGGCCCGATTGCCGCGTTATCATCGGCCAGGGCGATGCCGGCAAACTCACCGATCCCTACCAGAACCTATCGGCCCAGTTCGGGCTTCCCTTGGCCTTTCCGCCGCCCGACGAAACCGTGACCGACGGCGACCGATTCGACCAGGCAGGCATTACGTTCACCGTGATCGAAATTCCCGGCCACAGCGCCGGTCACGTTGCCTATCTGATCGACGACGAGCAACCGGCCTTGGCTTTGGTGGGCGATATCATTTTCGCCGGAAGCATCGGGCGAACCGATTTCCCCGATGGAAATTACGACGAACTGATTGCCGGCATTACCGCGAAACTCTTTTCGCTGCCCGACAGCACCGTACTGCTCAGCGGACACGGCCCGAAGACCACCGTCGGCCGTGAAAAGAGAAGCAATCCCTTTCTGACCTGACGGGGGACGGCGAGACAATCGGGAAGGCGCAGGTACCCTTTGCGGGCGGCTGCGCGTTTAGGTGCCGGAAGACGCGGGCGCTATTGCACTCGGCAGCCCACGGTAATCGTCACTTGAAATTGGTCGATCTTGCCGTCGCGCACCGCGCCGCGCTGTTCATTGACTTCGAACCAACTGACCTGATGCCCCAACTGATGGGCGCGAGCGACCGCGTTGGCCGCCGCGTCGCTGAACGACTTGTTCGAAGTTCCAACCAGTTGGATCTTTTGGAATACGGTGTCGCTCATTTCGGTCCTCGATTTCCTTGCTAATTGTGTTTCGCGTAAATGCTGTTTCGTACGGTTTCGCCAGCAGACTTGCCGGCCCCAATTTCGCCGGGTGAATCGGCAGGGAACACCGCCGACATTATTCGTCGTCCGTCAAGCGGCGCGACCAAGGCAGGACGCTCCGCCAAGAAAATACAGCCCCCGGCGAAACCGCAGCTCCGTCTTGCTGCACGGAGTTCGCATGAAGACGCCCACAATAACCGAACCCGCAGTTTTCCGTCAATGAGGGGTGTGAAAAACCACTGTCTTTGCTCGCTGATCCTCGCGTAAGCCATGGGCCTCCGCAACAGCAGGGCACTCCGCAGAGCCGGGCTTACCACCGGTTGGCCTTGTTGTGTTTTCGTTCGGTGCTTCGGGGCACGGAGTGTACAGCGGGCACGTTGCGGTAGACTCACGTTGAGCTAGACTGCGCCCAAAGTCGGCGCAACGCGTAACAGCATCACGGCCCGCAGAAAGCGACATCATGACCGACGATCTTCCCTTGGAATTGCTCGACACCGACGATCTCTCGCTTATGGAGGTGAAGACCAGCGACCCGGGACCGGCCGGGCGATTGCCGTTGACCGATGAACTGCTCCGCCGCGGCGCCAGCGGCGACCACTTCGGCATGTCGCAAGACGTGGGCATGGGTTGGCCGGCCGAGAAGGTGGCCGGACCGCAGTTCGTCATTATGAGCACCTTGGGCGGGCTGCGGGGCGACGACGGCCGAGCTTGGGCCTTGGGCTATCACACCGGGCATTGGGAACTGGGTTTGGCCGTGCGCCAGGCGGCCGAAGAAATCGCGCATTTGGGCGGGGTGCCCTATGCTGCTCATTGCTCCGACCCGTGCGACGGCCGGACTCAGGGCACCGTGGGGATGTTCGACAGCTTGGCCTATCGCAACGATGCGGCCGCCGTCTTCGCCCGCCTAGCGCGATCGATTCCGCGGGCTCGCGGCGTGCTGGGAGTGGCCACCTGCGACAAAGGATTGCCCGCGATGATGATGGCCTTGGCGGGCCTTCGCAGGGTGCCCGTGGCGCTGATCCCCGGTGGGGTGATGCTGCCGCCGCGGCGCGCTGCGGCGGCTGATGCGGGCGCGGGGCGCAGCTCGGCAAGCAGCGCGGGCAGCCGCGCGAGCAGCAGCGGTGAAGCCGACTCGTCCGGGCAGCGATCACCGGTGGCGAGCCGGCCTCGCGACGGGCTGGCCAATACGCATCCTTTGCTGTCGCGCGAAGATACGGCCACGATCCAATCGATCGGCGCACGGTATGCGCAAGGCGAGATGTCGCTCGACGAGGCAGCCGAATGGGGGTGCCGCGTATGCGCCTCGGCCGGCGGCGGGTGCCATTTTCTGGGCACGGCGGCTACGGCGCAGGTCGTTGCCGAAGCCCTGGGGCTGGCGATGCCGCATTCGGCCCTGGCGCCTTCGGGCCAACCGGTTTGGTTCGACATCGCCCGGCGCACCGCCCGAACGCTCTTCGTCAACGCGGCCCGGGCGGAGGGTTCGCACTCGCGCGGCGCGGGTCGATCGAGCGAGTCGGCCGTATTCCCGGCCGCAATCAAGAACGCGATGACCGTTTTCGCCGCATTCGGCGGTTCGACCAATCTGTTGATCCATTTGCCGGCCATTGCCCATGCCGCCGGCGTGCCGCGGCCGACGATCGATGACTGGACAGACCTCATGCGGCGCGTGCCGCGATTGGTCTCGGTGCTTCCCAACGGGCCGGTCAATCACCCGACCGTGCGGGTTTATCTGGCCGGCGGCGTGCCCGAGGTGATGCTGCACCTGCGATCGCTCGGGCTGCTCGAACTCGACGCCCCGACACTGCCGGGCCTGCCCCTGGGGCGAGTGCTCGATTGGTGGGAACACTCTCGGCGACGCGCGCGGCTGCGGTCGCTGCTGAAAGAGGCCGACGAGGTCGATCCGGACGACGTGATCCTTTCACCCCAACGTGCGTCTGAGTTGGGACTGACCGCCACGGCCTGTTTTCCCCGCGGCAACCTGGCCCCGGGCGGCTCGTGCGTGAAAAGCACGGCCATCGACCGCCGATTGCTCGATGCCGAGGGCGTTTATCGCAAGACGGGGCCAGCCAAAGTGTTTTGCCGCGAGGCCGACGCCATCGCCGCCATCAAAGGCCACGGCACCAAACGCGTCGAGCCGGGCGACGTGCTGGTGCTGATGGGGCGCGGGCCGATGGGCTCGGGCATGGAAGAAGTGTTCCAACTAACGGCCGCCTTGCGCTATCTTTCCTGGGGCCGCGAGGTGGCGCTGATCACCGACGCCCGCTTCTCGGGCGTGAGCACCGGGCCGTGCATCGGACTGATTACGCCCGAGGCGCTGGCGGGCGGGCCGTTGGGCAAACTGCGCGACGGTGATCGGGTGCGCATCGTCATCGACACCCGCACGCTGACCGGCAGCGTGGATTTGGTGGGAACGCCCCAAGGGGCGCTTTCGCCCGCACAGGCCGAGGAACTGCTTGCCGTCCGCGAGCCGCACCCGGAACTATCGCCCGACCCGCACCTGCCGCGCGAAACGCGCCTTTGGGCGGCCCTCCAGCACGCCAGCGGCGGTCCGTGGGCCGGCAGCGTGTACGATGTTGACGAGATCGTCGAACGCTTGCGCCGCGGCGGCTCGGAGGGGTGATTGCATACGCCGGCGTTGTCCGCGCGGTTGCATAATGGCGCCCCGGGGGCAACGACAGCAACCGACAGTGGTTCGATTCGCCGCTGGATGAGTGTTGCGGCGTCGAGCAATCCGAGCCGCGCCGGTCATTCGCGGGCGAGTCTGCGAACTTGCCGACGCAGTGCGATCACTGCGGCAACCGCTAGGCCCGAAAGGGCCGCCAACCAGGTAGCCGGTTCGGGCACGGCCATCCCGCCGCCGAAGTAGGCGACTTCGCCATCGCCGCTCATCGAGCCGTCGTCGGCATCGAAGAAGGACGAGTCGCTGCCGCTGTCGAATGCGCTCGCGGGGACCGATGAGCCGGAGAGAACGGGGGGAAAGCCGGCGATGGTCAACTGGTTGATGACGCTGGGGGTGCTGCCGGTCGTATTTACGGAGCCGCCGCTGCCGATCGAAAGGCTTTGCTGCCGCAGATAGCCCGCCTGCAACGAACCATCGACAATCACGCTGCCCGCCGGCGCCCCCCCGAAATACGAAACGGCGTTGACCACGCTCAACGATGTGCCCGCGGCGACATCGAGCACGTCATTGTTCACGATGCTCAGAAGCGGCGAATTCCAGGTGCCGGACATCGTTCCGTTGATGAACGATTGGTATTTCGATACGCGGGCAAAAGTCGCAGCATCGCCGTAGCGGTACCCATCCGACAAATTGTCACGCGGAATAACCGAGCTGGCGATCCCGGCCACGTAGGTATTCCCGCCGACATCGATGAACAAGGGCGAGCCGCTGTCGCCTGTGCCCAGTTGGTACTCCAGAACTTGGATCGGCGTTCCCTGCGGAGGGCTCCACCAACTGGGCGGCGTGCCGGTGGGCGAGTCGAAATCCCAAAGCAGTACGGTGCGGTCGGCGCCGTCGGTCGTGTAGAAGGTGACTGACCTGTTGGTGCCGACCACGCCGAAACGGTCGATGCCGTTTTGTCCGGCGCGCCGCGTGCCGCCGGTGCCGGGGATTTGGCCGGTCAGGCCGTTGCCCGTCAGGCCGTAGCCGACCACCGTGGCGATCTTCTTGTACTCGTCGGTGCCGGTGTAGATCTGGGCGGGCGTGACGC
>JARKPK010000095.1 GCA_029975295.1 Thermoguttaceae bacterium | reverse complement strand
GACGGAATGGAAACGCAAATGGGCCGGCCAACGGCAGGCCGGTGTCTGCGGATCGAGGGTGCGGCGGCAAAGGTGCATGGGTTGTCGCAAGACCGGGTTGACGGCGAGAATCGGCCGCGGCCGGGACACGAGTTGTTCCATCGCGGCGAGAAGCCCCGGCCTTGCGTTCTGGAGATTCTCGGTTTCGCTTATGGGAATCCCATTTCGGCCGGCGGTCCGTTCTCCGCATGTATCCCTGAGCTGCCGGGACGGCGCGTGATGTGCCGCCCCGGCGCTCAGTCATTGAACGTTCGCCGGGAAGCCAACGCCGCGGCGGTTGACCCAGAAACCGCCTGTGCGACGCCTGTGAAGCTCCTTACCCAAGGAGGGGAGGGTACGTGCCGTATTCCCGCAAACACGGCACAGCCGGCGAACGTTCACCCATGGATTGTTGACGCGGGGCCGCGGTTGCCCTCGCGATGGTCGTTCTCCCTTGGTTGCCGTTGCAGCGACTTTCGCGCGAAACGGGTTTTATTGCGTTCGTTCGAGGCGGATAGGTACCGTAACAGGGCTCTTCCACGCAAGGCCGATTTTTCAGAAACGATCCGAATCCGCCGCGATTCATCCAATTTGCGCTCGGCCGACACGCCCGGCTGGTCCTGCCGTTCCCGTTGGCAACGATTCGCTCGCACCGCCGGACTTTCTCGGCGCCGACCCGGACGGCCTTTCGCACCGAACCTTAGGCGCACTTGGTCGCCGGCGCGGGGCGCACGGCTTCAACAACCCGTTCCATCGCCATCACCCGCGAACCCTTGATCAGCACGGCATCGCCGGGTCGAATCGTTCGAGGGACGTACGGAAGCAGTTCCTCCACAGCGCCGCAGGCAATCGCCCAACGGCGCAACAAACCGGCGTTGCGGGCCCCGGCCACGGTGCATCGGGCGCTGGGGCCGCACGCGATCAGCAGATCGATTCTGCCCTCGCGCACAGCGGTTTCTCCCAGCAGCCAGTGGTGCGATGCGGCTTCGTCGCCGAGTTCCGCCATTTCGCCGAGGATCGCAATCCGCCGCGCCGCCGGCTCGATTGCGCCGAGCAGCTTCAGCGCTGCGAACGCGGCCGAGGGGCTGGCGTTGTAGGTGTCGTCGATGATCGTCACACCCTCGCGGTGGAACACTTGGCATCGTTGCGGCACGGCCCGGAAGGCGGCCAACCGATCGGCGATTTCGGGCCAATCGAGGCCGAACTCGCGCGCCGCGGCTGCGGCAAGCAGGGCCGAGGTCAGATGATGTTCGCCCCAAACTGCCAGATGGAACGCTTGGCCCTCCAGCCGGAACCGAAGGCTTCCGGGGCGATGCTCCACGCAATCGGGCCGCAGGCGGCAGTCCTCCGACGTGCCGACGATGATCGCTTGGCAGCGGCACCGGCGGGCCGCGCGCCGCAGGTGATCGTCGTCGCCCAACAGCGCCAGTCCGTCGGCAGGCAGTGCGGCGAGCAATTCGGTCTTGGTTTGCGCGATCGCTTCGCGGCTGCCGAACGATTCGAGGTGGGCGTCGCCGATGCAGGTGATGACGCCCCAGTGCGGGCGGGCCAGCGCGGCCAGGTGGGCGATGTCGCCCGAGCGCCGCGCGCCCATCTCGATTACGGCATAGTCGTCGCCGGGTTGCAGCCGCGCCAGGCTCAACGGCACTCCCAGCTCGTTGTTCCAGTTGCCCGGCGTGGCCGTGCCCTGAGCGGATGCGCCGAGCAAATGGTCGATCATGGACCGAGTGGTGGTCTTTCCGGCGCTGCCGGTGACGCCGATCATCAGCCCGTCAAAACGCTGCCTGCGCCAAACAGCCCAACGATTCAACGCCGCCGGCACATGGCCGACAAGAATTCGCGGCCCGATCGCCGCGGGCGGATCGGTTGTCTCCATCCAGGGTTGAATGGCGGCGCCTGATGATGCGTTGCCCCCGTGCGCGATCGCCGTGGAACCGTCGGTGCCCAACGGCGCGGCCGGTTCGACGATTCGTTCCACCACGGCCGCAGCCGCTCCTCGGCGCAGCGCATCGGCGGCATATTCGTTGCCGTCGCAACGCGCGCCGCGAAGGGCCCAGAAGATCTCGCCCGGTTGCACCGCTCGGCTGTCGATGGCCGATGCTCCCACGGCCGCGTTTCGCGGATCGATCGCTCGGCCGACCGTAAACGGCTTGCCGACCGAAGGCGACACAGCGACGGAAGGCGGCTTGGCGACAACAGTGCCGCCAATCGCCTCGATCAGTTCGGCCAACGTCGGCCGGCAGCGGGTCGGCAGCGGGGCATCGCCTCGGGCGCGGGCCGCACGCTCGGCGTGCCGATGCTCGCTCGTTGGACGATGGCTGTTGGCGCGGATGAGCCGATCCATTGTTCTCAGTGAAAACGCAGAAAGCTTACATCGGCCCTTGCGGGCGGGCGTCTTCGGCATGCTCGGCCCTGCCCAGCGCACGGTGGGATGCGCCGACAATGCCGCCCGCGCTGGGCAACGATTTCGCGGGTGGCTGGTCGGCTTCAGGCGGCGTCTGCGTAGGGGCAAACTTCATAGAGCCATTCGCAGGCGACTTCGGCATCGTCGAAGGCGATGCGTTGGTCGCCGATCACCTGATAGCGTTCGTGGCCTTTGCCGGCGATCAGCACGCAGTCGCCCGGCTCGGCGGCGCTCAGGGCCCAGCGGATTGCCGTGGCGCGATCGGGCACCACTTCGACCCGCTCGGTCGATTGGAAGCCCGAGACGATGTCGCGGATGATTTGGGCCGGGTTCTCGCGCCGCGGGTTGTCGCTGGTGACAATCGCCAGATCGGCCAGGCGATCGACCGCTTGGCCCATGAGCGGCCGCTTGCCAGAATCGCGTTGGCCGCCCGCGCCGAACACGCAGATCAGCTTGCCCGCCGTCAGGCTCCGCAGCGTGGCGAGCACCGTTGCCAAGGCGTCGGGCGTGTGGGCGTAGTCGACGAACACGCCGAATGGTTGGCCGCATTCCAAGCGTTCGAGCCGGCCGGGCACGCGTTTGACCGATTCCAGCCCGCGAACCACCGTCAGCAGGTCGATGCCCTGAGCCAGCCCGACGGCCGCGGCCGTCAGGCAGTTGTACACATGATGCCGGCCGACCATGCGCGTGCGCACCGGCACGGTGTCGCTGCCGGCGGTGAGCAGGAAGGTCTGTTCGCTGAGGCACTGTTCGACGATCGTTGCGGTGATGTCGGCTTCGGCCTCGATTCCCACGGTCAGCGCTGCGCCGCCGAGCATCGGCAGCATTCCGGCCGCTCCTGCGTCGTCGGCATTGATTACGGCCAGCCCGCTCGGTTTCAGATGCCGAAACAGCTTCGCTTTGGCCGCGCGGTATTCGTCCCAGGTGCGATGATAGTCGAGATGATCGCGGCGGACGTTGGTCACGCAGGCCGCCTCGAACTTCAAACCGGCCACGCGCGACTGATCGAGCCCGTGGCTCGAAACTTCCATGACGGCGTGCGAGCACCCGTGGGCGGCCATTCGGCCGAGGAGATCGGCCAGCACGTCGGCCGGAGGCGTCGTCCACGAGGCCGGTTCGAGGTCCACGCCGTCAAAATTGCCCAGCGTGCCGATCAGTCCGCAATCGTAGCCGGCCGCGGAAAGGATTCCGGCAACGAGGTGGGAAGTGGTCGTCTTGCCGTTGGTGCCGGTCACGCCGACCAGCTTCAGTTGGTCGCCGGGATTGCCGGCGAACTGTTGGCAAAGCCGGGCGTAGGTTTCGCGGGCATCGGCCACGCGAATCACCGGCAGCGTCGATTCGATCAGCGGCTCTTCGCAAGCGATGGCCGCCGCGCCGCGCTCGGCGGCCTCGGCGGCATACAGAGTTCCATCGACGCGCCGCCCGCGAATCGCCACAAACAGATCGCCCGGCGACACCGACCGCGAATCGCAGGCGCAGCCGTACACCCGAAGGTCGGCGGCAGCGTGGGCGCCGGCATCGGGCAAGAGCTTGCCCAGCGGCACTCCGCCGGTAATCGCGGAACAGAGTTGCATGGCCTCGGCCTCCCTGCCTGAAGCACGTGCTCGGAACCGTCGCTGCCGCAGCCATCGGCCCGGCGGTACGCGACCTCAATCGAGCGGCGGACAACGCACGCAACGCTCGAATCGCGACCCAACGCCAAACTCCTTTTCGGCGTCGAAAGCGGCCGCTGATGGTCGGCGGATTGTCTCGATTTCGCCGCCGATGTCAAGCCGTAAATCCCCGTCGAGCGGCCCACTGCTTTTCGACCGCTTGGCTCATCGCCGCCTCGGCCTCGGCGATTCGACCGGCTTTCTGGCAGATGATGCTCATCGACATGAAACTGAACGGATCGTCGGGCTCAAGTTCGCAAACCTTTTGGGCTTCGGCCACTGCGTCGTCGTGCCGCTGCAAACGGCTGTAAAACACGCTCAAAGCCGAATGCGCCAAGGCGAATTGAGGTTCGTCGGCCGCCAGTTTCTCCAATTCGGCCACCGCTTCGGTTGTTTTGCCACTTTGCTGCAACGCAATGGCGGCATCGTAACGTTCGTCGGCAGAAGGCATTGACTACAACTCCTTATCTCGAAATGGTTTGAATCGTCGGTCCTGCTTTCGATCCGGGAGGCGAGCGCGGCTTCCATCACGGCCGCTCGAGGTTCGTGCTACGCTGCAACCAAAACCGCAAACGAGACTTATGACACGCAAGCCGGTCGCAGCCGCCCGTTTGCCCGGCGTTGCCGCACCGTGCCGAAATCGCGATGGAACGAGCCAACCGTGGCCCGCAAAACCAGCCGGACCAGCCGCAGGGCGATCATGCCTTATGCAGAACCTGGGCAAACGTCGTTCCAGTCTATCGCTGTCGGCAATAACTCGCTAGTCGTCGGGCGATCCTTTCCGCCAGATCGCCAAAAGCTCTGCGAGAGGACTCGAATAGGCGCCGCGTGGACAGAGAACCAAACAGAAAATAGCCCCAACGCGGTGAAGATCGGTCCTCCCGGCGTCAACAAACGCAGCTGGCGCCTGCGCAAAAGCGACTCCAGCCAAGGGCAGTTCGCACGCGGCTCGCCCAAGGGCTAACCAGGCAATGCTGCCGCCGGCTTGCCCGGCATCGCCCCTGCGGTACGATGAATCGATCGTCGGCAGCCCCGTTCGCGTATTTCGCCCGCTTAGGGCTCCCGCGCGGTTTGTGCTGCGAAACGGCGGCCGAGACGCGGTTCCCGCGGGGGGCATGCGCAGCACCGTTCGTCGATCGGCGCGTAGAGATTGCATGCGACCCGATGGCGTTTGTTCCGCGAGAATGGCCAGCCGTTTGCCCGGGTTTGCCGCGTTGCTTTTCCAAGGAACAACAAAATGCTTGATGCGCTTGTCATTGCACCGCATCCGGACGATGCCGAATTGGGCATGGGCGGCTCGATCGCGCGGATGTTGGCCGAAGGATTGGCCGTCGGCGTACTCGACTTGACCGACGGCGAACCCACGCCGTACGGCTCTCCTCAGCGCCGCCGCGCCGAGACGCTGGCCGCCTCGCAGGCCTTGGGCCTTGCGTGGCGCGAGAATCTCGGCCTGCCCAACCGGAGCCTGCTGCCGACGCTCGAAGCCCGAGCGGAATTGGCCGGCGTCATCCGTCGCGTTCGGCCCCGATGGCTCTTTGCCCCGTATTGGCACGACGCGCATCCCGACCACACGGCCGCCACCGAATTAACCGAGGCGGCCCGATTCTGGGCCAAGCTCACCAAAACCGACTTGCCCGGCCAACCGCACTACCCGGAGCGCATTTGGTACTACCTGTGCGTTCACTTGCGGGTGCTGCCGCCCCCGGCATTCATCGTCGACATTAGCGACTACTGGCCGCGAAAGCAGGCCGCCCTCGAGTGCTATGCCAGCCAGTTCATCGAGGGGCGGCCGGCCGGCGAGCCGACGGTGATCGACCGCTTGCGCGAGCAGGCGGGCACGTTGGGGTGGGCCATCGGAACCCGTTATGGCGAAGCCTTCTACAGCCGCGAGACCGTGGGGCTCTCCAGTTGGCGCGGACTGCGATGAACCGCAACGTGCGCCCAATGCAGCCGCCGCGCAAACGCGGGCTTTCGCGAGTGTCCGATCTCGACCGAGCGACGCCAACCGTAGCTCAACAATGGTGAAATCCGGGTGAAAACCGGAAATGACTTGCTTTTTTCCGTTGTACGAACGATAATACTGCCATTGAAACGCTTTGGTGCGGCCGTGGCAGTGGGTGCTTGTCGGCCGACGCTGAGCGAACGGCGTACGTTTTCGGCATGTTGCGCACCGCTTACTATTTTTGGTTTTATTTTGCCCCCGCAGGTCGAGGGGCCGGAGGCGGTTTGTAGCTAGCTGAAATCAACCCGCAACGGACAGAAGCCCCGAGACCTGAACGGTCGCGGGGCTTTTTTTATTGGCTGTTGGGAACCTCGATCGCCATTTCGCGATCACCGTTGGGAGAATACCATTGAGTACCGCGATTGCCCTGCCGCCGTCGAGCGCGGCCGGCCCGAGCCGAGCCGCAAGCAACGCATCGATGTTGGACATCGCGCGCGAACCGTCGCGCCGTGCAGCGGCGTCGCCCGATTATCGAAAAGGAGCCGAAGGAATGATTGTCGTGATGAAGAAGGGGGCCACGCCCGAACAGATTCAACACATGATCCGCCGGATCGAAGAGTTCGGGCTGAAGGCCCATCCGATCTTCGGCACCGAGCGGACCGTGATTGCGGCCATCGGCGAGAAACGCGACGACATGCGGCAATCGCTCGAAAGCGGCCCCGGCGTGGCCGAGGTGGTTCCGATCCTTGCGCCCTACAAAGTGGCCAGCCGTGAGGTGAAGGCCGAGCCGACGGTGGTTCGCGCCGGTTCGCTTTCGGTGGGCAACTGCTACTTGGGCGTGATCGCCGGTCCGTGCTCGATCGAGAACGAAGAGCAAACGATCGCCACGGCTCGGGCCATCAAGGCTGCCGGCGCCACGGCGCTGCGCGGCGGGGCGTTCAAGCCGCGGACCAGCCCCTACAGCTTCCAAGGCCTGAAAGAGCGCGGCCTGGAAATCCTTGCCGCCGCGCGCGAGGAAACCGGGCTGGCGGTGGTCACCGAAGTCCTTTCCGAAACCGACGTAACCCTGGTGGCCCGCTACGCCGACGTGCTCCAGATCGGCGCGCGGAACATGCAGAACTACCGGCTGCTGGAAAAGGTGGGCGAAACCGACAAGCCCGTGCTGCTCAAACGGGGGCCCAGCGCCACGCTCGAAGAACTGCTGCTGGCGGCCGAGTACATACTCAATGCGGGCAACAAACAAGTGATGCTCTGCGAACGCGGCATTCGCACCTTCGAAACGCACACGCGCTTCACGTTGCCGTTGGCCACGGTGCCTTGGCTTCACGAGCGGACCCATCTGCCCGTGGTCGTCGATCCCAGCCACGGCACGGGCCACACGCCGCTGGTGGCGCGAATGGCGGCTGCGGCCGTGGCGTCGGGCGCCGACGGGCTGATCGTCGAGGTCCACCCCGATCCCGAACACGCGCTGAGCGACGGCTACCAATCGCTCAATTTCACCCAGTTCGAAGAGATGATGACGCTTTGCCGCAAGGTGGCCGACGCCGTCGGCAAACTCTTGCCGTAACGGTCCGATCGCCCGCGCAGACGCCTGGGCCATTGGAGACCCGAGAACCGATTGCACTGGCTGTGATCGATGGCCAGAATAGCGTTGCGCTGGGGCCTGCCATGGCCCAGGACGGGCGGACTCCGAAAAACGCAGTTTCTTCGCCGCTGCGGCCGCCGTCGTATTCGGCTTCGTATTCGTCCGGGGAAAGGTACCCCAACGCCTCGTGAAGGCGGCGGGGATGTTGATTGTCCGGTGGCACGCTCCTTCGGTTGGGAGCCTATTTGGCAGCCCGTTGAAAAACAAAACGCTCGCACAAGCCCTTGCGAGCTAGATTGCAACCCCTACCAAGTGTGCTTGCAAATACTATTTCAACGGGCCGTTAGCCCGGCGGCGGCCCAGCCCCCACCAAGCGGCGCATAGCCCGGCGCAGGCGATCAGTGCGAGGCCGGCTGGTTCGGGCACCAAGTTGTTGGCCACCAGCCCGCCGATCTCGCCGCTGGTCAGCGCGCGGTCGAACACCCAGAACTCGTCCATCAGCCCGTTGTAGTTGTAATAGGTGTTGCCCGAGAGGTCGCGGGCGAATGTATAGACGCTGCCCGCCGGGCCGTAGGGAACGACCGAGGCGGCGCTCACGTTCTGCGTGCCCACCAGCGAGCCGTTGATGTACCAGTTGGCCACGGCACTGGTCGGACCGAGCTGATCGTAGCTGACGGCCACATGCTGCCATTGATCGGTGACGATCGAGCCGTAGGTGCCGTTGACGAGCCGCGCGCCGGTGCCGTTTTCGCTGAGGATGAAGGTCAGCCCGTAGGGCGATTCGGCGTCGGGCTTGGTCAGCCGCACGACAAACGACTGCGAGGCTAAGCTCGATCCCCAGTCGGCAAACAGCGTGGGAATGTTGGAAAGCGTTTCTGGTTTGATCCATCCGGCGATGGTGAAATCGCCCGAAAGCATTCCGCCAATCGGATCGATGTTGATGAACGACGTGGTCGAGCCCCCGCCGGCGAAGCGGATGCCGCCTACCGCAGCATCGCCGAACTTGCCGGGATAGTCTTGCCGTACGGCCGTGCTGGTCGAGGTTCGCCAAGCGTTGTAGTTGCCCGTCGAATCGGCGGCGACAAAGTAGCGGCCGAAGCTGTCGGGCGAGCCGCTTTGGGCCGATTCTTCGAAATCCCAATGGGCCAGAACTCCGGCATCGACCGGCGTTGCCGCCGAAAACGCGGCCATGAGCAACGCGGCCGCAACCGCAGTCGCCCCGCCCCGCCCTACTCGCCAACCTGCCTGCACGCATCGATTCGTCGTTTCCATCGTGTGATACCCCGGTTTGCGCGATTGTGTCTCGTACACTCCACATCGCAGCGCGCATTCCGATCACCATAAGTGCTGCCCAACGGGCGAAGCGACCGGACTGATTGCCCGGCGTTCTAACAGAAGGCCGACGCGTCGCGGCCGCAAGAAACGAAAACGGCGCTCGCAACGCGAACCTATTCGGCCAGGTCGGAATGCGAACGCCTCATCGAATGGGATGGGTGGAACAGACACCAGATTAACCACGTCTGGTCCGTTTGTCAAGCAATTGGTTTTGTTCGAGCCTGCGAGTACGGTAATGCCCCGTTTTGTTCTGTTACCGGCCGATGCGAAAGCATTGGGATCGAGTTGTCGGCCGGGCGAAATCGGGATGCGACGGCGTCACCCGTGGTTCGACGGCTTTCATGCCGACCGGTGGGCATCGCCATTTCTTGGGAAGGCCGACGATTGCCGGATTCGGAACGCGGGGCTGGGCCCAAACCGGTTCGCAACGAACGTTCGTGCTTTTTTCAAATCGGGGCGGTTGGCTTTGCATCGAGGCGGCCGGTTCCGCCCCCCATTCAGTCGGGCGGTTCGGAGGCGCCGTTGCCACAAGAGTCCCCCAATCGCTGCGGCGAACCAATTTTTTCTTTTTGTTCCGACGACAGGCTGACGACGCGATTTCCGCGGCACTCGCATCGGGCGTGCGGTTGGCAGAGCCCCGCACGACGGTTGCAGCCAACGAACCGACTCGCCGGAACACGCCGTTGCGTGTCCGGCAGTCTGTTGAATTCGTACTTGCAAGCACACTGGGTAGCGGTTGCAATCGATGTTGCCCACAAGGGCTTGTGCAAGTTTTTGTTTTTCAACGGGCTGCTAGGCGGCGTTGCGGCGGGCCGTTGGCATGGGCATAATGGCCAAGCGGTCGTCAGACCGCCCGACGAGCCGCGTTTGAACGATTTCGAGCTTTGCGACGGGCGCCGGTCGGCAGGCCAGATCGGTTCTTGCCGCTGCCGAGCTATGTTCGCTAATTTCGGGCTGGACGACCGCGACCGTGCGGCGGCCCATTGGCGGCCAAAGATGAGCAAAACCGAAGCCTTTAGCGGCTATTGAGGCGACACTGCCCGATTCGAGCGGCCATCGGCCGACCGTCGCGGTGTTGGTCCATGCAGGCCCGATAGCGGGTTGGAGTGTCTTGGGCCCGTAGCTCAGCGGTGAGAGCAGGGGACTCATAATCCCTTGGTCGCAGGTTCGAATCCTGCCGGGCCTATTATTAAAATCTGTCGATAAGAAGGCCGTTTTCCGCAATGCCCGAGAGGGGCTGGGCGCCTGCGTACGTTTTTGCGAAGCGTGCGGAGAGACGGTCGATTGCTCTTCGTCGGCGAGACGCTCGTCGGCAGGTCTCGTTCTGTCCGCAAGTCGGACCGAGTCCGCAGGTTCTATCCCTTTGGATGTATCAAGCAACGCAGAGTTCGTCCGCAGTCCTCATCGGTGCCGCAGTTCTCATCGCCACCGCAATTTTCATCACAGCGGCAGTTCAAGTCATAGCGGCCGGTCTTTTGCTGTCAGGCGGCTTTGCAGAAGCATCGCCGCGATCGGACAAGAAGCGGCACGCACAACGCGCCAAGCAAGATTGCCCAGGCGGCCGGCTCGGGCACGGGCTGAATCGTTCCGTTGAGGACGACATTGTCGAATTCGATCGTACTGCCGGCAGCGGGCGAATAGACGTAAACGCGAAAAGTAATGCTATCGGTTACGTTCTGGTACAGTGCGTCCGACAGGTCGATATCGTATGCCGTCCGGTTTGGCCGAACCGTAGGGATGTCGGCTCCGGCGATCGTTGCTGCATATCCATCGAGACTGCTCCGCAGCGCCCAACCTCTGGGCGTGCCGGCCCCGCCGCGACCGGCCTGAAACGTCAGGTTCGTCAGGTTGACAAAGTATCCGTCGTCGGGCTTCAGCGAAAATGAGAAATAGACTCCATTCGTAATCGCCGCGGCGGCCGACGAGGCATTGCCATCGGGATTGACCCGGAGCACGGGTTGCGAAGCGTAGGCGGGCGTGGGGGTTTCGACGGCCATCGTGATCTTGCTGCTCGTATCCCGAATCGCCATCAAAACCGCGGCATCGAGGTCGGGATGTGCGTAATCAGGATCCAAGCCCGGGCCGGTCTCGCCGCCGCCCGTGGTCGGAAACGTGTATTGCAGAAGCATATCGGCTCGGGCAGCGGTGGCCGCGCAGGCCGCAACCGCGCAAAAGCCGACGAAGAACAGATCGAAGCGACGCATCAGGCGAGCCCTTAATGATAAGAAGCAAAACCCGAGTCAACAGACAGTTGCCTTCAACCCTTCTCTGTCAACCGACGCTGCCTCTTCAACTCGCCTGAATGAACGGCTGCAACCGACGTGGCTAGAACTGATGGAACGGGCCGGAACGCCGGCAACTTGGCGAACGGCCCAGTATTAGTCACACCTCGATATTACCCGTCGCATGGAATCGGTGTCAAGGATTTTGCCCGAAAAACACTGTCTTGCCAGCGGCCGGACTGGCGGCTTTTCCCGTGCTTGCAGGCTCGCCCCCCTGAGCAAGTTCGGCCGGCAACCACGGTGCGGCAGTGCCGCCAAACCCTTGCCGATCGGGGCCGGCATAAGGTACCCTGCTCGTGGCGGTTTCTCGTCTTTTGGTCGGAATCGGTCCGAGTGTGCGGCGCCTCGGCCGGAGAATCGACGGCTTCCCATTTCGACCACAGTCGGGACAGTCTCTACCAACGAGGAGCGGGGGAAATGATGCGGCAATCTGGCAGGCGACAGTTGATCGTGGCGGCCTTCTGTTGGCTTGCGGCCCTGAACGCTGCAAGCGGATGGACGGCCGAGCCTCATGCGGCCGCGCCCGGCGCGGTGCGCATTGGCGACTGTGACTGCTGGGAGCAATTTTTCGACACCTTTCCGATGCGTGCGCCCGTGTTGCTGATGGTTGAGAACGATCCGGAGGTGATTGACGTTGACTACTGGCTCGATCTTTTTCGGAGGACACACGCCGATGCCGTGACGCTGGCGGCGGGCGGTTACATGGCCTTCTATCCGTCGAAAGTGCCGCATCACTACCGCAGCCCGTACCTGAAGCCCGGTCAAGATCTGTTTGGAACGCTTGCGGCCGGCTGCCGCAAGTTGGGCATGAAGTATATCTTTGCGCGGACGGACGGACACGCCATTCACAAGAGCGTTGCCGCGGCCAAGCCCGAATGGGTGGCCGTCGATGCGGCGGGCCGGCAGCGCAAACACCCCAACGATGCCGACGCCTACCTGACCTGCGTGCTTGGGCCGTTCTCGCGGGAGTTGATGAACGAGGTCCACAAAGAGATCATCCGCGACTACGACGTCGATTTCATCTTCTGCAATCGCTGGGACGGGATGGGCATTTGCTACTGCGGCCGTTGCCGAGAGCAATATCAGAAAGATACGGGGCGCGAAATGCCGCCGACGCCGGACGATCCGCTTGTCCGGTGGCATCGGGAGAAGGTCGCGGAGTTGGCCGCCTTTTGGAACTGCGAGATTCAGAAAATCAAGCCCGGCGCGCGATTCATCCCCAACAGTGTTTGCGGGCCGACAGCGCCGATGCCGGGGCCGGAATTGGCCGCGATGGTTCCGTTCCTGATTGCCGACCGGAAGGCGCGGCCCAACGGCGACGCCATTTGGCGCAACGGGGTCTATGCCAAGGAATTCCGCGCGGTGTTGGGCCGCAAGCCCGTGCTGGCGGGGGTGAATGTGGGCGTGGGCGACAACCGGTTTCGCTGGATGGATTCGACGCGCGAGCCGGCCGAGCTGTTGCTGTGGTATGCCGAAGGCATTGCCAACGGCATGGTGCCGCGTTTCACCAAGCATTCGGGCGTTGTTTACAACAGCGTCTGGGAGAAGCCGGTGGTTGAGCTTTTCACCTGGCTTCACGCCAACGAGCGGTACTTGCGCAACGTCGCCCCGATCGCCGATGTGGCCGTGGTCTATTCTCAACAGACTGCGTGCAACTACGGCAAGAGCAACGTCGGCGAGCGGGTGTTGGCGCACCTCGACGGCTTCTACCAGGCGCTGCTCGAATCGCGAATTCCCTTCGAGCTGATTCACGACGAATTGCTCGACGAAGAGCGTTTGAAAGACTTCCGCACGCTCGTGCTGCCGAACATCGCCGCGCTGAGCGATCGCCAATGCGAGCAGATTCGCGCGTTTGTGCGCCGCGGAGGCAACATCGTGGCAACGCACGAAACGTCGCTTTACGACGAATCGGGCCGGCGGCGCAATGACTTCGGCTTGGCCGACCTGTTCGGCGCTTCGGCCGCTGGCCAGGAAGAAGGGCCGATTCAAAACGCCTACCTGAACATCGAGCCGGGGCGGAACGGCGTGTTTCACCCGTTGGTTCGCGGGCTTGAGGAGCACCGGCGGATCGTTTACGGCGGCTATCGCGTGCCTATCTGGCCGACCGGACCACTGGTTGCCAACCCGCTTACCTACGTGCCGCCCTATCCCTCGCTGCCCATGGAACAGCTCTACCCGCGGACTCCGCGAACCAACCTGCCCGAGGCGATCATTCGAGAGACGGAAGGGGGACGAGTGGTGTATTTCCCCTGGGACCTATCGCGAGTTTTCCGCGAGTGCCAGCAAAAGGACCATCTGGCATTGCTGCGTAACGCCGTGGAATGGGCCAACGGCCGTCCGTCGCCGGCCGTGGTTGCGGGAAAAGGACTTGTTGACGTGACCGTTTGGCGGCAGAAACAGTCGATGACCGTTCACCTGGTGAATCTGACGAACCCGATGGCCATGGCGGGAAACATCCGCGAAATCTATCCGATCGGGCCGCTGGAGGTTCAGGTGCGGCTGCCCGTTGGAACTCGGGCCGCTGCGGTCCGCCTGCTCAAGGCGGGTAAGGAGATCGAGGCCGTGAAGACGCCTGATGGCCTCCGCGCGACGGTGCCGAACGTCGAAATCCACGAAGTGCTGGCCATCGACCTCGAACCGCTCGAGTGACGAGAAACACAGAGGCCGTCTCGTCGAGGCTAGTGGGCTTCGAGCCGGACGGCATCGGAACTGCGCGCGCCTTGAGCGCTGCCGACCAGCGCGAAGCAGCGCTCCTCTTCGAAGCGAACTTTGCCGCCCTTTTTGGTCCGCAAAACAAGCGACATCGTTTTGCCCGGTTCGTCGGGGGCCTGAGATTGGCAGGCGATCTCCCGGCGTTCCCCCAGCGGCACGTTCAATGTGATCGAGCCGCGGGCATGCGTTGCTTCTCCAATCCGCACCAGCGCCTCGGCCGTCACGGCCGTATCGCGGAACTCGTCGTTGTAGAGAATCAACGTGCGCCGCTGAGTTGAGCCGGCGCGAATCTCCGGCCAGCGGCCCACAAAGCGGATGCCGTCGCCGACGTACGGAGCGATTCCCAGATCGTCGTACTCCTTGTCGAACAGGGCAATCGGCGCCAGCGCGTTCTTAAGGCTCTGCCCGCGAATTAAATGCCCCGGGTCATTTCCTCGCGACGGGCGCCCGGCCAGATCGTTGGCGGCAAACCAGTAGCACGCTGGGCGGACGTCGGTCCAATCGGTGTATCTCAGCCCGCGCAGCCAGAAGCACAACCACCAGCGGTTGCGAATCACGTGCGCGTATTCGGGCTTGCCCGCGAGTTTGCCGTCGTGCGTGTGCAGCATTTCACCCGTGCCGGTGGGAACATCGGCAAAGACCTTTTGCAGTCCTTTCGCCTGCGCGTTCATGCGGTAGATGCTGCCGGTCGGCTCTGTGTTGTAACCGTTGGGGTAATGGACGTTGCGCAACTCCTCGGTGACGCCGAAATTGGCGTCGCCGTCGTAACCCACCGGCCGAGTTCCGTCGAAAGCGCGGACGGCCGCGCCCATCGCCTTGCACTGTGCCGGGCTGAAATTGCCCAGCGCCTTGTAGGTCATTTCGTTCGTGGCGTTGAAAAGGTAGATGCAGGCCAGATTGCGCTCGCGGCGAATCCAGCCGGGCACGATGTCGGCATTGAAGTTCTGGATGTACGTCTCGCGCTCCTCGTCCGTCAGCCCGGCCAGATAATCTCGGGCGTAGTTCGGGGCCTCGCTGCAAACGAGCAATCCCTTCTCCTCGGCCGTTTCCAAAATGTAGAGCGGAACCGGCTGGTGGTGAAACCGCAGGCAGCGGATGTTCATCGCTTGGATGCGGTCGACCGTGGCCGGCCAACCTTCGCGCGTCAGATTGCTGCTGTCGGTGTGGTAGCCGCCCGTGTTGATCGACTGGTAGTCGCCGAAAAGATTGGTCCGCACGCCGTTGAGATAAATGCGGTTGCCCTCCGTCCAGATCTCCCGGAAGCCGAAGCGATTCGTTTGCCGATCGCGCACTTGGCCGGCAACGCGCACTTCGCTTTCGAGGTGATACAGCGTCGGCGCGTCGGGCCAATACAACTGGGCGTCGTCCCACGCCGCCACGGCGGTGGCCTCCTTCACTTCGCCGCCCGCAACGGTTGCCTGAACCTCGAAGGTCTTTTCCACGGGTCCGCCGGGGCGACGCGCCTTTCCAACGATCGTGACCGTTTGCGGAGACTTGCCCGCATTGCGAATCGCATAGACCACGCTCAATTGCCGTCGGCGGAAGGACGTTTTGATGAAGGCGTCTTCGATGTGAACCTCGCCGTAGGCGCGGAGCCACACATCGTCGTTGATCCCGGCCTTCGCCATCCAAGCGCCCACCGGATGCGTCACTTTTCCGCGGCGGTTCTTCACGGCATCGCTGCCCGACACCTCCACCTTCAACTCGAACGGCTTGCCCGGCCGAACGCGGTCGGTCACATCGACCTCGAAAAATGCCCAACCGCCTTGTTGCCGGTGGACCAATGCGCCGTCGACAAAAACTCGGGCTTGATGCGCGATTTGGTTGAACGCCAGCTTTACGCGTTTGCCCTGCCAATCGGCCGGCACAACAACTCGGCGGAGATAGGCCCGTGTGCCGGTGAACGCTTCGCCGAAGTACTGCGGCACGTTCACCTCGGCGCCGTCCCGCTGCCACGGCCCATTGAGCGAAATCTGCTCGCGCAACGGCGGGGCCGCCGCCCAGCTCGGCGCGGTGGTCAGCAGAATCAAGGCCGCAGAACAGGCGATTCGAGTTCTGGTCATCATCGTAGAAAGCGATTCGTTGCCGGGCCGAGAAACACCCAATACAATCATCGCATGATAGTTGCCAAGGGGCTGGACCGCAATTCACCGGCGTCCGCGACGCTTGTGTCGGCCTTCACGACTGCATCCCCGTCTGGTCTTGCCGAGGAGCCCGTTTGCTATGCGAACAAACTCACTGCGTGTTTCCGCCGGGCATGTTCTTGCCGGAGTTGTTTTCCGTGTTGCCGTTAGCTTCGCCGTTGGAGTTGTCATCTTCGCCAGCACTCTGCCCGCGGCCCCGGCAGCCGAGTTCGATCTGCGCCCGCACTTCGACGACACGATCGCGTTGGCCAATCCGCACAAGGGATGGTATCACCACCTGTTCGACAACCACATCGAAAAGTACCGCCTGGAATCGGACGACGAATTGCTCCGTTTCCCGGGCATGGACCACATCTATCTGCGGCTGGCCTGGGCCTACTTGCAGCCCGAGGAAAACCGTTTCGATTGGGAGGTGATCGACCGGCCGATCGAGAAGTGGACCGCTCGAGGGCTGGGCGTGGCGTTTCGGATTTCGTGCAAAGAGACCTCGACCGATCGGCCCGAGCAGCAGTTCGCCACACCGCGTTGGGTGCGCGACGCCGGCGCGAAGGGCCACTTCGACGCCCGTCGGGCCCCGCCCGCAACGCCCGGCGCCGCGCCCGCCGACGGCCAACCAAAGCTCCCTTGGCAGCCCGACTACGACGACCCGATCTTCTTGGAAAAGCTCGATCGGTTTTTGGCCGCCTTCGCCGCCCGATACGACGGCAAGCCGTGGATGCGCTACCTCGACATCGGCAGCTTCGGCGATTGGGGCGAGGGCCATACCGGCCCGCGGAAATACGACTTCGAAGTGCTGAAAACGCATGTCGATCTGCACCTGAAGCACTTCCGCCGAACGCAACTGGTGATCTCCGACGATTTCGTCGTTCATTTTTCTTCGTCGGAGGATCGCGCCCGAATGCTGCGTTACCTGATCGACAACAAAGTGAGCTTCCGCGACGACAGCATCTTGGTCAACGGCTACATTCCCCACTACTCGGCGACGTTCACCGTCCGCAGTCCGGAGTTCTTCGCCGAAGCGGCGCGCACCATGCCCACCGTGTTCGAGCTGGAACATTACGGCCACGTGAAGCGACTGGGCAACTGGACGGCGGCCGAGGGTTCGTCGCTGGCCAAGCACGGCGGCGGGAAGACCGGGCCCGACTTCTTCCGCGGCGCGCTCGAACTGCTTCAGGCCACCTACATCGGCTACCACGGCTACGCGCGCGAGTGGATCGCCGACAACCCGCAACGGACCGTCGAACTGCTCAACCGCTGCGGGTATTGGTTCTTTCCCGAGTCGGCGACATTGCCCGATCGGCTCGTTGCCGGACGGGCGGCCGAGTTGACCATCCGTTGGCGGAACCGCGGCGTCGCCCGAGCGTATTTCGACTACGATCTGGTGGTGCGGCTGGAAGGCCCGGGCGAGGCCGAAATGCGCACCCCGGCCGGCAACACGCGCTGGCTTCCCGGCGAAAAGACCTGGGAGGAACGCTACACGCTGGCAGTTCCCCCGACATTGCCGCCGGGCCCGTACCGAGTGAAGATCAAGCTCTATTCGCCGCAGGCCCAACGCGACGTGAAGCTGCCCTTGAAGGCCGACCTGCTCGACCGCCGCGGATTCTACGCGATCGGCGAGGCTTCGGTCGCCGCCCTGGGCCGGTAGGGTCGATCGGCCGATCCAACCATGCAATACGGCCGGACGAACCGCGGCCCATCACTTCCTTCACCGCCGATCAATCTCATAAAGCCGCAGCATGCTCGGCGGAGGCAGCGGCGGCGAACGCGGGCGGTCGCGGTTCGACGGCAGCGTTTCCCAGCGGAGGACGTAGCGGACCGGAACGTCGGGCTTGCCCAAGTCTTCGGCCGTGCGAACTTCCATGCCCGGCCAATCCGATTCGACTTGCCAGAAGCTTTTGGGCAACACGCCGCGTCGGGCGGGTCGCTGAGCTGCTGCCCGATCGGAGACACCCTCATCGCTGCCCGCGGCGCTAATTTCGCCCATCGTGCCGCCGGCATCGCTTGTCGCGCCGCCCACTTTGCCCGTCGCGCCGCCGGCGCTGTCGGCCGCCGCCCGATCCGTTACGGGCCGAAGCGTCTGCGGGTCGAGCGTCCAACGGCCCGAGCCGTACTTGATGTGGCGCCAACTTTGCGTGAGCAATCCGTCGGGCCGAGCAACAACCGGCCCGAAACCGATCTCGAAGCGAATCGTGCCGCCGCCTTTGAATTCCCAACGGTAATCCCATTGGCTGGTTTGATAGATGCGCCAGCCGCCGGTTTCGCGTCGCGCGTTGAAAAGCTGGGTACGGCCCTCCGTGTCGAACTTGTGGTAACTGAGCACGGGTCGGCCTTGCCCGTCGAAACCGATCCGCGTGTTGCCGTTGATCATGCCGCCGCCCGGCGGAACCGGATCGACGACTTCCGCCTTAGCAAGCGTGATCGGCAACGCCAGCGGTCGGCCGTCGCTGGTTTCCCAATGAACCAGGTCTTTGCTGCGGGCGTAGCACAGATCGTGGTTCGTGGCGCAATCGGGCGTATCGCGCCAAACCCAGCAAATGTGAAAGACACCGGCGGCGTCGCGCTCGGGCCCGACGAAGTAAGCGTTCATCTTCCCCTCGCCGGCGAACAACGGAGCGTCGAGCAGCCGCCGCCAAAGGCGCGTAGTCGGATCGTACACATTGAAGTACTGATCGCCGTTGCCGCTTGAGCCGTCGCGGTAGGTGAAGATCAATTCGCCTTCAAGCCCATGAAGAAACCGCGGGTAGGTGCATCGCTTTTCGTTGCGTCCCACCATGGCCGGCTCGGGGCGAAAGCTCTCGATGTCGCCGGGCCGTTCGGTGCGAAAATAGACTAAGGGATGGCAATGCATGTTGCCGCTGACATGGAGATGGCCTTGGGCATCGACGGCCATCGTTACGTAGTTGTGGCTATCCCACCCCAGCACCGACGGCAGCCGCACCAGTTGCCAGCGAGGCTCGTCGATCGAGCGGGCGGCAACGGTCATCTGCCGATCGGCGTCGAAGAAGGCCACGTACTGCCGCCGCCCCGCGGTCAGCAGGGCGAACTCCACCGGATGGCCCGACCAAACCGGTGCGATGTCGAGCACGCGAACTCCGGGGGCGACCTCGACCGGCGTAGCGGCCGGAACCATGGCCGGCGCCTCGGCCGGCGCAACAGCCGGCGTGGGCGATGCAGGCGAAGCACTCGGCTCGGCAACGGCCGCGACGGACGGGGGCGGGGCGGAACGAGCCGGCTCGGCCGCGACGCCAACGCTCCATCCGAGCAGCAAAACGATCGACAACAACAGCGCACACAGGCGGGTTCGCATGAGGCGGGTTCCTTCGGGGAGGGGCCGCAGCAGGGCGCCGCGGGCAGTTACGGACCATCACTGAAAGATACTGAAACGCCGACCAAGACGCAAACGCCGCCGGCGCGCTTTGGGCCGTATCGCCACTCGCGCAAGCAAGCGGCCGCCAATGCAGCCGGGCGGCCCAAGCGCGCCGTTCCGTTCGTCCAGGCCGCTTTTCCTTCCGCGGTTTCGCCGAGAGCCGCCGTTGCCGCGACCGGTCAGTCTTCGATCAGGGTGATGTCTTCCGTGGGCTTTTTGTACTTCTTGGCGGCGATATAGGCTTTGGTTTGGTCCACCATTTGTTGTGTGATCTTGAAACGGTACTTCCCGTAATCGCCGATCTCCAATTCGCCGACCCAGAAGAACCCCCATTTCTCGAAGAAATCGGTCAGGTCGGTCTTGCCCACGTCGCAGCAGATCTTGATGAACTCAAATTGGTTGAGAATCGAGTCGTCGCCCTTGCCTGCGTCGGGCCGGCGGCGCATTTCCTCCATCACATCGGCGTAGAAGTCGGGCTTGCCGTTCCGCGCGAAATACAAATGGAGCTGCCAGAAGGGCACCAGCCGATCGAACACGTCTTTGCATCCCAGGTACGAGATTTTCGGATCGGCCTCGATGATATTTTTGCGGGCCGAGGCATAGTTGTTCTGCTTCTTCAACCGGCTGGGGTTGCCCAAGGCGGTGGTGGTGTACATCGTGAAGATGTTGTTGCTCACCTCGCCCATGCCGCCCCAGGTGATCTGCCGCATTTGCAGCACATGCCCCACTTCGTGGCAGAAACCCCAGCAGGGGTCGCCTTTGACGACCGCGCTCGGGTCGGCCACCATCCGCATCGTGTTCTTGTTGCCTAAATAGGCCACGCCGTCGCCATCGCGGAACATGTAGTAGTTGAAGTTCACGCGGGCCAAGATGCGATTCTTGGGCATTCTCCGGTATTTCACCAGCCCCATGAACGTGTAATGGTGATGCAACATCGTGTCGTAGGCGTTGATCAGCTCGGCGCCTTTGCCGCGGGCGTACACCTTGAACCACTCCACCGGATACGCCACCTGGATATGTTTGCCGCGGGCGTCCATGATCGGGCCGACCGCCTGATCGAGCAGCCGATCCCAATCGGCGTTGGTGTGCTTGGCGATGTCAAAGTAGCCGTTCACCTTGCCGGTAGGAAAGTGGACGGTAATCTTCGGCGCCCGTTCGGCATGATCGTCGAAATAGCTGACGTACACGTTGCCGCTCTTTTTCACTTCAATCAGATTCGGGCCTTCTTGCACGGCGATCTCTTGCCGTTTCAGGCCCCAGCCGTTGGGATCTTTGGTCGGCTCGACGCCTTCGGGCGGCTGGCGCATCCAGTCGGGAATGAGCAGCGAAATCTGCTTTCCCTGCGTCTTGCCCACGAACACCCAGTGCTCGCCCGCCTCGAGATAGATGCCCGTGATGTTCTCGTAGCGGCTGAACCCTTGGCCGAGCTTCAGCGTTTCGCTGAGCTGTTTGGGCGAGGGATAGGCTTCGTATTGGGCCGCTCGATGGGCTTTGTCGTAGTCGCCGGCGAGCATGGCCGCGGCCGTGCTCTTCAAAACTTCGCTGCGGAATCGGGCCAGGTCGCGCTGGTTCACCGTGGGCCGCAGTTGGCTGCAACTCGGGTCGGTGAAGAACCGCACATCAGCCGAGAGCGACTCAGCCGAGTCGGCCGTCTGACCAATCGCCGAAGAACCGATGATCGACCATCCAAGAAAAACAACCATCCCCAGGTTGCAAACGATTCGTCTCATCGATTCCTCGGAACAGATTCAAAAGGTGTGGAAAAATCGCAAATTCAAACAGGTCTTTTATTGTATCAGGCAATACGGATCGTTGTTTGCCGCCGGCGGTTCGGCATCGAACTCCGTTGCCGGTGGCAGGCACGTATCAAACCTGCAAACGCACCCCCCGCCTGCGGTTGTTTTTTTCTGGCCATCGTGTTGACCCTCTGCCAAATCTGGGCAGGGATTCAGCACACGCGCCTTGCGGAAGGACCGGGCGACGCCCTCTCACTCTGCCGGAACCTGTTGCGATTTAGACACATGCCCAACAAGATTGCTGACGCATTCGTCGCCCTATTGCACGATGGCACAGCACCTTGCGTCGTCTGGCTTCGCGAACTTGGACGCTCGACTTTCGACTCATAATTGTTCCGCCGACAGGCAATGGAACGAGCTCACCCGAACGAAACGGAAGCCGATTTCTCAGTGAAAAGCCGCAGAGAATCGCAGTGTCGCGACGCCGCGTGCAACGTCGTGGCGCGGCTGGGCCGCTCTCGATCGGTTCTTTGGTGCCTTAATCGTGACTTCAGGTTTCCGGGATAGACTGGCTGAGAACATGGGATGCGGACACGGGACGCCGAAGATGTCGTTCCGCTGGAACAACCGACGGCCCGTTCCGGCCCGAGCAGCAAGGAGATCATCTGATGCGACGAATCGTAGCCTTTATCGTGGCTGCAACCATGGCGTTGGCCGTTGTGCCCGCGGCGAATGCCGGGGCCCCGCCCCAAAAGGGAGAGAAGGACAAGCCAGTGCCGGGCGTTTTCCGATTGCCCAAACACGTGGAGATCACAGCCGAGCAGCAGGTCAAGATCGACGCCCTGGTCGAGAAGTATCTGCCCAAGCTCAGGGAGTTGGAGGAGAAGGCTGATGCCGTGTTCACCTCCGAACAGAAGAAAGCCCGCGATGCGGCGCGGCAGGCCGCGCATGCCGAAGGGTTGCGCGGCAAAGAGGCCAACGAGCGCGTCGATGCCGTGGTGAAGTTGAGCGACGAACAAGCGGCCAAGCGCGCCGAGGCGCAACAAGCCAAGAAGAAGCTTGAAGAGGAGATTCGAGCCGAAGTGATGAGCCTTTTGACTCCGGAGCAGAAGGACGCCCTTCCGAAGCCGGAGAAGAAAGGCCCGCCGCCGGGAAAGCACGACGACCTGAAGCCCGAGAAGAAAGGTCCGCCGCCGGGGAAGCACGACGGCCCGAAGCCCGAGAAAAAAGGCCCGCCGCCGGGGAAACATGGCGGTCCGAAAGACAAAGACTGATTCGGTTCGCTGTGTGAAGGCGGCGATCGACAGCCGCCACCATGGCTGTCGTCTTCGGTGGTACGGGATTTCGAGCGTCACGGACCGAAGCCCGTGCCACCGAAGCGGCAGCCTCTCTTTTGATACCCCAGCGAGCCCGGGTGCGTTTTCCGCTTCCGCATTTGCAAGCTCTATACGCGATCCCGGCGCCAGTGGCAGTTGGAAGAACGAAGTCCGATAATGGTTTCGGGGTTTGCCCGATGCGGGCTCGGCCGCACGAACCGGATGCGCGGCGAACGCGAATCGCGCCGGCTCTCGAATCCGCGAGAACGGCGGAAGTCCCTTGCCTCAACCGATTTCTGCGATTTGGATGATCGTCCTCGGGAGATCGAACGACGTGAAGCCGGCCGCACGCGAACCCATTGGGCCTCAAAAAACAGACGTTACTCCGATCCTCCCTTCGCGCTTCGGGAATCGTTCGGACGGCGCTTTGCGACGCACAAGAGATCGTTATGCGTGTGCTTGTTGTGGAGGATGATCGCGACTTGGGCAAGACGCTTTGCGATGCGCTGGAAGAAGAGGGCTTTTCCACCGATTGGGCCGCCGACGGCCGCCAAGGATTGGCCAAAGCCTTGACCCGGGACTACGACGCAATCGTTCTCGATGTGATGCTTCCCAGCCTCGACGGTTGGACCGTCCTCAATCGGCTCCGAGAGGATAAGAATACGCCGGTTTTGATTCTGACGGCGCGCGACGCCCTAACCGACAAGGTGCGGGGCCTTAATACCGGCGCCGATGATTACCTGACCAAGCCCTTCGCGCTGGAAGAACTGTTCGCCCGGCTTCGTTCGCTGGTGCGCCGAGCGGCGAAGCAGCCGGCGCCGATTGTTCGCGTGGGCGACGTCACGATCGACTTGTCGGCCTGTCGCGTTTTTAAGGGCGATGCCGAGACGCCGCTGTCTGCGAAAGAGTACGCCACCTTGGAGTATCTGATAATGCACCGCGGCCGTTTGGTGACGCGGCGAATGCTCCAGGATCACTTGTACGACGAACACGACGAAACCGTGTCGAACGTCGTCGAGGTTTATATCGCCGCTTTGCGGAAGAAGCTGGGCGCCGAGATCATTCACACACGCCGCGGTCAGGGATACATCGTTCATGCCTGAGTTGCCCGCAAGGACTCGCCCGTCGCGCTGGACTCGCTCGATTCGGGTCCGATTGCTGATTTGGTACAGCGCGGCATTGATGTTCATTTTGGGCGGCTCCGGCGTTGCCCTGTATTTTGCCACCCGTCGGGCCGAATTCGAGGATTTCGACGCGCAGATCGAATCGCGTGCGCGCGGCATTGCGGTGGCGCTGGCCGCCTCAGCGCGGTCGGCCGCCGAATGCCGGTTGCCGGAGGAACTTGCTCGCTATTTCGGGCGGCCGAAACCGAAGCCCGATCAGCCGCACTCCGAAGAGCCGGGCGAACGCCCGTACTACTTGATTTGGGACTCTGACGGCGCGGTGATCGACGCTTCGCCGCTGCCCTCGGCCGTTCCCCTTTTTGCGCCGAAGCCGCCGCCGCACGATCCGCACAAACTGCGATGGCGCGATCGAGACATTTGGCGCGAGGCGGTCGTGGCCGGTCCGCATGGCACGCTTGTGCTGGTCGGCCGGAGCACCGAGGGCGTTCAACGTCATTTGCAACATTTCCTCGCCCGTTTGATTGCGATTGGGTCGGGGGCGCTGGCGGCGGCGCTGGCCGGCGGTTGGCTCTTGACCCGGAAGGCCTTGGCGCCGATTGCCAAAATCACTGCAACGGCCGAGACCATTTCGTTGCAGAACACTTCCCAACGCATTGCGGTGGAGGAGACGGAATCGGAATTCGGGCGGCTTGCCGAGGTGCTTAACGGCGCCTTCGATCGGCTTGAACAAGCTCTCGACAGGCAGGTTGCGTTCACGGCCGACGCTTCGCACGAGTTGCGCACGCCGCTGACTGTGTTGATCACCTCCCTCGATCTGGCGCTGCGGCGCGAGCGGTCGCCCGAGCAGTACCGCAGCACGCTGACGCAATGCCTCGCGGCGGCGCGGCGCATGGAAGAGGTGATCGCCAAGCTGCTTGCCTTGGCGCGGGTTGATGCCGGGCTTGCAGCGCAGCAGCCTCAAACGATCGACCTGGCGGATTTGGTCCGCGAGGTCGTTGAGCGGTTGGCGCCGCTGGCAGAGTCGCGCGAGGTCGCATGCTCGACCGAGGCGGCGGCCTTGCAGATTCACGGCCTCCCCGACCGGGTCTCGCTTATGGTCGAGACAATTGTGGAAAATGCGATCCTGTACAACCGGCCGGGCGGCGCCGTGGACGTGCGGCTTGCCGTTGACGGAGCGAACGCCGTGCTCGAGGTAAGCGATAACGGATTGGGCGTGCCCGCCGCCGATCAGCCGCATCTATTCGAGCGATTCTACCGCGTCGATAGAGCTCGTTCGCGTCAATCCGGAGGCTGTGGCTTGGGGTTGGCCATCGCCAAAGGCATTGTCGAGGAGCACGGTGGCACGATCCGGCTGACCAGCGAAGAGGGTGTCGGCACGCGGGTGACCGTCTGTCTCCCGCTAGCGCCGCACGACGCAGGCCCCGTCAATTGACGGTCGAAACGGCCGTTTCGGATACGGCCGCCTCCGGTGCGAAATCGGCCCGTTCGCTTGTTCGCCTGTTCGTTTTTCCGCCTTTTCTCGCCGTCGTTCCGGCGCAGAACAAGACTTCGTCGGGCCGCGTTAGACGACGCGAAGAATGCGGAGCCAGTGCTCTTCCGATTCGATGACTTCCTGGCCATGCGCGCTCGGCTCGGCGGTGCGAAAAACCATGCCCACCAGCACCGTTTGGCCTTCGACCTTCATCATCCCGGCAGCCGACGACCACGGCGTGCCCTTGCCGCTTTGGCCCGGCAAACGGACGTGCTGGAAGAAGAGATGGGCGAAGCCTCGGGCGCTGGGTTGGGCAGGCCAGCGGCAAATCTTCGGACGATGGGCGGCGACAACCGCGGAAAGGCCGGGCACGATCGCGTCGTAGAGATCGCCCCATTGCGGTATCGGCGGCAAATCGCGGACTCGGCCGGCCGGCGCCATGACGATCAGTGCCAATCGCACCGGCAGATTATAGAACTCCAATCGCGGCGAAGTCGGCGGCGGCCCTTCGGTTCCCAACCGCATCACATCGATGGTCAACTCATCGGAGGGCGACGATGCCGTGGAGCCGCGTTTTCCCACCGCCTTCCACACGAACCACAGCACCACAATTGCTCCAGCGGCCGCTGCGGCCCATACCGCCCAGCTCGCTGCTGCACCCAACCAACCAGTGATCTTTTCCAACAATTCGTTCATGGTGTTCAAGCCCCCTGTCTGAAACCGATGATCGTTCGAAAACCGTTCCGAGGCAGCGCGCCGACAAGGATCGCCGCCCAAGGCGGCGGCGACGTCGGCGCCGAGCATGCCGCGGCCAAGCCCGCCCAACAGGCCGCAGTTATTACCTCTCGAAAGAGCAAGGCAACAGCGAGAGGATCTTCGGTCCTCGAGACCGGCCTTTCGCCGGTCGGCCTGGGTGCTTGGGCGCCCCGAGCGCCGATCAACGCCCGGTTGCAACTATTGCGGCCGGCGCGGGGCCAGTTCGGCTCGACGGCAGACGATCCAATGCGGCGGCAGTTGCTCGGCCGGCACTCGAATGTAGCGGCCGTCGCTGGCGGCGCAAAGGTGATCGGCAAACTGCGAAAAGCCCGCGTCGCTGTCTTCGTACCATATCAAAACGAAATCGGGTTGCAACGCCAAAACGGCGGGCGGTTCGGGCGGATGAGGCCAAACGGCGTGAAAGAAGCCGGCCAAGCGGCTGTTCGAGTAGTATTGCACCAGGCGCAATTCGGCCGTGTTGGCGGCGATTGTGTGCTCTCCGCCGAATTGCGCCTCGATCCATCGCCCCAGTTGGGCGTGCGCAACCATGTAGCGGCCCCACGAGAGCTTCATATCGGCCACGCTGGGAATGAGCACGGCGGCCCCCAACAAGGCCGCGGCCCACAAGTTCCGACAACGAACCGCCCCGAATCGCGCCAGCAAACCTTCGAGTTTCGCGCCGATGCGAAACGCGCCCAACGCCATCCAGGGCAGCGAGGCCAACACGATGGGAATGAAATACCGCGGATCGTTGCTATGCACGGCCGATCGGATCCACACGGCGGCCAGCAGCAGCAGGCCCATCAAGAGCATGATCAGATGCTCGCCGCGACGATAAACCGAGAACCACGCTGTCGTTCCCACGATCGCCAGGAGGCCGAGCGGATAGGTATAGGCCTTGATCAACTGGACAACCAGCTTTCGGGCCACCACGGCCGACGACATCGCCCCGGGCAGCAAGGGATTGAAATCGGTGGCCCAAGCGCCGTCGTTTGCGGCCGTCGGCGGCGACTCGTCCGCCGCGGGTTTGCCGTCGATGCCCTCCGGAGACGCAGCACCGCCGGACCGCGCCGCGGCGTCTTTCCCCGATAGCGACCAAAGGTATTCTCGCAACAACCGAGCATGATCGCGGCGGAGCAGCGACCATTGCGGGGCGTCGCGCAGCCAGATGGTGTTCACCAAGCATAGGCAAAGCGGAACGGTGGCCGTGGCCATCGCCACGCCTAAGGCCGCCCGAGCCAGCGCGGGCCGTCCACCCCAATAAGCCCGAATGGCGTTCCAGCCCAACAAAGGGACCAGAAGCAGCCAGCCCTCGGTGCGCAGATGAACCGTCAGCAGCAACACCACGCCGGAGGCAAGGTGCAACCACCAACGCTGCTCGACGGCCGCCCGCCAAAACAGGTAAAACGCGGTCAGTACGAGCAACCAGAACAACGGATCGCGAATCGCCAGACACGACATCGCCACCAGTTTGCCGTGAACGGCGTAGCACAGGCAGGCGACGGTGGCCACGCGGTCGTCGAATTGTCGCCGCGTCCAACCGAACAACGGCAACACGGCGGCCGAGGCCGCCGCCACACTGAACCATTTGGCCGCCGTCTCCCAATCGGCAAACAACGAACGAAGCAGCCAAAGCACGATCGGGTACAAATTCAGCCCGAACTCGCCAAAGGCCGCATCCCAATGCCCCTGCGCCAAGGCCACGCTGGCGTTGTGGAACGAAACGCTGTCGGTCCAAAGCTGATTCCACCCAATCGCGAACACCGCCCGCGGCACGAAACATACCGCCACGAGCAAGAGCACCAGGCCCGTCCGGGACGGAAGGGGCTCAAAACACCCTGAGCGTAGCGGGACCGGAAACGGGCGGGCCGATTCGGTGTCGGTCGGGCGTCGCTCGTCCATAAGTCGGCCCAAAGCGTTGCGGAAGGAATTGCCCCCAAGGGCGGCGAAGCGTCGCGGTTGCGGCCCGGCCGCCATCGGTCGCCGTCGGCCTGCCCCGGTTTCAGAAGCAAGAGGGCGACGCCCGTGCGCCAGCCAACCCATTTCCCCATTTGGAAAGGTGCGACGATTCTAAACGAATCCCCGTTGTGATCCCAGTGCGAAATATCGCGGCGCAAAGCCGCAGCGATTCGACGCGATTGACCTCGATACGGTCGCCGGGGGAAGTGGGGAAGGGCACAGGGGAAAGCGACCTGGCGGGCAACTCGGCAGAATCTGGGGATCTCGCCGGAAAAGATCGGACGCCCTCGTCTGTTCTGTACTGGCCCTACCGGCTGGCCGGGGCGAACCAATCTGCACCGTTACGGCCGGGCGAATGCGTCGCCCGAAGCTCGGCCAATCGACGCAGCCCAACAAAAGCGATCGCGGCTGAGCCTCCGGTGTTTCGGTGACTCGGCCGCGATTGGCGATTGATAAGTTGTTTTTTGATAAGATGTTGCAAACGTAACCCGTCGTCTTTCCCGCCGGGGCCGTGGCTTTTGGGCCGCACTGCGACGAGGATGGAATCGGGACGGAACGGACGGGTGTGTCTGATCTTGTAAAAATGGGCAACCCAAGCCCGAACCGGCCGCCAAGCGAAAACATCCTTGGCCTTGGCCGGCGCGGCCGGAATTGGCTTGCCGCCCTCAACCCATTCAACTTGGCCGGAAGCGAGTTCTCCGCTCCGTCAGATCGGCCGCCTCATGCCGGCCATCGTTGCCCGGTAGTGGGACTGGATGTGCGCAGGGCCTATCGTAACCCCTATTTTTCCTTTTTCGGTTCTTCGCGTTTTCCTTCGCCGCCGCCGCGACGGCCGGCCTTGAACTCATCGAGGGTCAGGAAGCCGTCCTTGTCGGTGTCCATGGCGTCGAACCGCTTCTTGGCCGCTTCCTCGTTCCGTTGGGCCATCGGCGACTTCATCCACTCTTCCTTCGACACCTTCCCGTCGCCGTTCGCGTCGAGCTTTTTGAACACGGCCTCGGGGTCGGGCCGCTGGCCTTCTCCGCGACGACCTTCCGCAGCAAAAGCTGCGGCGGCGAACAAACCGACGAACAATGCCGCCAATGTGGGGCTGAACCAAGCCTTCATCGTACCCACCTCCCATGAAACATGGCTTCGCGAAGCTCGGCCCCGTGCCGACTCCGCCGCTCAACGTACTCAAACCCCAAGGCAATGCAAAGGTTCCGGTTGATCCGCGACGGTTCGACACTAATGGGTCGATTATTTTGGATTCGCAAGTGTTTGGCGCAACGATAGTTGCAGTTTATAATGATTCGATGATCCCGAATTGAAGCTACCATGGAATGCCGCCGCGGGTTTTATCCGGTAGAGCAAATCGCCGCGAAGAGTCGAGAAAACGGCCGCCACCTGCACCGCCTTCTGTGGCGTTTCCGGTCGCCTACCAACTGGCGGTTGTCGAACCGCCGATAGGCATAGCGGCGCCGCCTACGGCTTGCCGTACCGACCGAATGACACCCGCGTACCGGCCTGGGGACTTGGTTATTCCGTCCGTTGCCAGCGGCATTGCCTCTCTGACGGACAACATCTTGCGGGACAACGCGATGGCTTTCGCAACAGGCCGCAGTATTTCCGTTTGCGAACCGTATAGGGAATGGCTGATGGACCCTGACGATTTTCTCACAAACGGCGCGTCGGCATCCGGTTGCCGGGGCGCTTCCCAGTCGGCCAACCCGACTGGGAAGGTAGCGTCTTTTGATCACCAAAACACCGGAGCAACTCCGCGACGGTCCTCCGTCCGCAAGGAGTCGCTTTTCGTCCGTCGGCCGTGCTTCAGTTCTATTTTGGGCGTCCGAGGCTGCTGCAACGCGCCGGGCGGGGCGAAGGCCGCCGTTTCGGCATTTGGGTGGTCGCTCGTTCTGGCGGCCGTGTTCTTCAGTGTTGGCGGGTGCCATCGTGAAACGGGGCAGGCCGAATCCCAAGGCCGGCCGCCGGCGCCGGTTCTGGTGGCGCGCGCCGAGTTGCGCGATGTGCCCGTCGAGGTTCGCAACATCGGCGCGGTCGAGCCCTATCGGACCGCGGAGATCAAAGCGCGGGTCGGAGGGCAGATCACCAAGGTTCGCTTTGCCGAAGGACAGGATGTCGAGGCCGATCAGCCGTTGTTCGATCTCGATCGGCGCCCCTTCGAGGCCGCCTTGGCCCAGGCGCAGGCCAACCTGCATCGGCAGGAGGCCGAATTGGCCCGCGATCGCGCTGCATTAGAAAAAGCCGATGCCGACGTGTTGCGGTATCGTTCGCTTCGCGCGTCGAACACGATTTCCGACGAGATCTTCCAAGAGTACGTTCTGCGTCAGAAGACGCTGGCCGCCACGGTTCAGGCCGGCCAAGCGGCCGTTGAAGCCGCCCAGGCGGCCGTGCTTTCCGCGCAATTGATGCTCGAGTATGCCCAAGTTCGCGCGCCGTTTTCGGGCCGAACGGGCGACATGCTCGTGGACGAAGGCAACTTGGTCAAGGCCGACGACGCCAAGGCGCTGTTGGTGATCACCCAGATCGAGCCGATCTACGTTCGCTTCATGGCCGCAGAGAAGTATTTGGCCGAAATCCGCGCTCGGGCAGCCGAAAAAACGCTCTCGGTCCGCGTGCTGCCGCCCGCCAATCGGCCGGCGGTCGAGGGCAAGCTGACGTTCATCGACAACATGGTGGATCGGGCCACCGGCACCATTGCGCTGAAAGCCACGTTCGACAATCACCAGCGCGAGTTGTGGCCGGGCGAGTTCGTCGAGGCGGTGCTCACGCTCGATGTCCTTCGCGGCGCGGTCGTCGTTCCGGCTGAGGCCGTGCAGGTTGGGCAACAAGGTACGTATGTCTTCATCGTGGACGACCGGCAGCAGGCCCAAATGAAGCCCGTCGTCGTGCGGTTGAACGTCGGCAACGACGCCGTGATCGCCGAGGGACTGGCCGGCGGCGAAACCGTCGTGGTGGACGGCCACATGCGCCTCACGCCCGGCGCGCCGGTGGTCATCAAACAGCGCAACGGCAGTTCGGCCGGCGCGTCTTCGTCGGCCGTTCCGGCCGAACCGGCGGCGCCGGCCGCCTCGCCCGCCCCAAGCCCCGCCGAATCCGATCGATAATCGACTGCCGATGAGCATTACCGAACTGAGCATTCGCCGTCCCGTGATGACCACGCTGGTCATGCTCGCCCTGTTGCTTTATGGGGCGATGGCCTATCGCGCGCTGCCGGTCAACGACCTTCCGAATGTGGACTTCCCAGCGATTCAAGTGTCGGCTTCGTTGCCGGGCGCCAACCCGGAAACGATGGCCTCGACGGTCGCCATGCCGCTGGAGCGCCAGTTCGCCACGATCGCCGGCATCGACTCGATGACCTCGGCCAGCGGGCAGGGCACCACGCAGATCACGCTGACCTTTTCGCTGGAACGCGACATCGACGCCGCCGCGCTCGACGTGCAGTCGGCCATCGCCCGCGCCCAAGGCCGCCTGCCCCGCGACATGCCTTCGCCGCCGTCGTTCAGCAAAGTCAATCCGGCCGACCAGCCGATCATGTATCTCTGCCTCACGTCGCCCACGTTGCCGCTCTACAAGCTGCACGAATTGGGCGATACGTTTCTGGGCCAACGCCTGTCGATGATCGAAGGCGTCGCTCAGGTGACGATCATGGGCTCGCAGAAATACGCCGTCCGCGCCCAGCTCGATCCGCGACTGCTGGCCAGCCGCGGACTGGGAATCGACGAAGTGACCTCGGCCGTGGCTCGGGCGAACACGCTGCTTCCCACCGGGCGGCTCGACGGGCGGCAAAACGCCTACATCATCCGATCCTCGGGCCAGCTCCGCTCGGCCCGAGAGTACGAGTCGGTCATCGTGGCCTACCGCGGCGGTCGGCCCGTGCGACTGGCCGAGCTGGGCCAGGTGATCGACAGCGTGGAGAACAACAAGATCGCCGCTTGGTACAACGGCGATCGCTCGATCATCTTCTCGATCCAACGCCAGCCGGGAACCAACACGATCGAAGTCGCCCGTCGCTGCAAAGCGCTGCTCGGCGAAATCACTGCGCAAATGCCCGCCTCGGTGAGCATCAACACGCTGTACGATCGTTCGCTTTCGATCGAGGAATCGGTCAATGAGGTGAAGTTCACCCTGGTGCTCACGCTGTGCTTGGTGGTGTTGGTGATCTTCCTCTTTTTGCGGAAACTGACCGCCACGGCCATTCCCAGCCTGGCGTTGCCGATGTCGATCGTCGGCACGTTCGCCGTGATGTACGTGTTGGATTATTCGCTCGACAACCTGTCGCTCTTGGCGCTGACGCTTTCCGTGGGGTTCGTCGTTGACGACGCGATCGTGATGCTGGAGAACATCGTCCGGCACGTCGAAATGGGCAAGCCCGTGCGCCAGGCGGCCATCGAAGGCGCCCGAGAAATCACCTTCACCATCATCTCCATGACCCTCTCGTTGGCCGCGGTGTTCATTCCCGTGCTGTTCATGCAGGGTTTGATGGGCCGCTTGCTCCGCGAGTTCGCCGTAACGATCGCCGTGGCGATTCTGATCTCGGGCGTGGTTTCGCTGATGCTTACGCCGATGTTGTGCAGCCGCTTCCTCCGCCCGCACGAACCGGAGAAAAGCGGGCTGCTGTTCCGCGCCTTCGAGTCGCTCTTCAACGCCATGGTGCGGGGATACGAGGTTACGCTGCGCTGGTCGCTGCGGGCGCATGTGGTGGTGTTTCTCATCGCCGTCGGGTTGGGCGCGGCCACATGGCACCTGTTTCGCATTGTGCCCAAGGGCTTCCTGCCGCTGGAAGACCAAGGCCGCATCTTCGTCATGACCGAGGCCGAGCAGGGCACCTCGTTCGAAGGAATGGTCGAGCGTCAGCAACGGTTGGTGGATGTCATCCGCAACGATCCGAACATCTCTGATTACATGTCGGGCATCGGTCCCAGCGGGGCGATGGTCGGCACCAACAGTGGACGGATCATCTGCAAGCTCAAGCCGCGCGACCAGCGGGATTCGATCGATGAAGTGATCCGAAAACTCCGGCCCGAACTGGCGAAGGTGCCCGGCATCACCGCCTATCCGCAAATCCCGCCGTCGATCCGCATCGGCGGACAGCTCACCAAGGGGCTCTATCAGTTCACCATCCTCAGTCCCGATGTCGAGGAGCTGTATCACTACGCGCCGTTGATCGAGAACAAGCTGAAGAACATCCCGATCCTCCGCGATGTCAACAGCGACATGCAGATTCGCAATCCGCAAATCGACTTGCGCATCCGCCGCGACGAAGCGTCCGCCCGCGGCGTCACCGCTCAACAGATCGAAGACGCCCTCTACAGCGCCTACGGAACGCGGCAAGTTTCCACGATCTACTCGGGTAACGACGACAACCGCGTGATCGTCGAGTTGCTGCCCGAGTTCCAACGCGACCCGACCAACCTGCCCCAGCTCTATGTGCGCAGCGGCCAAGGCCAACTCGTGCCGCTCGAATCGCTGGTCGAGGTTCGCCCGGGCGTCGGTCCGTTGGTCGTGTCGCACACGGGTCAATTGCCTTCGGTCACCTTTTCGTTCAACCTCGACGCCGGCGTGTCGCTCGGCGACGCCGTCGATGCCGTCACCCGTGTGGCCGTGGAAACACTGCCCGACTCGATCAGCACCAGTTTCCAAGGCACCGCACAGGCCTATCAGGCCTCGCAACGCGGATTGGGCATTCTGCTGTTGATGGCCGTTTTCGTCATCTACCTGATCTTGGGCATCCTCTACGAAAGCTTCGTCCATCCGCTGACGATCCTATCCGGCCTGCCCTCGGCCGGGGTAGGCGCGCTGGCCACGTTGCTGCTGTTCGGGTCGGAGTTGAACGTGTATTCGTTCGTCGGGCTGATTATGCTGGTGGGCATCGTCAAGAAGAACGCGATCATGATGATCGACTTCGCCCTTGAAGCCGAACGCACCGAGGGCAAGAGCCCGCGCGATGCGATCTTCGACGCCTGCTTGGTCCGCTTTCGCCCGATCATGATGACCACGATGGCGGCCCTGATGGGCATCATTCCGGTAGCGGTGGGCGTGGGCCCCGGCTCGGAATCGCGCCGCCCATTGGGCTTGGCCGTGCTGGGCGGCCTGCTGGTTTCGCAGTTGCTCACCCTTTACATCACCCCAGTAATCTATCTCTACCTCGATACGCTGCGCGGTTGGGTTATGCGCCTTCGCAAAACAAAGGGCTAACAATTCAAACGCTCTCAGACTCGGTTCGCAATCAAGCCGCCGAAATTGAACAACGCCCCGCTCGCAAGACCCGCAACCGTCTGTCTGTTCTTTGCAGATGTGCAGACCGAATCAGCCTTGCCAACCAACCAAGGCCCTTGCCAAAGACGCGGAGGGCCGTTCCAATCTAGGTCGTGAGATCTGCCGGCGGGAATGAACCGCGCCGCTCCGTCGATCGACACTCGATCCGGCGAAAGCATGTTCGGCTGCCCGCGAAACGGATGAAAGCGCAACGGCGCTTGTCTTTGGCCACGGTCCTCGACTGTCCATCAGCCCGGCCGCGTGGCTATTCCGGCTCGAAATGAAGAATATGAATACCCGACATAAGACGGTGCTTTTTCTCTGTTCGGCAAACTACTACCGCAGTCGATTCGCCGAGCACGTGTTTAATCACTGGGCCGAGCAATCGGGCTTGGATTGGCGAGCCGACTCGCGCGGGCTGATGGTGGGCCATTGGGGCAACATCGGCCCGATCTCTCCCTACACGATCGATGGGCTGCGCCGCCGCGGCATCGACCCGCCCGCCGCCCCGCGTCAGCCGAAGCAGCTAACGGCCGTCGATTTGGTCCACTCCGACTTGGTTGTGGCCGTCAAAGAGGCCGAGCATCGGCCCGCCATGATGCAACTGTTCCCCGAGTGGGCCAAACGCATCGAGTATTGGCACATCGACGACCTCGACTGCGCCGAACCGGATGAGGCATTGACTGCGTTGGAGCGAGCGGTGCGGCAACTGATTTCGCGGCTCGCTCCCGCGGCCGACGCCGCATAAGCCCGGCCCGCAACCTGCGCACATTACCCATCCTGCCCTCTGGGCCGAATTGGTCTTCACCCCCTCGGCTCATTGCAGTACAAGACGCCCTTTGGGCGACAGGCCGTGGTTTGTTCGGACCTGTCGGCTGCGATGGACGAGGGCGCCGGCTATGTGGGGTATCTGCGGTTCTTCTTTTCGTGCTGGGTTCTTTGTCGTTTTGGCGGCATTGATTCTTGGCGGCCGGCTCGCGCCCGGCCGAGCGTCGGAAGCCGCCATGTCGCCCTCGGGCGACGATTCGATGGCCGAGTTGATCCAGTTGCGCTTGCGCCAGATTGAGCAGAGCCCGGGCCTCGACGAGGCCACGCGGAAGACGCTGAAGACGATCTACGACGAGGCGCAACAATCGTTGGGCAAGGTGCGGGAGTGGTCGGAGAAGACCACGCAGTTCGCCCAAATGGCGCTGCACGCGCCTTCGATGATCGAGCAAACCAAGGCCGAGTTGGCTGCCCAACCGGCCGAGCGGACGATCGTCGTGCCGCCCGAGGCGACCATCAAGGAGATCGAACAGGCGATCGTCAACCGCGAAAGCGAGCTTTCGCGGCTTCGCGCCGAGCTGGAAAAACTGGAAGCCGAGCCGAAGCGGCGCGCCGTGCAGCGCGAACAGACCGCGCAGCGGTCGGGCGAACTTCGCCAGACGTTGAGCAAACTCAGCGCCGAGTTGCAGACGCCCAGCGACGAGCGCGACCCGCTTGCGGCCGCCCGTCGCGTGCTTAGTTGGGCGCAACGCCGCGCGGCCGAACAGGAGCTGATGGCGATCGACCGGCAAGGGGCGGCCTTCGAAGCGACCGCCGAGCTTCTGCCGGTGCAACGCGACCTCGGGCAGCGGCGCGTCGTGTTGGCCGAACAAGAGATCAAGCAGTTGCAGGAGATGGTCAACGCACGGCGCCAAGCGGAGGCCGCCCGCCAGGCGCAAACCGCCAAACTCGACGCGTTGCGCGCCCATCCGGCCGTTCGCCGATTGGCCGAAGAGAACGCGGCCATGGCCGAGCAACGCAAAGAGATCGCGCACAAGATCACGGCGTTGACGTCGCAGTTGGAGCAAACCACGCAACTGCTGCATCAGGTGGAAGACCAGTTCAAGCGGGCCCGCGAAAAGGTCGATGCGGTGGGGCTGACCAACGCCATCGGCCTGCTGCTCCGCAAGCAGCGCGACGCTCTGCCCAGCATATCGCAACGGCGGCGCGACCTGAGCGCGCGGCAGATGTTGATCGCCGAAACGCAACTGACGCTGCTGCAACTTCGTGATCGGCGGGCGGAATCGGCCGACGTCGAATCGCGAACTCAGCAGATGATGGCGCAATTGGTCGGGGCGGCCGGGGTCGATCCTGCGTCGATCGGGCCGCTGGTCCGCGATGCGATCCGCAATCAGAAAGATTACCTCGACGCCCTGATCAACGATCACCACTCCTACTTCGAGAAACTCGTCGATCTCGACAATGCCGAACGCCGATTGGTGGAGGCCACTGAACAATGCGCCCGCTTCATCGACGAGCGCGTGCTGTGGATCACCAGCGACGCCCCGCTGCAAACCGACGATTTGCGGCACGGCGGCGACGCCGCGTGGTGGCTTTTGGGGCCCGAAGGTTGGTCGGAACTGGGCCGGGCGCTGGCAACCGACGCCATGCACAAGCCGGCTCTTCCGCTGTTGGCGCTGCTCGCGCTGGTTCCGCTGATTTTCCTTCGCCCGGCGTTGTTGCGCCGCTTGCGCGAACTGGGCGAACAGGTGCGCAAGGCCAACTGCTATCGCTTCAGCTTGACGATCCATGCGCTGGTGCTCACCCTGCTGGCCTCGGCGGCCTGGGCCGCGCCGGCGGCCTACTTGGGCTGGCGGCTTGCGGCGCCGTTCGACGCCTCGGAGTTGTGCAAAGCCGTCGGTTCGGGCTTGCTCGCCGCAGCCAAGGCTTTCTTCGTGATTCAGTTGATTTATGTGAGTTGTCGGACGGCCGGTTTGGCCGAGGCCCATTTCGCCTGGTCGGAGTGGGCCGTCCGCGCGTTGCGCCAAGGCGCCGGGTGGCTCCGCTGGCCCGGCGCGGCGACGGCCTTTCTGGTGGCCGCTCTCGATCAACAAAGCAACGACCGATGGGACGGCTCGCTGGGGCGCATGGCGTTCATCGCCGCTCTGCTGCTCTCGTCGCTGGCGCTGCAACGCATCCTTCGGCCGAGCGGCGGGGTGTTTCATCAATGGCTCGTCGAGCATCGCGGCGGTTGGTTCGATCGGCTTCGCTACGTCTGGTATCCGGCGGCCGTGCTCATGCCCGTGGCGCTGGCCGTGCTGGCTGCCGTAGGATACTACTACACTGCCCAGCAATTGGCCGCGCGGTTGGCGCTGACGGCCTACCTGGCTTTCGCCTTCGTGTTGTTGCGATCGTTGCTGCTGCGATGGATTCTGGTCAGCCGCCGCAAGCTGGCGATCGAAGAGGCGCGGCGGCGCCGCGCGCAGCTCGAAGCCGCCGGCGACGACGCTGCCGCCGCCGAGCTGCCCACGCCCTTGCCCGCCGAACGCGACTTGGCCGCGATCAACACTCAAACGCGCCGGCTCGTGGAATACACGCTGATTGTCGGCGGACTGCTTTCGGCCTGGATGGTATGGGTCGATGTCACGCCCGCTCTGCGATTCCTCAACGAAGTGCGGCTTTGGGAAACGACGGTCTTGGAGTCGGTCGTGGAAAAGACGCCCGGCGGCACGATGGAAACCCGCACCGTCGAGCGGCCGGCCGCCATCACGCTGGCCAATCTGATTCTGGCCCTGGTGGTGTTGGGCATGACGGTCACGGCCGCCCGAAACATCCCCGGGTTGCTGGAACTGGCCCTGCTGCAACACTTGCCGTTTGATGCCGGAGTGCGCTACGCATGCGCCACGGTGTCGCGCTACTTGATCGTGATTGTCGGATTGACTACCTCGTGCGGCATGATCGGTTTGAGCTGGTCGAAGGTGCAATGGCTCGTCGCGGCGGTCGGCGTGGGGTTGGGCTTCGGGTTGCAGGAGATTTTCGCCAACTTCGTATCGGGCCTGATCATTCTGCTCGAACGGCCGATCCGCGTGGGCGACGTGATCACCGTCGGCGAGGTCAACGGCAAAGTGGCCCGAATTCGCATGCGCGCTACAACCATCGTCGATTGGGACCGCAAGGAGCTGATCGTCCCCAACAAGGAATTCATCACCGGGCGCGTGCTCAACTGGACGCTTTCCGATCAGGTGAACCGGCTGGTGATCAATGTGGGCGTGGCCTACGGTTCCGACACGCAGAAGACCACCGAACTGCTGCTCCGCGCCGCCAAAGAACACCCGCTGGTGCTCGACGATCCCGCCCCCCAGGTGGTCTTCCATTCGTTCGGGTCCAGCTCGCTCGACTTCGTCCTGCGATGCTTCCTGCCCAACATGGACAACCGCAACACCGTGCTGCACGAGGTGAACTCGGCCATCGATCGGCTCTTCCGGGAAGCGGGCATCGAAATCGCCTTCCCGCAGCAAGACGTGCATATTCGCACCGTGCCCGGCTTGCTGCGCGACGATGCCAACGCGGCTGCGGCCCATTCGGGGCGCGAACACGCTCCGCTGGTGCGCCGCGACGGGGCCGCCAGCGAGGCAACAGCGCCTACGAGGGAAGCCTCGACACCGGCGTACGCCGATGCAACGCCGGAACGATCGGGAGTTGCGCCGGCTGAAGCCTCGGGCGCCGGCTCAGGCGCGGCCGGCTCGGGCAAGCCTTCGCTGCGATTCGATCCCGCCCAACCGCCCT
>JARKPK010000085.1 GCA_029975295.1 Thermoguttaceae bacterium | reverse complement strand
CTTCCAATCGCTGCCCACCGCCTTGCCCAACGCGCAGTGGTCGAACCCCAGGTGGTTCTGCTCGATGGAAACAAGCGGTTCGCCGGGGGCCGGATCGAGCATCGCCTTCTCGAACAGGTCGTGCGCGTGCTGGTCTTCGAGTACGATGCCGATGTCGTGCAACAAGCCGGCCACAAAAACGTCTTCAAAATCTTGGAAGCGCAGCCGCATGGCGATCATCCGCGCACAGATGCCCACGGCCACCATGTGCTTCCAAAGGTTGCGGCGCTGGTAGGCGCCGATGTGCTCGGCAGCGTCGAACATCCGCGACACGCCGGCGGTCATCGCCAGGTTGCGGATTTGCTTAACTCCCAGAAAGGCGATGGCGTGCTGCAAGTTGGTGATCCGCACGCGCGTGCCGTAGGCCGACGAGTTGACGCACCGCAGCACCCGCGCGCTGAGCGCCGGGTCGGTTTCCATGATCGCTTTCAGATCGGCGGCCGTCGAATTCGGATCGTTGGCCACCTCCATCACCCGCAAGGCGACTTGAGGAAGCGAACCGATCTCGCTGATCCGCCGGCGCAGATCAGTCAGGGCCGGTTTCTTTGCAATAACCACATTACTCATAGACCGAACTCCTGCCCCCAGTCGATTCGGTTCGCGCGTCAGACGCCGTTGGATCGATTGTGCTCCGGCCCGCGCCGGGTAAGTCTTCTTCCTGTTTTTCAAGCGGGAGTGGCAATACGTTGGGAGTCGCGGTCGGCCGAGCCAACCGTGCCGCCCAGGTTTCCGGCTCTCGGCAGAGTTGGTTTTCGGCACTGCTGGGCAAACGGCTTTCCAAACAACGCCCCCAGCGCCGCCCGGATGGGCGCGCCTCTGCCGCGGAAAGAACCGCAAGCAACTCTAGTTTCTGCAATAAAACTTGCGCGTAAGATTGTGGATGCCCGCGGCAACTGAAGGGGGGGTAGGCAGTCGGAACCGTTCGCTTTGAACCATCTTTGCGGGCTTACCGAGGCAACCGACTCGCACTAATTACTGTACGTGCGTATCGCTCCGCAATTCCCGCCGGTTCGTGGAGTGCATCGATCTTGGGATCGGCGCAGCTTGTTTTCGCGTCTGCTTCCGGGTCGGAGACCGTACCGCGGGCCGATCGCCAGCCATTGCGGCAATCCCGGAACACGACCATCGAGGCCGGGAGTG
>JARKPK010000023.1 GCA_029975295.1 Thermoguttaceae bacterium | reverse complement strand
TCGTTGCGACCGGCCCCTGCCCTCGGGCAGGGGAACCTTCTTCCTTTCCCCTCACCCTGGAGTTACACTGAAGCCTTCCTTCATCCCGAGCGCCACGCTTTTCAACCGTCCCGCGCCACACTATTCAACCGGCGTTTACATATTGCTGGGTGAAGCCGTTCTGGGCGTTGTAGAAGATGTGTTCCAGACCTTGCGTGAAGGTCGAGCCCGCACTGCGAATCTTCATATACTCGCGGGCGTAGAAAGCAATCTCGTGCTCGACCATCTGGACAAAGTCGGTCGACTGCACCAGGCCCAGTTCATCGCGGTTGTCGCGCACCCAGCGATGGAACTCGGTGCCGATCCGGTCAAAGTCGCCTGGCGTCGCGTCTTTCTTGCGTTCGCGGATCGTCTTGGCCCGCTGACTGCGCAGCCAAGCCTTGAAGAAGTCCGCATCCTCGTCCTTTCCGAAGCGCGTCAGGCGGTCGATGGTGCGTTTCCAATTCCCGTTGACGCGGGTCTTGACTTGGGAGTCACTGATATTGGCAAGAAGGTAGCCCTTGAGCATCTCCGTAGGTGTCAGCGACAGGCCGCGATCGTTCATCGTCTCGAAGATCGTGTAGGCGTCCTCGTCGCTGTAAGCGGTGATCTCGACAAGGTGGACGTTTTCGATCAGCCAGTCAATGAAATACGGCAGCGCATTGCCTGTCAGTTCCGAGGGGAACAGGTCCTTGATGTCGTCGTATCGCGCCAGGATGTTCTGGATCGACTCCGGGCTGTCGGTATCGTCGAAGGGCTGGTCTTCGAAGATCGCCTCCATGCACGCCAGTCGCTCTTCGACATCGATGTTGAAGGACTTTTTGCCGTACTTCTGTGAGAAGATCATCTTTTCGATGTCGTGAACGGCATCCTCGCGGTCCTTCTGGAGGTTGTGCAGGTAGATTAGCAGCAACGTCAGGGTCGTCAGGCGCTGCTGGCCGTCGATGATGAAGTTCTGGCCGTTCTTGTGGCTGATGATGATCGAGCCGAGGAAGTAATGCCCGTACTTCTCGACCTCCTCGCGGGCGTGCCCCTCCTCGTAGTCCTCCTGGAAGCGACCAGTGAGGTCATCGATCAACTCCGAAACCTGCTTGTTCTGCCAGCGGTACTCTCGCTGATAGTAGTCGATGGAGTACTTCGCGCCGCTAAGCAGTTCTCGGATGGTCTTCGCCTTGCCAAGTATCTCTCGCATCGTTGATCCTCACCGATCGTTGTCGCCGGCCTCGCTAGCCGGAGTGCCTGGGCCGCGCTTCACCCACTCATCGATGGCGTCCTTGTGAAAGCGCTATCGCTTGCCAATCCTCGTGCCGGGGATTCTGTTCTCGTCGGCGAGCTTGTAGAGCGTGGACTTGGATATCTTCAGGTACTCCGCCAGCTCGTCCATCGTCATGATCTGACCGCGTTCGGCCGCCATAGGCTGCTCCAAGCACCCCGTTCCGCCTGGTTGTGGATGGCCTAATCGTTACGGCGAATATTATCTGTATGTCGCCGGTGTTCACAAGCGGAAAATCCTGAGGACGATCCCAACGTGGGCGGATGCCGCCACTTCGGACCGCTTCAGAAGCAAACCATTGATAAGGAAGCCCTGCCCTGCTGGTTGGCCCCGATAGCTCGGCCATTGCGGGGCCGTAAGACACAAGAGGGCGGAAGCGTGCGACACTTTCGGCAGGGCACATCGGCCGATTGTGTGCCACTGCCGGCTTGCCCGGCAGTGCGGGGACTTGGTTGCTCTTGGCTCGGAGAGTGCAGCGGCTCGTCTTGGCTGTTGGAGTAAAGCACGGCGGGACAAGCCCGCCGCGGCCCCCGGTGGATTCGCCGCGGCGCCCGGCGATCTTTGCCTTTGGCTGCTTGGCACCGGGCGGACGAAGTGGTCTTGCCGCTCCGATCACGTTCGGCCGTCCATTGTCTTGTTCGGGTGTCGATTGATGGGACGGGCAAATGGATTTGCCCGACGGTGCGTTCCGATGGGCTTATCCGGCGGCGATCGGCGCCGGTTCTATGCGGTCGGTTGTTCGGCGCTTTGATTCGGCCGTGCGTTCATGATATTTTCAGGGCGGGCCGGAATGCCGGTTCTCGTTGGCAAACCTCGGGGCCCATTGTTGCGCTGTCACCGTCGCGGAGGAACCGCCATGCGTCAGAGAAGCATTGATCGCGGGGCGTCAGTCGGGCTTCAAGAGGCTCATCGCCGGCCGGATGCGGCTTCCATTCGAGCGCAAGCGTCGCCTATTGGTCGGCTCGATGACAGGAGCCTGCGCCCGAACTGGCGCCGATGGGCAATCGAGTTGGTTCTGGCAATCGTTCCGGTCCTTTCGGCCTTTCCATGCCTGGCGGCCGAGCCTGCCGCCGGGGCCGCGCCGCGGCCGAATATCGTGGTGATCCTCTCCGACGACATGGGCTATTCCGATCTCGGCTGCTACGGCGGCGAAATCGCCACGCCGAATCTCGACGCTTTGGCGCAGGGCGGGCTGCGATTCACCCAGTTCTACAACACCGCCCGATGTTGCCCCACACGAGCCAGTTTGCTCACCGGGCTCTATCCGCATCAGGCGGGCGTCGGGCACATGATGGACGACAAACAGTTGCCCGGCTACACCGGCAACCTGAACACGTCTTGCCGGACCATTCCCGAGGTGTTGCGCACCGCGGGCTACCGCAGCTACGCCGTCGGAAAGTGGCATGTCACTCGCCATACGGCGCCCGACGGTCCGAAAGACAATTGGCCGTTGCAGCGGGGCTTCGATCGCTACTACGGCACGATCCACGGGGCGGGCAGCTTTTTCGATCCTTCGTCGTTGGTCCGCGACAACACGATGATTTCGCCCTATGCCGACCCGGAGTATCGGCCCGCGGTCTATTACTACACCGACGCCATTGCCGAGCACGCCGTCCGCTTCATTGCCGACCATGCCCGCCAGCATGCCGACAAACCCTTCTTCATGTACGTCGCCTTCACGACGGCCCATTGGCCGATGCACGCGCTGCCGGAGGACATTGCCAAGTACCGGGGCAAGTACGATGCTGGATATGCGGCCATTCGGCAGGCACGGTTTGAAAAGGCGGCCCGGCTCGGCGTGATCGATCCGGCGCAGGGGCTTTCGCCGGGCGCCGAGTCGTGGGAGGCCGTGGCCGACCGGCGCTGGGAGGCGGCCGGCATGGAGGTTTACGCCGCAATGGTCGATCGCATGGACCAGGGCATCGGCCGCATCGTAGCCGAGCTGAAACGAACCGGCCGATTCGACGACACGTTGATCTTTTACCTGCAAGACAACGGAGCGTGCGCCGAGCCGATGGGCCGCAGCGGCAAAAAAGAACATCCGAACATCGAGCGGCCCGCCCAGCCGACCTTGCCCCCGATGAAGCCCGAGGAATTCGCCGCCGCGGGCAGCGTTCCGAGGCAAACCCGCGACGGTTTTCCGGTGCGCATGGGATCGAAGGTCATGCCCGGCCCGGCCGACACGTATGTCGCCTATGGGCGCGGCTGGGCGAACGTGTCGAACACCCCGTTCCGCGAGTACAAGCATTGGGTTCACGAGGGCGGCATCGCCACCCCGCTTATCGCGCATTGGCCCCGCGGCATTGCCGCCCGCGGCGAACTGCGGGCGCAGCCGGGCCATGTGATCGACCTGGCGGCCACGTGCCGCGAGTTGGCCGGCGCAGCCTATCCGGCCGACGCCACGCCGCTGGAAGGCCGCAGCCTTTTGCCCGCCTTCGAGAACAAACCAATCGAACGCGAGGCCCTGTACTGGGAACACGAAGGCAACCGCGCGGTGCGCGTGGGCGATTGGAAGCTTGTCGCCAAGCACGGCAAGCCGTGGGAGCTGTACGACCTGAGCCGCGATCGCACCGAAAGCAACAACCTTGTGGCGAAGTTCCCCGATCGCGCCGCGCAAATGGCCGCCCTGTACGAAGCCTATGCGCGGCGCGCCCTGGTCGAAGACTGGCAAAAAGTGCAGGGCCGAAAACCCCAGTAAAGCGGTTTGCGTCTGATACAGCGAGCTTGTTGGAGAAAGCCGGCCTATTGTGCGACGGCGGCGAATTGGCGGCCGATCGCCTTTTCCGCGTTGAGCCGGCTTCAATTCGTGCGCACTGATCGAAAGCCCTGATCCATGGAATGGATCGATCGCGAAATCGACCTGCCGATCGGGTGGGCAAGAGCCGCATTCACCGATTTTCTCGGCGGCGACAATCGGCGGCGCAGTCCCGAGCCGGCAGGCCGCGGATGCCCCACCACCGGCTCACGGTCGGGCCGACGCGCCGGCGGGGTGGTGGGGCATTGGTCTTTTCTTCCCACCGGTATAGACTTCTTAATGCCTCGGTCGGCAGGCGGCGTCCGGCATTCTGTTCGTGCAAACGGACCATGCCGCCGCAGGCCGCCGAACAACCCGTCGGGAGCAACCAGAGAGATGGTCGGCCTGCTTGCTCCGGCCGGCTGGGCGCGTGTGTTGTTTCTGATGCCGTCAGGTCTTGTTCGTGAAAGGACGACTCATGCAAACGGCAAAGCAGCTTTCGGTCAAACTGGTCAATAAGCCCGGGCGGCTCGCCGACATGCTGGCCGCATTGGCGAAGGGCAAGGTTTCGTTTCGGGCGTTGACAGTAATGGATTCGGGAGATCGCGGCACGGTGCGCTTCGTACCCAACGATCATCAAACGGCAGCCAAGGTGCTCGACGATTTCAACATCCGCTACGAGGCCACGGAGGTGCTGCTGGCCGACGTTCCCAGTCAACCGGGTGCGTTCCGAAAGATCTGCGAAAAGCTGGCCGCCGAACATCTGAACATCGACTATGCCTACTGCTCGTTCGGCCCGGGCGGAAAAGGCAAGGCCGGCGTTGTGGCCGTGATTAAGGTGAACGACTTGGCCAAAGCCCAGCGCGTGCTGGGGCAAAACGGACTGCCCAGCAAACGGCGCACGCTGGTCCGACGCTCGGTGGCCGCCCGGTCGCCCAAAAGCAAGTGACCGCCCGCCAGACGCGGCGGGCGAGTTGGGCGTCGCCCTTGATACTGCGTCCTTGTGCGGGAACCCGCCCGGCTTCGCACAACGGACGGCCTGTTCCGCGCCGGCGCTTGTGAATTCAACCATTCAACGTTTGTTGTGCGCCGGCGCGAAGGCCGATTGTTCCACCGCCGCGCGAAGCTCCGCACTGTGTCGCCCGATGAGGGCGCCGATGTGTGGCAGGCCCGGCAAATCAAACCGGTTGCGAAAGCTCGGCTGCTCGGCCCGCTGGCCGACCGAGCGGTCGACGCGGCGGCGCGGGCTGAATGACCCCCAACTTCCCTTATGTTGCTTGAACCCTCTTTATGAGAATCACCCTCGTCCCGTGTTTTCTGTTGTTGCTGGGTGTTGCCGGGGCCGACTCGTCGGCCCCGGTGAAGCTCGCCGTGAAGAACCCGTCGATGACCGACGGCAGAGACGTGCCGGAGCATTGGACGAACCAATGGGTCGGCCGCGGCAAGATTAAGGTGATGCGCGACACGGCCACCTATCGTTCGGCCCCGGCCTCGTTGGCGATCGAAGCGGTAGATGGCCCGGCCCACGCGCAGGTTTCGCAGTTCTTCGAGGTCAAAGGCGGCGAGCGGGTGAAACTATGCGGCTGGGTTCGCGCCGACGGCGGCGGCAACGCCATGCTGGCCCTACAAAGCTTTTCGGCCGACTGGAAGGGGATCGACCTGAAAGTGGTGGGCAACGCCCTGACCGGGTTCGACTGGCGCAAGGCCGAGGGTGAAGTCGTCATTCCCGCCGGCGCGGCTCGGGCGGCGGTGGTGTTGGTGCTGCAAGGCCCGGGAGCGGCCTGGCTCGATGACGTGAGCCTCGACGGCAGCGACCCCGGCGCGGGCGCGCAGCCGCAGTCCGCGGCCCGGCCCAAGCCCGCCGGTCCGCCGAAGCCGAAGAACTCGTGCGATCCGGCCGAAGGCTTCTATCCCGACTATCCGCACGCGTGGCGGCAGATCGTCGAGGGGCAACAGAAGCGGGCGAAAGAAGGCCCGGCGGCAGTGGTCTTCCTCGGCGATTCGCTCACCTTGGGTTGGCACGAGCAGCCCCAATGGAAGGATCGCTACGCGAAACTGGGGGCGGTCAATTTCGGCGTGGGCGGCGACGGCACGCCGCAGGTTCTTTGGCGGATCGATCACGGCATCCTCGACGGGCTCGACCCGCGCGTGGTTGTTCTGTGCATAGGAATCAATAATCTTTGGCCGGGCTTCGATGCGGCCGACACGGTTCAGGGCGTCGATGCCGTGCTGGGAAGGCTGAAGGAGAAATGCCCCAACGCGAAGGTGCTGCTGTTGGGCAACACGCACTTTTTCGACAAGGGCGACGGCAAAGGCCGGGAACGGGTGCGCCACATCAATGCCGCGCTGGCCAAGCTGGCCGACGGACGACGGGTGCGTTTCCTCGATTTCAGCGAACACATGCTGACGAACGACGACGAGCTGAAACTCGAGATGTACGTCGGCGACAAACTGCACCTGAGCGCCCAAGGCTACGCGCTTTGGGCGAACGCCATGGACCCGCTTCTCGACGAGTTGCTCAAAGGCTCGCAGTGAGTCGCTCGAAGAACGGCTCGCTTCGGTCTCGGAAAGCCGGCGGTTTACTCAATCAACAGCTTCGCGCCCTGCTCTGGAGAAAGCGGGAATGCGATTCCGTTCTCTTGCGTGCGCGACCGGCTGATTTCCTGCGCTGTCAGCCGATTTGCTGATGGTGCAGACCTGTTTGCCGACCCTCGGAACAGCAATGCAAAGAGGAGGCCGACCAACGGAGGACCGCCGCCGATGGTCCGATCGCCGGCCCGAGATTCCGCGGTTGCGTTGCTTTTGCGCCGATCAACGGGTCTGACGGCGCATTTTGCTTCAGGTGTCTGCGGGAATCTCGTCCGATGAACCGGCCGCGCGGCCCGGCGACTCTGCTGTTGTCGCTGCGGCTCGCAGTATAAGTCGCACAACTTCGGGGCGGCAGCCGATGCGGAGCGGCCACTCGGCCGATAGCCCGCGACTAACGTGCATCACGGTCGGCCCGCGGCGATAGACGCTCCGCCGCGCGTAGGTCAGCCCGCGGCGACTCGGCGCCAGCAGCGGACCGAACAGCGGCAGTCGCACTTGTCCGCCGTGGACGTGGCCGGCCAAGGCCAGGTCGAACTGTTCGCGCTGAGCCCAGCCGAATTGATCGGGGCTGTGCAGCAAGGCGATTCGCGGCGGGCCGAGGGGGGCCGGCGCGGGTGCGGCATCCATCGCGGCGGCCGGCGGGAACCAGGGCAGTTCGTTGCCCGCCAAAACGATCGACGCGCCGCGGCACGCAATCGGCAGCCAGCGGGCGCTGAGGCAAATAAGCCCGCAATCGTCGAGTGCGGCGCGGAGCCGAGCCGAGTCGGATTTCAGTTCGTGGTTTCCGCGAATCCAATATACGCCCAGCGGCGCGCGAAGACGGGCGAAAATGTCGGGCAGCCAATCGAGGCATTCAGGGTCTTCCAGAATATCGCCGGTAACGGCGGCCAAGTCGGCGGGCCGTCCCGCGCAGCAGGTGAGCGCGTCGGTGAAGAACGATCGGCCCAACCGCGGCGAGACGTGCAAGTCGGAGAGATGCAGTAGGCTGAGCCCATCGAGTTCGGTCGGCCAACGCGGCATCACGATTTCGCGATCGACCAGAGCCACCTCCAGGCTTTGATTGCCCGGAATCCGCAGAAGAGGGTGCGGAGCGGCTCGGGGGAAGTTGAGCACTCGGCAAACGGCGGGCGGCTCGGGCGCGAGGCGGTCGGCGATGATTCGCGCGATGCCGACGGACAAGCCGATCGCCGCGGCCGCAATGCACACGCCCAGATAACCGCGGCAGAAGAGATGCCCGGCGTTGAGCCAGAGGGCTTGGTCGGCCCACGCCATCGGCCCGCATCCGAAAGCCGCCCGCCAACAGGTCCACGCGATGGGTAAACCGGCGGCCAACAAGACAATGGCAATGTTGACGCGGCGAATGGCCGGTCGGGAGAACGGCATTCCGTGGAACCGATTCAGCGCGCCCAGCCAAAGCAATCCGTGCCCCAGCGCCGCGGCGGCGATGATCAACGCCCTAATCGCTCCATCGTTCATGGGCCGATCACCACGACGCCCTGCCGGGCGTCCACGGCCAGTAGCTGCGCCGCGAGCCGCCCAGGCGGAATTCGGCGGCGCCCACCACCGAAACGTTGTGCATCGTCGATAACCCGGCGGCGCCGAACGACACGTTGTCGCACAACTCGAAGCGCAACGCCAGCCAGTCGGTCCAATGGTACTTCAGGCCGATGCCGAACGGCATGGTCAGCAGCGTCGCTTCGTAGCTCCGGCCCAGTCGGTCGATCAGCGTGAACTGAGCACCGCCGATGCCAACCGTAAGATAAGGGCGAATCGGATCGTCGCCCCGGGGATAATAGAGCAGGTTGATGTCGTAGAGAAACATGTCGGCATTGCGCGTGCCGTCGAAGCGATGGTAGTATGGATCGTTCGGGCTGAAACCGGCGAGTGAGTCGTGCCAGTGCTGCGCATCGACGGCGCGTTGCGAATCGATCAGTTGCATCGATCCGAAGGCAAGTCGAAACTCGGCGCCCCAGTAGTGATCGAAATCCCATCCGAGCCGAACGCCGCCGAACACGCCGCCATCGCCGCGAACCCAGTCGTCGATCATCGGACTGCCTACTACGCCCCCGAGAAACCAGGTGGCGTTCAGCGGGCGGCGCAACCAGCTTTCGCGGTGGACTTGCGATCCCATTCTCGGCCGTCCGGCAAGGCGCGCAAACCATCCGGGGCCGGCATCGGTTTCGGACGACATCGGCGAAGGGCCGCCGAGCGTTTCCGACTCGGGCCGTGGGCCGCCAATCCAGGCCGATGCCGGCTCGCGGCCTTGGAAGACGGGGTCGTAAATCGACCGGCCGCCGTCGATGGCCTCGGCCACAGGCGACTGAGAACCGGAGGATTGCGCCGAAGCGTTGGCCACGCCCAGCATCAGCACGATCAACAAGCCGACCGCCCAACGAATCCGTGCCCCGTCCCATCGCCCGCCAAGCAACCACCGCGCGCCCGCCGCAGAGGCACTCGCACCAATAAGAAAAAGAAGAGTGCCGACAACGCCAACACGGGTCGAACGGGCCAAGCCGACAGGCCGGGCCGATCGGCCTGAGCGGGCCGCTGAGCATGGGCGGCGGGCGTTGCGGGCGTTCGTTGGCCGGAACAAGGGCAAGCCCCGGGGCTGCGAGGAACCGGGCGAATTCCGACGATTCGGAGAAAAACGGGCCGGATTATGGCGATTCGGGTTTGCGGCGTCAATGCGGATTGATTGACAAGGGCAACCTGCGTCGGTAGGCTAAACTTGGCGATGGTGTCGGACTCTCTAGGGCGTTTTTTCGGCGTTCCGGTCCCTGGTTGCGGCGGGGCGGAGTGATTGCAGCCCCAGAGCGGCCAAAGATCCCCGGGCGCGCATGCCGTGTTGGCGGCGGCTATTTGCGCCCGTCGTTCTTGCTTATCGCGCTTTTCGCAGTGGTGGGGAATTGTGTCTATCGACGCTCGCAGCGGCGCAGCGGCTTGGGCGTCGGGTTTCGTCCGGTAGAACCGGAGCTGGGTCGCTCGGGTTCGTTGCCGAGCGAATCTGATCCTCGATAGGAGCCCCTATGGCGGCCAAAAGAAAATCGGATTTCGCCGAAATCCTTGTCCGGCAGAAAGTTGTCAGCATCGACCAGCTCGACGAAGCCAAGCAGATGGCCAAAGAGTCGGGCATGGAGCTGGCCGATGCACTGATCCGGCTGGGCTATGCGACCGGCGAAGACGTAACGCGAGCAATGGCCCAGGAATGGGGTTTGGATTGGGTCAAGCTCAGCGAGGCGGTCATCCCGCCGTCGGTCGTGGAGCTGGTGCCCGAGTCGGTCGCCCGCGAAAACGCGATCATTCCTTTGGCCGAGGACGACGGCGAGCTGAAGGTTGTGGTCAGCAAGCCCGACGCCTACGACGTTTTCGACAAGCTCCAGTTCATCCTCAACCGGCGAATCACGCCTGTTTTGGCCCCCCGCGAGGCCATCCTTGAGGCGATCAATCGGTACTATGGGCAAACGGTGGGCGAAAGCGCCGACTCGATGCTGCAAGAGTTTACCGACACGGCCATCGACTTCACCGAAACCGAGGCCGACTCTGCCGCCACTCAGGAAGACGTTGACGAAAGCAGCGCCCCGATCGTCCGTTTGGTGCACTTAATCATCAGCGAGGCGGTGCAGCTTCGGGCGTCGGACATCCACATCGAGCCGTTTGAAGATCGAATTCGGGTTCGCTACCGGATCGATGGCGTGCTGGTGGAACGCGATAGCCCCCCGCGGCGTCTGTTGGGAGCGATCCTATCCCGTATCAAGATTCTCTCGAAACTCGACATTGCCGAACGGCGTCGTACGCAAGACGGCCGAATCAAGGTGACTGTCAACGACAAGGAACTCGATCTTCGCGTCAGCATCATCCCATCGGTGCATGGCCAATCGTGCGTCATGCGGATTTTGGATAAAGACAGCATTAAGGTCGGGCTGCGTCAGTTGGGTTTTGCCGACGACGACTATCAAAAAATCAGGAGCCTGATCAATCGGCCCAACGGAATCATCCTGGTGACCGGCCCGACGGGTTCCGGGAAAACCACGTCTCTTTACGCGGCCCTGAACGAGCTGAACACGCCCGACCGGAAAATCATCACGGCCGAGGATCCGGTGGAATACTACCTGCCCGGGGTGAACCAAGTCGAGATTCGGCACGACATCGGCCTCGACTTCGCCCGGGTGATCCGCGCCATGCTGCGTCAGGCCCCCAACGTGATTCTGGTGGGAGAAATGCGAGATGCCGAGACTGCGCAGATGGGCATCCAGGCATCTCTTACTGGACACTTGGTTTTCAGTACACTTCATACGAACGATGCGCCCAGTGCCATTACACGTTTGATCGATATGGGCATCCCGCCCTACTTGGTCTCAAGCAGTGTGGTGGCGATCATGGCGCAACGTTTGGTGCGCGTGATTTGCCAGAAATGCAAGCAGCCGTTCACTCCGAGCGAGGTAGTGCTAGAGGCGGCAGGCATTACGCCCGAAATGGCGGCCAAGGCCACGTTTATGAAGGGTCGCGGTTGCGGAAACTGCCAAGGCAGTGGTTTTCGGGGGCGTTTGGGCATTTTCGAGTTGATGTTGATGTCGTCGAAGATTCGGGAGCTGACGTTTAACAACTCGCCGACGGAAGTGATTCGTCGCGCCGCGATGACCGAAGGGATGCGGACGTTGTATTGGGACGGCATTTCGAAGGTCTGCCGAGGGATTACAACGTTGGACGAGGTGCTTCGAGTGGCGAAACGGTCGGAATCGGAATAATCGGGTTCCCGCGAGGGCCGCCACGCAATCCATGGAAATTGACGTGCCTTTTTCGGCACACGTGCCAATAATGTCCTCGCCAGGGCAAGGCACTCGGAACAGAGCAACTTCTTCTCCGCAAAATTCAACCTGGTATCTCCGCGGTTCTCGCGTCGGCTTGCGGCAAGGCCGGGGGCAACCAGCAATAAGTCACCGAGTAGGGCGCTTCGCCAAATGGCAACTATTCTGATCGACAAACTTCTGCAAACGGTGGTCAACCGCAAGGCAAGCGACTTGCACATTGCGGTGGGGCAGCCGCCGGTGATTCGGCTCGATGGGAAGATGAAGCGGCTGGAAACCAAGTCGCTCGAGCCGGAAGACACCGTTGCCTTGATGAAGGCGATTACGCCGGAACGTTGCCAGCAGGAGCTTCAGGAGGTGGGCGGCAGCGACTTCGGCTTTGCCTTTGGCGACCAGGCGCGGTTCCGCGTTTCGGTCTTCAAGCAGAAGGGCTATGTGGGGATGGTGCTTCGGCAGATCCCCAATAAGCTGCTGAACTTCAAGGATTTGGGCACGCCGCCGGTGTTGGCCAAGTTGTGCGAGCGGCCCCGCGGTTTGATTTTGGTGACCGGGCCGACCGGGTCGGGCAAGACGACCACGTTGGCGGCCATGGTCGATTACATCAACGAGAACTACGAGCACCACATCATCACCATCGAAGACCCGGTCGAGTTCTATCACCAACACAAGAAATCGACGGTCAACCAGCGCGAATTGGGGGTGGACGTGCCCACGTTCGCCGAGGCCATTCGCCGGGCGTTGCGGCAAGATCCCGACGTGATTCTCGTCGGTGAAATGCGCGACTTGGAGACGATTGAAACGGCGATCACGGCCGCGGAAACCGGGCATATTGTCTTGGGCACGCTGCACACCACCGGGGCTCAGGGCACGGTCAACCGCATCATCGACGTCTTTCCGACCAATCAGCAAGAGCAGATTCGCACGCAGTTGTCCACTTCGATCATCGGCATCCTCTCGCAGGCGCTGTTGCCGAAGATCGGCGGAGGGCGCGTGGCCGCCTACGAAATGCTGGTGGTCACTCCGGCCGTGGCCAACCTGATTCGAGAAAACAAGACGTTCCGCATCACCTCGACGATTCAAACCGGGGCGAAGTTGGGCATGCAATTGCTCGACGATCACATGTTCAAGTTGTGGCGCGATGGAATCGTCGAGAAGAAAGAAGTGCTGATGAAGGCGAACAATCCCGAGGAATTGGCCTCGAAGATCGCGCGGGCCGAACGGGGACTGTTCGAAGACGAGGAAGAAGCGCGCGGGCGACTGGATCGCAACGGCGGCGGCGACGAATAGGTTCGGATCAGCGGACGAGCCGGCGATCGTCGTCGATGTTCAGAGGAAGATCGTTTGTTGACGCTCAGGAGAACGATGCAACCGGGCCGAAGGGTGATAGGCCGGTTCGCGGGCGCGGAAGGCGCATGGGCGGCTGCATTGTTGTTCTGACGATCGATCGGCAGCATCGGTGAGGTTCATCCGGAGACAGGCTCGCCACGGTTGATCGACCGGCGAGGGGAGTTGGGCGCATGGCGATTCGGCGTATCGGTCAGATTCTGGTCGATCTCGGCTTCCTTTCGGAAGACCGCTTGGAGATGCTGCTGGAAGAGCAGCGGCAGCGTCCCGGCGAGTTGCTCGGGCAAATCGCGCTGAGCATGGGCTTGATTACCGACGAGCAGCTCGCCCAGGCGCTGGGCGAGCAATTCCGCATGCAGGTCGTGTCGCTGGCCGACGCGGTGATTGCGCCCGAGGTGCTTCGCTACATCACCGAGCCGATGGCTCAGATGTACCGAGTCATTCCCCTGGCGTTTGAAGACAACACGCTGACGATCGCCATGTGCGATCCGCAGAAGTTGTCGATCATTGACGAATTGCGGGGCTTCTTGGGGTACAACATCCGCGCGGTGGTGGCCACCGAGCGCGACATACGCAAGTCGCTCGACCGCTACTACGCCGTCGGCGGCGAAAGTGTGGAATCGCTGATCGCCGGGTTGGAGCAAGACGCCGAGCTGCTGGCCGCCGTGCAGGCGGCCGAGAAAGACACGCTCGATCTGACCAGCGTCGAAGCCCTGGCCGACAGCGCGCCGGTGCGGAAGCTGCTGAACATGGTGCTGTTGATGGCCATCAAGGACCATGCCAGCGACTTGCACTTCGAGCCGTTCGAAAACGAGTTCAAGATTCGCATCCGCTCCGACGGCGTGCTTTACGAAATGGTGCCGCCGCCGCGGCATCTGGCGTTCGCCATCACCACGCGAATCAAAGTGATGGCCAACCTCGACATTGCCGAGCGACGGTTGCCGCAAGACGGGCGCATTCAGTTGAACGTGGGCGGCCATCGCGTCGATTTGCGCGTCAGCGTTTTGCCGACGATGTTCGGCGAAAGCATCGTGATGCGGGTGCTCGACCGGTCGGTGGTGATGCTCGACCTGGAAAAAGTGGGCATGGAGCAGAACATCCTCGAAGCGTTCCGCGAGGTGATCCGCCGGCCCAACGGCATCGTGCTGGTGACCGGCCCGACCGGTTCGGGCAAGACCACGACGCTTTACGGCGCGCTGAACGAGTTGAATTGCATTGAAGACAAGCTGATCACCACCGAAGATCCGGTGGAGTACAACATCGACGGCATCGTGCAGATTCCCATCGATGCGCAGATCGGCAACACTTTTGCGCACTGCCTGCGTTCGATCTTGCGGCAAGACCCCGACATCATCCTCGTGGGCGAAATCCGCGACTTGGAAACGGCGGAAATCGCCGTGCAGGCGTCGCTGACCGGCCACTTGGTGTTCAGCACGCTGCACACCAACGACGCCCCATCGACCGTTACGCGGATGCGCGACATGGGCGTGCCGCCGTTCTTGCTGACGGCCACCTTGGAGGCCGTGCTCGCCCAACGTTTGGTGCGGCGCATTTGCAAAGAGTGCCGAGAGCCCACCGTTCCCAGCACCGAAACGCTGGCCCAATTGGACCTGACGCCCGACGACGTGCTGGGAAAGACGTTCTACCGCGGTCGCGGTTGCGCCGCCTGCAACAACACGGGGTTCAAGGGGCGGACGGGCCTGTTCGAGTACATGCCGGTCAACGATCGGCTCCGCGAGGCGATCAACAGCAACGCCTCGACCGAAAAGATTCGCGACATCGCGTTGCAATCGGGCATGATTCCGCTGCGCACCTCGGGCTTGGAGAAGGTGTTCGGCGGAACGACCACCATTGAAGAAGTCATTCGGGAAACCGTGGCAGACTATTGATCTTAACGCTGCGAAAAGCCGGCTGAGCTTGGGTCGCCGCGGGGCGGCCCGAATCGCGGCCGGCGCGGGATAGTCGCCGACCGGGTCTGCGGGCCGGTTGGCGACGGGAGGATGAGCCATGCCGATTTTTCAGTACGAGGCGATGGACGCCACCGGGCAGGAGATCAAGGATGTGATCGAAGCCCCGTCGCAGGATGAAGCGCAAGCGACCATCCGCCAGATGGGTTACTTCGTCACCAAAATCGCGGTGAAGAAGAGCCGCGGCAAAGGGCCCGAGCAGAAATCGACCGCCAAGAAGAAGGGCAAGAGCTTCGCCCTGGGGCGGGTCGGCTCGAAGCAGTTGACCACCTTCACGCGGCAGTTGTCGATTTTGCAGGACGCCGGCCTGCCGATCCTCCGCAGCCTGAAGATTCTCGAAGGCCAGCAGAAGCCCGGCCAGTTGAAGAACTGCCTAATCGACGTGATCGACGAGATCGAAGGCGGCGCCACGCTGTCGGAGGCGATGTCGAAAACGCCCAAGGCGTTCGATCGGCTCTATGTGAACATGATCAAGGCGGGCGAGGCCGGCGGCGCGCTGGAAGTGATTCTCCAGCGGTTGGCCGAGTTCCAAGAGCGTTCGCAGGCCTTGAAACGCAAGGTGAAAGGCGCGCTGGTGTATCCGATCACGGTGGTCGCCTTCGCCGTGGGCATCCTCGTGTTCATCATGCTGAAGATCGTGCCGGCGTTCACGAAGATCTTCGCCGACTTCGGCACCGAGCTGCCGGCGATGACGCAGATGCTCATCGCCATCTCGAAGTGGGTGGGCAGCTACTGGTGGTCGCTCCCGCTGGGCCCGATCGGGCTGTGGCTGTTCCTCAAGCTGGTCCGCAAGTTCAACGCCGGGCGGATGGGCTGGGACCAGTTCGCCTTGAAGGTGCCGATTTTCGGGCAGTTGATCGAGAAGAACATCATCGCCCGAACGATGCGAACCCTCGGCACGCTGGTTTCCAGCGGCGTGCCGATCCTCGAAGCGATTCACATCGCCAAAGAGACCTCGGGCAACGCCGTGTTCGAAAACCTCTATCAGCGCGTGTACGAATCGGTCCGCGAGGGCGAATCGATCGCCACGCCGATGCGCGAGAACGCGAAACTGAAGCTCCACCCGGTGGCGCTCTTCTTCTGGTTCTTCTGGCCGCCGATCATCGGAGTGGCGATCTATTTGAACAAGCTCCGCGGGCGCGTGCTCGACGACATGGTGGTGAACATGATCGACGTGGGCGAGGAAACCGGCGAACTGGACAAGATGCTCTATAAGATCGCCGACAACTACGACGAAGAAGTGGCCGTGCTCACGGAAAGCCTGATGAGCTTGATGGAGCCGTTGTTGATCATCTGCTTGGGCGGCATGGTGGGGTTCATCGTCATCGCGCTGTTCTTGCCGCTGATCGCGTTGATTCAGAAATTGTCGTAAGACGAGGCGGGCCGGGAGAATCGCCGGCGGGAGCGAGACAGAATCGCGCTATTGATTGCCGCCGGGCGGCCGGTCGCGCCGCCCCGGGCCGCGCAAAGGCGCGACGGGAGGGACCGAACATGCGACGGAACGATTGCGCAGATCGCTCGGCAAGCGGCGTCCGCGCCGGCTTCACGCTGGTCGAAATGCTTGTGGTGGTGGTGATCATCGGCATTTTGGCCGGTCTGGTGACGGCGGTGGCGATGCGGGTGCGGGTTTCGGCCCGCGTCGCCGAAATCAAGCTCGAGCTCAGCGGCATCGAGCAGGCCTTGGCGCTGTTCAAAGAGAAGTACGGCGACTACCCGCCCGATTGCACCAACGAGCAGGAGGTGGCCCGATTCATCGCCGCCACTTGGCCGCGCTACACGGGCGATTGGAAGACGGCCATTGGTTGGACCAACTTGCAGAACGATCCGGCCGCCGCCATGGTTTTTTGGCTGGGCGGCATGCGCAACGGCACTGAGTTGCTGGGGTTCAGTCCCAATCCGCGCAACCCGTTCGAGACGGTCACCACCGGCGGGCGCCAACCGTTGTTCGATTTCCGCCCCGACCGGCTGCGTTTGGTGGGCAACAAGCTCTATTACTTCCAGCCCAACTCGAACAACGACACCGAGCCTTACGTCTATTTCAAATCGGGGGCCAGCGGTTATTACGTCGCCGGCACCAGCACGGTGAAGAATTGGAGCCAGTGCAAGGCGTGCCGCGATTTGCGCATCGGGCCGAACGCCTGGGCCGCGCCGAACAAGTTCCAGCTCCGCGCCCCGGGCCTCGACGGCAAGCACGGCAGCGGCATCGCCTTCCCCGACGGCACGGACTACAACGAAGTGCAATACGACGACGTGGCCAACTTCTCCGACGGCACGTTCGAGGACGCCATCCCATGATCGGTCTGATCCCGCGAAAGCCCGAACGGGAAATCGGCCCGCCCTTGCCGGCGGTCGCCGCCCGAGCTGCGCGCCGGCCCAGGCCGCGCGGGTTCACGTTGGTCGAACTGCTCGTGTCGATCACGGTGATTCTCACGCTGGCGGGCATTGCCATGGTGGCCGTCAGCGCCACCCGGCAAGAGGCGCGGATCGCCCGAACCAAGGGCACGATCGCCAAGCTCGACCACCTGATCCTGGCCCGTTACGAGTCGTACCGCACGCGGCGCGTGCCGGTCGATCTGACCGGCTTGGGCGGTCGGCAGGCGGCCGAGGTGCGCTATCGGGCGTTGCTCTACATGATGCGGATGGACATGCCCGAACGGATCAACGACATCAAAACCGACGCCAATTTCGGCACGCCGGTTTCGCTTCCCCATGGGCGTGCGCTGCCGTGGTCCGCTTTGGCCATGCAGTACGGGCTTCGCTACAAGAATCAGCCGGCCACGCCCGATTACCAACACGGGGAGATGCTGTATGCGGTGGTGACTTCCGATCCGGAAGCCCGCGAGCTGTTTCAAGACGACGAAGTGCGCGATGTCGATGGCGACGGCTGGCCCGAGTTCGTTGACGGCTGGGGGATGCCGATTTATTGGCTCCGCTGGGCGCCGGGGTTCACCAACGAGGCGGGGCTCTCCGACATTCAGAGGGCCGACTCGGTCAACGCCCACGATCCGTTCGATTCGCACCGCGTGCAGGCCGACGCCTACCATTTGATCCCGCTGATCTATTCGGCCGGTCCGGATAAGAAGTACGGCGTGAATGTGGGCAACAACGTGCAGTTCAACGGCAACGCCTTCGCCGATCCCACGATCGGCGGCATCGACGCCTCGGAAGGCAACGCGATTTTCGACAACATCCACAACCATCACATCGAGCAACGGTAGCCATGAATCGGCGCAATCAAGACGATTTGTCGGCTCCCGCTACGCGGCGGGCCCGCGACGGCCGGCCCGGAACGGCGGCGTTGGGGACGGGTGCGCGCCGCGGCCTGACGCTGATCGAGTTGTTGATCGTCATCGGCGTGCTCGTGGCGCTGGTGGCCGTGGCCGCGCCGAACCTTCGCCCGGCGGTCGAATCGCGGCGGATGCGCGAGGCCGCCCGGCAGGTGAGCACGTATTTCAGCTCGGCCCGCTCGCGCGCGATCGAATTGAATCGTCCCTGCGGGGTGATGATCGAGCGGTTTGCCGGCGACCCGCGGGTGGGGATGGTGCTGCATCAAGTGGAAACCCCGCCGCCGTACGCGGGCGAGTCGCTCGGCGCGGTGTGTTCGGTGCGATTGACCGGGTATTCGGCCTTGAACCAGGCGACCGTGGCCGTGCAGTTTGCTCCGTCGATCGGGTTGAATTTGGTTTATCCCGGCGATCTGATCCAGTTCAACGGTCAAGGGCCGTACTTTACGATCACCGGGGTCGATGGCAGCGGCGGAGCGAGCCTGACGGCCGTGCTCGATCTATCGACGGGCCTGTGGGTGCCTTGGTCGAACACTCCTTCGCTGCCGATGCCGTACAAGATTCTCCGTCAGCCGCAGAAGTCGGCTGCCGCCCCGTTGCAGATACCGGCCCCGGTGGTGATTGATTTCGAGGCGTCGGGCAACGAGCTGCCGGCGTATTCCTTTGCCCCGTCGGGCAGCGGCGACACCTCGCCGGTGTATGTGATCTTCGGCGCCAACGGGGGATTGGAGCGGTATTACGTTCACGGCGCGGCCCGGCCGGGGATCATGCCGGCCTACTTCCTGCTCGGTCGGCGCGATCGCGTGCCCGCCGCGCAGGCCGAGGGCGGGGTGGCCAACTTCCAAGATTTCGAAAACTTCTGGATCGGCATTACGCCGCAGGGAATGATCGTTACCGAACAGGTGGGCATTGCCGAGGGGAACACCTCGGGGCGGCCGCAATCGATCGACGAATCGCGCGAATTTGTCCGCAGCGGGCGGTCGAAGGGAGGCGGATGATGAACACCCAAGGGCGCGCAACGGCGATTCTCCGGCGGCCGAGCCGCCGCCGGCGCTTCTGCGGCAGCGGGGCTGCGGCGGGCGCCGGCGCAGTGCGGCCCGGCGTGAGCTTGATGGAAGTGCTCTTCTCGACGTTCATCCTTTCGATCGGGTTGATGAGTTTGGCGGCGTTGATCCCGGTGGGTCGCTTTACGATCGCCGAAACCTCGCGTTCCGACTACGCCGCCGCCTGCGGCCGAGCGGCCATGCGCGATCTGAGCGTCCAGCGGATGCTCGACTACCGCTACTGGGTGCATCCGAACATCCCGGCCAACTACGTGCAATTCGGGCAGACGACCGCCTTGCCGCCGTTCGCCATCGATCCGTACGGCGTACTGCGCGGTCCGGCGGAAAGCGGCAGCTTCCCGGCGCATTTCGTGGGCGGTTTGAACTTTCTTCCGCGACTGAATCTGCGAACCCCGGCCGGAGTCGCGTTTACGCTGCCGTTGGCCGAGCGGTTCTTCATGGCCAAAGACGATGAACAGTTCAACTTCCCCAGTGATCGCAAGCTGCGGCCCGAGGCGATCGACCTTTCGGGCGACAACGCGGCGGGCCACTACACCTGGCTGGCAACAGTGACACCGGCAGCATCGGAACGCCTGGCGCCGGTGGCGTTGAAGAAATCGTTTCAGGTGTCGGTGGCCGTCTGCCATAAGCGCGTGTTCCGCGACGACACGGCTGCGGGCATTGCGGCCGAACAGGTGGCGCAAGTGGCATTCTTGCCGGGCGGCACGCCGATGGCCCTTGGCGGCGGCACGGTGCAGGTCAGCCCGCCGCTGCTGGTTCGGCCGAGGCAATGGCTGCTCTTGGCCGACGGCGTGCAGTGCCACTGGTATCGCGTGGTGTCGGCCCCGCCGCGGTCCGATGCCGACCCGCGATCCGAGCTGTTGACGCTGGTTGGGCCCGACTGGGTGATTTACTCGGGGGCCACGACGCGGGCGGTCGTGCTGCAAACGGTGATCGGCGTGTACTCGACGATGGTGGAGATCGATACGGACCCCACCTGGAACAAATACCGGTAGCGCGTCGGCGACGGAAATCGTCGGCGAAAAGCGGTTGCCGCGACGGGGCTCAGCAGATTCGAATTCGGCCCAGGCGACGGCAAAGTGGCGGCAGCCGGATGCCGAGACCAGCGGCCGTTGGGGTCGGTCCCTGCGATCGGCTGTGGACGGGGAATACTCCCTTGGGTCAGACAACAACGGCCTGCGGCTGGGCAGGCTCGGGCCCCGATGAACGAATGCGGTTGAGGCGAAGCGCGCGGCTCGACCGACGGGCGAATAGAAAGGTTTTTGCTCATGAAGCGAAGCAACCATCGCCGCGGCGTTTTGCTGCTGGTGATTATGGGCTTGCTGGCGATGTTCGGCATGGTGTTGATCGCCTTCGTGATGGTGGCCGGTCAGCACAGCCGCACGTCGCGATCGCATGCGCGGATCGACATGGAGTTGGAAACCCCGCAGAAACTGGCCGACCAGGCCGTTCGCCAGTTGATTCGCGGCACGAACAACGCTTTGTCGGCCGTCGGGCCGCACAGCCTGTTGGAAGACTTGTACGGGCAGCCGGTCGCCGCCGGCGGGGTGCTGCAACTGAGCGATGCGGCCGTGCAGCTTTCAGGCTTGGCGACTGTGGCCAGCGGCGGGCAGATCTTCGAGTTCGACGTGCCGCCGTTTCCCGCGGCTTCGCCCATGTATCGTCCCACGCCCTACCATTACTTGGGCTGCGTGATGACGATGATTACCGGCCAGGCGGCGGGCCGCAGCGCGCACATCGTCGGCGTCAACAGCAGCGGCTCGAAGCTCCAGGCCGTGCTGTTCGACTCGGGCCAGCCGTCTAACGGCGACTACTACGTGGTCAATCAGCCCGCGTTCTCCGGCGCCGGGGCGGGCTTCGATCCGAACACCGGCAATCTCGATCTTCGCGTCGGCAGCTATGAAGTGGGGTTGATGCCCAACGTGGCCAAGGCCAGCGTTGGCGCGGTCGATCCCACCTTGGGCGGCATGAACGAGGATTACGACGCCGCCGACTTCCAAAACATGTTCCTCGGCACCCCGCCGGTGCCGTCGAGTTCCAGTCCGTTGGGATTTCGGATCACCCCGTCGTTCCATCGGCCCGACCTGATCGCGTACTGGGCGCGTCGCGCCGGGTTGGGCAGCGCAGGCGACTTCATCCGCAACGGTCCGATCGATTTGGTCCGCTCGGTGTTGTTGCGCCCCGCTCCGGCCGATCATCCGTACTTCCCGGGCAACCCTCTCTCGGGAATGGCCGCCTTCGATCCGGTGAACGGACCTTGGGACGTCGACAACGACGGCGACGGCCTTGCCGACAGCATTTGGATCGACCTGGGGATGCCCGTCCGTTCCACGACCGACGGGCGGAAGTACAAGCCGCTGTTCGCCATTTACTGCATGGATATGGACGGCCGATTGAACCTGAACGTGCATGGCACGATGGCGCAAACGTCGGCCGCTTACTACAACGCGGTGCAAGCAAGCGCAGAGCTGCCCGCGCCGCTGAACGTCGCCCGTTTCGCCGACGGCGCCGCCGGGCAAGCCCAGAACAATTTGCCGCGCGGACTGGGAATGGGCCCGGCCGATGTAAACCTGTTGCCGTTGTTCATTGGCGCAAGCGCCGATCCGCTGACGATGTATCAGGCCGTTCTGGGCGGGATGACGACGATGCAGCTCGATGGGCGCTGGGGCGACTACGCGCTGGCGGTCGGGGGCCAAATGCCGCGGCCGGGCTTGGCGGCCAACGACAGCCAGTTGGACAACAGCATCACCAATCTTCTCTACTACAGCCGTTGGGCAAGCTATGCGGGCAACTACTGGGGCTACCTGACCGGAACGAACTACCAGCTCGACGCCTTCGCCTCGCCGCCCGACTTGGTCGCCGCCGGCGCGGTCGGCTTGGACGTGGCCGGTCGGCCGATCTACAGCAGCATGGGCCGCGATTTCCACTTGCCCGATGTTCCGTACAAGATCAATGTGGGCTTAGACGCCCCGCGCGGCGCCAGCACGCCGGCCCCGGCCAACGTGCCCGACAACCTGTTCGGCTACGGCGAATTGGAGCGGCTGCTCCGCCCGTTCGATCGCGACAACCCAAGCTTGCCGGGCCGGCTGATGGGGCTTTCGTGGTTGGGCGATTCGAGCTGGCTGATGCAGCGGCGGCATCTCCTGACCACCGAAAGCTGGGATCTGACCGTGCCCAACATGGCGCTGACGCCCGAAATGCGCACTGCCATGCGCGGCACTTCGCCACGAGCGATGCATCCGGTCGATTTGCTGCGGGCGAAGAACATTCCCGCGCAATACTGGCGGCAACTGCTTCCGGCCGAGTTGCTCCGCGGCGAGCGGCTCGATTTGAACCGCTGGTTCGGCAATGGGCGCGACGACAACGGCGACGGAGTGGTGGACGATCCGGCCGAGGCCGACGGCGGCGAGCAGTTGGCCGTCTTCGCCCCCGGCGAGCCCACCGCCGTGCCGTTCGACCACATCAATCGCCGGTCGGGCGAGGCGGTGGCCCAATTTCCCGGAACCGATCCGGCCACGGGCCAACCCTATACGGCCCGCCAGTTGCAGGCCCGATACCTTTACGTTCTCGCCTGCTTGCTGGCCGACATGGATCACCTGACCACCGTGTTCGAGGATGGGGCCGGCAACGGCCGCAGGCTGGCCTGCCGCTATCTGGCCCAGTGGGCGGTCAACGTGGTCGATTTCTACGACCGCGACTCGATCATGACGCGATTCCCCTTCGCGCTGGACACCGATTTCCGCAACAACGGTTGGAACCCGCCGAACGATCCGGCGATGGTCGTTTGGGGCTGCGAACGGCCCGAACTGTTGCTGACCGAGGCGATCGCCTTCCACGACCGCCGCACGAAAGACACCGCCGAGGAACTGCCTAACGGCAAAACCACCACCCACGACAACGGCCCGGGCAATCCCCGCGGCGAAACCGACGGCAAGAACGATTTCGACCAGAAGAAGAAGCCGCTGCCGTCGCTCTTTTTCGAATTGTTCAATCCGTGGTCGGCCTTCGAGGCGCCCAGCGGCGAGTTTCGCAAAGACCGCCGCCCGTCGGGCAGCGGGCAGTGGGCCGCCGGCGTGCTGCTCAACCAGGTGGCCTCTAACGGCGACCCGGTGTGGCGCGTTGTGATGGCCTCGCCGCGCGACGAGAGCGAGGAACAGCCCGACCCCGACCATTACGACTCGAATCAGCGGCCGGAGAAGATTTTCGCCTCGATCTACTTCGTCGATTTATCGACAACCGCAGGCTTCGCCGACCCCGACGCCGGCTCGCAAGGCTACCTGCAATTCTATCCCTCGGCCAGTTGGTCGAACAGAATCGCGCCGTTGCTGCCGGGCCGCTATGCGGTGGTCGGCCCCAACAGCGCCGACAGCTACTACGCCTCGCGGGCCGAACAGCCCACGTGGATCGGTGAAAAGACGACGATGACCGACTGGAACACCGACCGCGATCAAATCCGCCGCATCGTGCTGCGGCCGAACGCCGATCCGACCTCGGGCAACCAGGTGGAAGTGCGCGACAACCGCAACGGCGCCCAGCCCGACCAACAGAACATCGCCATGCAAGATGCCGCCGCCGTGGTCATCGACAAATCGAATCCGCCCGATCGCCGCCTGGGGGTGACCGCGCCGACGAAGAAGGCCTACCCCAACGTCGATGCCGCGGCTACGCCCGAGGTCCACACCGAGGCCGAAGGCTACAAGGTGCCCTACGACGAGCCGTTCGACTACAGCGATCCGCCCTCGGCCAACGAGTATCACGCCGAAGACGTGGCCACGGTTTTGGCCCAGGACGGCACGGTGCCCCACTTCCGTGTGCTCCACCTGCAACGGCTGGCCGACCCGACGCGGCCCTTCCATCCGGTAACCAACCCTTATCGCACGATCGACTCGCTGCCGGTGGACCTGACGGTGTTCACCGGGATCAAAAAGCCTGTCGATCCCGTCGGAGGCGGAGAAGTGATCGAGCCGGGCATCACCCGCGCAACCACCCAATTCGATTGCCGCCAGCGCGGCGAGCGCAACGAACGTGCCGCCGGGCAATTCAACATCTGGAAGCAAGAGCCGATCCGCAAGCGGATCGAAGCCGGCGCGAAGACGCTGACCAATCATGTCTTCGAGTATGAGTTTGTCCACACGCTCGGTTACCTGAACGACGGGAAAACCGCCAACAGCATCTTCGGCCCGCCCACGGCTGTCGATCCCTACCGCGGCGATCCGCAACAGCCGTTCCCCTGGTTCACCTGGAACAACCGCCCGTTCTTCCACCCGATGGAACTGCTGCTGGTGCCGACGGTTCAATCCTCGAAGCTCTTGGCCCGGCGCAATGAAGACTCGACCGCCCGCGACGATCGCTACTACGGCTACCCGCACCAAAGCGATTCAATCGACCCCTACGAGGCCGATCTGAGAAACGCCGCCGATCGGCTGCCCTACCCGCATCTGCTGAACTTCTTCCAATCGCGGCCGCTGGCCGGCGGCGCGCACGGGGCGATGGAACTGCATCGGCTGCTGGAATATGTGACGGTCCCTTCGCGGTTCACCGGCGTTATGCTGCGCGGCAAGGCCAATTTGATGGTTGGCGGCGATCATTGGTTCCATCCGCCGTTCCATCATTTGCCCACCTACCGCGAGCCGGGCAAGGTGAACCTCAACACGATCTATTATCCGGAGGTGTTCTTCGGGCTAATCAACGAAATCCCCGGCCGAACGAACTGGAACACCTTCGGCGATCGCAACGCGCAGACGATGTGGGAGAAGTTCGTCCGCAGCCGTCGCGGCGACGGCGTGAACGACGACCTGCTTCGCCCGAACACGAACGATCTGCCCGCGGCAACAGCTCGCCCGTTCCGTTCCTTTGCCGGATCGGCCAACGTGCCGATCGACGCACTGCGGCCGAACCGGGAAATCGACGCTACGATCCTGCGCGCCGATCCCGACGAGCCGACTCGGCCGATGTTCGAACGCCGAACGGCGAACCCGGCGGAAAACGCCAACCGCAATCCGTTCTTCCGCTATCAGGGCTTGGGCAAGCTGGCCGCCTGCGGCACCACGCGATCCAATGTCTTCGCCGTGTGGATTACTGTCGGCTATTTTGAGGTCTATCCGCACGCGGTCGATGCGGGCCATCCCGACGGTTGGGAAATCCGCAACGAATTGGGAGCCGACACCGGCGAAGTCGAACGCCATCGGGCGTTCTATCTGATCGATCGGTCGATTCCCGTCGGCTTCTTCCGCGGTGAAGACCTGAACATCGAAAACCTGATCCTCATCCGCCGGTTCATCGAGTAGCCGGGCGGTTGCAGGCACTGCCGAAAGCCTGAAGACTACAGCCGGCCCAGCCGCTTCAGGTGCGCGCGCCAAAGGTCTTCGCGCACCCAAAGCATCAGCATCGCGTCGGGCCGCAGGGCGTAGAAGTCGATCATCAGGTGCGTTTGTTCCAGCTTTGCGGTGAGCGGCGCGTCGAATCGCGTCGAGGCGATGATCACCGGCATCGAGTATGGGTCGGTCGCGTTGCGCCCCTTGGGCGGTTCGGCCGCCGCAGTCGCTTGCGCGCGGTTGTCCATGTCCGAGGCGGCGTCGGTTCCCTCGCCGATCGACGCGGCGTCGGGCGGCCCCGCCGGCAACGCGGTCCAGTAGCCCACCGGCTCGTAGCGGCGAAGGTACCACGGCAAAGGCCAATAGTAGCCGTCGTGCCACAGGACGGCCGCGGCGATCGGGCTCTCGGGCTGCGCAAGGAGCAGCGCCTCGAGCCGTTGTTCCAACTTCTGGACGCTCGGCAAGGTGGGCGCGCAACAATAAGGGTTGCGCGGGTCGGCGGCCGCGGCAAAGGCCGCCCGATGCGTCTGCCGCCCCAGTTGCAGCGGCATGGCCGCCAGCAGCAGTCCGGCGCCGGCGGCGGCCGCGATTCCGGCCGCATTCTTCTTCTGCAAGGCGGCCCAGGCCCATCGAACGATCAACCCCACGCCCGCTCCGGCCGTGAGAATCGCCGGCATCCAAAACTGCACCATGCACCAAGGGGTTTTGTAGGGAATCAGCGAATAGATCAAGGCCAAGATCGCGGAATAGAGGCCGAGAAAGACAATCAACTCGGGATGGCCACCGCGCCGATCTCTCGGCGGGCTGAAGGGCGTGCTATAGGGCGGTTCGCCTCGCGCCGCCTCGTCCGGTTGCGCGGCAGTGGGCGCGGCCGCATCGGGCGATTGCCGCTTGCGCCACGCCCAGAGTCCGCCGATCACCGCGCACAACGCGATCGACCCTTCCGACCACCATTGCCCCCGGTCGTCGCGTTGCCACAACAGGCGCCGGGCGAAATAGCCGATCGGTTGCACGTGCGGTGACGCGCCGGCCGCCCGCTCCGTCCAAGGCGTGTAGGTCCGCACGGCATCGACGATTCCGCGCGGATTCTTGCCGAACGAGCTGAACCACACCGCGGCCGTCGCCACCGCGGCGAAGGCCGCGACCATCAACGGGGCGGCCATCGCTTTGGCGTTCAACGGTTGCCGCTGTTGGGCGCTGCGCGCGGCCGGACGGTCGGCAACGGCGTCGCTATCGGAAGAATGATCGCCGGATCGGCTTCCGTTGGGGCCGCCATTGTCGGTTCCGCGGCAGAAGCAGACGGTTGCCCCCAACAGTGCGCCCGCGGCGGCCGCGTAGCTCAGCACGGCCGTTTCTTTCGTGGCCTGCATCATTCCGACCGAAGCGCCCAACGCGACGGCCCATCCCCACAGCGCCGCGCGGTTCTTCCGCAGCGCGCCGCCGAACGGCAACGCTTGCCCATCGGTTGTTTCGTTCGCATCGTTCCGCACCAAGCGGAGCAGTTGCAGGCAGCGCCAACCGCACCCGATGGCCGCCAGTGTGAAGAACGCCAGCAGCGTTTCGTGGATGTAGCTCCGCGAGTAGAAGACCATGGCCGGCGAAAGGGCCAGCAGTCCGCCGGCCGCAATGGCTGCCCCGCGGCCCAGCCCGTCGCAGAGCAGCAACAGAAGAAGAATTGCGGCCGCGCCGAACAGCGCCGGCGTGCGGCGGAAGTCGGCGGCCGTGGTGTCGGCAAATCGCTGGCGCCCGGCCATGTGCAACAAGGGCAGGCTCAAGTAATTGAGCGTCGGGCCGTGGAACTCGTGCGGATCGTACCGATAGCGGCCGGAAAGCCACAGATCGCGGGTGATGGCCGCCTGCACCGCTTCGTCGGCGTGCATCGGGCGATCGTCCAAGGCGACAAGGCGAACGCCCAACGCCGCGGCGACGATCACCGTCCAACCAACGGCCCACAGAGCGGTGCGGCACGCAACGCAATCAAGCGGCCGGCAACAGAGGGAGAGGAAAGAGGAAGACACTGCTGCTATAATCGAAATCGTCAGAGCGAGAGGACCGCGGGCGAACGGACGATTTATCATACCAGCAGCGCCGGCGGCGAGAAACAGCCGCGGTCGTCGGCCCGAGTTGCCGATCCTCCGAAGAGATTACGGTTCGTCCGCCGTCAGGCCCGCACGATGGACCGGGGCTTCGAAAGAGCGGACGGTCGATGATCGCCGTCGGCCCGATCCTTCGGTGCGCCCCCGTGTTCCTTTCCACCGACCAACCGAGCGCCGCCTTCTGACCAGCAGTGCGAACGCCCTATGACCAACGATCAAAAGCAGAACGGCGAACCGATCGGCCTGCCACTGCTTTCGTTGATCGTTCCCGCGTTGAACGAGTCGGTCCGCCTTCCACCCTACTTGCGAACGATTCGCGACTATTGCGAGCAAAAGTTCGACGGCGGCTACGAGGTGATCGTCGTCGATGACGGCGGCGACGACGATTTGCCGGGCGTGCTTTCGCGGCTGTGGCCCGATTGGCCGCAACTGCGCGTGTCGCGCCACCAGTGCAATCGCGGCAAAGGGGCGGCCGTGCGCACCGGTGTGGGTTGTTCGCGCGGACGGCTGGTTCTGTTTGCCGATGCCGACGGGGCGGCCCCGATCGATCAAGAGGCCCGACTCCGTGCGGCCATCGACGATGGGGCCGATGTGGCCATCGGGTCGCGGTTGTTGCCCTCGGCAGAGGTCGGCTGCACGCGCCCTTGGCATCGGCGGCTCGCCGGACGGTTGTTCGCCGCGGTAGCCCGTCGCGCGTTGGGGCTGCCGGTGCGCGATACGCAATGCGGCTTCAAAATGTTTCGTGGCGAAGCGGCCCGAGCGCTGTTCGGCGCCTCGTGTGAAGACGGGTTCCTGTTCGACTTGGAGCTGCTGATGTTGGCCAACACGTGGGGGTTGCGCGTGGCGGAAGTGCCGATCGTTTGGCGCGAACAACCCGGTTCGCGGTTGAGTTTCGCGCGCGAGTGTGTCAAGATAGTGAAAGGTTTGCGACGGCTGCGCTGGCGCCGCGCGTCGCTGCCTTGCCCGCCGCCCGACGTGCCGCGTCGGGCAGATTCACGCTGAAGGGGAGTATCTGTTCCGTTTCCAAGAGGTTGATTCGATGCGCATCCCGAGTTTGCTTCCGTTGACCGTATGGACCGTATGGGCGTGTTCGACGATTCCGCACGCCCGGGCCGCCGAGGAACTGGTTCCCTTCAAAACGACCATTCCGCAAGAGGTGCTGGTGGGCACGCCGCCCGACGTGCTCGGCCAGCTCTATCCGCACTTGTATCTTTCGAAAGAAGAGCAGAAGCCGACATTGAAGGTGCCCAAAGGCACGGTCAACTTGGCGCTGAAGAAGCCCGTCTCTTCCAGCGACAAAGAACCGATCTTCGGCAAGCTGGCGATGGTGACCGACGGCGACAAGGAAGGCGGCGAAGAGAACTACGTCGAGCTTGGCCCGGGCCTGCAATGGGTGCAGATCGACCTGGAGAAGCCGTCGGAGATCTTCGCCGTGTACATTTGGCACTTCTTCCGCGAGGCGCGCAGTTATCATTCGGTGATCGTGCAGGCGGCCGACGACGCCGAGTTTACCAAGAATGTGCGCACGCTGTTCAACACCGACAAAGAGAACGCGGCCGGAAAGGGCGTGGGGAAGGATCGCGCCTATATCGAAACCAACTTCGGCCGATTGATCGACGCCAAGGGCGTCAAGGCCCGTTATGTGCGATTGTACAGCGACGGCAATACGGCCAGCGACTTGAACCACTATGTCGAGGTCGAGGTTTGGGGCCGGCCGGCGGAAACGCAATGATCGGCCGAGTTGCCCGATCGGTCTGCGTTGATGACAAGTCGGCCTGAATTGCCGCGCGTCGGCCGGAACCGGTTCGATTCGGTCCGCCTTCGCCCGTCGTGTTGCGATGTCGAAATGAGAATTCTTCTTCCGCCCTTTCGATTTCCTCCCCCTTCGCAGGAGCCGACCATGAGCAGCGAACTCCGTCGTGTCGCCACGGGCGTTGCGCACAATCAACCGCACAGCGACGACTGTTTGCCTAGCGTCAATCATCTTCAGCCGAAAGCGATCGTTTCGCGTCGCGGCTTCGTCGCGGCGGCCGCGGCGGCGGCTTCGGCGACGATCGTGCGGCCCGAATCCGCCCGCGGCTACGCGGCCAACGAAAAAGTGGCACTGGGGTTAGTCGGTTGCGGTGGGCGCGGGGTGTGGATCGCCGAGCTGTTCGCCCAACACGGCGGCTACGAGGTGGTTGCCGGGGCCGACTACTTTGCCGATCGGGTGAACAATCTCGCCGAAAAACTCAAGGTCGATCCTCAGCGTTGTTACACCGGGCTTTCGGGCTATCGCCGTTTGCTCGACAGCAAGGTTGACGCCGTGGCCATCGAGTCGCCGCCCTTCTTCCATCCGGAACAGGCGGCTGCGGCAGTCGATGCCGGCAAGCATGTGTATGTGGCGAAACCGGTGGCGGTGGACGTGCCCGGCTGTCGATCGATCGAGGCCTCGGGCAAGAAGGCTACTGAAAAGAAGCTTTGCTTCTTGGTCGATTTTCAGACCCGTGCCGACGAGTTTTTCCGCGAGGCGCTCAAGCGGGTGCATGAAGGGGCCATCGGCAAGTTCGCCTTCGGCGAGGCGACTTATCACGCCGGGCTGCCGTTTGTCGGTCAGTTAGCCGTGCTCAAAAAGGGCGACGATCCCGAATCGCGGCTCCGCGCGTGGGGACTCGATCGGGTGCTCTCCGGCGACATCATCACCGAGCAAAATATCCACACCCTTGATGTGGCCAGTTGGATCATGAACACCGCGCCGGTGGCCGCTTGGGGCACGGGCGGGCGAAAGCTCCGCGAGGTCGGCTCGTGTTGGGATACGTTCTCCATCACGTTCGTGTATCCCGACAACGTGGGCATCGCCTTCAGTTCGCGGCAGTTCGAAGGCTACGGGTCACAGCCCGAGGGCATCCGCAACCGGATGTTCGGCACCGATGGCGTGCTGGAGACTTCCTACGGCGGGCAGGTGCTCATCCGCGGCAAGAACTTCTGGCGCGGCGGCAGCTCGCCGGCGATCTACAAACAAGGGGCCGTTACGAACATTGCCGAGTTCCACGACAACATCAAGGCCGGCCGGTGCGATAACCCCACCGTGCCCGAAAGCGTGCGCAGCAACTTGGTGACGATTCTCGGCCGGACTGCGGCCTACAAAGGCGAAGTCATCACCTGGCAGCGGCTGCTGGCCGACGGTGAGAAACTGGAGTTCGACCTGAAGGGACTCAAGAGCTGAGCGAAACGAACCCCGCTTAATCATTCCGCGCGATCAAGAGTTGCGGACGCAGACGCAGCGGAGCGAACAGGCTGACGGGCCCGCTTCGATCGTTCGTGTCGCCGTCCGCTCTCCGCACTTTCGTTCAGAGGCGCGGCAGACGGTGGGTGATCGGCCGGCCCGGTTTACGTTCCGAGGCGAATCAGTAGGCCGACGATGGACTAGTCGCCGGTGTGCAGGCCGCATTCGGTTTTCGCGAAGCCGCTCCAGCGGCCTGCGCGTTCGTCTTGCCCTGCGACAACCGGGCGGGTGCAGGGTTGGCAACCGATGCTCGGATAGCCTTGATCGTGGAGAGGGTTGTACGGCACCGATTCTTCGACAATCCGTTGCCAAACTTGTTTCTTGGTCCAAGCGGCCAAAGGGCTAACCTTGACCAAGCCGAACTTCTTGTCCCAGCGAACAATCGGGGTGTTGGCCCGTGTTACGCTCTGATCGCGGCGGATGCCGGTGGCCCAAGCGTCGAAGTGCGGGGCGACGCGCTGCAACACCCGAATCTTGCGGTCGAAGCAGCACTGGTCGGGGCTGTGAACGTAAACCGGGCCGCCGTGGGATTTTTCATAGTCGTGGACGCTTTGCAGCGGGCGCTGCAAGTCGATGACGATGCCGTACTTCTCGGCGATTCGTTCGCGCAGTTCGAGCGTTTCGGCGAACTGGTAGCCCGTGTCGAGATTGAACACGTACACCCGCGGCTCGATCTTCGCCAGCATCGAGATGATCACGCAGCCCTCCGGCCCCAATCCGGTGGCCATGGTGAACCGCGGGTAATAGGTTTCCACGGCCCAGGTCAGAATCTCCTCGGGCGAAGCGCCTTCGAGCCGTTGATTGTGCAGTTCGATAAAGGCTTGTTCCTCGGCCGAGGGCGAGCGCGGAACAAACTCCCCGTCCGGTTCTGGCCAGATCCGTGGCGGTGTAGAAAGCGCGTTCAGTACCGTGCTGTTCGACATATCTGCGGCTTCTCGAATCGAGGTGGTAGTGCTCATGATCGTTTATTTATACACCAAGAGACAAACAAAGTAAAGATTGTTTTCCGATAAACATGATGATGTTTTCTCGGTACCATTGGTATCGGTTTGCAGCCGGGCGGCACTTTGCGGAAATTGGTTTCCCGTCGGCTTGCAGGGCGGCTAGAATAGCGGGGTCGCTTTAACGATCGCTTCGGGATTCGGCCCAAGTCGTCCGCGAGTGTTCCTGCCATAACTCGTTTTATATTCTCGTATTGCGGCAATCGGCTCCGCGTGGTCCATCCGGTCGCTGAAGGCCCATACAGAAGGGGTTCAATGATGAGCAATGCAGTGCATATTCAGTTCGATTGCCTCCCGCTACGCAGCTTCTCGCGGCTCGACGTGCCGGTGGATGCACCCCAGGAAGACCAGGAGATGATTGCTCGGCTTCGGGCCGCGCTGGCGAAACACGGCTCGCACAACGCATACTACTTGTGCAATGGCCAGTGCGTTTTTCGACTGACCAATCACGAACAGATCGGCACCGTGGCGTTTCGGTTCGAGGGCACCGCCCTGACCGGCCCGGACGATATGAAGACTCAGTCGGTTGATTTGCGGGTGGAGTTGGAGGGGGAGGTTTGCGATTGGCTCTCGGCTGCGGCCGTCGATTGGTTGACGGAAACGGTCCGCCATGCGGTGCGGATCGAGTTCGACCGCTACATCGCCGCCGGCGACCTGGAGCGGACGAAACAACGGGCCGAACAACTCGAGGCCGACTCGATCGCCCGCGGCGGCTTCCTCGGCATGGGTTTGTAACCGTCCGATCGCGCCGCGGCCCACGCACGGCGCGCCGTTGCCCGCAGCGCGTTTCGGCATGCGAAGCTCCAGCCCGACTGCGGCTCGAGTCGGCCCCGAGAACGAATAGCGTCATGAGCGGCTTTGGCCGGCTCCGAGAATCAGAACCGTTATGAACAGCCCATCGCAGTCAACCGGATGCGTGTACATCGTCGGCGCCGGGCCGGGCGATCCCGACTTGTTGACGCTCAAGGGTTGGCGTTGCCTCGAGCAGGCCGAGTTGATCGTGGCCGATGCGCTGGTTCATCCCGCACTGTTGATTTGGCCGCCGGGCGAGAAGCAGGTGATCGTTCTGCCGTGCCATGCCGAGGCGTCGCAGCGGGCGGCCGTCTGTCGGCAGATCGGCGAGGCGGCCCGTGCCGGCAAGACGGTTGTGCGTCTCAAAGGCGGCGACCCCGGCGTGTTCGCCCGACTGCACGAAGAGCTGGAAGCCTTTCGCCGCGCCGGCGTCCCTTGCGAGATCGTGCCGGGGGTAACGGCCGCCGCGGCCGCGGCAGCGCTGACCGGCATCTCGCTCACCGATGCCGCGCGGGCCTCGGCCGTTGCCTTGGTAACCGGCCACGAGCGACGCGAAAAGAAGGTGCCGCTCGACTACGCCCAACTTGCCTCGTTCCCCGGTACGCTGGTGTTCTACATGGGAATCGCTCGGGCGGGCGAGTGGAGCCGGGCGCTGCTGGCCCATGGGCGATCGGCCGAAACGCCCGTGGCGGTCGTCAGCCGCGCCACGACTGCCGGCCAAGCGGTGCTGCGGAGCACGTTGGGGCGGTTGGTCGAAGACTTGGAGCGGCGGCCGATTTCGCCGCCCGCGGTGGTGATTGTCGGCGAGGTGGCCGGGCTGATCGCCGATGAATCGCGTCATCCGTTGCCGCTGGCCGGGGTGCGCGTGCTGGTAACTCGTCCGGAGGGCCAGTCGGCCGCGATGGCCCAACGGCTATCGGCCCTGGGGGCGGAAGTGTGGCACCAGCCGGCGATCGAGATTGGGCAGCCCGACGACTGGCGGCCTGTGGACGACGCCCTGCAACGGATCGAGCAGTTTGATTGGTTGGTGTTTTCCAGCCCCAACGGCGTGCGCTACTTCCTCGAACGGCTGCTGGCCCGCGGCGGCGATCTGCGGCGGCTCGGCCCCACGCGGTTGGCGGCCATCGGGCCGGGCACCGCGGCCGAGTTGCGCCGCTACCATCTGGCGGCCGATCTGCTGCCCGAGGAGTTTTGCGCCGAATCGCTAGCGTCGGCGTTGATCGCGGCCATTCCCGACAAGTCGGATAGCCGTAAAGGGGACCTCGGCCCGCGCGCCGCCGAAACGGTCGAAACACAATCGGCAGGCCGCCCCAGCGCCGCTCCGCGGGTGCTGCTGGTTCGCGCCAGCCGAGGTCGCGACGTGTTGGCCGAGCAGCTTCGTGCCGCGGGCGTTGAGGTCGAGCAGGTGGTCGCCTATCGAAGCACCGATGTTGCAACGCCCGAGCCGCGCAATCGGGCGGCGTTGGAGGCAGGCAAGATCGACTGGATCACCGTTTCCAGCTCGGCCGTGGCCCGAAGCCTGATCAAGATGTTCGGCCCCCTGTTGCGCCGCGCCCGATTGGTGAGCATCAGTCCGATCACGTCGAAGGTCCTGATCGAGTCGGGTTTTCCGCCGGCGGCCGAGGCGGCCGAGTACACGCCGACGGGCATGGTCGAAGCGATCGTCGCCGCCGAAAAACGATTGTAGCCCGACTGCCGGGCCGATTTGTTCGGTCGAATCGCTACATCTCGTCTCTTCGACCCCGCGGAGGGCCGATCTGCCGACGGCAGGCGCCGAGCGTCTTATTCTCCTTCGCCAAGTGTGCCGATCTCTTGTAGAGACGCGATTCCCGATCGAAAGGTGATGGAACTATGTGGCGCGCGTTCTTCTTGGGCATCGGTTTATTCATGATTCTGCTGGGCGCGCAGTTTCTGGCCGTCGAGAAGGCGATCTTGCGATTCCGCGACGATCCGCCGGCGACGATGGGCCTGTTCCCCTCCACTGCGCCCGGGCCGAACAAGGCAATTGTTACTCAGCCGTGGTGGGCTTGGAGCCTGCTTTCCACCGGCGCGGTAACCTGCCTCTACTCGTTCACCATTCCGCGGCGCATCGCCGGGCAATGAGGCGCGGTGTTCATCGCCGTTCCATGGGGGCATAATCGGCGGCCAGGGCGAACTGGTTGCGCGTGCGCGCCGGGGCGGCGAAACTGGCCCGGTTCAGTTCGGCCGAGCAACCGGGGGCTTGCGGCCGCCGAACAGCGCCAGCTCGAACAGCTTGAACCAGCAATCGACTTCGACGAAGCCGACTTGTTCGAGCCAGCGGCATTGGTCTTCTACCGGCGCAAGTCGGTCGGCGGCGCGGCTTGGGCGGTTGAGAAAGGCCGAGGCCACCTGCTCGCGCGTCTTTTCTCCCCCGCGGCGGCGATGCTCGGCCCAAAGCGAGTCGATGAACAGCTCGTAAAACGCTTCGTGTGCGGTTGGCGAACGGGCCGCCACGTGTTCAAGGTTCATCAGCATTCCGCCTGGGGCGGCCAACGCGAACAGTTCGGCATAGAGGGCTTGTTTGCGCTGGTCGTCGAGATGATGGATGGCGAAGCCGGAGACGATCAGGTCGAACGGGCCGCGCGCCGCCGCGGCTTGCGCCCAATCGGGCTGGCGGAAGTCGGCCGCCAGGCACACGGCCCGCAGCGGATCGATCCGGCTCCGCGCCTGTTCGAGCATCGTCTCCGAAAAATCGACGAACACTCCTTCCAGCGCCGGCATCCGCTGCATAAGCGTCCGCCCGAGGATGCCGTCGCCGCACCCCAAGTCGAGCACGCGCTGCGCATGGGGAACGCAATGCCGCGCCAAGCGAACGATCACATCGATTTGCACCTCGGCCAGCGGAATGCCGCCGCGGATTTCGTCGAGGAAGGTCAGGGCCGTCTCTGCGCGTTGCCAGATGTGGAGTTCGTCGGTCATGGGCGCCGTCGTGTTGGTTTCTTGCCGGTCGATCGTTCTGCCAAGCGATTCGTTGCCGGCCTTCACGAGGCCGCGAGCACTTCGGCCGCCCGATCGCACAGGGCTTGCGCCTCAGCCGCGGTGGGCGCTTCGGCGATGGCGCGGACGATCGGTTCGGTGTTGCTCGCGCGGAGCAACAGCCAGCGATCGGGCCACTGAAGTCGGAGGCCGTCGCGCCGATCGACCTCGGCCTCGGGAAACTGTTTCACCAGGGCCTCGATGGCCGGGGCCACGCGGTCGGACGGCAGCGGATATTTTGTTTTGACGATCTCGTAGCGCGGCAATTCGTCGGCCAACGCGGCAAGCGGCAGCCCGCGGCCCGCCATCGCGTCGAGCACCAAGGCCATGCCCACGAAACTGTCGCGGACCAGCCCGACGCGCGGGTCGATCGGCCCGCCGTTGCCTTCGCCGCCAAAGACGGCCTCGTGTTCGAGCATCGCATCGACCACATGGGCTTCGCCCACCGGCGCGCGATGGCATGCCACACCGTGCCGCCGGGCGATCTCTTCGTTCATGCGGCTGGTGGCGGTGTTGATGACGATGGGCCCGCGGCGCTGCGCCAAGATGTGGTTGGCGCAAAGGGCCACGGTGTACTCTTCGCCGATATAGCGCCCCTGGTGATCGATCAGTGCCAGGCGGTCGGCGTCGGGATCTTGGCAGAAGCCCACATCGGCCTCGGCCTCGACGACCGATCGCGGCACGTCGGCCAGGTTTTCGGCGGTCGGCTCGGGCGGGTGTTCGAATTGGCCGTCGGGCTGCTCGCCGCGGACGATCAACTCGCAGCCGAGTTCTTCGAGCAACCGCCGCCCCAACACGGCGCCGGCCCCGTGATTGGCGTCGAGCAACACGCGGAATCCGCGACGATAGATGCGATCGACATCGACCAGTTCGAGCAGGGCTTCCAGATGTCCGCGGGCCGGGTCGGCAATCGTCTCGCGCCGGCCGAGCCGATCGTAGGCGGCCCAATCGAACCGGCCCGCATGGTAACGGTCGAGCACCGGCCGACCTTCCGCATGCGGCAGCACGCGGCCGCGGGGCGAAAAGAGCTTCAGCCCGTTGTACGGCGGCGGATTGTGGCTGGCGGTGATTTGAATCGCCCCGGCCGCCTGAAACTGCCGCACGGCGACACCGACGGTGGGCGTGGCCTGCACGCCCAAGTCGGCCGTGGTTCGGCCCATCGCCTGTAGTGCGGCATGAACCAACTCGGCGACCAAGGCGCCGGTGCCCCGGCCGTCGCGGCTGACGAGGATTACGCCTGGCGGCGCAACGGCGGCATAGGCGGCCGCATAGCGAACAACGACTTCGGGCGTCAGCGATTCGCCGACGATCCCCCGCAACCCGGCCACACTGATTATCGGTTGAGCACTCATCGCAGAACCTTGGGAAAAACGGTATTATTGATGCTCTTGGAAGGAATGCAAACAGGGGTGTCCGCCAGATTCGCCGGACGGTCGGTCGCGCTCTGTCGCCCTTGCCGGCTACGGCCGAGCTTTCGCACCGCCGTTTTGCAGCGCCCAAGCACCGCCGAGCTTTTCTCGACCGGGGCTGCTGGGCGCACTGTTGACCGCAGGATGAGAAACACGTTGCCGCCGGGTCGGAAACACCGCCGAGCTTCTCGGCCGGGTCGCCCCACTCGGCAAGCCGAACAAAGCGACGAAACGGAGCAAGCCGGCTTCGGCGCCCTGAAGCAGCGGCATCCGTTGGAAAAATCTGTTGGAAAAAATGGGCAAGAGTACACGACGGGCCGAACTGGCCCTTGGCCGACTGGTGTTCTGAAGCGAGGTGTTTTGCCCGCGATCGGGCGATTTTTCGTTCACTCACCAAAGATCGACTGAAGATGACCAACGCCATGAACTTCGATTCCGCCGCCACGTTGAAGTTGCTGGAAGAAGCCGTTGCCGCGGGCAAATTGACGCCGCGGGCGGCCGAGAATGTTCGCCACTGGCTTACCGCGCCGCACTTGGCCGAGTTCGCCCCGGCCACGGCCGAGCATGTGCAACAAGGCCGATGGGAAGAACTCGAAGCCGCCTTCTGGACGACCATTCCCTTCGGCACCGGAGGGCGTCGCGGACGGCTCTACCCGATCGGCTGCAACGCGATCAACGCGCGGACGATCGGCGAAAGCGCGCAGGGGCTGGCCGACTATGTGCTCGATCACCTGGCGCGCAGCGGCGCTGCGCCGGCCAACGAACCGCCCGGCTGCGCCATCGCCTACGACACGCGTCATCGCTCGCGCGAATTCGCCGAGTTGTGCTCCGAGATCATGGCGGGCAACGGCTTCAAGGTCTGGTTCCTCGACGGCTATCGCAGCACGCCCGAGTTGTCGTTCGCCGTGCGGTTCAAGCGGTGCGCGTGCGGCATTATGATTACGGCCAGCCACAATCCGCCCAGCGACAACGCCGTGAAGGTCTATTGGTCCACCGGCGGGCAGTTGCTCCCTCCGCACGATGCCGATTCGATCCACCGCATGCAGGAAGTAACGTGGATCAAACGGATGCCGTTCGACGAGGGGCGTTCGCGCGGGCTGATCGAGTATTGCCAAGAGGAAGTCGATGCGGCCTTCACCGCGGCTGTTCTGCGGCAGTCGCGCCCCGGGCCGAGGAATCTGAAGATCATCTATTCGCCGTTGCACGGAGTGGGGGCTTCGGCGGTGATGCCCGTGCTGGCGGCGGCCGGGTTCGCCGACGTAGAACTGTTCGGCCCTCATGCCGAGCCGAGCCCCGACTTCCCCAACGTGCCCAACCATGTCGCCAATCCGGAAAACGCGGCCGTGTTCGACACGATGATCGAGCGGGCCGGCAAGATCGGCGCCGACTTGATCTTGGCCACCGATCCCGATTGCGACCGGCTGGGCTGCGCCGCCCGCGAAACGCCCGCCCCCAACGCCCCTTGGCGCACACTCACCGGCAATCAACAGGCGGCCTTGCTGGCCGACTACCTGTTGACGCGGCACAAGCGCGAGGGCACGTTGCGGCCGGAGCTTTACCTGGTGAAAACGCTGGTGACCACCGAGTTGATGCGAAAGATCGGCGACGCCTACGGCGTGCGGACCTCGGGCAATCATCAGGTGGGCTTCAAGTACATCGGCGGCGAGATCGATCGGCTGGGACCGGCTGATTTCGTGCTGGGCGCGGAAGAGTCGTACGGTTTCCTCATCGGCGACCACGCCCGCGATAAAGACGCCGCCGTGGCCGCGCTGGTGATGTGCGAGTTGGCCGCCGAGTTGAAAGCGCAGGGACGGACGCTGGTGCAACAGCTCGACGATCTTTTCGCCCGCCACGGCGTTCACAGCGAATCGCAATTGAACGTGCAGATGCCCGGTGAAAAGGGCATGGACGACATGCGGGCGCTGATGCAGCGGCTGCGCGAAACCCCGCCGCAACGGATCGCCGGCATGAAGGTCGTCCGCATTCTCGACTACAAGGCGCAGTTGGTGTGGGCGCCGGGCGAAAAACCGCTGCCGTTCGATGGGGCCCGCGGCGACATGGTAACGCTCGAACTGGAGCAGCCCGGCAATGCCGTGGCGGTGCGGCCCTCGGGCACGGAACCGAAGGTGAAGTTCTACATGTTCGCGTGCGATCCGCCGTCGGCCGGCGGGGTGGCCGAGGTCCGCCGCAACCAAGCCGAGCGATTGGCCGCCATGGAGGCCGACCTGCGAAAGATCGCCGCCGGCAAGTAGCAGCCGCTTCGTGCTGTGGGGCGATGCATTGCCTTTGGTCGATGCGTCGCCCTTAATTGATGCTGCGCTTGTGGTTGCGATGCTCCTCGGCCGTGTTCGGCGGGATGAATGCGCCGGTTCCTTCGGCCGTCGAACACAAGCCGTCGAAGCAAACAGATCGGAATCGCTATGAGCACCGCTTTTGCGGCGTGCGGAGTCGGTCGGGCATTGCTCGGGGCGTGCGCGCTGTTGTGGGCGCACACGCCTTTCTCGTTCCTGAATGATTTCTCCGAATTGGTTCCGGTCGTTCTGGCTGCGCTGGTGTTGTTGACGGTCGTCGCCGTGGTCGGCCACGTTCTTTGGTTGGCGGCGTCGGCCCTGCTTGGTTTGATATTCGGTCGGACGGATCGAGAGAAACCCATTGCGACCGAACAGTCGCAGTGCGTCTTCTGCGGTCGGGTGATCGGCAAAGGCGATCGCCGGTGCGCGTTCTGCGGCCGCGACCTGCTGGGCGCGGCGGTCGAGGAATGGCAAGACATTCGGGCAGTTTTCCGACAACTGAGGCGGTGGCGGCGGACCGGTCAGATTTCCGAGGACGAGCAAATCCGCTGGCACCAATGGCTCGAAGCCCGTCGCAGCGAGTTGCTCGGCCAAGGCCGCGCAGAGCGCGCTGAGCCGTCGCCGGCGCAAGCTTCTGCGCAAACATTCGAGGAGCGAGAAAAGGAGTCGTTGCGCCCGGGATCGCCGCAGGAGCCCGAAGACTACGTCATCGCCGAAATGGTTCCCGACGCCGAGAGCCTTCCGCCGGGCGAGCCAAGCGATGCCCGGACCGCAGCGGCTCGATCTGAGGTTGCCGGCCTGCCGCCAAGCGGTGCGCAATCGCCCATTGCGTCCGAGGCCCGGCCGCCCGCCGCCGCGCGGCAGCGTCCGGCCGTTCCGCCGCTGGTGGCCGAGCCGGTTGGCGCAGCCGATTTTCGGCCGTCAGCAACGCGATCGTGGGTTGAAGTGTTTTCGGGCTTTCTCGAGCAGCGCAACATCCGCTGGGGCGAAGTGATCGGGGCGGTGTTGATGGTCGGCAGCGCGGTGGCGCTGGTGATCAGCCTTTGGCAAACATTGCAAGAGATCCGTTACTTTCCGTTCTTCTTCTCGGCGGGTTTGGTGGCGACGATCTTCGCAGCCGGGCTCTATGCTCATCGTCGCTGGCGTTTAGAGGCCACCAGTTGCGGTCTGTTGGGCGTGGCGTCGCTGCTGACGCCGTTGGCCTTCGTCGCGCTGGCCGGGCCGCTTTACGAGTCGGCCGAGCCCGACTACACCGCCTTGGGACTGGCGCTGGCAGTGGCCGCGGGACTGGCCGTCTTGGTTGAGCGATCAGGCGTCGTGCTTGCGCCGAACCTGCGCGGCCCAATGACCTGGGGGGTCGTTGGCAACAGCCTGTGGATCGTCTTTGCGGCGGCTTGGCCGAAAATCGCCGGCCAACCGGCCTGGAGCGCCGGCTGGCGCGATCCGTATTGGCTGGCTGCGGCTGTCGGCTCGGCGTTGTTTCTTTCAGCCCTGGGTTGGGCGGTGGCGCGCGCGGCAGGCCGACGGCTGTTGCGGAGCGAAGGCGCCTCGCTGCTCAATGCGATTGGGCTTTCGGTGTTTGCCCTGATCGTGATGCACGGCACGCTCTTGGCTCGCTGCGAAAACGCAAGCAGTCTGGCCGAGGCGTTGCGCCTGTTGGCCCCGCTGGCCACCGTGGGCGCGGGCGCATGCTTGGCGACGGCCGTGGCGGTTTATCGGGCGGGCCGCAGCGGCCGAGAGTCGGCGTTGGTGGGCATTCTCGCGCAGTTGGTCGGCTATTCGTCCGGCGCGGTGATGGTGTTGTGCGTCGCAGCCGCTTGGCCCCAACCGGCCGACATGCTCGCCGTGGCCTCATTCAACGCGATTGTCCTTGCCGCGGTGGCAATCCGGCAACGGGCGCCGCTGCTGGTGATTCCCGCGATGCTCTGCGCGGCCTGGTCCGCGCTGCTGCTGTTCCATCTTTGGGACGGCCGACCGCCGCTTCCTTGGCACCTGGGGCCGGAGGCGGCATTCGAGGCGAATAGGCAGCCGCGCGATTTGTTCGGCGAGCTGGGCGTGGAACTGCTGCTGCTTCCCTGGGGAGCTCGATCGGTCTTGGTTTGGGTCGCCTTGCAGGCGGTCTTTCTGGCGTCGGCCGAGGCGGTGGGCCGCTGGCGGCGGGCCGCAGTCGCCCGTTGGCTCGAACGCGGGGCGGCCGTGGCCATGGCCCTGACCGCGGCGATCGGGCTGTTCGAGGCGATCCGCCTTGGCCCCGAGGCGGCCTTGAGTTCGACCGCGGTGCTGGCGGCGGCGTTGTTGGCTGCGCCGGCAGCCGTTCGCGGCAACGATCGGTCGTGGGCCATCCTGCATCAGGTTGGGCTCATGGCTGCGGCGGTGGGCGGGGTGTGCCTGTTGGCGGTCCATCGCGGTTGGGCTGTCGATCCTGCCGACTTGACGCGGCCGATCTGTTTGCACGCCTTTGCGACCGTCTTGGGTTTATTGAGCGTTTATTGGATAGCGCTTCAGTGGATTGCCGGCCGAAAAGACTGGCTCGCGCGGTTGATGGGGCCGAAAACGTCCGACGGCGATCAGTCGCAGAACTCAGGCGACGCTCGGCCGCCGGGCGTTTGCACGGAGCGGCCCGCGCTCATCGCAGCGATTCGCCCGCAAGGGCTGATCTCACCGCCGCCGGACGCGCGACAGATGCTTGCCCGCGTGCCAAGGCTCTTGAGCGACACGCCGCTGGCCCGTTGGTTGCCTCATGGCGTCATTGCGGTGGCGGCCGTGCTTTGCGCCGCGTGGATTGCGGCTGCGGGATGGATCGAGTGGACCGAACCAACCTGGTCTGCCGATCGTTGGGTCGGCGAAAACCATGCTGCGATTCGGGCCGAGTTCTTTGGCCCGACGGCGTTGTGGCCGCTGGCCGTTGGGATCGTTCTGTTGTTGGCGCGGCGCGCGATTCGCTTCGGTCGGCTTGATGCGGTCGCCCTTGTGTTGCTTGTGGGCATGACGGCCTCGGCCGCGGCTGTTTGGACGGGCGACCCGCCCGACGCCGGGACGGCGACGCTCGTTTGCGACGACCTCCCGAAAGCAGCCGGCCGGCCGAGGGTTCAAAGCGACCAACCCGGCCATCAACCGAGCCAACCGACAGATCCGCTCGATCAACCAAGCAATCAACCCGATCGAGAAGACGATCCGCAATCGCAAGAGGACAATTGCTTGCCGGTTTATCGACATCCGACGTTGCCGGCCGTGATGCCTGCGTGGGCCTGGTCGATGGGATTAGGGTTCGCGGCATTGGCTGCCGTTTGCACCCTTTGGAACGACCGGCGTTTGGCCGGGCGTTGGCTCCGCGCGCGATCGGGCCGAGCCGAGGCCCTACGAATCGAGCGGGCCTTTTGGGGGGCGGCCGCTCTCGTTCTGGCCGTGCCGTCCGTCGCCACGGCATTCCTCGTGGCACTCAGGCACCTGCTGGGCGATTCGGGCACGGCCGTCCCCCCTGTAATCCATCGTTTGTTCGGCAACTACTTTTCCGTGGGTGTGACGGCCGTTCCGTGGGCGCTCGCGGCGCTCGGCACGGCTTTGGCTGCTTGGCGGTGGCGCAACGATGCCTTCGGCAGTATCGCCGGGTTGTTCCTACAGGTCGGCGCCGTACTGGGTTTCTTGGCGCAACGTGTCGCGGTAGCGGCCCATCCGTTCACGTGGACGGCCGCCAAGAACGCCTTGCTGCTTGCCGTGGCAGCCGGCTCGGCGTGGTGCCTAGTGATGGTTGCGGCCGCGTGGGCGGCCTCGCGGCGACGAACATTGTGGGATCGGCGCGACCAAACTTCTTCGCCGGGCCGAGCGGAACGCCCGTCGGTTGCCAACGCTGTGGACTGCGCTGCCGGCTTGCCCGACAGCGAAGACCGCGAGGTTGGAGAGGCCGACCTTGGCGGCCTTGGAAATGCAGCCCGGCGGCCGTTGCTGGGCTTCTGCGCTTGGACCGTGCTGCTGTTTGCGGTTGCGATCGGGGCCCGTGTCGGAATGGTGCTGGCCGACCGTGGTCCCGTAGCCGTCGCCGGGCTCGACATCGTTGCTTTCGCTGCGGTTCTGTTGGGCGCGGGAACCGTTGCGGCGCAGTACGGCGCCGGTGCGATTGCCGCTGTTGGCTACTATGCCGCGTTGACGGCCCTGGTGATGACCATGACCGCGCGGACGGAGGTCGGCGAGCTGTTCGTTTGGAAACTGTGCGGCGCTTTGGCCGCCTTTGTGCTGGCCGTGGCGCTGATTGGTTGGTCGGCGTTGCGGGCGATTTCTTCGCCGTGGTTCGCTTCGTGGGCAGGGGCCTCGCGTCTGCTGGCTGCGCTGGGGATGGGTTGTTGTCAGCAGTCGGCAGCCGATTCGGCCCGGCGCGGTTCGGACATCAAGGCGCCTTCGATCGCCGTCGGCGATTGGTTCGGCGTATCGCAGGCGCTTTGGGCGTTGGTGGCGGCCGTGTTGGCCGCCGCGGTGGCCTGGGAGCCGCGATTCGACCAGTTGGCCGACGCGCAGGGCATACTGGGTTTCGGAGGGCGTTTTGCGGGCGTGGGAGCGGCGTTGATTTTGGCGGCGGCCGCGGCCGTGATGGCCTGGGCCTCGCCGGGGCCGCATCGGCTGTGGTGGCAGGTGGCGGCCGTGGCGAGCGTCGTGTTGACCACGACCTGCTTCGGCTGGGCGCGGCTGCCCGTCGATCCCGAGTCGTTCGAAGCGGCCGCTCCGCGGCTGCACCGCTTGATAGTGGTGTTGCTGACGACGACGCTGATGAGCTGCATGTCGTGGGTGGTTTCGCGCGGGCGAACGCGAGGGCCTGCCTGGATCGCCCCGTGGACCGAGGCCGCGCGAACGGCCATGCCCGGCTTGGCCACCGTTGCCGCCGCCGTTTTGACGCTGACAGTCTTCGGCGAGTCTGGGCTTTGGTGGAACACCGGCGCGGTTCCGATGGCGGTATGGGCCTCGCTCACCGTAACCGTCGCGCTGGTGGCGGCGGCGATTGCCGCGGTGGCTTGGGCGGTTGCGTCGCCGCGCGACCGCCGGCGATCGGAGTATGATCGCCAAGCGGCTGTGTACGTTGCCGAGGCGATCATGGCCCTGGTCGGCATTCACCTGTACTGGTCGATGCCTTGGCTCTTTGCCGCCGGTTGGGTTCGTCAGTATTGGATGGCGCTGGTGATCATCGTCGCAATGATCGGCGCTGCGCTGGCCGAGTTGTTTGCGCGGCGGGGATTGGCCGTTCTTTCCGAACCGCTGGAGCGCACGGCCATGCTCGCGCCGCTCGTGCCGGCGTTGGCGTTTTGGCGCGGCCAACCTTGGGGGGTCGAAACGTATTACCTGGGCGGTGCCAGCCCGGTCATCTGGTTTATGATGGGCGGCTTCTACACTGTGCTGGCGGCGCGGCGCGGGTCGCTTTGGCTGACGGCCGCCGCCGTGGTGACGGGCACAGCCGGGCTGTGGGTGCTTTGGCACGGCTTCGATTGGCGTTTCGCACGGCATCCGCAGGTGTGGTTGATCCCGCCGGGAATCATGCTTTTGGCGGTGGAACGGTTGCAGCGCGGCCGGCTGACCGACGCCGGGCGAGCGGCGCTGCGCTATCTGGCGCTGACGGTCATCTACGGATCGTCCTTGGTCGAGTTCTGGCGGTTGGTCGATACGTCGTTGGCGCCGGCGCTGATAACGATCGGCCTGTGTTTGGCCGGCGTGTTGTTGGGCATTTGGCTGCACTTGCGGTCGTTTTTGGCCGTGGCCAGCGGGTGCCTGCTGCTGGCGTTGGCGAGATTGCTCTACTATGCCGCCTTCGAGCAAGGGCGCATGTGGCTGTTCTGGGGTTGCTGCTTGCTGGCCGGGGCGGGGATGATTGCGCTGTTCGCACTGTTTGAACGCCGTCGCGAGCAGTTCGCGGCCGCGGTCGAGCGGCTGCGGCAGTGGAACGATTGACCGCGGCGGCCGCGAATGCGGCCGGAGCTGCACCGTCTTTTTGCCGCTCGCCATGGCAATGCAATCCGGCCGACCGGCGGAAGGCCGCCGTCTGTCGGCAGCCCGCGATTCCGAGATTGCGTCGCTTCTCCGCTGGTCAATGGGCGCCGCTGCGGTTCGGCGGAATGAGCAAGACACGAGCCGGCAGTCCTGTGGCGGGGCTGCTATGGAACGCGCCCGGTTGCGGATATACTTGTTTGGGGCTTCGCGGAAAGGCGAAGACGCGGAGCCGTTCTGAGGGTTTACCGTGTCGAGAATCTTGCAGCGTCTTTCCACCGATCTCCAGCAGAGAGTCCGGGAGTGCCTGGGCTATCTGAATTTTTCCAGCGGGGCGTTCGATCCGAAGTTCTTTGCGCACCTCAACGCGTTGTTTGCCCAGTTCGACAAGCGCAAGTCGGAATTGGCCGTCTCCAAGCTGCGGCAGTGTTTGCTGGAAGGGTGCCAGGCGTTTGCCGGCGAAGACCAAGCGTTTCGCGATCTGTCGCAAGCTCGCGCCGTTGTCGAGTTGGTGTTCGGCCATTTGTTGCCGGCGTATCGTGAGTTTCATGCCGACCTCTTGGCTCACCTGCCCGACGGCCGGCTGTTCCGCCCGTTCTTCATCGCGCGCGCCTTCGAACAGGTGCTGCGGCAAGGCCCGCCTTGGGCGGATCGCGAGCGAATTGTCGCCGGGGCGCTGCACGGGCTGAACAACTACGTGGGCTATCGGCCCGTGGCGGTGCTGCACGACGACCGCAAGATGGAGCCCTACGCCCACGAATGGGTTTGCCCGTTGCCGCAGTTCATCAACGGCGCGGGCGTGGAGCACGGCCGGTATGCGCCGCTGGTGGAGCGGGCGTTGGCGATTTTGGCGGCAACGCCGGCCGACATCCTCTTTCAAGCGTTCTTCGACGTGGAATTGCTCGACGAGCTGGCGATCGATCCGCGCGCCTACGACTTCCAACATCCGAATCACAAGCGGCCGAACTATCTGTACGGCCAATGGGATTTGTCGCAGCTCGATCTTTCCGGGCGATCGCGGCGGTTCGTTGTGCATGACGTGCTGGTCGAGTCGCTGCTGAACTGGGTTTCCGACCAGAAGAAACGGAACCGCGACGAGGCGCTGTTCGAGGCGGCCGCCGTGCTCGCCGGCACAATGCTGATGGGTTCGGGCGTCAGCGGCAATCGGCCCGACGCCTACGATTCGACCGTGACCGCCAGCACGGTGATCCAACGAATCGCCGACTACCGCGACGCTTTTTACGAGCGGTTGCTCAAGCGCGTTTCGGGCGAGCATGCCGAGCGGCTGCAGCGCGAAGCGGCCGAGCACCAACAGCCCTTCGGCGCGGTGCGCAAGCATTTGAATCAAACCATGCTGCGCCGCCGCGCTTGGCAGGTGCAGCAAGCGGCGCTGTCGGAATTCTATGCGCAGATGAACTATCCCGAAGCCGCGCTGCGCGAGGCCAATTACGTGCCCGCCGCCTCGGTGCGCATGAGCGCGCAGATCGATTGCCGGCTGATGGCCGTCGATCGCGACATCGCCGAAGGCCGCCTGGAAGACGCGGCTGCCGCGTTGCCCGAGGTCGAGGCGCTGACGATTCGCGCCATCGAATGCGGGGCTTTTGTCGATCCGTGGAACATCTTGGGCTTCGGCGGGCAATACAGCCTGTTCAACGGGCCGGAGAACAGCATCGTCGACGAGCGGGTTGATGCCCTCATCGGTTTCGTCGGCGCGATTTTCGACTCGTACGTCGCCCTGCAAACAGCCGCCGCTGCGGCAGGCGAGCAAACGCTGCGGCGGCAGGCGGCCGCCTTGCTCGAACGCTGGAGCCAATGGTGGCGGAAATACGCTACGACCGAGGTCAGCGGCGTGCGGCGGCTTTCCGGCCCGGAAACGTGCGAGGCCGCCCGCCATGTGGCCGACGCCCTGAGCGCGTGGCACCAGGCGGGCGCAGCCGCGGGCGACGTGGCGTTTTGGCGCAATCACGTCGAGCTGTTCGGCAACCCCAAGGCCTACGGCTTGGTCGTCACCGAGTTGTTCCGCCGGCACGATGCCGCGGCGTCGATGGCGTTGCTGGTCCATTGGCTCAGCCGGCATGAAGAAGTGGATTTGAACGACGAAGAGAACCCGTTCTCCAGCTATGCCGTGGAATGGATGGAGCGGCTGTGGCGTCCCGCCGAAGGCGACACGGTCGGCGCCGCCCGCTCGCCGGCCGAACGCTGGCAGATGGCCAAGAAGTTCCTCGATTTTCTCGAAGCCAATGCGGACGACTACTGGCGCCCGCCGTCGTTGGATTGGGCCGCCGCCGTCGACCGTGGCGACGAAGCCTCGTTCGACCAGCTCAACGACGTTCTCGAAGAACTGGGCGACCGCGATTCGGGCGAAGGCGGTTGGGACGAATCGCTCTCGGCCGCCTACGACGAGATGATCTTCCGCGACAGCGCCGACGACGGAATTGAAGGCGCGACGCACGAGTTCGGCCCTTCGGCCTTGGAACAGGAACTTCTTGCGGTGATCGCCGAGGTGGGCGAGCGGCTCGAGTTCCTCAATTCGGTGGCCGAAATGTGGCGGGCCGCCGCCTTGGCCTCGCTGCCGGCGGCTGAACAACTGGCCGGCCGCGACGAGGCGTTGGCCCTTTGGCAAGCGCAGGCCGAACGCAACGCCAAGGAACTGGACGAAATGCTGGTGCGGGTCCACCGCAGCCGGATTCCGCAACCCCGGGCAAGCCAAGAAGCGCTGATGGAGTACGATCGGCAGCGGAGCATCAAGGAATCGCTGGTCGAAGACTTGATCTTCGCGTGCGTCGAGATGCGCGACACGGCGCGAATTCTGGCGGCGGCGCGCTGGCGGCTCGATCTGCGCCCCTCGGATTCGTCGGCGGAAAAGGCGCTGATCGCCCTGTTGCATGCCGTGCTGCGGAGCGACACCGCCGCCGTGCGCGATCGCTGGCCCGAGGTCTTCGGCAGCTTGCAGAGCGAGCAGCTTCTCTATCTGCCGCCGGCGCGCGGGGGCAGTCCGCACCGGGTGGCCGCCGTGCGCGGGCTGCACCGCATCTTGCGCCGCCTGGTGACCTACCTGCCTCGGCTCGGATTGCTCCTGGAAACCCGCGACTTGCTCTCGGCGATCAACAAGATCGAGTTGACCCATCCGATCGGGCCGGGCGCGATCACCGAGTTCGATCAATTGTTTCGCGCCGGCTGCGCGGCGATCTGTCGGTGCGTGGCCGAATCGAGCGGTTCCTGGTCGAAAAGGCGGTATTCCGACCGGCCCGACGAGCGGTTGCTCGATCTGGTGGATTCCGTCACCGCCTCACTGACGCATCTTTGGCTCTGGCACAGCGGATCGATGCGGCTGTCCGTCGTTGAAAGCCTGGACGACGAAGACCGCTGGCGGCAAGTGCGGCAGTTCATCGAACGCTATGGCGAAGAACTGTTCACGCAGCCGTTTATGTTTTTCGGCAATTTGCGGGCCATCTTGCTGCAAGGCGTCAATCAGTGGTTGGACGCCCTGGAGGAAGACACGCCCGAGGAGCATCGCCCCCTGCTGCTCCGCGACCTGGGCCGGCGCCTCTCGCAGAACGAGGCGATCGAGTGCCTGGGGCTGATCATCGAGTCGGTGGTGGAGAACTACGCCGCCTACATCGACTACAATTCGTCGACCACCCAGTCGGACCGCGGCGATCGGCTCTATACCCTCCTCGACTTCCTTCGGCTGGTCGCCGAGTTCAATCGTTTGGTGTGGAACATGGAACCGGCGACAATCGCCCATCGAGTGATGCTTGAATCGGGATGCCGCTCCGACGCCGCCGCGTGGCGGAATGAGTTCTACTACCGCACCGAATCCCTAACACGCGCCTTCCACCGCCGATTTCAGACGCTCGTCCGCACGCACGGAATGACGCTGACCAGCATCTCTCAACGGCTTGAAACCGGGATGATCGAACCGTTGGAAATCGCCCGATTGCGCTCCGCCGTGGCACAGGCCGTTCGCGCAGAAGATCGCGGCGAAGAGAGCAAGCAGGCCGCGGATCTTCGAGCAGTTGTCAATCAGTTCAAATACCGCGGCGCCGGTACGGGCATCGAGTTGCCCAAATGGATCGTCGCCTTGCAAGACGAGTACGACCGCCAGATGGAGATTCGCCGGCATGGGATCGACCCCGACGCAGTCGATCCCCTCTTGCATCTTCCGCAAACTTTCCTGCCGCTGAAAGCGCTGAAACAGATCGCCCGAAAGTTCTGAGCGGGTAGGCGGGCTTCTGTCGCCGCTTCTGCCGCTTCGGCGCGCGATTGCTCGGCCATTGCCTCGCGGCGCAGCGATTCGACCGGTGACCGCCCGGCCCAGGGCGCGAACAACGCCGCCCACCCGAACGCCGGCGATGCGCGGCCGTGCCGTGGTTCTCCGCATTCGATCTGGAGCGGATCGGGGAATCGGAACGGTCGTGCCGATTCGGCCCCTTCGTCGGCCGGGTCGGGCGGCCGGTTTTTTTTGGGGAACGTGCCCGTTGCCAGTCTGATAACCTACGCTTGTACGTCGATGCGAACATCAACGCGGGGCGGGACTTGAGCCAATGAACACCGCGGAACTCAACGTACTTTTGGTGGACGACGAGCCGCTGATGCTTCGGATCATCAGCCGCTGGCTCGACGGCAAGGTCGCCGGCATCCGCCTCGCCGCCGATGGGGAGCAGGCCCTGCGGATGATCGAGGCCGAGTGTCCCGACGTCATCATCACCGATTGGGAGATGCCGCGGCTCAACGGGCTGGAGCTTTGCCGCGCTGTCCGCGAGCTCGATCTGCCCCATTATGTGTATGTGTTCTTTCTCACCGCGCGCAACTCGCACGAAGAGATCATCGCCGGTCTGGAGGCCGGGGCCAACGACTTTCTGGCCAAGCCGATCCATCAAGGAGAGCTGATCGCACGGCTCCGCGCCGGCACCCGAGTGCTCGAATTGGAACGCCGGCTCAGCCGGTTGGCCAGCACCGATCCGCTGACGGGCATCTTCACGCAACGGACCTTCTACGAGCACCTGGAAAAAGAATGGGCCCGCGCGCGGCGATTCCACCTGCCGCTCAGCTGCGTGATGATCGATCTCGACTATTTCAAACGGATCAACGACACGCATGGCCACCCTGCCGGCGACACTGTATTGCGCGCCTTTGCCGAACTGCTGCGGCGCCACAGCCGGCAAAGCGACATCGTTTGCCGGTACGGCGGCGAAGAGTTTTGCGCATTGCTGCCCGAAACCGACGAACAACAGGCGGGCCTTTGGGCCGATCGCCTGCGCCGCGCATTGGCCGATCACCCGATCGACATCGGCGACAGATGCCTAACGGTCACGGCCAGCTTCGGCGCGGCCCAACGCTACGACGACACAACAACCGCAGAGCAATTAGTCGATCTGGCCGATCAGGCGCTGCTTACCGCCAAGCGCGCCGGCCGCGACCGCGTGGTCCGGTTCGCCCAACTGGCCGGCGAAACCGACCTGGAATCGGCCGAGTCGCAAGAAGCCCTCTTCCACGGCGTGCTGGCCCGGCATGTGATGACGCCGCTGGTGGCCTGCGTGCATCAAGACGAGATCGTCGGGCAGGCCGCCGACTTCCTGCTCCGATTGCGGCTCAGTTCCAGCCCAGTGGTGGACGACGACGGGAAGCTAGTGGGCATCCTGTCGGACAAAGACTTGATGGCCGCCATCGTTTCGCTCGATTCGTGGCAGCGGCCGGTCCGCGAAATCATGAAACCGAACGTGATCTGCTACGAAGAGGAAACGCCAGTCCGCACGATCTACGAATTCCTTTGCCGAGTTTCGCTTCGCCGGGTGGTGATCGTTTCTGAAGGCCGGCCCACCGGAGCGATCAGCCGTGGTTCTCTGATTCGCTGGTTCCGCAATCTGTTGATCAGCCGCGGACTGTTGGCCGATCACGAGAGCTGGCAAGTGGCCGACACCGAGCCGAAATGCGCCCGTCGCCGCGTGGCCGAGACCTCTCAGGAATTGGCCGAGCTGGCCGCCCGCCTGGCGGGCGCCGCCGCCCAATCCTCGGAAGACATCGGTCCGCTGGTCATCGGCAGCGCCACCGGCATGCAGTCGTTGGTGACCGACCTTTTGGCCTACTCCCGCTACGTGAGCGGCAACTCGGCGGGCATCGGCGCGACGTCCGTTGATGCCGGCGGAATCAGCATCGATTGACGAATCATCTTGCGGCGAATCTCGGCGAAGCCCGTTCCTACCCGCTCGCTACCGGCTGATCTCGGCAACGTCCACCCACGCCTGCCGCCGGGCGGAAAGCCGCACTGCCTCGATTCGCTGCTCGAGCTCCACGCCGCGGTAGAGGCTCGGCTCGGCCGGCTCTCCCGACCGCACAGCCTGCAAGAAGTTCGCCAAGCAGGCCACGTGCCCTTCGAGCCAGCCGATGGGGGCCTTCGGGCTGGGGAAGCCGGTGCCGGGCGGCGGGAACCGCCTGCCCGCGGCCAGCCGCGTCCAACCGGCCGCGTCGGGCGGCGCGCCGCGGCCGCGTCGGGCGTCGTAGTATTCGCAGTGATGCGGATCCATGCTGTTGTATCGCAGGGCGCCGGCCGTGCCGTGCAGCTCGATGCGGAGCTCGTCTTCGCACCCGGTGGCCACCTTGCCCGCGGTAATCACCCCTCTGGCCCCGCCGGCGCTTCGGGCCAGCAGCAGCACTTGGTCTTCGGCATCGACTGGCCGCAATTCCCGGCTTCCGGCGGCGGCAGGACGCGCGGCGAACACGGTCCGCTGTTCGGCCATCACGGCGGCAAGCGGGCCGATCAGGTGCTCGACGAAATCGACGGCATGCACGGCCAGATCGGCCAACACCCCGCCGCCCGCGGCCGCCGAGAACTTCCATCGCCACGGCGCGCCGGCATCGGCGCTGCCTCCGTGCAGGTAGAACGCGCGGAACTCAAGCAAGTCGCCCAGCGCGCCTTCGTCGGCCAGCTGCTTCATGCGCATCACGGCCGGATAGAAACGATAGTGAAGCGTCATTTGCCCAATGCCGCGCCAGGCGGGCAATGCCGCGGCCACGGCCGCGGCTTGCTTCCAATCGGCCGTCAGCGGTTTGTCGCAATAGACATGCTTTCCGTGAGCCAGCGCAGACAACAGCGCCTCGGCGTGATGGACATTCGGCGTGCAGATGTGAACGATGTCGATGTCGGCCGCTTCGGTGATCCGGCGGAAGTCGGTCGCCGGCTCGGCGCCGAGCATCGCGGCCGCGGCGCGGGTCGATTCCGGCCTTCCGGCCAGCACGCGGACAATCCGGCCGGCAGCCGGCGGCGGAGCGTAGAACCAACGCAGGGCGTCGTAGGCGTAGGCGTGAACTTTGCCGATGAAACCGAACCCAAGCAATCCCACACGATAGGTCGTCATTGTTGTCGCTCCGCGAGGCAAGTCGGTTTGCGATTCACCATCGCGCGATCTATTGCGAAAACCAGCGAGGGAGGGGCCGCACGGCGGCCTCGCGGCAGAAGGCCGAGGCAACGCCGCAGTGAAGCAAAAACGCCCCCCGACCGAACGAAAGGCCGCCGTCGCGCGCGGCAAGCGCCGGGGCGGCGGGACGCCACTACTACAGCAGCGTTTCAAGCAGCAGCCGCAACTTGCGCAGCTCGGCCAGATGGTCGATGTCGTCGCTCGGCGCAATATCGACGCACAAAGCGCGGTTGTACTGATACCGACCCAATTGAGCGATCAGGCGTCCGTATTCGACTTCTCCCTGCCCAACGCGCACTTGCAGGCGATCGCGGGTGGTGTCGCGCAGCCGCATGTGGATCGTGTGGCGGAACAGCATGTCGTAATTGACGCCGCCGCGGGGCCCGAAAATATAGTGGCTCGGGTCGAGCGTGATGCCCAGCCCTTTAACCGTGTCGCACAGCACGGCGGCCGTAGCCGGGTCTTCGGTCATGCGCCCCACTTCGGTCAGCAGTCCCACGCGCACGCCTTCGATCGTCGCCAAGGCAACCAACGCCCGAAGCCGCTCGACCTCTTGGTTGTAGGGGGTGCCCAGCTCGCCGGCGCGCACAGTCATCGTCACCACTTTGGCCGCCTTGGCCAGTTTGCAGCAGGCGGCGAATTGCCGGTAGTAAAGATCATCAGGAGCGTCGATCTCCACGCTCAAGGCCGCCGGGGTCAACCGGTGGATCTGGCGAATCGTCAACAACACACGGTCGAAATCCTCGTACACCTCCGACGGCTTGATATGTCCGTCACGCTCGTGAAGGAACACCTCGACATGGCTGAATTCGAGATCAACCAACTGCCGCATAGCGGCGTCGAGCGGCAGATCGGCAAAGCAACGACTCGAAGCGGCGACAAACACCCCCGAAACTCCTTTCGTATCGAATCCGCGTCAGCGGCCCCGAAAGCGGGACTCAAGCCGGCCTGAGCCGGCCAACGGGCCAACGCGCGACGAAACGGCATCGATCCGTTCCGTCCGGCCGTGTTCCACGGTTCTTAGGCGGTTGGCCCACGCAACAGGAAACCCGCCAAAAACCGAAACCGCGGGGCGACAGGCCCCATCGGATCGGGCCGGAAACAGTATTATTGATCTTCAGAAGAGGAACGCAACGGTCGGTTCACGTTCTTCTCAAACAAGTTGGCGCCAACCCGGTCGAACGCATCGCATCACTCCGCGATGCGACACATCCGCCCATCGGAACAGCAACGAACTCGATCCCGGCGCCGAAGGCCCGCCGGAACAGACGAACCCTTTCACCCGTGCCGAACGACGTTCCTGTGGGCCCATAGCTTAGCGTGCGGCCCGCGCGTCTGACAACCTCGGTTCTTCACGGGCTCGGCACTGTGGCGCAACTCGATGATGCAGAAACTCTTACGACTCCGGCGATGACGCCGGCTTCGGCGCGGCAGGCGATGGCATGGTGAAACAGCGGTGAGAACCTGGGGAACTTCGGGCGATCACCAACCTTTTTCAGTTCTGGAAAGAGACGCGAAATGGCGAACGGTGGCCGGTTGTTGCCGCAGGCGGCAGCGCGACTGCCGAGTTGCGTTGATCCGCCGCGAAACAACACCACCCCTCAATTCGTGGAACGGCGCGCCGGTCGTGCCCTTGCACAGTCGCGTCCGTTCACAGCGGACCGGAAAGGCGGCTGCCGCCAAACGAATCTGCCGAAACAAAACTGTTCAAGCGGGCGAAGCACGCCTGTTGGCCAGTCCGTCGCGACATCGACCGCTTCCGTTATTGTGCCGAGCCATTGATTCTCGGAAATTGGCCCAAATCGTTCCAACCTGTTGGGCCGCGCTACTGGGCCTTCAGTTTGGCCACCTCGGCCTCGGCAGCGGCCAATTGCTGCTCCATTTGTCGCAGTTCATTCGGATCGTCGTTGTGCTTGCGCATGCCCGCCACCTGCTGCCTGAGCGTGGCGATGCGTTGGTGAAGAACGTCGATCTTCTTTTTGGTTTTCTTGTCCATCAGAGGGTCTCCGGCCTGTCTGTGTCGGTGGCTTCGCGGGCCAGGCGCCCGGCGCGTTCTATCGCCTCTTCCCAGGTGGAAAGTCGCCGGTCGAGTTGCTCGGCGCGCACGGTGGCGATGATCTCGGCGAACCGCGGGCCGGGCTTCATCCCGGCAGCGATCAAATCGTTGCCGGTGAGCAATGGGGGCGGGTTCAACTCGGCCTCGGGCAGGCGGCGGCGTGCGCGGCAGAAATCTAGGGCGGCCTGCGCCGACGGCTCCAACGCGGCCGTCAGCGCGATCAAGTCGTCGGCCCCATCGGCCGCCAGCAGTGGTTGCACCTGCGACCACGGTCGGCGATCGGCTTCGAGAAGATCGCGGCAGTGCGCCATCAGCCATACGATGCGATCGGTCTCTTTGTTGGAAAGCTTCCAACAATGTCCCACCGCAGCCGCCTCCTTGGGACTGAGCAGTTCGGCAAGCAACGTCGCCAGGGCCAGCTCAAAGCCGGGCTGCTCCAATCGGGCAAGCCTTTGCACGGCCCGAGCGCGGGCATCATCCGGCGCGGCAGCCCAGCGGGGGATCAATTCGGTTGCCAAGCCGCAGCGGTCGAGCAGCGCGGCCGCGCGGACGCGCCCCGGCTCGGTGAGCATCCGCCGCATTTCGCCGGCGATCCGCTCGGCGCTGACAACGCGAATCTCGGCGGCCATTTCGCACAGGGCACGCCAGGTGTCCGATTCGATTTCGAAACCCAGGTCGGCGGCAAAGCGGACGGCCCGAAGCAGGCGGAGTTTGTCTTCGGTGAATCGACGATGCGGGTCGCCGATGGCACGGAGCACACGGTTGGCCAAGTCGCCCTGCCCGCCCACGAAGTCGATCACCCGGTTTTCGATCGGATCGAAAAACAGCCCGTTAATGGTGAAATCGCGTCGTTGGGCATCGGCCTCGGCATTGGCAAACTCGACTCGGCCCGGGTGTCGGCCGTCGGCATAGTCGAAATCGCTTCGGAACGTGGCCACTTCGATATAACCACGCACGTGCGGGCGATAGACGGCGATTACCCCAAAGGCCGCTCCGATCGGCTTGGTGCGTTTCAGGCCGAAAACGCGGCGGATTTCGTCGGGCCGGGCCGAGGTGACCACATCGTAGTCTTTCGGCGTTCGGCCGAGCAGTCGATCGCGGACGCAGCCGCCCGCCCAATAGGCCTCGAATCCGCAACGGCGAAGCTCGCGAACGATCGAGTCGGCCGATTGGCGAGCGCGATCGGCTTCGCTTGCGCGGGCATCTTCTGGCAGAGCGTCGCCCGCCGGTGAACGCTCCGGCGAAGCGCACGGCGCCGCTTCTTCCGAACGATGCCCGCGCGGCGCGGGGCCTCGTTGTGACCGGTCGTCGATAGCGGAGTTGTCGCTGCGCTGTTCTGAGTCGTCCATCGCGAAAGCTTCCACCGTTGATACCCCCATTTCACGCGGCAACAGCGATCGGGTGCGGGCATCCCAGAACAAAATGCGTTTGTTCCTGCACGAACATGCGCCGTTCAGGCTTGGCGCTGCTGAAGGCGCGAGACCGTGCCAACAATGATCGCGAGGAGAGCCAACCGCCGTCGCACCCTTTCGATTGTACCGCAAAGCGGCCTCGGCGCGACGGCCGAACTTCATCGGCTTGAGAAATAGGAGCGATTCGGTCTGATCCTGCTGAGACGTTCGGCGCGGGGGGCGCCGGATGGGACGCCCGCGCTCGGCGTCGGAAGCGGCCGGTCGGCGCGGAAGGCTGAAACGGTTGGCGATCGCGTCCGTCGGCCTGCGGCGGCGCGTCAGTCGATTCGCGCAATCAATCGGCCCAGCGCTTGATGAATCTCGCGTTCGGTTTCCATGCGATCTTGCTGGTTCCAATCGACGCGGTGCTCCTCGCCGGTGCGCAGGAAATGCAAGACGACTTCGTCGGGCGCTTGCCCCAACGCCGATTCGACGGCCAGGGCGTACAGCCGCATTTGCATGCGATACTTTTCCAGCAAGTCCGCGCGATTGTTCGGACCGATGCGGTTCGTCTTGAAATCGATCAGGAGCCAGCGGCCGCCAGGTTCTTGGTAAAGGCAGTCGATGTAGCCTTGAGCAAATCGCACGAACCCCCGTTCCGCCTCGCGCGCCTCGCCATCGGAGAGCGGCCGCGGCCATGGCAGCACGAATTCGATTTCGCGGTGCAGTGCTGAAGCCGCGGCGATTCGGGCCGCGCGGTCGCTGCCTGCGAACCGGGCCATCATCGCTTCGAGTTGCTCGACGCACAGGCGATACTCGTCGCCGCCGGGATCGAGTTCCTCCGGCGCAAGTCGGGCGATCCACTCGGCATAAGCCTCGGCGCTGGTGAGCGACTGCGGCTCGATGTTCGCCAACACCGCATGCGCCCATGACCCGAGAGTGGCGGCCTCTTCCCTCGCTCCGTCACCGGCGGCGTTCGACGCGAGTTCGCTTCGCGGAACGCCGTTGGCTGGGCCACGCTCGCGAGGCGGCCCTTCTTCGGTTTCTCCAGCCGAGTCTTCCCAGCCGGCTGAGAGACGCGAGAACGAAAACTGACGGCGGCGCGCGCCCTGGGGCGACACGGGCAAGGCCGTCGGCGGCCGGCTGCCCGGCGCGGCCGCGGCCATGGCTTTTTCGGCCAATTCAACCAGCGGCGGGCGCCGCGTCGCCGGCTTGGCATCGTCGGTTTTTTCGGGCCGATCGATCCGCACAACAACGCGCGGCGCGGATTTCGGGCCGGCGGCCAGCGCTCGGCCGTTGGTCAGGTCGAACCGTTCGGCCAACAATCGCACCCAAGGGGCTTTCTGGTCGGCGCCGAGTCTGTCGTCGGCGCTCCAACCATGAGAAAGCACCAAATAGTCGGCTGCCCGAGTGGCCGCCACGTAGAACAAACGGAGCGATTCCGCCTCGTCTTCGATCGCTTCAACCTGTTTGAACAGCCTCATTCCGGTTACGACCTTCTCCGACGACGGCGGCAGGGTGACCAGCGGCCCTAAATCGGCGGAGTATCGGCCTACCTCCTGCGAACCGCGTTTCATCCGTCCGATGTCGGCGACGAACACGATGGGAAATTCCAGCCCCTTCGATTGATGGATGCTCATCAGCCTTACAACATCGGCCTGTTCGGCCTCGGTCGCAGCCAGGGCTTCGTCGGGTTGGCTCGCGACGAGTTCCACCAGTTGCACGATGAAATCGCCGAGCGAGAAAATGCCTTTGGCGTCGTTGGCGGCGGCCATTTCGATCAGCTTGTAAAGGTTGGCCAGCTTGCGTTCCCCGAGAAAGTCGGCGACCAGGGCGGCGTCGAATCCGGTGCGCGCCAGCGCCTCGCGGACGAGCACTGCCACGGGAACGCGGTCTTTCATCGCTCGAAGCTCGCCTAGGACCGCGGCGGCGCGGGTGACGGCTTGCTTTTGTCGAGCACTGATCGCGTCGGCCGGGCCGGCGATTGGGCGAAGATCAGACGTCCAAGCGGCGGCAGTTTCAAACAGCGCATCGTTCAGACTCGGTCGGCCGAGCTTCAACGCGACGAGCGTTTCGTCGAGCAGGTTGAAGATCGGGCTGCGCAGCGCGCCGAACAAGGCCCCGTCGTCGGCCGGGTCGTCGATCGCCCGCAGCAGGTTCGCCAGATCGAACACTTCTTCCTGACTGTAGAACGCCTTGCCGCCTACCAAGTAATAGGGAATGCCGCGGTCGCGCAGGGCGCGCTCGTAAAGAACCACGTCGCTCAGCGCGCGGAAGAGGACGACCACGTCTTTGTAGCGGGGCGGTCGGGCGATCCAAGAGTTGTCCTGCTGCTTCTCACCGACGAGCGGCCGGCCCCGGCCGATCATTTCGTTGATGCGGCGAGCGATCCGCTCGGCCTCGCGGCAGCGAACCGCTTCGACCGGCTCTTTGACCTTTTGAGCAGCTTCGTCGTCCGCGCCCTCTTCGCTCGAATTGGTCGATTCGCCGGCGGTGTCGGCGGCTTGGACCGACCCGGCGACGGAATCGGTCTCGTCGGGCAGCGCCCAGAGGAACTCGACCAGCGGCTCGTCCGAAAGATCGCCGCGCGATGCCACTAAGGGTTCATAAGGGTTCATCGCAGCCGCGAAGAGAGCATTGACGAATTCGATGATCGCCGGCTGACTGCGGAAATTGACCGACAGCGGCAGTCGGCCCGCCGATGGCATCTCGTCGCTCAGCCCGCGGAACACCTCCGGCTGTGCGCCGCGAAAACGGTAGATGGATTGCTTGTAGTCGCCGACGAAGAAGAGCTTGCCGCCGGTCAGAGCGTCGCCGCACAGCGCGCGGACCAATTCCACTTGCACGGAGTCGGTGTCTTGGAACTCATCGACCAGCAGCAGCCGCACCCGCCGCGACAGACGCCGCCTCAAATCGGGATTGCCCGTCAGCAGGTCGCGCGCTCGGATCAGCAGGTCATCGAAATCGAGCACGCCCTCCGATTCCTTTCGCTCGCGATACTGCTCGGCCGCCTCGACGGCGATGCGGAGCAGGGCCAGTCCGTCTTCGGCGGCGGGCCGCGCCGCTTCGCGGTCGAATTGGATCGCGAGCAGCTTGTCGATCTGACCGCGAAACTCTTTGGCCGCTTCCTTAAACTCGGTGTAGCCCGATTCCGCAACGAAATCTTTCTTGCTTAGGCCCTGCACTTTGGCTGCTTCGCGCAGCTCGCGCCAGCGGTCGGCGCTGAGGGTCGAGAGATCGCCGTCCGACAGCGCGGCGAGGACGGCGAACCTCTCTCGGGCCTTCACGCTCGATGTCGGCGGATCGGCAATCAATGCGCGCAGCCGCCGAACGGGACTGCTTTGCGACAGACGGGTTCTCTCGGCGGGCAGCACGGTTTGCTGAAAATACCGCTGCCAACGGTCGAGCAATCGCTCGACAAGACGTTGGGCGTCGCCGTCGGTCCACAGCGCGGCCCCGGTCGGTCCTATCGTTGCGGCCAGCGCGCTCAGCCGGTCGCGCACGCCGCGGAAATCGTATCGAGCGAATAGGTCGAGAGTCGCTTCGTCGGCCTGTCGCAACGTGCTTTCGAGAACAGTCTCGAGCACTTCGCTGCGCCACAAAGCGCTTTGGGCGGCATCGATCACTTCGAATCGCGGATCCAGGCCGGCCTCGACGGCATGCCGCCGCAACAGCGCGGCGCAAAAGGCATGGATCGTGTCGATTTGGGCCGACTCCAACTCGCGGAGCAGCGCCCACCAGTATTCAGCTTCGGGTTCCGGGCAATCGCGCAATCGCTTTTCGACGGCGCGGCGGATGCGCTCGCGCATTTCGCGGGTCGCCCGTTCGGTGAACGTGATGGCGATTGTCGAGGCCAGCCGCTCGCCGGGCCGGGCTCCTTCGTTGTCGGGCTGCAACTCGCGAAGGAATCGTTCGGTGAGCACGAAGGTTTTGCCGCAGCCCGCCCCAGCCGACAGCGCCACCGATACGCCTTGGGCTTCCAAAGCGGCACGCTGTTGGTCCGTCAGATCCGATGTTTTGCCGGCCGAATTCTTCGCCATGATTGTGATGCAATGAAGCGATCGAGTCTCACGATGAACGGCCGTTAGCGAATCAGGCCGATTGGCAACACTTTCTTTCTCTTTTCGCCAGGCGCACCGGCGAGGGATCAGCGGCGCGGTTTGCGGCGGTCGTTTCCTTCGGCACGCTTAGCGCCCGAGGACTTCGTGCCAGTGGAACCAGCGGGCGATTTTCTGCTGCGCGCCGCCCGCTCGGCAGACGACGGAGAATCGACCGGCTCCGGGGGCGACCATTGTTTTTCCAACGCGCGGATCGTGCCGATGCGGCACAGCGTCCTCCAAGGGCAACGGCCGGTGCATTCCAAATCGCTGTTGTACACGGGGAATTGCCCGCGTTGCAGCCCCTCGACCAGAGCGACGACGATCTGCGGCAGTCGCGCGCGGCACGATTCCCATTGATCGGTAATCTGCAATCGATCTCCCTTGAAGACATAGGGTTGCAACATTTTCTTTCCGCTGAGAAAACCGCCCTCACGCAGTTGCCAATACCCGGCGCCAATCGGCACGGCGTCGCGATCGGCGAAGATCAACTCGCAGGCCGCCATGCTGTACACGGGAAGTTGCAGAGCGCGGCCGCGTTCGAACTCGTCCCGGTCGAAGCCCGCCTTGCCCGTCTTATAGTCGATCAACACGATCAGGCTTTTTCCGTTGCGGCGGGCTTCGTCGATCCGGTCGATTCGGCCCGAGAGGCGCACGGTGCGGCCGACGTGCGTCAACTCCAGCGGCTCGGTCGCGCTATGAGGGTTGCGGCTGCGGCCGAAACCGAAGCCGGCCTCGAACAGCTCGGGCAGGGGAACGACTTCGTCGGCCGTTTTCGCCCAAAACGCCTCGTACTTCTCGTGCTGTCGGCGGTAGTCTTCGAGCCAACGGCGGACGGTGCTGCGGTCGATGCGGTGCGCGATCTCTTCGATGCTGCCGGGCGGATCGGAGTCGTATCGGGCGGCCGCGTCGCGGAACGACTCATCGAGCAACTGTGTCCAAACTGCAAGGGGGATCTTGCTGAGGCGTTGGCCGGGCTTGAGTTGTTCGGCCAACCGCTGGTGGAATAGCTCCAGCGTTCCATGGGCCAATCGGCCGCGATAGGCCGGATCGCCGCCAATCCCCTCTTCGGCTGTCTGCTCCAGCTCCATTACGCGTTCGACAAGAAAACGGAACGGACACACGGCATACGCTTCTAACTCGGAGGCCGAAAAGGTGCGCCGGTCGGAAAACATCCAAGCCACCTGCGCTTGCAACTGGGGCAACTCGATTATTCCCTCGGCTGCGGTGAACGTCAGGCGGCTTCGCAGCGCCAGAACGCCCAACGCTTCGGCGATATTCGTGCCCGGTTCGAGCCATGTTCGGCCGCCGGTAGCCGGCGTTCGCTGCCGGGCAAAGCGGCTGGACAGATCTTGCTCCGATCCGATCAGTGCGGCCAAAAGGTCGATTCGGCCATCGAGCGCTTCGGCCACCGCTTTCAATCGCCAACGGTCGAAAGAAAGCGGCTTGTCGTCGATAGGAATCGGGCTTAATCCCGTCTGACGAACCGTGTGAATCCCAGCAGCGCCGAAAATCGCTTCAACGGCATCGATGAACGAGCTGCGGTTCATCGGTCGGGCGGCATCGTCGATCGCTGGGTAACTCAAATAAATGTGCTCGGCGGCGCAGCCGAGCACTTCGTAGAAGAGCAACATTTCGTCGCAGCTTTGATCGCCGCGGCGCGGCAGCGGCAGACCGCGCGCGGCGAGGTGTTCGTACTCGGCCGGCGACAGTGCGCGGTCGTCGCGTTGCGTTGTGGGGAATGCGCCTTCCGTCAGGCCGGCAACGAACAGGTGCCGAACGCGCAGCCCGCGCACGCCCGCAGCCGAAAGCAGGCGTACCCGTCCGACGGCGTTGCCCGCCGGCGGCAGACGCTCGTAGCGGAGCAGTTCTTTGACGATCTCGACCACGTCGGCGCGGCTGAGCACGCGGTCGGACCGACCGAGTCGGGCCTCGAGCCGGGCCCGATCGTCCCAGGACGAGAGGAACTGCTTGCAGGCGGCCGCATCGTCAACCGCCGGCGAGCGAATCAACACCGGCGGGTCGTTGCAGGCAGCGTTCAGCCCCGCGGCTTCGGCAAGCTGTTCGAAGGCGGATCGCCAACCGCGTACGTCGGCCTCGCGCGGCAGACGATTCCAAAGGTCGAGCACGGCTTCGAGGGCCTTCAGCGCCCAGGCGGCGTCGGCCGCTTGGACTGCGACCCGTTCGGCGTCGCGGTCGTCATCGTCTGCGGCGTGGGCCGCTGCGGCTTTGGGGGGCTGTTGGCCGGCCGCGGTATTCGCATCAACATTATTCGCATCGCCACTACCGTCGGCAGCAGCGACGAAGCCGCGCAACGTGTCGAGCAATTGTTGGGGCGAATCGGCCTGTCGTGCGCGGGCCAGCGCGCGACTTACGGCCGCAGCGGCTGCGGGCGTCCACCAGTCCCATGCCGGGCGGAAGTAGCTGTTCCCCAGCAGCGAGCGGAATTCGGCGGTGGACCACGCACCCAGCTCGGCCGCAGCCGCGAGAAATCGCACAAGGAATTTCATCGCCCCGCTGCCGCCCAATGCCGCCCCGCGCTCGGCGAAAAAGGGAATGCCGAAACTGGCGAACACCTCGGCCACCGGCGAATCGTCGCCCGGGGCGAGGCGAAAGACCACGGCAATCTCGTCGGCCGGCACGCCGGAAAGCAGCAGTTGCTTCACGCGGCTGGCCACCGCCTCCAGTTCGCCACGTGCGAGGGCGGCGGCGATGATCGTAAGGCCGTCGCTGCCCGGCGGGGCGGGAACCCGGAGGCGCGGAGGCGCGAACAACCATCGTTGCAGGTGCGCCAATGCGGGCGGCGTGTCGCAGGCCGAATTCACGCCCGGCATCGTTTCCGAAAGCGGCGACGACGATTGTGCCAACTCCGCTGCCGACGCGATTGCCGAAGCCGTTGCCGGCTCGATCGCCGGCGCTGTTGCCGGCGCGGGCGACGAGGTTTCGCTCTCTTTCTGCACCGCGCGCGGCTTCCCGGTGCCCGAAGTTGCCGACGGCGATTCGCCGATCGGCTCTGAGGGTTCGCACGAATGAATCTGCGCGTGCGGAAAGCGGCGCTGCAATTCGTTCAAGGTGGCCAGCGGCTTGCGGAACAAGTCGTGCCGAAGCATCGGCGCTTCCATCGGCAGCGAAATCCAGAGTGTTTCGGCCGCCTGGGCCAGCACGTCGAGCATTTCGAACTGCGTGCGCGTGAAATCGGTGAAACCATCGACCACAACGAACCGCACACACAGCGGCCAATCGCGGGGAGACCGATCGCTTGCGACGGTGGAAGCCGGCGATCTTCGCTTCGATCGCTCGGCGGCCTCGCCCTCGGGTCGGGTCGTCTCAATCGCCCGCCGCAGGCAATCGCGGGCGAGCCACAGTCGGCCTTCCGAGTCGTACAAATCGAACTGAGTGAGCAGTTGTTGATACCGAGAATAGACTTCGATCAACTCGGCGTGCTTGCCCTCGGCCGACGACCTTCGGCCGCGCCGCTGCCGCGGAGAGGAATCGTCGCCCTCGATGCCGCCGCGGCAGGCCTCGGCCAATTGTTCGGGCCAGATTTCCAGCCGCTTCATCTCGCTGATGAAGTCGGCCAGCAGGTCGATCAGTCCTTGCCGACCGGCGATCGGGCCGAAGTAGCTCAGCCGTCCTTGCTCGGCCATCTCAGCCACGATGCGTTCGAGCAATTCGCGCTTGAACGGCTCGGTCAGCGGTCGGGCGGTTACGCCGAACCGATCGAGCAGTTCCCCGGCCAAACGGCCGAAGGTGCTGATGCCCGGAGCCAACACCGCGCGATCGCCTTGGGCCGCCAGTCGTTGGCGAACCTCGGCCGCCGCTCGGCTCGACGGGGCCAGCCACAGGCAGGTTCCCAACGGCTGCGTGTGCAGCCGCCGCCGATACTGAGAAAGCAGCGCGCCCGTCTTCCCGCTTCGCGGCAGGCCCAACAGCAGATGCACTTCCGCCGGCATAAAGTCCGTTTTCCTTCGGGGCGCGATGGCTACCGTTGCGTTTCCGTTCGGCACTTGCACGCTGCTTCGTCGCCTCGGCCGTCTTCGTCGGCGGCATTGGCAAGAATGCGATTCAATCAGCGATAACGCATTCTACCATGCGTGAGATTCTCGACCGGATCAGCAGCGATTCTCGGCGCGCGAAACACCGCTGCCGCCGAGGTTGCATTCTACCGTCCGGATTCTACCACCCGCGGCCGAAACGGGGCAGATGCGCGATCGGCTGCCGGCCGAAGACCGTTGCAGAATCTTTCGCCGCGCGGCCGATTCGGCGTTACCCGAAAAAGTCGGCAGCGGGGGCCTCGCTCAGGCGGCATCCTCGGCCTGCGGCTCGATCGGCCGCGGTTGATATGTCGCAACGAAGTAGCAGGCGACAACCGCCAGCATCACGGCCGAAACGATGAACAGCGAGGGATAATCGGGCAGATGCAGAGAGAGCGCGTAGGTGAGCACCATGCCGCCGGCCGGCGCGCCGATCAACTGGCCCACGTCCCACGCGCTAAGGATTGTGGTTGTAGCCAGGCCGCGATGTCGGGCGGGGAATCCGATCGTTCCGGCGGCCACCACCGAGGGGAACAACAGCGCGTGCCCAAAGCCGAACGCCAAGCCCGAGCCGATCAGATGCCACGGCCGGCTGACGGGCAACAGCAACAGTTGACCGACGGCCAAAGCCAGCAGCCCCATGACGATCATGCGCCTGATGCCCACGCGCTCGGGCCAGCGGCGGGTGAGCACCCGGGTGACCACAGCCGTAATCGCATAGACGGCAAACACATTGCCGATCTGATGGATGCCCAACTTGGCCGTATAGGTGCGCAAAAACGTTTGCAGCACGACCAGCCCGGCGCCCATCGCCGCACCGGCTACGAACACCGGCAGGGGGAAATAGGCGCGGAGCACGCGCCACGGCGGGGCGTGTTCGTGATGCTTCGGCGGAGCGGTTCCGCCTCGCGTGGCCAACAGCGCCAGCATGGCCGCCGCCAACGCCAAGGCCGCGGCCGTCCAAAACATCAGGTTGACATCGCCACGGGCGATCCGCTCTCGGCCCAGCAGCAGGTCGCCGAGTTGCGTTCCCAGCAAGGTGCCCAAGAAGCCCGAGGTGCCCAACATCCCGATCAGCTCGGCCACGCGATGCCGCGGGGCCAAAGCGCCGATGAAGGTCATCGATGCCCCGAATAAGGCCGCAATCGAACAGCAGAAGAGCAGTCGCAGTGCGTACAACCATGGACTATGGACGTTGGCCACGTACACATGCCCGACGCAGGCCACGGCAAACCCCACGGCCGAGACGAGCCAGATTTCGCGGGCGCCGCGGCGATCGATGGCCGTGCCGATCGTCACCCGCGCGAACAAGCTGCCGATCATCCCGAAGCCGACGATCCAGCCCAACTCGCGTTCGCCGCCGCCGAGCACCGCAACATAATCGCCCAGCCGAAACAAGAGCGAAACGGCGATCATGAACAGCAGGTTCGACCCGTAGGCGTACCAGAATGTTCGCCCATAGAGCGCCGCCGGTGGGTGATCGGGCAACGGGCCCACGGCCGCAGTCAGCAGCGCCTCGCCCACAGGGTGGCGCGGGGCGCCATCGCCGCTTGCCTCTGCGGAAACAACGTCTTCCGTCGCAGCCCGTTCCGGTGCGCAGGCCCGACCGTCGGCCGCGACTACGGCCGAATCGTCCCGGCGACTACTGGAAGCTGTTTCCTCGGCGGCCGCTGCTTGCACACCGGCGCTGCGAGGCGAACCTTCCGTCGATTCGCACGGTGTGGCGGCCTGTTCCGCGGAACGCACAGCGGGGGAGAGACCATGCGGCCTCGGGACGCGTCGGCCCGACGCCGAAGAGACTGGAGACATCGTCAGAAACCGCAATTCGTGGAACTCAAAGCCTTATTATACGCGAATTCGGCCTCGCGGGCTATGCGAACTTTGTTACAATCACGCAAACGGTTCGGCAAGGCCGGATTCGTTGCAGACAGCCGCAGAACGATCCCCGCGTCGCCCCACGAATCGCGGGCTCGCGGGCGATTCGGCGGCCGGTTCCTTCGGGCGATCCCTGGAAAAACCCCAAATGTCGCAACAACGCAAGACATTGGTCACCGTGGCCACCTACAACGAGCGCGAGAACCTGCCGCTGTTGGTCGAGGCGGTGTTCGAGCAGCTTCCCGCGGCCGAGATGCTGGTGGTTGATGACGGCTCGCCCGACGGCACCGGGCAGTGGTGCGACGAGTTCGGCCGAGGCGACCCGCGGCTCCGCTGCCTGCATCGCTCGGGCAAGTTGGGGTTGGGCACGGCCATTGTGGCTGCAATGCGCTACGCCGTGGAGCATGGCTACGATTACATGCTTAATATGGATGCCGACTTCAGCCACCATCCGCGCTACCTGCCGGCGATCGTAGCGGCCATGGACCCGCCGGACGATGAACCGGCCGACGTGGTGATCGGCTCGCGGTATGTGGCCGGCGGAGGCGTCGAAGGTTGGCCGCTGAAACGCCGATTGATGAGTGCGGCCGTGAACCTCTACGCCCGAACGCTGTTGGGCCTTCGGCCGCGCGATTGCAGTGGGGGCTATCGGTGCTATCGTGTGGATTTGTTGCGCCGATTGGATGCCGACGCGATCATCAGCCGCGGGTATTCGTTTCAAGAGGAAGTGTTGTGGCGGCTGAAGCGGCTCGGCGCCCGATTCCGCGAGGTGCCGATCGTCTTCGCCGACCGGCAACGGGGCACGTCGAAGATCAACGGCCGCGAAGCCTGGGCGGCCTTGTGGATTCTCTTCCGGCTGGGCGTGAAGAATTGGCTGCACCTGTGATCGAACACACCACGGAACTGCGCGTCCGCTACAGCGAAACCGACGCGATGGGCGGCTACTACAACTCGAGGGCGTTGGAATGGTTCGAGGTGGGCCGCTCCGAACTGTGCCGCGCCACGGGCAAGCCTTATCGGCTGTGGGAGTCCGAGGGCGTGCTGCTGCCGGTGGTCGAGGCCTATGTGAAGTTTCTGGGCCGGGCCGAATACGACGACCTGCTGCGAATCACCACGCGGGTTTCGTGGCACGGGCGGGTGCGGATGCGGTTCGATGTCGAGAT
>JARKPK010000015.1 GCA_029975295.1 Thermoguttaceae bacterium | reverse complement strand
GAGCCGTCTGCCCGCGGCCGCACCACCGCCGGCACAGCCGGCGAACGATAGCGGATCTTCACCCGGCAGCGCAGCGCTTCGGCCGGCGGCTCGATCAGCCAGTTGGCCTCGCGGGCGACAAGCTCGTTGCGGGCCAGTTCTTCGCGCGGGCCGATCACCACGCGGCGCGTTGCCGGCTCGATGCGCACCACGTAGCGGCGCTGGCCGCAGGCCACGCGCAGGCCTTTCCGCTGGCCCACGGTGAATTGCTCGATCCCATCGTGCCTGCCGAGCACTCGGCCGTCGGTCGAAACGATCTCTCCGCCCGCATCGGCCGCGTTGCGGCCGCGCCGGGCGCGGACGAAGGCGGCATGGTCGTCGTCGGGCACGAAGCAGATTTCCTGGCTGTCGGGCTTGTCGGCCACGGGCAAGTTCCACTGGGCGGCCATGCGGCGAATCTCGGCCTTGGCGAATTCGCCCACCGGCAGCAAGATCCGCGGCAGCAGCCGGCGTTCGATGCCGAAAAGCGCGTACGATTGATCCTTCGATTCGTCGATCGCGCGGAAGATCGCCGGCGCGCCGTCGGCCGCCTGGCCGCGCCGCGCGTAGTGGCCCGTGGCGACGAACTCGGCCCCCACGGCGTCGGCATACTCGAAGAGTCGGCCGAACTTCAGCCAAGTGTTGCAAACGATGCAGGGGTTGGGCGTTCGGCCGCGGAGGTATTCGTCGCAGAAGTAATCGACGATCCGCGCGAAGTGGTCGGAAAACTCCAGCGCGAAAAAGGGAATGCCCAACTGCTCGGCCACGCGGCGGGCGTCGGCGGCGTCGGCCGCGCTGCAACAACCTTGCCGGTGTGCGGCCGGAGCGGCCAGGGAGCCCTCCGCGCGGCAAACGGCCGGCTCGTCGGCCCCGTGGCGCATGAACAGCCCGATCACCTCGTGGCCTTGTCGCCGCAGCAGAGCGGCCGCCACGCTGCTATCCACTCCGCCCGACATCGCCGCAACCACCCGCGCCATCGTCGCCCTCACGCTGCCGGCGCGTGCCGGCTGCCCGCGCCATTAACTCGCCCCCGCCACCAAGCCGATCAACAAGACGACTCAACCTAAGCGATGCCGAATCGCGATCGCGGTTTCCTGAGAAAGCCGACTTCAAACTTGTTTGGCCCGTTCGGCGCGTTGATCCGCCGGGCAACTCCCTGCCCCGACCGGCCTCAGCGGCACGAACCGCAAACGATTCGGCGCCTGCCGGTCTGAGGCCGTTGCCAGCATAATGAAACCGCTGAAAAAGAAAAGCGGCCCACGCGGGCGAAAGTCGCCGCTGGACCGCTTTACTGCGATCGCGGCCGCTTTCCTCAGAGCGCAGACCTTCAGCGATTCTCGATCTGTTTGCGAATGTCGCGCAGTTCGGCGTACGGCTCCAAATCGACGCATTCCATTTTGCCCGCCCGCCGATACCAATAGCGGCTGTTGCCCATGTCGCCTTCGATCTTGTGCAATACGGCGTGAATCCACGAGGCCGTCGCATCGTCTTCGTATCGCTGCACGATGGTGTGCGATTCGTCCCAACGCTTCGCCAAGGCCAGATCGATGGCGCTGATCAGTTCTTTTGTCACCTTGTCTGATTCCTTTGCTTGCGGCGGTTGAGGCAGTTCAGCCGGAAGCGTGCTGACCGTCGCCCCGCGCTCGTCGGCAACACTCAGGTAATACACCAGCGGGCGGTCGGCGGGCAAGGGCGCCTCGATTCGCCCGCCGGCCACTTGGGCCGCAACCGAGCGCCAGGGGCGTTTTTGCCAAGGGCCGGTGTCGGCTGTGTAGTGCAGTTGGGCGGAGACAATGCGCACCTTCGCGGATACTGCGGCACGGGCGGTGTCGCCGGCGGTTTCCAGCGGGCCGAGTTTCGGCAGCGGGTCGCCACCACGCAGCACGCTATCGACAAACAATCCGATTTCCTTCGGCGCCCAGCCCTGCTGGTGGCCGTGCGGCATGTTCACCTCGATGCGAACGAGCGTTTCGCCGGGAACGGCCTCAACGCTCTTCTTGTAGCTGTCGAGCGGATAGGCAAAGTCGTTCGTTCCGTTGACGAAGAAGATCGGGCAGCGCACCTGCGGCAGATAACGAGAAGGATCGTAGAAGGCGACCCAGCGGGCCGTTTGCTCGGGCCCCAGCTTGGCGAACTCGCCGAGCCAGGTGCTGTTCTCGTGCAAGAAGCCGCAGCCATAGACGGGCGCCGCGGCGCGGAATCGGTCGTCGAGCCCGGCGACAATGCAGGCAAGGTAGCCGCCCCAACTGATGCCGGTAATTCCGATGCGCTGCGGATCGACTTCGGGCCGAGCGCGGAGCAACGAATGCCCGCGAATCACCGCGGCCACGGCGTGATACGACCAGAGCCGGCGGGCTTCGTCGTCGGTTGTGAAGGGTCGGAACTTGGCCGGATGATCCTGGGCGGGGCCGCCGTCGGGCAAGCGCTGCTTATCCGGCCCGCAGCCGCCCAAATCCATCGCCAACGCCGCGTAGCCCCGCTTCACCCACAGTTCGACCCATTCGGCGAACGCCGTGCCGCCCCCGCCGTGGACGAGCACCATGGCCGGAAAAGGCCCGTCGCCTTCTTCTGGCCGGCCATAATAAGCGAACACGCGGGTCGGCCGCCCGGCCCAAGGTTCGCCTTGGTAGTACACCTGCTGCACCACGCCCTTCTTTTCGCCCCATTCGGCCTGCGGCGTTTCCTTCAGTGCGGCCAGGTTCCACGGACCGGTGAAGCGTTGGCCCTCGGCCGCCTCGCTCGGCTCGATCAGAGTCAAAGCAGAGACGACCAGCAGCCAGCCGGAAAGAACACAGTTCCGCGGCGTTTTGCCGCCGCCTCGGCGCAAAAAGGCCATCGCACCGCCGCACAACGTCAGGCCGGCCAACAGCGCAATCGTTGCCGGTTCGGGCACCGGCTCGAAGGTGATTTCGCCCAAGTAAACATCCGCCCCGGCCGAGGTCGTGTCGTCGCCGAAGAAGATCGTGTGCGGCCGCTCGTAGGGGTCGATCAACACGTTGATGATCGGCACCAGCAGGCCGGGGAAGCCGGTGTAATCGACCAGCGGGCCGGAAAGAATCGGCGACGCGTCGGCCGCCAGCGACCAGGTGTCGCCCACCACCGTCAGGTCGTAGCGGGTCATCACGTCGGTGGCCCGAAGCGCGACCTGATCGGGCAGAAAGGCGGAGTCGTAGCTGAAGATGCGGTCGGTGTGAAAGGCCAGTTCGAGGGCCTTGGTGTTGTCGTCGGTAACGATCAGAAAGCTGAAGCCGCCGCGGTTGGGGTTGCCCGAGTGATCCTCGGCCGCGATCCGCGCGTGGAACGTAAGCGTGAAGCCCGGCGTCCGATTCAAACTGAGCGGCAGGGCCGGGGCGGCCAAGTTCAGCGGATTGTAGCTGAAGTAGCCGGCGTAGTCGTCCAGGTCGGCCGTCGAGTTCATCCGCAACAACCCGCCCGAGATGCCCGTGGTGGCATCGACGATCAAGTCGGGCGAGAAGAAGCCGTAGTACCAACCCTGCTGATCGGGCAGGTTGTTCACCGGCACGGCCGGATCGTAGAGCGTCGTAGCAGCCGACGCCCCCTTAGCCGCCGGCCCCAGGCCGATCAACGCCCAAACAAACAGCAACAGCATCGCACCGCCCAATCGCCCGATGCCGGGCCCACGGGCCTTGTTCGAGCGGGCGGCGGCCCATTGCGCATCGCCAAAGGGCCGCAAACCGCCGCGATCGTTCGCTGTTGGTGTTCCGACGTGTTTGAGCACTGGCCATGAATGGAACATGGGGCCGCCTCGCATCAGATGTCGTTCTTATCGTCCTCAACACACCCGCAATCGAAAATAACAGCAGTCGAAGGCCCGCGCACTCGGCCGGGTTGGTCTGCCGCCGTTGCCGCGCCGAGGCCGAAACGTTCGGACTGCTCCCGCCGCGTCCGCGGAGCGTTCGTAGTGCGTTCCCACCACGTTCGAGGCAGGCCGCGGACCGAAGTTGTTCGGCGTGGCAGCTTCAGCCCCACGGCCGACTTTCCCGGCAACACAGCGCCGCGTTGCCACAGGCCCGACGGAGCGCGTAGAACCGCGCCCCCACGACGCCGCCTCGGTGCGCACCGGAAGCGCCGGCCCGACCGGTCGAGCCTAATGCTACGATAGGCAGCCTCGGGCAAGGAATCAAGGATGATCGCGGGGCTGATGATTCGCCGGCACATCCGCCGACGGCCCGCCGGCTCATAAAGAGTCCGCCCTTAGCTAGCGATTGGACGCCCAAAAACGTAACGAGCAGTCCTCCGCGCCACCGGCTCATAAACAGTTCGCCCTGCGCTAGCGAAACTCGATCTGCTCCAATCGGCCGCGCCAGTAGGGCTTGGCGCCCTCGGGCGGGAACCAGGCGACCTCGCCGCTTTGGGGAACGCGCCAGCCGTCGAACTCGGCGTAATCCCAGAATCGACCTCCCCACGGCGTCGGCTCGATGCGGTCGCCCACCATGCGGCCGCGGGCATCGGCTCGGACGGACTCGATCAACCCGTCGTCGCCGAACCGAAAGACCAGGGCGGCCGCGATCGGCCCGTCGGTCAGGTCGGCCCGCGCCGAGTGGTCGTCGATCGGCTGCCAGGTGATGGCCGGGTCGAGGGCGGCCAGCGGATACCAAGGCAACTCGGCCAGAAACCGCATCAGTTGGCCTTGCGATAGTTCGTCGGACGGGGGCTGCTCGGTCAGGGTAACAAGGCCGCCTTCCAGGGCCGCGCGAAGCACGCCCTGCCCTAATATGTAGGCATCGCGGACGAAGATCGTAAGCCGCAGCGGGCCGCGGATGCGGGCGTCCCAATCGAAGCCCCGGGGCGCCAGCACGGTCCGTTGATCGGCCGTGAACGGGGCCCATTGCTCGCCGTCGGCGCTGAGGTTGAACTCGCCCGTCTGCCGAAGGCGGACGAGGCTGAATGTTTTGGCCTCCGGCGACATCACGGCCCGAAGATGCCGCTGCATCGGCGCGGGCAAGCGACCGATCGCCGTGGCCCGCCACTGGGGATCGGCGACCTTGCGCAAGAAGTCGCTGCCTGCGGCGTTGGGCGAGGCCGCGGCCTGCGTCATGGCGTCGCGCCACTTAGTGGTTGCCGCGCGCCACTGGAAGCGCTGATACGCAACCCAAGCCCACAGTCCGATAGCGGCCAGCAGAAGACAACAAACGACGCCCAGCAGAATCTTGGCGATCATTCGATGGCCCCAACGATGTGGAAAAACGCGAGCGATGCCGTGTGCCGCGGCGATCAGGCGGCCCGGCGACGTTTGCCGCGTTGCTCAACCTGGTCGTCAGCCGGCAGTTCGACGATCTCGTCGGGCTTGGCCCGAGCTCCGGCCGAGATGATCTCCACTCGGCCGTCGGAATGAAGACGGTAGTGCGTGCCGCGCCACGACAGCGTGCGGCCGAACACCGACGCCCATGCCCCCGCCGCGTGCGCGAAGGCGGCCAACGGCGCGGCAACCAAATCGAACCAGCGCGCCGCACGAAGCGAGGCCGGCATGTCGGGGAAATAGACGCCCGCCAGCGATTGCCGCATCGCGGCCCGCAACATACTCAGCGCGAAAAGCGATGTTGCCAACGCGGCAATGGTCCAGCCGCCCGCCCCCTGCAAGCCCCATCGCCAAGCAAGCACGCCCAGCGCAGCCCAGGCCAGATTGCCCGGCAAAAGCACAGCCAAGCCGAATCGCCACCAATGGGGCGCGTAGAAACGGGCCATCATGTATTGGCGGCGCACGAACTCGAACAACTGCCCGACGGTGCCGTGAAGCGGCGAACACACCACGGCGCCGGGCTCGAATCGCGTGGGGCGCGGATCGGCGCGCAGCGCTTGGGCGGCGGCCAAATCGTCGCTCAGCGCGCCCTGCCACGCCCCGCGGATGTCCAAGCGGAGGAAGTCGTCGCGGCGGATGGCCCAGGAGCCGCCCCAAACCAATCCGTGGCTTCGCTTGCCCAGCAGCGTCATCAACGCACTGTTGATGCTGTAAAGCAACAGATTGGCCAAGGTGGCGCGTTGCGGCACGAACCAGCGGTAGCCGGTGGCCGCGCAATACTCGCGTCCATCCAGCCGCGAAACAAGCGAGCGGAGCCAATCGCGGCGGGGCCGAGCGTCGGAATCGACGAAGGCCACGAACTCGTACTGCGAATCGATCTCGGCAGTGGCTGCCAGCAGATTGTGGATCTTCTGCCCGCCACCCATCGCCCGACCCGCCACAAGCAGCCGCCCGCGATGCCGTTCGGCCGACACCCAACGAATCACTCCGCACGCCGGATCGTCTTCGCTTTCCACCACGAACAGAACGTCGTAATCGCCGTAATCCTGATCGAGCACGGCGCGAAGGTTGTCGGCCAGCCCGACATCAACGCCTTTGCACGGCGAGATCACCAGCGTACGGCCGCGCGAGCCGTAATTGCCGCGACTGGCCATGCAACTCCGCGCGTAGCGGCGATGCTCCCAGCTTTGCAGCGCCAAGAGGAACGCTTGCAGCAAGCCCGCGGCGACCAGCAACAGCGCGACAAGAGAAACGGCATCCATTCCGGCTTCTCGACCAAAGGGAACGAACCAGGTTCGCCCGCAGGCCAAACGGCCACCCGAGGGCAGCGCCGGCTGCCCCGCAGCCGGGCGGCCTTGCCCGAGCCCAACCATCAGCCTGAGAGACGAAGAATAGAACCTTTGCGGGAATGGATCAAGCTCGGATTTTCGGGGAATCGCGAAAGATAGGCCCGATGCGCAGGCTGAACAAAAAGGGACCGGCGAGCATCGCTCTTTTCGCCCGATCGAGGAGCTTACCAACGGTTGCGGCGATTGGGTTAATCAGCGTCGGCCCTCTCGACGACCACCCGGCAGTTCGGCAGTGCCTCGATGAACTTCCGCCCATACCGCTTGGTGCGAATGCGCGGGTCGAGAATCACCACGACGCCGGTGTCGTTCTTGCTGCGGATCAGCCGGCCGAAGCCTTGCTTAAGCTTGATGATCGCCTCGGGCACTTGATAGTCGAAGAAGGGGTTGCCGCCGCGGGCGCGGAGCTGTTCCAAACGGGCTTCCAACAGCGGGCGGTCGGGAACACTGAACGGCAGCCGGGTGATGATCACGTTTTGCAAGGCGTCGCCGGGCACATCAACACCTTGCCAGAAACTGTCGGCCCCGAAAAGAACGCAACGCGCCCCGCGGCGGAACTGATCGAGCATTTGGCTCCGCGGCGCGCCGTCGGCCTGCGACAAGAGCGTGAAACCCTTGCGGGTGAACGCCTCAGCCAGTTGCGCGGCGGCCTTGCGCATCATGTCGTAGCTGGTGAACAGCACGAAGGCCCGCCCCTGGCTTCGCTCGACGTAGCGATCGATCAACCTGATGGCCGCCCGCTGGAATTCGGCCGGGTTCTCGCTCGGGTCGGGCAGCCCTTCGAGCAGCACCAATTGGGCCTGGCGCTGGTAGTCGAACGGACTGCCGACGCACAGTGTTCCGGCATCGCCGGGCCCGACGCGGTCGAGAAAGAACTGGAAGTTCCCGCCCTCGGTGGCCAACGTTGCGCTGGTCATCACAACTGTCGGCGTATTCTTGTAGAGATGCTCTTCCAGCAGCGAACGCACTTCGATCGGGGCCGAGGCCAGAACCACCCGCAGCCGACGGCCCGAGGCGGCCTGACGTTCGATCCAATAAACGGCGTCGCTTCGGCCCATGCCGCACCACTCGTCCACCGCGCCGGCCAGCGCGGCCAAGCGGCGGGCGGCCGCGCGGAAGTCTTGCCGCAGCTCTTCGCCGACGATGTCGCCGCCGGCCTTGCGCACCGCGCGGCTCAGCGCGGCCAAGGCCGGGCTGAGCGGGTTGTCGATCGCCCCCGGCTCCCGCACGCGACCGTTGCCGCCGGGATGGTCCTGAAGCCAGCGGTCGGCCGCCGCGAAAAAAGCGTCGCTGATCCGCAGGCACTCGACCGTTTGGCGCCGGGCTTCGCCGCAACCGTGCTGCACCAACAGCCCGCGCTGCCGCTGCGGATTGAACAGCTTCCGCAAAATGTAGGCCGTTTGCCCGCTGCTGATGTTCAGCCCCAAATGCTCGGCCGCCACCGATTCGACCGTGTGGGCTTCGTCGAACACGACAACGTCGTAGGGCGGCAACAACCCGGCTTTCTGCATCCGCAGGGCAAGATCGGTGAAAAACAGGGCGTGATTGACCACCAACACCTGCGCGTGTTGGATCCGCCGCCGCGCCGCGTAGTAGAAACACTCGCGGTAGTGCGGGCAGCGTTTGCCCATGCAATTCGAGTGGTCGCTGGCCACCTCGTCCCACACTTGGGGCAAAGGGCGCCAGGGGAGATCGGAAAGCGAGCCGTCGGCGGTGTCTTCGGCCCAAGCCCGCAACTGGTCGAGTTGATCGGTCTCTTCGGCATCGTCAAACAGACTGTGCTGCCGCTGCAACGCATTCTTCAGACGGCGGCGGCTCAGGTAGTTGCTTCGCCCCTTGACCAGCACCGCGGAGAACTCGACCGGCAACACGCTCCGCAGCAGCGGAATGTCTTTGTTGATCAACTGCTCTTGCAAGCTGATCGTGTGGGTGGCCACCACCACCCGCTTGGCCGGATCGCTCGCCGCGGCCGCGACGATCGCCGGCGCCAGGTAGGCGAAGCTCTTGCCAACGCCCGTGCCGGCCTCGACCACCAAATGCCGCCGCTCGGCAATGGCGCGGGCCACCGCTTCGGCCATCTCCAATTGTTGCGGCCGGTGTTCGTATTGGTTCATGCGCCGGGCGATGCCGCCCGACGGCCCCAGGATGTCGGCGATCGAAATGCTCATCAACAGATAGATTAGGTGAAACCGCGGCGCAGCGGAAGCGGCCGAGCGGCGGCATTCAACGCTGCCGGCGGCATTCGGCCCGGCCCGCCCCGACAGCCCGACAGCGGGGGAGTTCGGCGGGCCTGACCCTCGCGCCGGGATTGTGGTACGATCATCGGTTTCGCCATCCTCACGCAGTTTGATCCATTATGCGGCGCGACGACATTCGCAACATTGCCATTATCGCCCACGTCGATCACGGGAAGACGACGCTGGTCGATTGCATGCTCCGCCAGAGCGGGCGATTCCGCGACTCGCAATTGCAGGGCGAGCAGATTCTCGACAGCAACGAACTGGAGCGAGAACGCGGCATCACGATTCTGGCCAAGAACATCGCCATTCCCTACCAAGGGATCAAAATCAACATCATCGACACGCCCGGCCACGCCGATTTCGGCGGCGAGGTGCAACGCGTGCTGCGCATGGCCGACGGCGCATTGGTGCTGGTCGATGCGGCCGAAGGGCCGATGCCGCAAACCCGCTATGTGCTGTCGCAGGCGTTCGAGTGCGGGCTGCGGCCGATCGTGGTCGTCAGCAAGATCGATCGGCCCGACGCGCGGCCGCATGAAGTGCTCGACGGAGTGCTCGACCTTTTCCTGCAACTGGGCGCCGACGACCGCACCGCCGATTTTCCCTATCTGTTCGTCAGCGGCAAGCACGGCTTCGCCACCGACGACCCGACCCGGCCCGGCGAATCGATCGAACCGTTGATGGAGATGATCGTCCGGCACGTGCCCGGCCCCGACGTCGAGCCCGAAGACCCGCTGCAACTGCTCGTCACCACCCTGGATTGGTCCGATTATGTCGGGCGAATCGCCATCGGGCGGGTGCAGTCGGGCACGATCCGCAAAGGTCAGAATGTCGTTCTCATGCGCAAAGACGGGGCGATCATGCCGGCCAAGGCCACCGCCGTTTACGTGTTTGAAGACCTAGGGCGGCGCGAAGTGCATGAGGCCGACGCCGGCGACATCGTGGCCGTCGTCGGGCTCGATCAGGTGGAAATCGGCGACACGATCGCCGATCCGCAGCGGCCCCGGGCCTTGCCCCGGGTGCGGGTGGACGAGCCGACGCTGAAGATGACCTTCGGCGTGAACAGCTCGCCCTTTTCCGGACGCGACGGCAAGTTCCTCACCAGCCGCCACCTCCGCGAACGGCTCGAACGCGAGTTGGAACGCAACGTGGCCCTGCGGGTCGAGCCGATTCCCGGCAGCGAGCAGTTCTCGGTGGCCGGCCGCGGCATCCTGCATCTCTCGGTGCTGATCGAAACGATGCGCCGCGAGGGCTACGAATTGTCGGTCGGAAAGCCGCAGGTCATCTGCCGCACCCGCGACGGCGTGGTGGAAGAGCCGTTCGAGTCGTTGGTGATCGAGGTGCCCGCCGCCCATGCCGGCGCCGTCATGGAACTGGTGGGCCAACGCCGCGCGAAGCTCAACGCGATGTCGCATCGGGCCGACTACACGCACCTGGTCTTCTCGATCCCCGCCCGAGGGCTGATCGGCCTGCGCACCAAGCTGCTCAACGCCACCCAGGGCACGGCGATCATCCATCACCGCTTCGAAGGATACCAACCGCAGGAAGGCGAAATCGTCGATCGCCTCACCGGATCGATGGTTTCCACGGCGGCGGGCCGCGCGGCCGCCTATTCGCTCGACGGCTTGCAGGCCCGCGGCGAGCTGTTCGTCGGACCCGGCGACATGGTTTACGAAGGGATGGTCGTCGGCGAGAACAGCCGCCCGGGCGACATGAACGTCAACCCGACCAAAGAAAAGAAGCTCACCAACGTCCGCAACACCGGCCACGACCGCAATATCCTGCTCAAACCCCCGCGGAAAATGAGCCTCGAAGAAGCCCTGGAGTTCATCGCCGACGACGAATGGGTGGAGGTCACCCCCGCCGTCATTCGCCTGCGGAAGATCATTCTGAAAGAAGTGGACCGCAAACGGGCGTCGCGCCGCGCCGGCGAAGGCTGACCGGCCCGTCTTCCGACCGTGCACGGCAGGCAACCGCAGTGCCGCTCGCGCCGGTTTATTCCACCGGCAGGTCGCGCGAGATCAGCCCCAGGTCGAGTCCGAAGACCAACAACATCAGCCCGAGCAAGAAGGCGAGCCCCAGGTAGGTTAGCGCCAACTGCACCCGCTCGTCGGCCGGCTTGCCGCGGATGCCTTCGTAGAGCAAAAACACCATGTGTCCGCCGTCAAGCATGGGAATGGGCAGAAAGTTGAGCACGGCCAGGTTCGCCCCAAGCACCGTCAGGAAGAGCAGCAGTTGCGGATAGCCCTCCGAGGCGGCCCGCCCGGCGGCTCCGGCGATGGTGATCGGCCCGCCCAGCCCGCGCACCGAGATCGAGCCGTCGGCCAGTTTGCGAATGAAGCCGACGACCATCGTCAGTGATTCCCAGGTTTCGCGGGCCCCGAGCCGCGCGGCCGAGCCCCACGAATCTTGCCCTTCGACGAAGCGATGCGCCCCGAGGCGGAAGCCGCGATCAGGGTTGAACCAGTCGGTCGAATCCATGACGGTCAACTCGGCCTTCGCCTTCGACTCGAGCTCCAACACCACCTTCGTGCCGGGCAGCAACTGCTGCAACTCGTAGATCAAGAAGGGCCAGTTCCGCTGCTTGTCGCCGAACTCCAATTCGCCTTTCCTCTGGCCGTAGTCCATGTATTCCGCCGGAATCGGGTCGGGCGGCAAAATCACCGCCGAGCGGACCAAATCGCCCACCTTCACGCCCGCCTTCTCGGCAGGGCTGTCGGGAATGACCGCGGCCACGCGGTTGAGCACGCGATAGGCCACGCCCAATTCCGGAATGCTCATCGGCGAACCCGGCGCGAGCGGCTGCTCGAACCAATCGGCCTGACGGAGCGAAACGGCCACATGACTGGGGTTGGGCTGGCCCTCGCGCTGCACCACCAGTTCGATCGTCTTGCCCGCATAGGCCCGCAATCGGCTGGGCAACGTCATCGGATCGCCCAAGGGCAAGGTGGGGCCCTCGGGCTCAATCACCATTCCGCAGAGCAAATCGCCGGGCCGAATGCCCGCCTGGGCCGCCGGCGAGTTCTCCTCGACCGCGCGGATTTCGCCCATCGTCATTTCAATGCCCAGCCGCCGCATCGGATTGGGCGGCACAACGACATCGAGCGATTCCTTCCCGCGCATCACGGTCAGCCGCATCGGTTCGGCGGGCCGGGCGGCCATTTCGGCGTGCAATTGCGCGTACGAGTCGATCTTTCGCCCGTCAACGGCAACGATTGTATCGCCTTTGCGCAGCGGCGGTTGGGCCTTCTCCGCCGCCGAACCCGGCACGCAGGGCAGCCCTTCTTCGATCAATTGCGTCGTGCGGTACGACACCACGCCGATCGTCGGAATCAGGCCGCCCTTGGTGGGATGAACGTAGCGCGTGATCGTTTCGGTCGTGCCGTCCGGCTTCGGCCGCTGAAGCACCACCTCGATTCCCTCCGGCGGAACTTGACTGAGCGAAACCATCTTCTGCAAGTCGCTGAATCGCTCGATCCGTTTGCCCCCGATCGCGACGATCTGGTCGCCGACGCGGAAGCCCATCTGCCACGCCGGCCGCCCCGGAAGCACGCCGCCCACGGCGGGAGTCGTCTGTTTCACACCCATCCGATAGGCGATTACGGCCGTGATGAACGCAAAAATCACGTTCATCACCACTCCGGCCGAGATAATCGCCATTCGTTGCGGCACGCTTTTCGCCAGAAAGCTGCGCGGATCGAACAAAGCCTCGTCGGCGGCCGTCCGCTCGGCCGACTCGGCCGGCGCCCTCGCGGCGGACGAAGCTGCGGCCGCTGCGTCGCCCTCCGACCCAGCCAACGCGGTGCCCGAGGCGGGCTGCTCCGCCTCACCGGCGGCGGCCGAAGGCGCGGCCTCGGCGCCCGCCACAGCCGGCCGATCGGTCGCATCGGCGGCTGTTGCACCTTCTTCGCCGGGCTTCTTCGCCCGCTCGATCTCCTCGCGGAGCCGGGCCGGGTTGTCTTCCTGGCCGAGCATCTTCACATAGCCGCCCAGCGGCAGGATGCCGATGCCGTATTCCGTTTCGCCCCAGCGGTACTTCAACAGTTTCAGCCCGCCGATGTCGAACCCGAGGTAGAACTTGTCGCAACGGACGCCGCAGAGCTTGGCCACCAGAAAATGCCCAAGCTCATGCACGAAGATCACCGCGCCCAACCCCACGGCGACCTTGATGATGACGACAACCAGCGACCAACTAACCAAAGCGATCAGGCAGCAACCCAACGCAGCACCTCCCGGCGCGCCCAACGATCGTGGGCAAAGAGTTGTTCCAAAGTCGGCTGAGGATCGAAATCATGGGCTTCCAGCACGCGCTGGCACAGCGGCACGATTTGCGGAAACGGCAGGCGGCCCGCCAAGAACTCGGCCACAGCCGCCTCGTTGGCGGCATTGAGCACGGCGCCGGCCGAACCGCCCCGACGCGCCACGTCGAGCCCCAACCGCAGCGCCGGAAACCGCTCTTCGTCGGGCGGCTCGAAACTGCACGTGAAGGCCTCGCTCCAATCGAACTGCCGCGCGGCGCCCCGGCGGCGCTCCGGATACGTCAACGCGTATTGGATCGGCAATCGCATGTCGGGCGGGCTCATCTGCGCGATCACCGAACCGTCGGCGAACTCGACCATCGAATGCACCAACGATTGCGGGTGGATCACCACGCAGATCTGATCGGGATCGAGATCGAACAGCCACCGCGCCTCGATGATCTCCAACGCCTTGTTCATCAACGTGGCCGAATCAATCGTGATCTTCCGGCCCATCCGCCACGTGGGATGGGCCAACGCCTCGGCCGGCGTCACCTCGGCCAGCTGCGCCGGCGAATAGGTCCGAAACGGGCCGCCGCTGGCCGTCAATATCACCCGCCGCACCTCCGACCGCCGCCCGCTCCGCAGCGCCTGAAACACCGCGCTGTGCTCGCTATCGACCGGAAGCAGTTGCGCCCCGGTTTCCGCCGCCAAGCGCGTGACCAACGGGCCGGCGACCACCATGCTTTCCTTGTTGGCCAAGGCCACCGTCTTGCCGGCCGCAATCGCCGCCCACGTTGCTCGAAGCCCGGCCGCGCCCACAATCGCCGAAACCACCACATCGACTTCCGGGTCGGCCGCCACGCGCTCGATGGCCGCGCCGCCCACCAAAAGCTCGACCCCTTGGGGAAGAAGATTCCAGTCGTGCCGCCCGGCGGCGCAAACGTTGCCCACAACCACCCAACGAGGCCGAAATCGATGGGCCTGCTCCAACAACAGCGCAGTGTTTTCGTGGGCCGTCAGCGCCACGGCGCGCAAGTGATCCTCGCCCGCGGCGATCACTTCCATGGTGCTTCGCCCGATGCTTCCGGTCGAGCCGAGTACGGCGATTCGCTTCGTCTGGGTCAGCACGCAATTGCTCGAAAACCAAAGCGAGAAAGTTCGATCGTCAATCGGTCGGACTCACCGAGCCGCACCGCAGCCCGACGCTCGGGCCACGACGGAAAGCAACGCCCGTGCCGCGGCCGCAATTCAGCTTTGCCTGTCTGGCCGCACCTGTTCGGCCGTTTTCGGCGTACCCCGCCTCGGCCGGTTCCGGCGCGGCAGTCTGCCGATGCCGGCGAGAGGCGAGACAAGGCGGGCAATTCGCGCAATCGCTTCCGACAAGCGCCGGTCGTTTCTCGCAAGCCGGTCATTCTAAAGGAAACCGCGCCCTGCCGAAAGTGCGGTTTCATTGTCACCCGGTTTTCACGGCATCTCGGCCGCACCGGATCGCCGCGCAAAGAACGGCTCGATCGGCTTTTTCGTCCGCCGAGAATACCTCCTCGAACACGATCGGCAAATGACGCTTGAAACAACAATGCAACAAGGCCGCCGTGCCCCGGCAATGCGCGGCAAAGCCCGACAGCTCCCGTAGCCGCGCCTGGCCCGGCACCTTGACGATCGATCGGCGCGATTCACCTCGTCTGCCTGGCCGTCGCTGCGACAGCCGAACAATCGCGGCCGCCACGCTAGCTACCTCATGCTCCTACTCATACTCCTGCCGCTACTCTCGCCGTTGCTTCTGCCGTTGCTGTTGTCGCTGCGCCTGCAACGCCAGACGCACCGAATCACCAGAGCGATTTGCTCCGTCGCGGTCGCCCGGCACCGGTGTTTCGCCCTGAGGCTCATGCGGAGACGAATTCGCGGCGGCAATCGCTCGAAATCTACGCCGGCTCGGTTTGCTTCAGATCGAGACTCACACCGGCGGCAGGGCAGATTGGCAGCGAGGAATCGCCGATCGAATCACGTTTCCGACCGCAAAAGCCCGTTGCCCGTGCATTTGATCGCGGCCGATCGACGCCCTTGGAAAAGGTGCGAACGCGGAAACCGCTGCCGGCGAACGGATTGCGCGGGTTGTGCCGCCCCGAAACCAGGCGGAGCCGGTGAATTCTTGCCGAACTGGCCTTTCTTTTTCCGCCCGTTCTGTTAGAGTGGTCTTTGTAGCGGCGAGAAGCCCTGCGAGCCCCACGCATTGCTTGGTCTTCGCCATCGCGGTGTCGCAACGGTGCGGCGCGTGATCGATCCGCCCGAGGGTCTTGTTCCTGACGGACAAGATGGGCCGGCGAAGGCCAGCGTCAAAGTGATCTCGTACTAGCGTCATCCTGCGATTCGACGGTGCGCCCTCCCATGGGTTGGGAAGCGGCGATCTTTCGTTCCGGCTGATTGTTCTCCCCTCTACCGTTCAGCCGCCGCACCTGCTTGACGAACAGGGGCTCGGAGCGTTGCACCGGCGGCCCAGTTTTTCGTGTTTCTTTTTTCAAGGAGTGGCGTCATGCCGCAAGGGACGATCAAGAAATTGGTCGCAGACAAGGGTTTTGGTTTCATCTCGGGAGAACGGGGCGAGTTGTTCTTCCACCACAGCGCGCTGAGCGGCGCGCGAATCGAGGAGTTGCGAGTCGGTCAAACGGTGACCTATCGCGAGGGTCGCGGGCCCAAGGGGCCGAGGGCCGAAGACGTTCAGATCGACTGATCAACTGGAAGAAAGGACAACCGCAATGACCAGTATTTACGTTGGAAACCTGGCGCACGCCGCCACTGAAGACGATGTCCGCGAAGCCTTCGAGGCCTTCGGCAAAGTGGCCAGCGTGAGCATCATCAAAGATCGCGAAACGGGCCGCCCGCGCGGCTTCGCCTTCGTGGAAATGTCCGATCCGACCGAGGCCAACGAGGCCATCAGCCAAATGAATCTCAAAGAGATCAAAGGCCGAGCGGTCACCGTGAACGAGGCCCGCCCCAAGACCGAGCGTCCGCCCCGACGTGGCGGCGGCGGTGGCGGCGGTGGACGCGGCCGTTGGTAGGGCCACCTGCTCGGCCGAGTCGCTCATCCGCGTTCGATGCGGCGATCGCCGCATGGCGGCTCGGAAGAAGGCGACCACGGCCGGCGGAAACAAGCTCACCAATCGGGGGCGCAGCGGCGGCAACGCCGTTGCGCCCCGTTCGCTTTCTTGCGGCCGCCGCGACAAGGCTACGCGGATCACAACGGCTCATCGCCGATCGCAACGAACCTGCTTGCGGTTCTGCCCTCGTGAATTTGGTAGAATCGACCAGCGCCCGGATCGCCAAGGTTCCGTGCGGGCGAAGTTCGGGCCGTGGAACGCCGGTTCGCGTTGGCCGGCCTGTCAACAGCGCTGTTCCGTGGGCTCAAGCGCACGAATGGACCTGGGCGTCGCTTCGGGGCGCAATGCAAACCGCTTGTCGATTGCGCAGCGATAGGAAGCAGACGCTCCAGCAGGAAGATTGGGCCGTGAACGACCGATCAACCAACCCCTTGCGTGTTGAGAGCGCAGCCGGCATGTCATCGCTCGGCGCCGGCGGCGCTCGCTCGATAGCCGGCCGATGCCGCCCGCTGCGGCCGTGGATGTCGGCCGTGTTGCGGTTTGCCGGCTGTTTCAATCTGCTGGCCGGCGCGGCAATGGTCTCGCTTTACCACGAAGGCTACGAACTGCTGGGCGTGCCGAAACCCGAGTTGGTGCTGCCGGTCCAGATCATGGGCATTCTCGTGGGGCTGTTCGGCTTGGGCTACCACTGGGTGGCGAGTCGGCCCGTGGAGAATCGCGACATCCTTCGCCTGGGATTCCTCGCCAAGCTGATCTGTTCGCTGACGGCTTACTGGTATGTGCTCTTCGGCCCGCTGGGGATCGGGTTCGCCCTGGTCGTCTTTTTTGCGGACGTAGTCTATTTGCCGTTTTTCTGGGTCATCGTGCGCCATCTCGACCGCGCTGCCCGCCAAGCGCCGGCGAGCGAATGATCCGTCGCCCCGGCAGTGCGTCGTCTTGCCGCTTCTGCGAACTGCGGACTCGTCGCGCTGCCGCTTCGGCGCTCCGATGCTTCCGCATGACGGCTGCTGCGACGCAGAATCGCGGCGTCGCTTCGTCACCCGGTGCGTTTGGCCACCACCAATGCCGCATCGGCCGTGGGCTGACCATCGGCGCAGATGGTTCGCGCGATCAGTTCGGCCAAGGCGGCCGCCGACAGATGGCGGTTCTTTCGCAACAAGGCCAGGACCCGATCGGGCTGGGGCGCCGTGCGGCCGGTGCGATCCGCCGCGAAGAGCGACGGCGTATGCCAAACCAAGATTTCGCCCGCTCGAACCGTCAGCTCGATCGCTCGATACGACGACTCGGGGCTTTCTCCCAAAGCCGGGGCGGTTGCGGCGGGCGGTTCGTCGCCGCGCGGCCCGACGCGCCAAAGCGCGACGTTTCCGCCGGCGGAATACTGAATCTTGGCGTCGCGCGAACGCAGCGTGCCGAAGACGACGGCCGCGTTCTGATCGCCCGCCGAACCGGTCCAAAGGGTCATATTGGCTTGGCGAAGAACATCGTGCGGTCCGTTCTGGTACTGCCCATGAGCCCGCAGCGCCGTGCGGATATTGGCGGCCGTCAGCGACGCGTCCCAGCCGCCCTCCTTCGAGCAGCCCGCCGCCCGACCCACCGCGAAACCGATGCGCCCGTCGGGGCAACAGAACCAATCGTAAAACGCTCCGCCCACTCCGTGCGCCTGATGCGCCCAACCGGCTAGTTGCCAGTCGTCAACCATTGGCGGCACGCCGGGCAACTGACTGCGTTGCAATCGCTGCGCCGCCTCAAGGTGATGGCGCCAAGCGGCCGTTTCGAGGGCATGTGCCAGCAGCATCTCGCGTTCGAGTTCCACGGCCAAGCGGCCGGCCGCCACTTCGAGCAAATTCGTTTCGCGCGACGAGAAATCGCGATTGCGGTTCGAGAAAAACCATACCGTGCCGAGCAAGCTCGTCGGCGAAGAGACGGGCAAACAGACGGCCGCGGCAAAATCCTCGGGCGGCTGCCACGACAGGCTTTCGCCCGTGTCCTCCAAAACCACCGCATGGCCGAGCATCGCTTCGAGATCGGCCACGGCGCCGTGCAAAGGCCGCGGCGGGGCCAAAAGACGATCGAAGGGCAGCCCCCACAATGATCGAAGTTTGAGGTGCTCAGTGCGATCGTCGAGCAAATACAGGGCCGCCGCCTCGCACCCGGCAGCCTCGGCGCCGGCGCGCAGCACGCCCTCGAGCCGAGCGGCCAACTGCGCCGCCTCTTCGCCATGCGGCGAAAACGGCACCTGAGCAGCCAGCTCCGCCTCGCGTTGCCAAAGGGCGCGACGCGTTTCCAGAAGCTCGTTCAGCACGTCGCCAATGGCGGCGGCAAGCTTGCGGGCAGGCGTGGGCAAGGCGTTTCCGCCGTCGCTCCGCAGCGAGCCTTTCTGCTTGCCGCGGGCGCGAGCCTGGCCCGGCGCCTCACCCGAGACTACCAACTGCCCCACGGCTTTCGAGCCGGCGCAAACCTCGGCCGACCACAATGGCTCGGCCGACTCGGCGGAACCGGTTCGGCCCGACCGATAAGCGATGGCTCGACCCGTCGTCGCCTGGTACGCCCGAAGCAACTCGGGCAACGAGGCAACGACATCGATGCCCGATTGCGGCGGCGCGATCGACGAAGCAAAACGATTCAGCGAAGGAGCGATCTTCTTAGCCACGAGTTCAGACCTGCACGGCATACTGGTGTGCGACAACGAAAAACCCTCCGTGCAACCACGCGCGGCAAGTGACTGCCCAATCGCAGATCGATTCCGCAACGGGACATGGAACCGACCCGCACAACCTGCTTCGCCTAAATACGCCATCTCCCCCAGGCGACAGAATCTAACATCGGCCAACTCCCGACTGACCCTGAGAAACAATTACGGGCAGGAAAAAAGCGCACTCTGAAAAAAACACGCAAGAGACACAAGAGAAGCCGATTGTCTCAAGTACTCGGTCCGATTGTGTCGATTACTCCGATGGCGCGCTTTGGGCCGACTTTTTCGGCACGATCGCAGCCCGTACGAACCGATTCTGGGCGATCCACGCCGCGGAATTCGGCTCGCGGGTTGCGCGATGCACCACGAACCCCTCAACCACAACGTCAGCAATGCCCTTGGGGAAACGACGCACGGCGATCGGCTGGAGCGGCCTGGCCATGGCCGCCCTGCTTTGCGCGGCGGTTGGCTGCCGACCGTTCGAGTATTATCGCGCGCCGACGTCGCTCGGCTCCGACGCCGGCGCCGCGTTGCCCACGCTCCGGCAGCCCGCCCCGACGGAAAAGAGCCGCGTTTCCTTGCCGGCCTATCGCATCGAACCGCCCGACTTACTGCAACTGGAAATGCTCAAGACGGTGCCGCTGCCTCCGTACTATCTGGAGAGCTACGACGTGCTGGAGATTCACGTCGTCGGCACCTTGCTCGATCAGCCGATCGATGGCTACTACCTGATCGACGCCGAAGGGATGATCGAGCTGGGCGCGGCTTACGGCAAGTTGCGGATCGTCGGACTGACGGTTGAGCAAGCCCGCGCCGCCATCACCAGCCACTTGCGACAAGTGCTCGCTCAGCCGGAGGTTTCAGTTTCGCTGGCGCGGATGGCCGCGGCGGCCGTGCTCAGCGGCATCTATTTGGTCGGACACGACGGGTCGATCAACCTCCGCGAATTCGGCATTGTGCGTGTCGCCGGGCTGACGCTGCCCGAGGCGCGCGACCGCGTCGAGAAACACCTCAGCCAGTTCTTCGACAGCCCGCGGGTATCACTCGACATCGCCGGTTACAACAGCAAAGTGTTCTACGTAATCACCGAGGGCGCCAACCTCGGCGACAGCGTTGTGCGGATGCCGGTTACCGGGAACGAAACCGTGCTGGACGCCGTGGCCCAAATCGGCGGCATTTCACGGCTTTCGAGCAAAACCGTGTTCATTGCCCGGCCCGGGCCGAATCATCTGGCCTGCGAGCAGGTGTTGCCCGTGGATTGGGACGCCGTACTCAATGGGGTAACAACGACCAACTACCAACTGTTGCCCGGCGACCGAGTGTTTATCGTCGAGGATCCGTTGGTAGCCGGCGAAATCGGCTTGGCCAAGACGATCGGGCCGCTCGAACGGATATTCGGAATCGTGGGTCTGGGCAGCAGCGCGACTCGCGCCATGCAAACGCTCGGCCGCGGTTACAACCAACGCCGTGGATGATCGGGCTCGCGGCTTGAGCGGATCGCCCCATCGGCGGCCCAAGCAGAACAGGGCGGGCAACGACCCTGCCGGGTGATGCATGCCGGAGGAAAAGCGTCGATCGGCCCAATATCGGAATCGGGATTGGGGCCGGCTGCGGCAACTTGATTGTCGGGCGGCCTATAGCGCCGTAGAATAAACAGGTAGAACTCACGGCCGCATTAGCGGCGGTTTGTCGGCCCTTTCGGCCTCGCGGAATGCCCGGGCTGCCCCGGCGGCCGCGGCACGTCGAGCGAGCCGGCCAACCGGGAGGATGATCGATGAACTTGAGCATCGGACTGGGGTTGTTGTTGTGGGCGGGCATCACGCTGCCGTCGGCAGGGCCGGACGACGACGATCTGCCGCCGCCCACCCCGCCGGGCCGAATGGAAGCGCCGCAGCCGCCGTCGGCGCGGGGCGAAGGTCCGCGTTCGCGCCCGGCCGGAGGCCCGCTCGATCGGCAGTCACCGCTGTACCGTTTTGGAACTCCGAGCGACCAGGGGAGCCAACCGCCGCGCGAGCGCGACGTGCCCCTGCCACCGACCGATCCGAACCTGCGATCGCCCGACTCGCCGCTGGCCACCCCGACCGAAGGCGGCGAGGGCAGTCTGCCGCGATTCGGCACCCCGTCGTCGCGACCGTCCTACCCGCCCGGCATGCGGCCCAACTCGCTTTACCGCGGGCCCAGTTCGGCCTCGCGCAGCCGTTATGGGGGCGGAAGCCGTTACGGCGCGCAACCCGTTCAGCGGCAAACGCGCAACGACCTGTTCATAATGGAACAGCAGGCGCAGCAACTGCAACCGCGCGCGGGAATCACGCAGTCGGCGCCGCAGGTGTCGAAACCGTTCTCCGGCTACACGCCCGGCCCGGCGGTCAGCCCCTATATGGAGTTGTACCGCCGCGACACGGGCGGGCTCGATCCGTACAACACCTTTGTTCGTCCGCAACTCGAACAGCGGCGCGCCAAAGAGATCATCGGCGGTGAGATTCGCGGTTTGCAAAGCAACCAGCGGCTGCAAGCGACGATGATGCAGCGGCTGGGCAAGAACAACGATCGCGTGCAAACCGGCACAATGGCGCCCGAATTCTTCCAGAACTACGGCTCGTTTTACCCGGGCTTCAGTCGCTAACCACTCAGGCGACTTGGGTGTCAGCCGCTAGGAACGCCAAGGGTGTCGGGATCTTCCTCGTCGCACGAGGTTTCCGACACCTTTATCATTTCTTGATCGTCCGATCGGCAGCGTTGAGTCCGGCTCACGTTGTTTCCAGGGGGAATTCGACCTCCGATTGGTCGGCCTCTCCGCATGGCTTTTTCTGAGGATCGAGAACCGACGCCGTCGCCGCTAACGGCGTCCTTTCGGCCCTGTCGCCAGCGCCCCCTTGGCAGCCGTTGCGCCACGGTGGTATCTTGACGGCACCTATCGGTCTTCAGATCGGGGTTTTCGGCGGTCGGCTCACCTGCTGCCCGACCCACCGGGCAATCGTCGGCCGGCGGCGTTGCCCGCCCGCTCTGAGGGGCGATCATCTGCACGATTCTCGGCAGAATCGGCCCAGCCCGGCGGCGGCTCCGTTGCGGCCGATCGTGGCAGGCGATCTTGTGCGCCGTCGGCAAACACTTGGTCGGGCCGGCACGAGCGCCGGGCGCCCGAGCTTGAATAGTATTCCCTCTTGCACGGAGACATGCGATGAAAGTGACCGCGGAGATGATGGTTCAATGGCTGCAACGGCTGATGGGCGTCGATCCCAGTTGGCCCAAGCAACCGATCGGCAAGTATCTTGAAGCGATTCCCCGGCTCGAGTGCCTCGGCGGAGTTCCGGCCGGAACCCCGGTGTTGGTCCGCGGGGACGTGGACGCCAAGCCGGGCAAGACCATCGGCGAAGGCGACATCCGCTTGCGGTCGATGAAAGAAACGCTCGAGTTCGGCCGCCAACGCGGCTGGAAGCAGATCATTTTCGGACATATCGGCCGCGAGCCGGAGAAGTCGCTCGCCAAGGTGAAAGACCGCTTGGCCGAAATCCTCGGCTGCCCGGTCGGGTTCGTCGAAGACTGGTATGATCCGACCAGCGGTACGATCACGGCGGCGGCGGTGGCGCAAATCAACGCCCTTCCCAATGGCGGCGTGCTGGTGCTGCAAAACACCCGCAAGTACGACATCGAACGCGTGCTCTGGAAGGCCAAGCCCGCCGACATCCCCGCGTTGGCGCCCAAGTTGGCTCAGTTGGCTAACGAGTTCGCCGAAAAGATCGCCACGGTGTACGTGCATGAAGCCTTCTCGGCCGGCAGCCTCGACGCCAGCAGCGTCGTTGTTCCGGCGGCGATGAACCAAGTCGCCCTGGGCAAGTACGAGGGCGAACAGTTCGACGGGCCGTTGAACGACTGCCTACGGGCGCAGATGGTGATCTTCAGCGGGCTGAAGATCGACAAGCTCGACGACCTTCAGGCGATGATCGACCGCGGTACGATCCGCAAGGTGATCGCCGCCGGTTCGTTGGCCATGGCGCTGAAGAAGGCCGACGCCGAATTGGCGGGCCGCCAATTCGATCTGGGCCTTTCGGAAGATCCCGCCCACAGCGACAAGCCCTACTTCATCCCGCGCAACCGCATTGAACAGGCCAAGCAAATGCTGAGCCAAGGCCGCCAGAAGGGAATCGAGTTCGTTCTGCCGGTCGATTTCGTTCTGCAAGACGGCAGCGTTGCTGAAACGATCGGGCCGGGCAACCAGCAGTTCGACGTCGGCCCGAAATCCAGCGCCGCCTATGAGCAGGCCGTCGCCGACTTCATCGCCAAAACCAAAGGCCAAAGCAGCCCGGCGGTGGTGTTCCACAACGGCGTGTTCGGCATGTTCGAAGACCCCCGCTTCGAAAGCGGCACCCGCAACTTCATTGCCCAGTTGAAGCGGATGACCGACGCCGGGCTGAAGGTGTACATCGGCGGCGGCGAAGGCGGCACGGCCTTGGAGAAGTACGGCCAACCGGACTGGGTGACCTACTGCTTCACCGCCGGCGGCACGGTGCTCAACGCCCTGGGCAGCGAACCGGTGCCCTATTTGGTCACCTTGGCCATGGCTGCCCAGAAGATGACCAAACCAGCCGACCATCCCAAGGGCGGCTGCTGCCGCTAAGTGCGGGCCGGTTGGTGCGGAACAAAACAACGAGCAGAATTCGCCCCGGTGTGCGCTTCGGCGTCGCCGGGGCGAGTTCGTTCCATTGCCAACGACAGGCCGGCCGCGCCTCAACCGAGCAAACGACGGTATTCGGCAACGATTTCCTGCGCCGTGCGGCAACGATCGAAACAGCGCTCTGCGCGCGCTCGCGCGGCCGCCCCCAGCGCCCTTCGCTCCGCAGGGCGAGCGATCAAACGGTCGATGGCAGCGGCCATCGCCGCCGGGTCGTCGGCAGGCATCAGGCAGGCCGTGCCCGTTTCCGGCGGAAAGATTTCGCGCGTGCCGCCCACGTCGGTGGCCACGATGGCGCAGCCGGCCGCCGCCCCTTCCAGAAGCACCCGGCCCAGCGGTTCCTGCCGCGCGGCATGAACCAGCAGCGTCAGCTCGGGCAGCAGTTCGGCCACGTCGTTGCGACGCCCGAGAAAATGCACCCGCCCGGGCAATCGCTCGGCCGCGAACCGCCGAAGTTGGGCCACGTAGAGATCGGCCTCCGCCTTGTGCGAATGATGCTCGCCGACGGCCGCCAGGTGGATCGGCCGCCCGTCCGCGCGGCAAAGCGCCATCGCCTGAAGGATCACCTCCCAACCCTTGCGCATTCCCAACTGTCCGATCGCGCCGAGCAGCGCCGCCTCTTTGGGCAAGCCCAACTCGGCATGCAGTCGGCCGCGGCGCGGTTGCGGGCGAAAGCGGTCGAGATCGACCCCATTATGAATCACCATCGTCTTCTCGGCCGACACCCCTTGGGCCACATGGAACTGTCGGGTTGCCTGCGAGACGGCAATCAGCCGATCGAGCCGGCATAGATCGTTGATTGCCTGCCGGCTGAGCTTGATGATGTCGCGCAGATGGCCGATGCCGGGCACGCCCGCGCCCGAAGCCACCGGCCCGGCCATTACGGCGGCCGACAAGCTGTTGGCGTGAAGCAAACTCGGCCGGCGCGCAGCAAGCAACCGTCCGAGTCGCCCACGAAGCACGGCCTGCGGCAGCCGCTTTCCGTCGGGCGTGCGCCAATCGAACGGCAGAACCTCGATGCCGCGCTGCTGCAACGCCTCGGCCAACGGCCCTGCCGGCGGCGCAGCCACCGCGAAGCGAACACCGTGGCCCGACAACAGATCGAGTACGGCCAACATCGAATGCTCGCCGCCGTTGAGCGACGGCCATTCGCAAAGCATCATCACTTCAATAGCCGCTGCGCTCATAGTTTTTGCCCGCGGCTGCCGGTTCGGTCCGTCGGCGGCGCGAGATAGAAGACATCAGCTCGGCGGTGTCGCAAACCAAAAGCCCCGTCGCCGTTCGCTGCTTTCGGCCCACGCCCGACGGTGTTGAACACTGGCGGAAAACGGCGGCCGGCGTCAAGCGGCGTCAAGCGGGCAGCGGTCAGTGTTGATCAGCGGCGCACGTCGCCCGAGGGGGCGCGTTTTCCGGCGGCCATCGCGGCGTCGGCCTCATCGCGCCCGAAAACGAGCACTTCGCCGGGCGCGAGGAATCGAGGATGCCGCGCCACCACCCGCAGCGGCATCGGGCAAGCGCGGCGCAACTCGGCTTCGTGAACGGCCAAGGCGACGATCAGCCCGTCTTCCGTCTGTTCGAGATATCGGGCCGCTTCCTCCGGCGAATCGAACCGCGGCATCCCCTGCCCATTGTAATACACCATGCTCGCCTGTAAGAACCGGAAGGCCGCCAGCGGCGCATCGGGCTGCTCGCTGCGGATGGCGCGGACCAACTCCGGGGAATGCTGGTGGCGATCGATCCGCGCCGCCGCCCAACCGAACAGCGACAACAGGAACACCGCGCCGGTTGCCGCCATGGCGGGCACGAACCGCAGCACGTCGCCGCGGCGATGATAGCCCGCGCACACCAAACCGCCGACAATCAACGGCAGGCCGACCAGCCCAACCCGTTCTTCGCCGGGCACAAACAGATGGGCGGCCACCGCACCGCCGACACCGAGCAAAACGCCCACCGCCACCAACGTCCAAGCCGCGTTGCGCGACCAAGCCGCCCGAAACCGCGCAGGCTCGGCCAACCATTCGGTCACGAAGCAACCGGTCAGCAGCGCCAGCGCCGGGTAGGCCGGTAGAACATAGTGCGGCAGCTTCGTGCTGCACGCCGACCAGAAGACGAACCACACGCCTGCCCAGCAGGCGGCCAACCGCGTGCCGGCGGCCCAGGGCTCGCCGTCGCGCATGCGGCGAAAGGCATGATAAAGCGTGGGCCCGAGAAACAACGACCAGGGAAACAACCCCACGAAGATCATGGCGAAGTGATAAAAGAACGGTCCGTGATGCCCCATGAACGGTTGAACAAACGGCCCGAGATTGTACTTGCCCATGAACTCGCGGAGCCACACGCCCTCGGTTCGCTCGGCCACCAGGTAGTGCCAAGGCGCGGCCACCACGGCGACGACTACCGCCCCGGTCAACGGCCGCATTCGCCACAGGGCCCGTGCAAACAACTTCAGATCGAACAATCCGACGATCCAGCGCACCACCGCGAAAAGAGCGACAAACAACTTTGCCGCGCCGGCAGCGGCAGCCGAACGATCGCGCCCGACGGCCGCGCCTTCGGTAGCGGCAACTTCGGCCGCAGCGACCTCGGCGTCATCGGCGCGCGCAGCGACAACGCGGCCTCGATCGGCCGCGCCCCGAGTCGCGCCCGAATTGGGCGAGCCAGACGCCCGAAGCTGAAGCATCAGGAACAGACCAATTCCCGTAGCGGGAAGCAGCAGCCCCACTGGCCCTTTCGCCAAGACGGCCAACGCCATGGCCGCCCACATCGCTACGGCCCAAGGCCAAACGATCGTCGCCGCAGCGAGACTGCCGTGATCAACGGCGGGCGCCGCGTCGGGCCGGCAGTCGGGAATGGCCCGCCGGCATGCATCGGCCGAACCCGGCAAGGCATCCTGCGCCGATTGCCGTTTGAACAACCGCCGGCTGCCCAACGCCAAAGCCCCAAAAGCCAATGTTGTTGCCAACGTCAAGGCGGCATCGACCGTCGCCGCTCGGGCCGAAATGGTGAACATCACGTTGACGGTCATAACGACTGCCGCCCAGAAGCCCGTCCGCTGATCGAACAGCAGTCGCCCAAGATGATACACCGACAAGGCCGTCAACACGCCGAAGACGGCTGAGAAGAACCGCATGCCGAACTCGTTCCACCCGAACAACTCGCCCCCGGCCATCATCGTCCAGAACATCAGCGGCGGCTTGTCGTGGAACAGTTCGCCGTTGAAGACCGGCACCACCCAGTCGCCGCGTTGGGCCATTTCGCGCGCACAGGCGGCATAGAGCGGCTCGTCCAGGTCCCACAGCCGTGTGGCGGCCAACTGGGTGAAATAGATCACACCGGCAAGTCCGACAACCCAAGCCTGATCGGTCCAGAGTTTCCTCATGGCCACATCCCTGCTGCCAGTGTTCAACTCGGGCAATCAAAAGTCCGAACGCCTTGGGCAGAACCAATGCCCGCAGCGGAACCAAAGCGTCGAAGTGTAAGCGCAACACGGCCGATGAGCCAACAGCGATTTCCGACCGCCGCCGTTTTCCCACACCGCCCATCCCCCCTGCTCGTCTGATTTCGCCCACCGAAAGCGAAACCGGCAATCACAGCGAGTCGGCGAAGCAACGGCGCGGGGACGCCATCAATCGGTTCGAAGAAACACGAACGACCGAACGGGAAACCCGAGAGCCCGTCGGGCCAAACAGTTGCGCCGAGGACCAGAAAGAAGTGGCCCGGGGGCGACAGACTTGGCCGAAAAAGCCTCATCGTTCGCCCCCGGAGCCGTGGGGCACAAGGTTATGCGAATCAGCAAAATGTTCGGCGCGGCCGCAGCCGCCCCAGGTAAATCATGCCCGCCGACGTTTCCCCCTCCGTCGGCGGTGTATCGGCTTTTCGGTCAGGCGCGCCGTTACGGGCCGACGACTTGTTTCGTCTGCCCAGCAGGTGGCGACTTCCTGCCGAGGCCGCCGCTCGGTCGTCAATTCAATTCAATTTCAAAACCACCACCGACTTCGGTGGCAGCTCGACGGTGAATCCGTTTTCCGTGGCCTCGGCCCCGGAGAACTCTTTCGGCTCGACCGCGTTGGGCCGGTCGAAGGTGTTGTGCGCCTGCATGGTTTCGGCCGTGAGCACCCGTCCGGTGATCTTGCCCGCCTTGGCCCCAACCAACTCGGCCGACACCTTGGCCGGGCGGTTCGGATCGAGATTGCACAGGCTGACGTGAACCTCGCCCGCCTCGTTCCGCGAGGCCGTGGCATGAACGGCCGGCAGCTTGATTCCCTCGCATTCGTACTCGGCCGCGGTCAGTTCCAGCGGCAGCATCGTCGCGTCGTGATGCACGGTGTACATCTCGAACACATGATAGGTGGGCGTAACGATCATCTTCTCTTTGTCGGTAAGGATCATCGCCTGAAGCACGTTGATCGTTTGCGCGATGTTGGCCATCTTCACCCGCCGGCAATGTTTATGAAATACATTGAGCGTAACGGCCGCCACCAGCGCGTCGCGAAGGGTGTTCTGCTGATAGAGGAAGCCGGGGTTCGTGCCCGGCTCGACCGCGTGCCACGCTCCCCATTCATCGACGATCAGCGCCACGCGGTTCTG
>JARKPK010000008.1 GCA_029975295.1 Thermoguttaceae bacterium | reverse complement strand
GACACGGTCGGCACCCTGCTTGAGCAGCGCAAGTTTCCGCACAAGCGTCTGAAGTTTCTTGCTTCGGGACGTTCGGCGGGGAAGACCCTTCCGTTTGCCGGCCGCGAAATCACCGTCGAAGAGCTTCGGCCCGAGGCCTTCGACGGCGTGGATTTGGCCATCGCCAGCACGCCCGACGACGTGGCACGCGATTTTATTCCCGACGCTGTCCGGCGCGGCTGCACTGTGATCGATGAGAGCGGTTACTGGCGAATGAATCCCGACGTGCCGCTCGTCATTCCCGAGGTCAACCCGCACGCCATCGCCAAGCACAAGGGAATTATCTCCAGCCCGAATTGCTCGACCACGCAGATGGTTCAAGCCCTCAAGCCGTTGCACGATGCCGGACGAGTGCGGCGCGTTTTCGTGAGCACATACCAGGCCGTCAGCGGGGCGGGTGTGGCCGGCACCCGCGACTTGCTCGGCGGAACAAAGGCGTTCTTTGACGGCACTGACTACCAATACGAGTGCTTCGCCTATCCGATCGCCTTCAACTGCATTCCGCAAATCGGGTCGCCCAAGCACGCCGGCTACACCTCGGAAGAAATGAAGATGGTGTACGAAACTCGAAAGATTCTCGAAGACGAATCGATCCAAGTTTGCGCCACTTGTGTTCGAGTGCCGGTGGCCAATTGCCACAGTGAAACGATCGTCGTCGAAACGGAGAAGAAGATATCGGTCGAGCAGGCTCGCGAATTGTTCGCCGCGACTCCGGGCTTGGTTGTGATCGACGACCTGCCCAACAAGAAGTACCCCATGCCCCGCGATTGCAGCGACCGCGACGAAACTTTCATCGGCCGAATCCGCGAAGACCTGTCGAGTCCGAACGGCCTGTGTTTCTGGTGCGTAAGCGACAATTTGCGCAAGGGGGCCGCCACCAACGCCGTTCAAATTGCAGAGTTGATGGTTCGCGGCAAGTAGGCGACGGCACGGGCGATGGGCCAGTGACAGCCACCAATGCACGGGCCGACCTTTCCTGCCGTCGCATCGCTTGGCGGCGCCGTTGCTTATTGCTGCTCAGAACAACACGGCACTGAGGCCAACCGACAGGAGGCCGCAGTCGGAGGGCAACTCGGAATTCCACCATCTGCGCTGTCTGCTTGACAATCAAAGGGCGCGCTCGCGGCCGAAAGCCGGCCCGGGCCGAGGACGGCTTTCGGCGGGGTGATTCGCCCGCAAAGACATTCTCAGGGCGATAGATCGGGGCGTCAGATCGCAGCGACTGTTGGCGCGCGGGCCCGTTGTCCGTCTCATCGTCGGTAGGAACGCTGATTGACTGTTCGCACCTTCAAGCTCACTGTCGCCTACGACGGCACCGAGTTCTTCGGCTGGCAGCGCCAAGGTTCCCGGCGAACCGTGCAGGCCGAGCTCGAGTCGGCCATCGAGCAGGCCACCGGCCATCGCCCGCGCACGCTGGCAAGCAGCCGCACCGACGCGGGCGTACATGCCTTGGGACAGTGCGTTGGCGTTCGAGTGGCCACCCGCCTAAACGCCGAGGTGTTGTTGCGGGCGCTCAACGCCATTCTCCCGCAAGACATAGCCGTGCGCGAGGTAGTGGAAACTGGGGCTGACTTCCATCCTTTGCGCAACGTCTCGAGCAAGCTCTACCGATACTTGATCTTCGACGGCTCGGTACGCGAGGTGTTCGCCCGGCGGTATTGTTGGCATTTTCGGCAAGGGCCGTTGGATGTGGAGGCCATGCAAGAGGCCGCAAAATCGCTGGTCGGCACGCACGATTTCCGCAGCTTCTCGACGAGCGGCTCGCCGCGCAAGAGCACGATACGCACGGTGAGTCAACTCTCAGTCTGTCGGGTCGGCTTGGCGCCCCCGGCGGTATTCGGGCCGACGACGAACAGGGCGACGTTCGGCCCTGGGGCCAAATTCGACGAGAGCTCGAACGTCGGACCCGGCCGCGATTGGATTGTCTTCGAGGCGGCCGCCGACGGCTTCTTGTATAACATGGTGAGAAATCTAGTCGGAACGCTGGTCGAAGTCGGCAGGGGCGTTCACCCTCCCACATGGACGAGTGACGTGCTCGACGCGCGCGATCGGCGACGGGCAGGGCCGACCGCTCCGCCGCAAGGGCTTTTCTTGGTGAACGTGCGGCTTTCGCAATGACCGACCGCGGCAAGCAAGGCCAAGCGGGGCGACGACTGATCAGCGCAGTACATCGGAAACAGAGAGCCCCGGCGAAACGGCACCGCATCGAAACCGACGACCAGACAACGGCACAGCCCCTCGGCCGCTTTGGGGGGCGGCATCCGCTTTCATTCAATCAAAGATATCCTGTTCGACGCCAACGATGCGAGTTGTCCACGTCATAACCCGAATGGTGCTCGGCGGCGCGCAAGAGAACACCCTGCTGTGCTGCGAGGACTTGCAACGCGAGTTCGGCGACGACGTGCTTCTGATCACCGGTCCGGCGGTGGGGCCCGAAGGAAGTCTGCTCGAACGGGCCAGGGCAGGGGGGGTTGCGACCGAGATCATCCCTTCGCTTTGCCGGCCGATTTCGCCTTGGGCCGACCTCGTAAGCTATCGGGCCCTGTGCCGCGTAATGCGGCAGTTTCGGCCCGACGTCGTGCATACGCACAGTGCCAAAGGCGGCATTCTCGGGCGGGCCGCGGCGTGGTCATTGGGCGTGCCGGCGGTGATCCATTCGGTTCACGGTGCGCCCTTCCATCCCTACCAGAACGCTTTGTCGCGATGCTTCTTCCGCTGGTGCGAGCAATGGGCGGCCAAGCGCTGCCATCACCTGATCAGCGTGGCCGACGCGATGACCAAATTGCTGACCGACTCGGGCGTCGCCCCGGCCGACCGCTTCACCACGATCTACAGCGGGATGGAAGTTGAGCCCTTCCTTCGGAGCGACCAGTTGCGACCTGCCTCGCGCAGAAAGCTCTTGCTGCAAGACTCGGAAATTGCCGTTGTTGCGGTGGGGAGGCTCGCGCGGCTAAAAGGCTACGAGTTTCTGCTGCCGGCAATGGCCCATGCCGCCCAAACGCTGCCCAACCTGCGTCTGATTGTCGTGGGAGACGGACCGCGGCGGGCACAGATTCGGCGGCAGGCCGATTCGTTGAGGCTGCCGTGCGTTTGGCTGGGGTTGGTTCCCCCCGATGAGATTCCCAGCGTGCTCGCTGCGGCCGACTTGGTGGTTCACGCCAGCCTTCGCGAGGGGCTGGCCAGGGTTCTGCCCCAAGCCATGATGGCGGGCCGACATGTGGTCAGCTTCGATGTTGACGGCGCCGCCGAGGTTGTTCGGCCCGGGCAAACGGGTTGGCTGGTCCCTCCGGCAAATATCCCCCAACTGAGCGAAGCGATTGTCATGGCCGCCCGTGGGGTTCGCGACAGGGTAATTGCACCGATCGCGCCCGAGGTCCGGCATCTCTTGGCTGAGCAATTCGACCACCGCCGGACCTCGCGACAAACGCGAGCCCTTTACCAAACCCTCTTGGCCTCAAGCAAACTGCCGCTGCTCGACCGAAGCGCGCAACCTTCGATATAGCAGTTGGTTACGAATTCATTCGTTCCATCGTTTCCATCGATCGTCAACGGCCGCCCGCAACCAAAGCCCGCCCGGCCCTTCGAAAAGCGGCCCCGGTAATCTGCTTGGCAGCGATCGAATGAGCCGGGCAGGGGGGGGGCGGGATGGGGACGGCCGCCCCACTCCGGCGTTGCCCAAACCCTTTGTTCCGATTAGACTAATTACAACGGTTCGGAAAACCGATCCGTCCAGAGCAGGGCGGTCGCGCAGAGAAGAGAACAGACGAAGTGGCATATACGGCCTTAGGATACCTCGGCCCGTATCGCTTGCTCAACGTCGTCCACACTGGGCACGCCAGCCAGATTTGGCAGGCGTACGACGATGGGCGTCAGCGGATGGTGGGCATCAAAACGCTGACCGACCGCAATAAGCGAGATCGGCAGCAAATTGCTTTGCTCAAATGGGAGTACCAAGTTGGGCACAGCCTTTCGCACCACCGGCTGCTGAACGTGTTCGCCTTTGGAGTCGATCGCGGCACGCCTTATGTCGCGATGGAATGGTTTGCCGCCCCAAACCTGAAACAGCGTTTGCTGCAAGGGATTGAGTCGCTGGCGCCGTCGCTGCCCACGATCATCGAGGCGGCCGCCGACGCCTTGTTGCAGGTCCACCGCCACGGATGGGTGCATCGCGACATCAAACCCGATAATTTTCTTTGGTCGGACGCGGGAGAGTTGAAACTGATCGACTTCGCGTTAGCCGTGCGCCGGCCGCGAGGGATTTGGAAGCTGTTCGCCCGTCGGACCAAGGTGCAAGGAACCCGCAGCTACATTTCACCGGAACAGTTGCGCGGCGAATCGCTTGATGAGCGAGCCGACATTTACAGTTTCGGTTGCATGTTGTACGAACTGGTGACCGGCAAACCCCCGTTTACGGGCAGCAACGCCCAGGAACTGCTGAACAAACACCTAAAGGCGGCGCCGCCGCCTTTGGAAGCGGGCGAACGGAATGTTACGCCCGAGTTCGGACAACTGGTGCGCCGCTGCCTGGCCAAGGAACGCAAACTTCGCCCGGCTGACATGGAGGAATTTCTACGCGACCTGCGGAGCATTCGGGTCTTCAAAGTCCCGCCGACCGCAATGCGTCCCGCCGATAAAGGCTGAGCGAAAACGCCGCCTTGGCGGCCGCCATCCTGCCGCCCGCGCACCGCAAGGCGAAGCGTTCAGGGCGCGATTGGGCGCAGAAGCCTCGTGGTAATCGGCGGGGAAATGAGATTAGTCTTGGACGAATAAAGCGCCGTCCGCAACAGCAGCAGGAATCAATAATGGCGGAAAACGAATATCGGCTGTCGTTCGAGCGACCGGTTTACGAGTTGCGCGATCGGTTGGCGAAACTGGAAGGCAAACTCGACCAAACGCCGGAAGTGCGCAACGAAATCCGTGCCTTGCGCCGGGAACTGGTGGCCGAGACGAAGCGGATTTACGAGAATCTCAGTCCTTGGGAAACCGTTGAAGTCGCGCGCCATCCCAATCGCCCGATGACGGTGGACTATCTTCAAACCGTCTTCGAGGAATTCGTCGAACTGCACGGCGACCGCCTGTTCGGCGACGACCGCGCCATTCGCACCGGCTGGGCCAAACTCGACGCGTTCAAGGTGATGGTCGTGGGGCACCAAAAAGGAAAAACGCTGAAGGAACGCGGCGAGTGCAACTACGGCTTCGCGCACCCGGAAGGGTATCGCAAGGCAATGCTGAAGATGAAGCTGGCCGCTAAGTTCCATATCCCGGTAGTGTGCCTGATCGACACGGGGGGGGCGTATCCGGGCATCGGCGCCGAAGAACGCGGCCAAGCCATGGCCATTGCCCAGTCGATGTTCGAAATGTCGCGGTTGCCCACGCCGATCATCTGCGTGGTGATCGGCGAGGGCGGCTCGGGCGGCGCGCTGGGCATCGGAGTCGGCGACCGAGTGGCCATGCTCCAACACGCCTACTACTCGGTCATTAGCCCCGAAGGCTGCGCAGGCATCCTCTGGAAGAGCCACACGTTCAAACAGCGGGCCGCAGTCGCCCTGAAGATGACCTCGAAAGACCTGCTTCGTTTGGGCGTCGTCGACGATGTCATCCCCGAACCGCTGGGCGGCGCTCATAGCGACCCGAACCTTATGGCGGGCCGATTGAAGACCTATCTGCGCACCAAGCTGCGGGAGCTCAGCGGCGTGCCGATCGATCGCCTTGTCGCCGAGCGCTATCAAAAGTTCCGCAAGATGGGGGTCTTCTTCGAAGGCGCGCCGCCCGACGTCGGCGAACAAACACTCGCTCCGCATCTCCCCCCGGTTGCCGAAAAACAGTCGCAAGCGGTATCTTGAACGCCGAGCGGGGTCGTCCGAGTCGGGCGATGACTGCGCTCGGCGAGGTTCGCCACAGGCCGAAGGGATATTCGGAGCGGTGAAAGCGGCCGTAAGCCGCGCCAGTCGGCCGGTTGTCTGCAAAGCGAATCCGCGACGCTTTGGTTGTTCCGCAGTTGCGTTCGGAACTTTGGGGGCGGCATGCACGAGGTTGGGCCCGCTCGGACCGTTCATCAATTCCTCTTCACGCTCTTCACGAATCGATCTGCAACATGTCTTCCGATCCGCAAGCCGGCAGCCCAATCTACGATAACTCCGATGCGCGCCCGATCGATTCCGCCGAGCGGGAATCGTCCGAGGAACCTCGCTGCTTCGACTCGCCCAATGCCGAAGCGGCGGCCGAAGCCGCTGCCCCTCGGCCCGTCGAAAGCGACGCTGCTCCTCAGCGCAACGAGAGCGAGCCAACGGCCCGAAGCGGCGGCCGTTGCGGCGACGAACCGTGCCCCGCGGCAGCCATGCCCGGCGCGGAGCCGCCGATTGTGTTGGTCGATCCTGCGGCCGCTGCCTCGGTCGCTCCGGCGGCCCGGCCCCGGATGGGCGTTGGCAGGCTGATCTACCTGACCATTCGTTGCGTCGTTCTGGCGGCCCTAGTCGGCGTTCTGCTCGGCGCCGCCTGGCTCAAGTTCACACCCGAAGGACAGGCCACGTGGCACGACATCGCTCCAGCGTTCCTGCCGGCGATGCTCGCCCCGGGTGGTGGAACGTCGAACGAACGAGAGCTGGAGATCGGAGAGCGTTTGCAAGAGGCGGGCGTTTTGGTGGTGTGGGTGGGCCAGGGCGATCAGAAGCGGATCAGCTCAGTTGATTTTCAGCATTGCCATCCCGACGCGGCGATGCTCAAGCAGTTGGTCGAACTGCAACACCTGAGTTCAGTGAGCTTGGCGCTGTGCCCGCTCGACACGGCGGAACTCATCCAGATCGGACGGCTCGACCAAATCGTATCGCTCGCTCTCGGGGGAACGAAGATCAATGACGAGGGGCTGAAGCACCTTGGGCGGATGCGGCGGCTGACCGCGCTGTTTCTCACCGACACCCCCGTTTCCGACGCCGGGCTGCCGGAACTGACCGGCTTGAGGGATTTGCGAATTCTCGACCTGAGCCGAACCCGCGTGACCGATGCAGGCATGGCGACAATCGCGCGATGCCCGCGACTAGAGCACCTGCTCATATCGGAAACGGCAGTCACCGATGCCGGCCTCGATCAACTGCACGGCGCGAAGAGCCTGCGCCGGGTCACTCTGCTGGGAACCAAGACAACCCGGCAGGGCCACGACCGACTCAAAGCAGCCTTCACCGAAATCCTGATGACCATCGACTTCTGATCGTCCGGGCTGCCGTCCTGTTGCTTTCCGCCCAGGCTGTTCCCACGCAACTCGGGTGCGACTTCGCCCAGGCGCCCGTTGGCGCACACGTCGGCCGAACGAAAGGGTCGGCCGAGCATTGCGCCGCTGTTCCGCAGCCGCGGGCCCAACGTCGCAGGCCCCAAAACCGTTGGTCGCCAAACCCGGCGGTTCACAGCCGGGCCGAGCCTCCCTCGAACGTCTGATAATGTTTCTTATGTTCGGTTCAAGGGCCGATTTTGCCGCGGATTTCAGGCCATCGACCACGCCTCGCCCTTGCCGCCTCGGCATCAAAGAAGTCCGCAACGCACACGAACCCGGCGAGGTTGTGCGCGCCTCTGCTCCGGCCGAATGTGTCGTCTTGCGTCGGTCGCCGGCCGCGCGCCGATGAGAGATGCCCTCGCCCGCCCGTTGCCGCCGTTTGCCATGGCTCGACCGGGCGGAAGTCAAAACAGGGGGGCGCAGTCCAGGGCACATCGCTCGGCTGGCGGCAGAGGCAGCGCCCCCTCTGCCCCCCTGCTCTGTCCGTTGCGCGACCGGGCCGTCATAAGCGTCGCGGGTGTCACATTCGGCACGACTGCACATGGTAAATGCGCCGGCTGATTGGACACGATGCAAAAGCGGCAAAGCAAAGCAGCCCGTTCCGCTCCGCCCCGAAGCGGTCGCTCGGGCTCATCCGTTAGAAGAGCCGCAAGAGACGGTGGCGAAGCTGTGTACGTTCAGCGACTCGATGTCTGCCCTGGGAACAAGGCGCCCCCGGTCGGCAACGAAGGCATCTCTGGCGAGGGCGGCATCGGCGCGGCAGGATCGAGACGGCGATGAAATTCGTCGATATACTCGCCGATCACTTCCTGCACTTCCGGCGGCACCAGCGGATATCCCTTCTGAACCGCCACGGCCATCCAGTAGCCCGACCGCGACGCCAAAACCGACTGCCGCAGCGGCTCGGACAAGCCCAAGACGAAGAAGGTGACCACCATGCAGAACAACACGCCTTTGATCGCCCCGAACAGGCCGCCCAATTGCCGGTCCCAATCCTTCAGCCGCAGCCGATCGATAACGCCGGCCACCAATCGGAAGAGCCACCAGATGGCCGCCGACGCCACGAGGAAGATCACAAGCGCGGCCAAGAAACGATTCCACGGCGCATGCTCGCTGAAGTAGGGCGCCAGCGGCTGACTGAAATGGAATGCCGCCCCGGCGCTGACGATCAGCGAGCCGAGCGAAGCCAATTGCCAGGCCATTCCTTTGACCACGCCGAAGATGGTCGTTCCCACCAAGATCAAAAGCATCAGCAGGTCGTACGCGTGCAGCGGCCATTCCATCGACGCACCTATTGCCTTGCGATCACGCAACGCACCACGGCCCGAAACTCCAGGCCCGTTTCTCATCAAGAGCAAGCCACACCTTCTCGGCAGTCTCGCACCGCGGCCAAAGCCGTCTTCCGTTTTCCTCGGCAACGCAGCGCGGAGTATAACGGTTGCCGGGCGGACAGGGAAAGAGCAGTGCAGGGCGAGGCTGGTCGCTCGGCCGGCCGAACGCTCGCTCGGCGGCCGAGCGGCAATTCAATCCCATCGCGCTGCGCTGCCCGACGGTGTTGGCTTGCTGTCGCGCAATTCGTGTTTCGGAAGGAAGGCCTGCTCCTCAGGCAACGGTCCGAACAAGTCTCCCGGCTGAACACGATACCCGCGCAGAAACTCGACCACCGACATCAGCCGTTTTCCCGCCGGCTGCACGCTCCCAATCGAAAGCGCTCCTCGACCGGCGATCACAATCAGTCGTTCGCCCTCAGCGACCGCAACGCGGCCAGGCTCCGCCGGTGCACCGCCCGTCGGCCATTCGACAGCCGCCGACGGTCCAAGGATCAACCGCACGGGCGGCCCGGAACTTCGGAACCAGTTCGTGTACGATTTCGGCCACGGCTCGAACGCTCGAATCTGATTGCGCAAAGCCGCCGCCGGCCGCCGCCAATCGACAATCCCGTCGGTCTTCTTCAACCGCGGCGCTCGCGACGCGAGGGCGGGGTCCTGCGGGATCGCTTCCAATCGCCCGGTTTCCATCGCATCGATCGTCCGGCGGACCAACCAACCGCCCAACTCGGCCAAACGACGCTCTAACGCCACCGCGTCCTCGTCGGGAGCAATGTCAATTCGCGCCTGGGCAATGCACGGCCCGGCATCGACCTGCGGCGTCATGTGGATCACCGTTGCGCCGGTCTCCGACTCGCCGTGATACAGGGCCCAATTGATCGGCGCCGCCCCGCGATACTTCGGCAACAGCGAGGCATGCAAGTTGATGCCGCCCAGCCGAGCGGTAGAAAGCGTGTCGGCCGAAAGAATCTGTCCGTAGTCGCACACGACGAACAGGTCGGCGTCGAGCGCGGCCAGCGTCCGCTGGGCTTCCAGCGAATTGATGTTCTCGGGCTCGAAGATCGGCAATAATCTCTCGTGGGCCAAGTCGCGCAGCGGCGACACCGGCATGGCATGCTTGCCCGCCTTCGAGCGCACCGGAGCGGTCACCAACCCAAGCAGCACATGGTGCGTTTCCAACAGTGCCCGAAACGTGGGTTCGGCGAAAGGGCCAGTTGCGATCATCACCAAACGCATGGAAACACGCTCACCGTCAGGGAGTTGCAGCACAGAAACAGTCAATCAGACCGAACAAACCCAAGCGGCCTTTCGGACACTCCCAACGCGGGGCGCGCCATGGTACTGAAGATCCTCGCGGCCCTCTGGCCCAAGGGGAGCCGGGAAGCCTACTCCGCACGCATCATTTCCAGCTCGGCCAACCGAGCCGCGATCTGACGATCGTCGGGCAGCAACCCGCGCATCCGCTCCCCCTCCAGTTCTCGTTCGAGTTCGCCCAAAGGTTCTTTCAGCGACATCAAAGCGCTTGGCGACAAACGATCGATGAACAGAACGCCTTCCAGATGATCGTTTTCGTGCTGAACCGCCCGCGCGAACAAACCGGTCAGCTCGCGCTGTATCTCCTGGCCGGCCAGATTGTACGCCGTCACCGTGCAACGCTCCGGCCGAACCACCGGGGCATAGAGTTCCGGAAAGCTAAGGCATCCCTCTTCCGCCTCTTGGCTCGGGCCGTACTTCGAAACCACGGGATTGATGAACACATGCTCCTGATCGCGCTGACCGGAATCGCCTGTTACGTTGATGACAAAAAGCCGATACGGCAAATCCACCTGATTGGCGGCCAAACCAATGCCGTTGGTTTCGTACATCAAATCGAACATCCGAGCCACAATGTTGCGCAGCTCGCCGTCAACACGGCGCAAAGCCTTCGACTTGTGACGCAGCGTCGGATGGGGATATCTGACAATACGCACGCCCAATTCTCCTGAAACGCTCGGCCCACTGCCAACGCAGCGCGAACGCCCGCAATTGGTCAAGGAATCAACGCAGATCGCCCCTGCGCAGACGATCGAAGCTGCTGCCCGCAGGCATTACCCTCCGCAGGCGAGCATCAACCCCACGTTGGGAGCGGCTTTCCGTCCGGCGGCCAAACCGCACGCTCCGCCTCTGGAGCAAGCAATATATCCATCGTTAGCTATTGTAAGGCGAAAGACGTTTCAGGCCAACCTCGGTCAGAAGCTCGTTTTGCGGCGAGCCGCCCCGGTCGTTCGGCACACCAACTCGCTGATTATCACTTGGTTGGCCTCGCGGCAATCGGTTGCTGCCGCGCCGTCGCCGCGTGTCTTGACATCGACGCCACGGGGCCCTACGATCTTCGCTCACTTGCAACAATGCGACGCGGCCCGGGGCGACTTGGCAGCACGAGCCGCAAACCATTTGCCAGTTGTACGTTACGCAACCCCATCGCACAAGCGAGCTTTCTCGATGACCCGCGAATTGCACGACGGCCGAGACGACGGCCTGGAACCTCTTGAGTCGCTGAACGTTCGAGGAGACGGCGGATTCGCCGGAATGCTGGAACGAATGAGCAAAACGGCCTTCGGAGGTCGAGCGTTGGGCGAGGCGCAGGAAATCGTCTGCCGCATGGCCCAAGATCCCGATTGTCTGATCGTTCTAACCATTTCGGGCGCAATGACCGTCGCCAAGATGGGCCGAGTGGTCTGTGAGATGATCGACAACGGCTTGGCGCACATCGTTGTATGCACCGGCGCGCTGATGGCCCATGGGCTTTCCGAGGCAATCGGCTGCACCCACTACAAGCACGATCCGAGCGTGCCCGACGAGCAGCTTTATCAATGGGGTTATAATCGCGTTTACGACACGCTGGAGATGGAAGCCAACCTGTGCCGCGCCCAAGAAGTCGTCAGCCAGGTGCTCGCCGATTTCGATTGGACTCAGCCGACTTGCGCTTCGGAAATCAATCGGGCCATTGGGAAAATGCTCTTCCAGCAGGGGCAAATGCCCAGCGTGCTCGGCTGCGCATTTCAGCGGAATGTGCCCGTCTTCGTGCCGGCCCTGACTGATTCGGAACTCGGGCTCGACGTGGCCACATTCTTTTTGAATCGGGCCAATGCGCAGGCCCACCAGAACGATTTGACGAAGTTCTTTGCGGCCATTCCCAACTACAACCCGTTCCGAGACCTAAACAACTACACTCAGCGGATCCTTCAGGCGAAGACCTTAGGCATCTTCACTATCGGAGGAGGAGTGCCCCGAAACTGGGCCCAACAGGTCGGCCCGTTCACCGACATCATCAACATGCGGCTCGGCACGGAGTTCCCTGTGCCCCGCTTCCGATATGCCGTCCGCATTTGCCCCGAGCCGGCCCACTGGGGCGGCCTGAGCGGCTGCACCTACACCGAAGGCGTTTCCTGGGGCAAGTTCCTCAGCCGCGAGGAAGGGGGCATGCACGCCGAAGTGCATTGCGATGCCACGATTGGGTGGCCGATTCTGATCCGCGGTGTCCTTGAGAAACTAGGAAAGATATAGAATCTGGAGAGAAAGAGAATTAGCCATATTTCCTGAAACCGCTATTCCGACTTCAAAACTTCTCGGAGCCGGAAAAGTTGACGCAAATTCCCCAAATCTCTCGACCGTCAGAGCCGATTGATTCTACTGGGAAGCGTCGCCACAGTCCGCGTCCGTGGAAAACGACATTGACCCACAAAGGAGTGATCGGATATTGAGCAGCGCGCCGGCGCGCTACCGGGCTGCCGACCGTCGCCATCGATGCGCAATGTCGGCGCGCACCCTGCGCTCTTCCGATTTTCGCAGCGATCAGCCTACTCACCGTCCCAGCCATGGAAGGCGAATGCGGACAAACACGGATCGGCCTCTCGCACCGAGCGGCAGCCTTGCGATGGGTTGCAGCGGCGACGATGGTTTGCGCGCTGGTGGGTTGCTCTTCGCAGGCCGTGCGACTGCGTTCGGTGCCGCGCAACCCCTTCGAACAGGAATTGCAGCTTGGTGCTTGGGGTGGTCCGCAACCAAGCGCCCGTACGGTGCAGTTGCTCCGATTCCACAATCTTTCCCAGAACCTCGACGGCGATCACCGCGCACTGCTGGCGAAGCTCCAGGAACTCGTGGATCGGGAACCGACGGCCGACAAAGTCTATGCCCTTGCCGAGGTCGCCTTTATCAGCGGCAAGCGGATTGAAGACAGCGACCGCGGCGCCGCACTCGACTTGTACGGCGCGGCCGTCCTCCATTCGTACCAATTCCTCTTCGACGAAAGATTCGCTGCGACTCGCAACGCATACGACCCGCAATTTCGCGGGGCATGCGATCTGTACAACAGCGCCCTGGAAAGCGCGCTGAGAATCGTGTGCGCTAAGAAGGAGTTGGTGCCCGGCGCCACCAAGACGATCCATACGGCCGCAGGTTCCTGGGACATCACCTGCGTCGTCCGCGGCGGCCAATGGCGGAACGAAGACTTCGAGCGATTCGAGTTCGTTTCCGACTACGAGATCACCGGCCTGAGAAACCACTACCAAGTGCATGGACTGGGAGTGCCCCTGATTGCGGTGCGCCGCAGCTACTCGGCGCAGCCGGCGGCCGCCCAGTACTATCCGGCGGAACTGAGTTTTCCGGTGACGGCGTTGTTGCGTCCCGGCCTGAGCCAGTCCGGCAGCGCGGTGGGCGGACGGCATCACGGCTATTTGGAGCTGTACGACCCATTGACCGTCAGCGAGGTGGCCATCGGTTCGCAGCGGGTTTCGCTCGAAGCCGACTTGAGCACCCCATTGGCCTATTTCCTCTCGAAGCCGGAATTGAACAGCTTGGCCACCGCCGGGCTTCTCTATCCCGAATCGCTGATGAAGATGCAACCGGGCCGGCAGGCGCCGATCATGGGGCTGTACATGGTGCAGCCGTACGAGCCGGGCAAAATCCCGGTCTTGATGGTCCACGGGCTTTGGTCGAGTCCGATGACCTGGATGGAAATGTTCAACGATTTGCGTAGCCGCCCGGAAATCCGCGACCACTACCAGTTCTGGTTCTATCTCTATCCAACCGGCCAACCGTTCTGGATCAGCGCCGCGCAGATGCGGCGCGACTTGGCCCAGGCGCGTCAGGTGCTCGATCCGCAACGCCAGGAGCCCGCGCTCGACCACATGGTGCTCATCGGCCACAGCATGGGCGGATTGGTTTCGCGCATGCAAACGATCGAAAGTCGCGACGATTTCTGGAAGCTGGTCAGCACGCAACCGTTCGAGCAGATCAAGACCGACGACGAAATCCGCCAACGCCTTGCCGAGACGTTCTTCTTCCATCCGAACCCTTCGATTCGACGGGTCATCACCATCGGCACTCCCCATCGCGGCAGCAGCTTCTCGAATCAAACCACACAATGGCTCCTGGGCAAGTTGATCCATCTGCCCTCGATGCTCGTCAACAGCCAGCAGAAGATCTTCCGCGAAAACAAGAACGCTTTGCCGCCCAACACATTATTGAAGATCGAAACGAGCATCGACTCGCTCGCGCCCAATTCGCCGGTGTTCCCCGTCTTGTTGGCAGGCCATCGCCTGCCGACGGTGAAGTACCACAATGTCATCGGCGTCATTCCCAACAAATGGTGGTGGACGTCGCTAGTGAAAGACAGCGATGGAGTTGTGTCGCGAGACAGCGCCCAGGTTGCCGACGTTGATTCGGAACTGATCGTCCCGGCCGACCACACCACGGTCCATTCACACCCGGCCGCGGTGCTGGAAGTGCGGCGCATCTTGCAGGAACACTTGGCCGAGTTGCGGGGCTGGTCGCGCGTCCGATTTGCCGAAACGCCCTCGGCCCCTCCCACGATCGAACTGCGATAGTTCCAACCGCCATCGGGCGGAAACCGGGCGACGAATCTCGCCCGAACGCACCAGTTGGCCGGGCAGCCTTCGCGTGAAACACCCTCCCCTCCCCCGCCCTCCGCCCCCCTTCCTTCACCAACTCTCTGCGCACCGCCCTCCCCTGCTCTGCCCTTCTCTCTGTCCCCTGGCCTCGTCTCGCATCGGGCCCCTTTCTGGCGACAATGTGGATCAGCGCCAAGCCGCGCGTGTTCTTGAGCCGCGTGTGTTCTTCCGTCGAACTCTTTCCTTTTGCCGCGGCGCAGACCATACTTGTCTCTGAAACGAGTTCGAACGCAGAACGAGTTCGACGGCAACGGGGTTTCGAGCCGTTTGGAACGAATGCTCGCCCATCACGGCAAGCGTCCCGGCACAACAGTCGCCGCGACGGCCTTGATGTCGTGTTTGTGCGGGGGCGATTGATCGCGCGGCGGTCGTGGTTCTGATCCGTCCTGCTTCTGAAAGGTGATTCTATGGCGACCCGTATTCTTCCTCGGATTTCGATGATCGCAACCGCCGCCCTTGCCGCAGGCGCTTGGTTGTGGGCGATCGGTCGGGCCGTTGCGGCCGAGACCTCCGACGCGCCGCCCTACCCCGAACTGGTCACCGCGCAAACTCTTTCCAATCCCGAAGAGTTGGCCCGCATCGAGCGGCCCGGCAAGGTCGTTCTTCGCGACGATTTTGAAAGCGACGACTCCTGGAAGAACTACTTCGAAATACAAGGCCGAAAAGAGGGCCATACGCGACTTACCCGCGAGCCCGCGCAGGTCCATCGCGGATCAAGTGCCTTGCAGGTGACGGCGCCGAATCGCAATGGGGCGTCTTCGGGCGCCGGAGTAATCGGCTGGCTCGGCGCCGACGGGTACGATCAGCTTTATCTGAGGCGTTACGTTCAATTCGCTCCCGACTACGACCAGGGCAATCTGAACCACACCGGAGGCGGGTTGGCGGGCGTTGCCGGCGCGGACAAATGGTTCGGCATGGGCAAAGCGGGGATTCGGCCGAAGGGCGACGACCGGTTCAGCAGCCGGTTCGAGCCATGGCGCGACTGGGGGCGATACGAACCGCCCGGCTACATGTTTCTCTACACCTATTGGATGGACATGCGCCGCGACCGCGACGGCAACTACTGGGGCAACAACCTTACGCCCGCAGAAAAGGACCGGATCGCCATCAAGCGCGGACGATGGTACTGCTGGGAACACATGATCAAAGTGAACACGATCGGCAAGGCCGACGGCGAACTTGCCGCTTGGATCGACGGCAAGTTGTATATCCACTACCGCGGCTTCCGCTGGCGGACGGCCGAAGACGTCCGGCTAAAGCGTTTCGAGCTCATGGTCTATATCCACAAGTCGGAGCGAGACAACACCGTTTTTTACGACGATCTGGTGATCTCAACCGGCTACGTTGGGCCAATTGCCGATCAGCCGGCGAGAGCTGCGCAGTAATACGGCACAGGTCCGCCTGCGAGTTGATACCGCAACGCGGTTCCGCCGGTCGGCCGCGGCAAGCCCATGCCGCCGGTCGGCCGCGGAAGACTCCGAGTCGGCCCCTATTGATGAGCAAGCCGGCCCCCACCGGCGGCGTTGGCGGCCGACACCGCCATCAATCGCCCGCAACACGTCGAAGCCGCTCGATGGCCGCCCGAAACAGGTCGGCTGCTTGGTCGATCTCGTCGGCCGTAGTGAATCGGCCCAGTCCGAAGCGAATGCTGCTTCGCACCGCCTCGGCACTGAGGCCCAGCGATTGCAGAACATGGCTCGGGTCGGGCTCGCTCGATGAGCAGGCCGCTCCAGAGCTGACAGCTACCTGTGGAACGAGCAGCATGAGCGTTTCGCCATCGACGCGCGAGAACGACAGGTTCAGATTGCCCGGAAGCCGCATCTGCGGCCTTTCGAGCGACGGGCCGTTGAGCGCAACCCCGGGCAAGCGACTGAAATGATCGAACAGCCGTTGACGGAGCTGCCTCAATCGTTCCGATTCCTCGGGCATCTCGGCCAGGCAAAGGTCTAAAGCCGTGGCGAAGCCGACGATGCCGGGCACGTTGAGCGTTCCGCTCCGCAAGTGATTCTCCTGGCCGCCTCCGTGAATCATCGGTTCCAAACGCCGCGGATTGGCCCCGCCGCGCACATAGAGCATTCCAACGCCCTTTGGTCCGTAAATCTTGTGCGCCGAGGCGCTGAGCAAATCCACACCCAACGCGTCAACCTCGAACGGAATCTTGCCCAGGGCTTGGGTTGCATCGGTATGCAGCAGCACTCCTCGCTCGCGGCAGCGGCCTGCCAGAAGGGCCAGCGGCTGAATCGCCCCGATTTCGTTGTTGGCCAGCATCACCGAAACGAGAATCGTGTCCGCCCGAATCGCCTCGTCCAGCCGATCGGGATCGAGCAGTCCGGCATCGGGCTTCGGCGCGGCCTGCACCGGCAAGAGCGTGACCTCGAAGCCGTGTTCGGCCAGTTCCCGCAGCGGCCCAAGAACCGAAGAATGCTCCGTTTGCACGCTGATGATGTGCCGGCCCTTGCCCGCGCGCCGGGCAGCCGTGCCGCGAAGGGCCAAATTGTTGCTTTCGGTCGCCCCGCTGGTGAAGATCACCTCGCGCGGTTCGGCCCCGATCGCCCGAGCGATCCGCTTCCGCGCGTCTTCCACGGCATCTTTGGCCCGGTGGCCGAAGGAATGATTGACGCTCCCCGCATTGCCGTACTCATCGACGAGATAGGGGATCATCGCGTCAACGACTCGCGGATCGCAACGGGTCGTCGCATGGTTGTCGAGGTAGATCAATGAGGAATCGGCCGCCATCGGCAAGAAAACCGCTTTGCTAAGAGATACAGGACCGCGCATGGTCCGCTCCGCAACCGAACGAAGCGGCAGAGCCGCGCGCGACAATACAAAGCGCCGGCCCGATGCGCTCAGCGTCCCCCGTCGCCGAACAGCGCCCGCAAACTGATTGCCGACCAGGTCTCGTAGTCGGTCAGATCGGCCATGATTTCGCCGATCGGCCGAAAGCCGCTGTCGAGCAAGTCGGGCTCGCGCGGTCGAATGTCGGGCGACTGGCAGTCCACCAGATGCACCACGCCCAAATGCACTTGCCCAACGGGGGTCTCATCGTCGTTGATCAGGCCGACACACTGAATTGTATAAGGCGTGTCGACAACCACCTCTTCGTGCATCTCCCGATTCAACCCTTGCGCGAAGGCGTCGGCGGCGGCGTCGCGGCGATCATCCGCCGAGATGTGGCCGCCCACGCCCACACTATGTTTCCGGTGCAAGCGGCCCTCGCCCATGCCGCTTCCACGCGTGTAGCGAAACAACCGGCGTTCCGCGCCCTGCCCGCAACTGAAGATCAAGTACGGAATCAGTTGTTTGAATCCGGGATCGTGCTCGACGGCGGCCCGGGGCCGAAAACTCATCTGCGACGGATCAAGCAGCGCAGGCAAATAGCGATCCACTTGCCGGGCGAACCCCTGAAAATAGCCTAGCCGGCGCAGCAGGTCGGCCGGCACCACGAGCACATGTTCGACCGAGACGTCCGACACCGATCACTCCTCGATTGGGCAGGGTTGAATGTTCCAGGCGAACGCAGTGCCATGATCCGCCAGGGCGCGAAGCCGCTTCCGCCGAGAAATGGCGTTCTCGAACCTGTGTTTCGGTTCAGCGGATTCGCGGCCGATTCATTCTAACAGCATGCGGCGGATGATCGAACCACCGGCCCCCAACGCCAAGCAGACGAGCCCGGCCCACCACATGACGACCGCTGCCGGGCGTGGTTCGCCGCGAGCCGCCTTCAAGGCCTGATCGGAGACTCGATAATCTTCCCAGGCTTGTTGAAGCGCTCGTTCGATTTCGGCAGCGTCGTTGGGGCGAGCGGCCGCTTTGTCAGCCTCGGCATGAATCCGCCGATGAGCCAGTTGATGGACCGTGGCCGCATGCTGAGCGTGCCGCTGCGCCTTCTCCTCTGTCCACGGATTGAACGCCCGAGCCGCGGCCGGCCACAGCCAACCCACCAAGGTCAGTGCGGCGCCGACGAGCATCAGCGCGATCATCCCTCGTTGAACCGCCATCGGCGTTCCTCCTTGCAATCGGCTGCGCCCCAACACGCCGCCGTCGCACGGCCCGGCGAACATCGAGCCGCGGGCTTATGGCACATGCCCGGTCACATTCACCGGTTGCTGGTCATTGACGCTGATCAAATAGGCCATGGCGTATTCGTCCACGTCGTCCGAGAGGAAGCCCAGTCGCCCATCGGCGAAGAGAACGTTCACCCCACCGGGATGCCTGCTCCGCGGCGCCGCCGATTGAAAGAACCATTCGCCCTGCGGCTGCCACAGGCCGCAAGGCATTTCATCAAGCTGGGACCCGGCCATGTCCGGACAGTCGTAGAGCATATCGACGTTGGGTCCGCGGCAGTTGGGCGGCTGCGTAACTCCCACGCTGTAACTGGCCGCCCGAAAAATATCGGGCGAGAGCCACCACTGGGGATGCATGTCGAAGGCCAACTGCGTGGTTCCGGTCCAGGGCAGCACCCATGCGCCGCGGGCGTCGCGAGGATCGTCTCGCACCCGCACCTCGGGGAGCATCAGCGTGTTGCTGGCGCCGTCGACGATGCGGGCCATCGATTGCCCCGCTGCTGTGATTGCGCCGGGATAACGTAATTGTTCGTCAACGTGGTACGGGCTGACGAAAGCGGCATAGTTGCCTTTGGCGAATTTCTTTCCTCGGGTAAGCGTTGGGTGCTGGAAGAATCTGCCACGCGACGAATCGCTCGGACAAAGCAGGCCGGGCCACTGGATTTCCTGCGGCTCGCCCCCGTCGGGTCCGCGCTGTTGCTCAAGGGCCGATCGGCCCAAATCAAACTGAGCATAAAGGTTCTGCTGTTCAATATAAGGCAGCACAAGCACCATCCAACTGATCATCACGCCGGAACGGGCGTCGTACCAACGATCGGGCCGCTTCTGCACCAAGCCCGAGGGCGGCAGAACCCCCTTGTGCTGCTCGTAGCTCAGAACGGCCAAACCCAACTGGCGCAAGTTGTTGCCGCAATGGGCCCGGCGCGCCGACTCGCGGGCCATGAACACGGCAGGAACGAGAAGATGCAGCAATACAACCGTAATGGCAATCACGACCAGCAGTTCGACCAGCGTGAACGCCAAGCGATCGGGCCGACGAGCAACTGAAGGGCGTGTCATCAAGGGCCTTTCCCGACGCTGGAGCCAATCATCCGCCGCCAGCCTGGCTCTGCACGGCCTCGCAACGATCGACGGCGCCCCGCATCGGCGCCAACCGCCGCCCGAGCGGCGTTTCTCAAGTCCGTACGAACCAAGCCTGCCGTTGCCGCTCCGCCCCATTCACGGTGATTCTATGATAGCAAACCGCGGAAGACAAAATAAGCCGCTGCAACGGCAAAAGCGCCTTTCGGGGGCAGCCGTCCGGCCGATGGTTTGCACCGGCCCATTGAACCGCCTTCGGCACGTTGCGATCGTACTCAAGCAGTCACTCAGACAATCAGCATGGCATCGCCATAGCTGAAGAACCGATAGCGTTGGTTGACGGCCTCCTCGTAAGCGCGCCGCAAAAGCGAGTCGCCTCCGAAGGTGCGAACCAAAACTAAGAGGGTCGATCGGGGCAAGTGGAAATTGGTCATCAGGGCGTCGGCCGCGTGAAACTGAAACGGCGGTCGAATGAACAGGTCGGTTTCGCCGCAAAAAGGTCGGAGTTCGCCCGCGCGAGCAGCAGTTTCAAGGACCCGCATCGAAGTGGTTCCCACGGCAACCGCGCGCCCCCCTGCCCGCCGCCGCGTCTGGATGATCTCGACGGCATCGGGCCGCAGGCATGCCCATTCCCGATGCATGACATGCTGATCGAGCGACTCGACCTTGATCGGCTGAAACGTGCCCAACCCGACATGAAGGGTCACCCGACAAATCGCAATACCGCGGTCGATCAGCCGATGAAACAACCTCTCCGTGAAATGCAGACCCGCCGTGGGCGCAGCCACCGATCCCGGATCGCGGGCGTAGATCGTTTGGTAAGCCTGCCGGTCTTCCGGCCGCATCTCGCCCTTGCGGATGTAGGGCGGCAAGGGCACGCGGCCCACGCGGTCGAGGAGTGCAAACGGGTCTTCGCTGCTGCATGGACGGACAGCCCAGGTTTTGTCGGGCAAGCGGGCCAAGAATTCAAGCTCGATGTCGTCGCGGCCCAAGGCGTTGATCAGAACGATTCTCTCGCCGGCGGCGAGTTTGCCGCGAGTTTTGCCCAGCACGCGCCAAATCCCCCGTGTATCGCGGTCGACGAACAACCCCTCCCAACGGCCTCCGGTTTGCCGACGGTAGCCCAACAGCCGCGCAGGAATCACCTTCGAATCGTTGATCACCAAGCAGTCGTCCGGATCAAGCAGATCCGGCAGGTCGGAAACGTGATGGTGCCGCACCTGCGCGCTGCTCCGATCGACAACCATCAACCGCGCGGCCGATCGATCGGGTAAGGGGTATTGCGCAATCAGGCCCTCGGGCAATTCGTAATCGTATTGGTCCAACTCCGACATCGGCATTATCGCTTCTCGGAAACACGCTGCTCATGAACCGACCAACCGGAGGCCGGCTTTCCCCGACGAGGCTCTAACGGCGCCCGATGCCACTTGCCTGAGAATCGATGATCGTTCGCCCAATAAAGAATCGATCTGAACTTGCCGTCTCAGAAGCGGACTCTCGGCGGTTGTTGCACGGCCCCTCCGAAAGACAATATACTTGTTTCTTGGTCCGACGAGCATTGCCCGCCAACGGCATTGTGCGGAACGCGACACTGAACCGAATGCCTCTAAAGGGATTCATCCGCAGCACGTTTTCGCCATCCGGCCGACTCGAGCGCCGTGGGCGGCGCGATGGAACAGCGCGACGACGACCCGTTCGATTTCGAGCCGGCATGTTCTCGACCAGGCTCCCTGCCGCAGTTCTCCAACCGTTTTGCCTTCCCTACAACCAACAATCGAGGAGCGAGTTCATGACGCGACTTCCCGCGATTTCGGCCGCACTGTTCGGCATTGTCTTGGCCGCCTGGCAAACGGGGTTTGCCGCGGGTCCTGCCGAAGGCATGCCGTGCGAACTGCCGTCCATCGGCAAAATCGCCCCCCGAGCCGCCAGCCAGATCAAGTCGTCGTCGTGGTCGGTGGGCGGAGAGACGCTCGATCGCGACTTCGCCGTCTTTGCGAACTACAAGCAATACCTTGGCCCGCTGGGCGCCAAGGGCCTCCGGGTTCAAACGGGCTGGGCGAAAACGGAGCGCGAACCAGGTCAGTATCAGTGGCAATGGCTCGACGAAGTGGTCGATGGCGCCCTGGCTCAAGGCGTCCGCCCCTGGCTGGAACTCTCGTATGGCAACCCGATTTATTCGGGCGGAGGTGGAACCGGCCTGGGAGGCGGGCTGCCCACGTCGCCCGACGCGCTGGCCGCCTGGGATCGCTGGGCACGGGCGTTGGTTCAACGCTATCGCGATCGGGTCAACGAGTGGGAGATTTGGAACGAGCCCGACATCGGCAAGAACAACAAGCCCGAAGACTATGCAAGTCTTTACATTCGCACGGCCGAGATCATCCGCGCCGAACAGCCCCAAGGAAAGATCTACGCATTGGGTTTGGCCGGCAACATGAAATTCGCCGAGCAGTTTCTCGACGCAATGAAGCAGCACGGCAAGGTGGAACTGATCGACGCGATCACCATCCACGGCTATCCGGCCAATCCCGACGACATCTCGCTAACCAACAACATGCGGAAACTGGCGGCCAAATACTCGCCGCGAATCGAGGTGCGCCAAGGCGAGACGGGCGCTCCGTCAACATCAAACACCTTTGGCGCGCTGCGGAACCGCCCCTGGACCGAATTGACTCAGGCCAAATGGAACTTGCGTCGGATGCTGGCCCACCGTGCCGCCGACGTCCCGTTCAATCTCTTCACGCTGATGGAACTGGCGTATCGCAATGGCGACAAAGTGACCATGAATACGAAGGGGTTGTTGAAATCGAACCCCGATCAAACCGTGGCGTATCCGAAACCTGCCTATTTTGCCGCTCAGCATGTTTTCGCCATCTTCGACGATTCGTGGCAGCGGCTCGCCAACGCCCCCTTCAAGACCGACACAGACCGAAAGTTGGCGCTAACGATTTATCAGCAAGGCGAAACCGGCCCGCGACTAATCGCGTACTGGCTCAACGGCGATCCGCCTTCCGAAAAGAATACGGCAACGGCCATCCAACTCACGCTGCCCACCATAACATTCGAAGAACCGGTGCTCGTCGATTTGCTCAGCGGTCGGGTCTATCAGATTCCGAAAGAGAAGATCACGCGTTCGGAAAGGGGAATCTCAATCAGCCAATTGCCGATCTACGACGCGCCGCTGGTTTTGGGCGAACGCTCCGCCCTGCCGATTGAGGCTGAGTAGGCGGCCCGAAGAGGTCTGGACAGTTCAACTAAGGCCGAACAATCAGAATTGGTCCGCACAACGACCAGAAGGGGCCGACAGTTCGGCCCTGCGGTCGACAGGCGCTTTACGCCCTTTCGTTCGGGCGTCGTGTTCCTCGGCCGGTTGTCGTGTTCCGGGGTTGCGTTGGAGACTCGGTCGAACAGGCATTCGAACCGCCGGGCGGTCCGTTGCGGATGACTCGAACCGGCACCCTAATCCGACCGAACCTCGGGCGGCGGGCCTTGAAACCTCCAGGCCGCGCAGCCGTGGTGGCTCGTCCCGCTCTGCCCTGCCCTGCGGCGACCCCAAAAGGATTTCTCGCAAGGCAGACGCGGTTCGCCCCGGCACGCGCGGCAATCGCGAACGGGCTCCACCGAAAGGCCCTGTCGGCCCCGCAGCTCTGGGAAAGACGCGGTCCTACGGAATGATGGCCGAGGCGCCGACGACCGCCCCCGTTTGGAACAAAGCCGCCCGAACGCTCAGTGGGATCGGATCGAGCAAATGCGGAGCGCAATTGCCGGGCCGATAGTGACCCAACGTGTAGATGCACTCGTTGGGCGGTTCCAGTCCCATCTTGTATGGTAGGACGGGCACAGTGAGGAAGAACTTGGCCCCCGACACGAACGGTTGCGCCAACGGGTGCAGCGTATGGCCGTACCGCTCCAGATGCTGGTCTTCAAAGTACAACGGCTTATGGCAAAGTCCCGAGGCCTTCCAGTGGAAGTCGGTCGTGGCCCATTGTCTCGGCTGATAGGGTTCGCGAACTACTTCACATTCCTTGGGGAATTCGCCTTCCTTGGCCGAGATGTCGGTGGTCAGGTCGCGAATGGTCTTGAAGAAGTCGGCAAACTCCTTGTCTTCGCGCGAAGGGCATTGGCGGTGTCCCTGGTTCGGACCCGGACGATGCGGCGCCGGCATGAGTTCGCCGGGCCCCGGGCCCCCGCTGCTCGATGGCGGCTGCAAGGGCGGATAGCCTGGATCGGCCCCCGGTGCGGCAGACGAGCCTTGGCCCATTCGGCTTGGCGAGGGAAGCCGCGGCTCGGACGGTCGCGGCGCGGCATCGGTCACCGGATCGGGATTCAATGAGGGATCAAGCGTTGGGGCCGCAAGGGGCGCCGCGGCAGGGCGATCGCCGAACGGGTCGGCCATGGCGTTCTCGCGCGGGGCGACGGCAGCTGGCGATGCCATAGAGCGCGGGGGTGAATTGCGATCCGCGGGAATGGGCTCGGCTGCCGCAACCTGTCGAACCGGATAACCTTCCGAGGGCGCTGCGGAACCCCAACGAAGCGTGCTTCCCTGTTTGCCGCGGGTAACGGCCGAAGCCCCCCCATCGTCGGCACAAGCCCAATGCGCCGAAACAGCCGTCCAAAGGCTGATGCCGATAAGGACCGCAATCGACGCAGTCCGACGGGCAAGCCTAATTGCCGTCGCCCGTGCCGTATTCCGTGCTGTAATTGGGCGCTTCCTGCGTAATCGTAATGTCATGGGGATGACTCTCCCGCACCCCGGCCGGCGAAACGCGAATGAATCGGGCCGATGTGCGCAGTTCTTCGATCGTCCTTGATCCGCAATACCCCATCCCGGCCCTTAAACCGCCCACCAATTGGTACACAAACGGTCCAAGACGCCCCTTGAAGGGCACGCGGCCCTCGACTCCTTCAGGCACAAGTTTGTCAGGATTTCGGCTGCCGCCTTGGCGATAGCGCTCGCTCGACCCATGCACCATCGCTCCCAGCGATCCCATTCCGCGATAGACCTTGAACGTTCGCCCTTGGTACAGGATCAATTCCCCGGGGCTCTCATCGAGTCCGGCGAACAACCCGCCAATCATCACCGCGTGCGCGCCGGCGGCAATGGCCTTGGTGATGTCGCCCGAGTACCGAATGCCTCCGTCGGCAATGACGGGAACGCCCGACTCAGCCGCCGCCTGGACGGCCTCGCTGACCGCCGTGATCTGCGGCACACCTACTCCCGAAATCACCCGGGTTGTGCAGATGGAACCCGGGCCAATGCCTACTTTCACGGCGTCGGCCCCGGCGGCAATTAGGTCGCGGCAGCCCTCGGCCGTGGCCACATTGCCCGCAACGACGTCGATATCCCAGTTCTTCTTGACCTCCGTAACCGTTTGCATCACGTTGGCCGAGTGGCCGTGGGCGCTATCGACCACCAAGACATCAACGCCTCGCTTGATCAACACCTCGGCCCGCTCGTAATCGTGTACGCCGATGGCGGCCCCAACTCTCAACCGACCTTGCCCATCTTTGCAAGCTTGCGGAAACCTCCGCATCATGTCGATATCTTTGATCGTGATGAGGCCCGTCAGCCTAAAAGATTCGTCAACCAGCAGAAGTTTCTCCACCTTTTTTGCCATCAAAATCTTCTCAGCCTGCTCAAGCGTTACAGTTCCCTGAGCAGTCACCAAGTTCTCACGGGTCATCACCGCGCCGACGGGCAGATTCCAGTCTTCCAGAAAACGCAAATCGCGGCGCGTTATAATGCCCAGCAGTCGGCCGCATGGTTCGGTAATGGGCACGCCCGAAACGTTGTACTGGGTCATAATTTCGCGGGCGCGGCCCACGGTGGCGTCGGGCGGCAAGGTGGCGGGGTTCGAGATGATCCCGTTGGCGCTGCGTTTGACCTTTTCGACCTCGGCCCCCTGGCGATCGATGGGCATGTTCTTATGAACGACGCCCAAGCCGCCCTCCTGAGCCAATGCGATGGCCATGGCGTGTTCCGTCACAGTGTCCATTGGGGCGCTGAGCAGGGGCACGTTGAGCGTGATTCTCGCCGTGAGCCGAGTTCTCACGTCGGTTTCGGCGGGAACCACTTCGCTGTAGTGCGGTTCCAGCAAGACATCGTCGAAGGTTAGTCCCACGTAGTCGGCCACTAACCGATCTCGCATCGCTCAGCTCCTGTTTCTTTCCGCCCAAATTGGTTGTCGCCCGTCGCAGTGCCAAGTCGGCATTGCCGCCCCGCACCAACGAGAAGCCCGGCAACTCGCCGCCCGCGCCGATCGGCCGGCACCAAAGCTAAAATCGAACATTCGGCGGGGCCGGCAATCGAACAACTGCCTTGAGCCGTTTTCGGGCATCACCGATGGCCGATCGGCCTCTCGGGATTCAATAGACCCAACATTATGGCCGTCTTGTCTCGCTTTGCAAACCACCGCTTCCGAGTTCTGAAATTCTGAGATTCTGCGATTGGGCCGGGGTTGGCCCGAACCGCCGGGCCAATCGAGCCTCGGCGTAGCGGAAGAATCAGAAAATTGCCGCTGTTCGGGCAACCAGTGCATCGGCCAGTTCGGCCGGCACTGCCCGGCAGAGGCGCTCCGCCAAGAGGATCATCTCCTCGTGCCGAGCCGCCTCGAAGCGGATTGATATCGCTTCGTTGTAATGCGACGGCTGCAAGCGAACCCGGGCCGAAGGCGTTTTGACGACCAGCCCCCAGTCGGAGGAAATGCTCACGTTCGAGGGTGAGGGCCATTGCCGCTCGATGCAAGCGAACAGATCGGCAGCGCTCGCCTTCTCCGGCAGGGGCAGCAACACCTCTGGCGAGGCGGGCATCGGCGGGCAATCGGCGAGAATGCTTCCCAAGGAACTGATCTGCTTGCCGACAAAGGCGATCAGACGGCAGGCGGCCAGCATCGCGTCGCTTTCGCCGTTCAGACCTCGGAAAAAGACCCGTCCCTCCAAGTCGAATCCGATCAGCGCGCCGCTGCGGCGCATCGTCTCGGGCATAAGGTTGGGATCGCCGCAGTGCCTGACCGCTCTGCCGCCCCAGGAGGCGACCGCTTCATCAAGCGGCGTGGAGAGACGATCGTCGAGCACCACCGTCTCGCCTCTTAGTTCACCACCGTAGGAACTCATGAGCAACCAAGCGCTTTCGTCGGGGCTGAGCGGCACGCCCCGATCATCGACGATTTCCAACCGATCCAAGTGCTCGCCCAGAACCAACCCCATGTCGGCCCGATGACGATACACGCCATCGGCCAACTCGGCGGTCAGGCTTCGCCCAGAGGCAATCGAACGCCCCGCACGGCTCGATTCCCGCTCGACGGCCGTGAACAAGCCCAAGGGAAACACCGCCTGAAGATAGCGGCGGGCAATCCGCGTCCATTCCGGTTGTTCGGCCGCAACCACCACGTCAACGGCCGAGTTGATGGCATCAACGAAGAGCCATTGCAAATGGGCCACGTAATCGAAGCTGACATCCAAAGCCCGCGGCTTGCGCCCCTCTGCGGCGGTCGATCGCCCACTGCAAGCCGCGAGTCCCCCGCCCTCCTCCGGCTCCGCGGCGCAATCGCCCTGGGCCGCGCTTGCCGCAAACAGTTCTTCCGGGGTCGGCATCTGATCGGCGAACCGCCAAGCAAGGGCGCTATGGCCCTTAGAGAGCTTCGCACCACCAGCGAAAACAGCGCCGATCGCATCGACCCGTCGCTGTGCGTGAGCCACCAACGGCGCGGCCACCACCCCCAAGTCCACCACGTCCAGCGGTCGCTGGAGCAGGCCCTCGGCGAACGCAACCTTCAGCGCCTCGGAGACCTCCGACTGATCAGAGCCAACTACGAACTTGGCGCCCGGCTGCGCCCGCAAGGCCAGCGAGCGGCCCAAGGCGCGGGCCACGGCGGCCGTTACTTCGTCTTCCGCCCTTCCTCGCAAATAGCCTGGACCAGAAATCGCCACGGCAGTGGTCTCCTTCGCAATTCTTGCAGGAAGGTCTCAATTCGCACACCAGGCAATGCGGCGACAGGATGACGCTTCCTAGGCCAGAACTTCGTTCCCGCACCGGCATCTTGACCGTCGGCCTAATTCCATGTTCGTTCCGAGCGTCTCTCCAACGGGGATTGCGAGCGTCGCCTCGGCAGCCGATTCCATCGCGGCTAGAGCATCCGGTCGGCACATGCTCACCTGTCCGTTCCATCGGCCAGGGAGTCCGCGGTCAACAGCGTCGCCACGTGCGGCCGCAGTCGCTCAATCGTGATCGGCCCAATCCCTTGCACGCGGCGCAAGTCATCAACCGATCGAAACGGCCCGTCCTGCGCACGGCTGGCGACGATTCTTTGCGCCAGCACCGGCCCAATGCCGGGCAACTGACTCAATTCGGGCCAGTCCGCTTCATTGACATTCACCACGAACGAAATCGGGACGGGCGGCGCGCGATCAACGTCGATCGTTCTGCCCGTGACCGCGCCCTGCCACACCCACCACAGCGCCACGAACATCAGCGCAATCGCCGTCAACACGGCAGCAGCAACCTGCTCGGCCGGGTTGAGCACCCGTTCGTCGCACCACTGGGCCAAGGGGCTGCGACGACGCTCGCGTTGGCAAGAAACATTGTTTGCATTTCCCCGCGAACGGTTGGCGGCCCGGTCCGTCGCAGCCCCCTTCGCGGAATCACTGGGCCGGCGATCATGTTCACCATCGGCCGGTTCTTCAGACGACACGCGGCAGGCCTCTGCCGCAAATACGGGCCGCGAGTTCGACGGCGGCGGTGCGTCCGTCTCCGATGTCGGTCTTTCCGGAGGATCGGCGGAAGGCTCGATCATTGCTGTTTGGCAGGAAAACCTGGTGGCTCGTCAGCGAGACAACCGCTTGCGGCGGCAACAATGCTGCGACTGCTGCCGATTCGCTGGTCGCGCACGAGCATTGTCGGCAATCACCAACCGCCCCAACGCCCGGCACGATTGGCAACAACCGCGCTCGCTTCGCAACTCTATTCCCCCCGCAACCAGTCGGCGGCGCTGCCGCCGTTTTCTCGGGAGACCCTGGCGATCAACGCGGCCGCGTCAAGGCCGGCAATCGATCAACGGAGCTCGCTTGATCTCCGTCGGCCGCAGACGGCCCGGGCATGCGGTCGACAAGTTCCCTGACGGCGGCAACCGCCTGGTGAAAACGGGGGTCGTTCGTCGAACCGTAGTCTCGTTGGAAATCGTTCCAGCCGATCCCCTCCGGCAGCCGTTTCGTTTCGGGGACGAATTGGGCGATCTCGAACTCGATGCTCAACCGGCCGATCGCCCCCTTCTCGCGATGAACATGCTGGGCGAATCGAATGCCTGCAAATCCGGCCGCCAGATCAGCGAAGCTGAAACCGCTGCCCGATCGTGCATCGGCGGCTTCCTTCGCGATTGCAGCAGCCTCAGCCGTGTCGGCGCCGAACAGTCCGGCAATCATGGCGCCGAGTACGAAGTGCTTCCAAAGGTCCGCCCGACCGTGAATCGTCGGCTGTTCGACGGCGTTTTCGGCTAACCGACCGTTGGCCCGCGGCTCAACTTGGCCCAGCACGCCCGCCAGCACCGGCGCGAACCGGGCCCATTCGGTATCGTCCACGGTTGATCCCAGTCCGAGCAAGAACGCCCGAGCAGCCCGCTCGGGCGGCAATTCGCGAGCAGCCGAAGCGGCGCGGCGCACTAGCAATTCGCCCAAGGTGTCGCCCGCGGCTCGGCAATCGATTCCCGCGGCTCGGCCCGGCCCGGCCGGCAGTTCTGCGTTGCGACGGGCCGCATCGGCCACCGCCTGACGCACACCGGCCGCGTCGCGCGCCCACGCCGTCGGCAATTCGATCTTCGTGGAGGCCGGGCGCCCCCCGTCGAGCAGGGCCAAATAGTGCAACGCCGTCCGATCCTCGCCCGACCCCTCGGCCAAAGCCTGATAAGCGGCCCGAAGCCATTGCTTGGCCATCGGATCGATCCGATCGAACGACGCCGCCCTGCCCCAGCGCAGTTCTTCGCCCAGAATAAACATGCAGAACGCGTTGGCCGGATCGAACTTGATCTCGAACTGCTTTGCATTCGACCGCCGATCGCCCAAGTGGGGCCTCATCACCGAGTCGGGTTCGATGGAATGAACGGCCCCGAGAACGTGCCCCAATTCATGCACCAGAATCTCCAGCCGTTCGCGAGCGCTGACGTGCTGCGACCATTCGCGGATCAGAACGTGCGAATGCAACGGCCCACGCGTGCCGCCAAGGTGCGTGTAGCCCTGGGGAATGCGGTACTGGCTGGTAAACCCCACGGCGAGTCGGGCCGGGTGCGGATCGACCTTCCGCTCGAACTCCGCCAACGATTGCTCGAACCGCACAATCGCGTTGTCGCTCTGCCACGTGCCGACCGCCGCCACATCAAACCGCACCCGCGCCGTGTACTCGAATATCTCCGATGCTTCGCGCATGCGCTCCCGCAGCCGTTTCTCCCAAGCCGCACGAACGGCCGGCTCGTCATCGTCCACCAAAATCATCACTGGAATCACCGCCAATGCAGCCCGGGCGCCGCCCGAGGCCCCACGGGCGGCCGACAGCGACGACGGGCCAAGGCCGCCCGCCAAATTGACCGGCGCAAACAGCGTCTTCCCTTCCGACTCGACGAAATAATAAATCGAGTACGGCGCAAGAACCGCCTTCTGCCACGCCCCATCGAGATAAACGGCCGCGGAGAGCGGCTCGTCGGCCTGCAATGTGATCGTCTGATGAGCGTCAAGCGGAACGGTGCGCATCGGGCCACCGGCCCGCCCCGGCTCTGAGGGAACCGCAAAGAAGACCCGTTCGTTGGTCCGATTGGCAACAACCGCCGGAGCCGCCGACGCCAGCGATGGGAGCAACCCGAAGATCAGTAGAACCCAGGCCCAGGTCGCCCCAAGCCGAGAAACCTTCCGCCTAAGCAGCGATGTTTCGCAACCCGGGTTGCCGTTGAGAAGGAACATGCGCAATCCGCCCACGCAACGCCGAGTGTCGAAGATATTTCGGTCCAACGCCGACCGCCGGCGCAGCCGGCCCCAGCGAAATCCACGGAGAGACTGCCTCGGCAGCAATCGCAAGTCTCCGACCGCCTACCGCCCAGAGGAAAACCTGTCGCGGCCTTCGCCTTTCCGCGATTCCAGCCAACAATGCCTTACACACCACCGTTGCGAATCGGCACACTTCGCCGACAGGCCAACGGCGATCGCGATTCCACCGTCAGATATTTTACATGCCGCGGCGCCCAAGGCCACAGTCGCCGTGTCGCCGTCGGGCGGCGCAGCGTCGCCGACTTTCACCAGCCGCTCGGCTCACTCCGGGTTCACTCTGCCGGTTGCTGGTTGAACCCGAGCCCGGGCAACACTAAGACGCCGGTGCCCAGCGACCCGTCTTGGACGCGAAACATCGTCGGAAACCGCTCGTCCCACCCCTGATTGCCCGCCGGACAGTACTGTCTGGCGTTCCCCTCAATGGCGGCCACAGCGGGAATGCGGGCCGACAAACTGGCCGAGTGCAGGAAGGATGCCCCCGGGCAAGTCAAGTCTTGCACGCACAGGAACATGCGGAACTTCTGCGCGGCCGCCGCCATCAGCAGCGCCTCGCTGTGGCCCTTGCAGGCCTTCAGCGCAACGCCCGAGTAGCCCATTTCGCGGGCGAGCAACAGGCTTTCGTAATCGACCAACGATTCGTCGATGACCACCGGCTTCAGTTCGGCGGCGCGATGCATGCGGTTTTCGGGGTGGGCTTTCAGGTCGCGATGCGTCGGTTGCTCGATGTACTGAAGCCGCTCGTAGGCCGCCGGCGCCCGCCGGCGCACTTCAGCAAGAAACTCCAGAACATACTCGACGTTAGGGCATTTTTCGTTGAAATCAGCCGAGTACCACCATCGAGAACAGCCGCGACGAGCCTGGGCTTCTTGGGCAACGCGTTCCACCCCCACCACGCGATCCACGTCCCAGGCCAAGTCGTCGCCGGCCAGCTTGATCTTCAGATGCGTCAATCCGTCGGCAACGATCCATTCGGCCAAGGTTTCGGGCAAGCCGTCGCCCACTCGCTCCGTCAAGTCGCCCTCGGTAAGCGGATCGAGCGCACCGACCAAATGATAAAGCGGCATCGAGGGCTTGGGCGTTCTCAGCGTGTATCGGTCGAGGTGCTCGCCCGAGAACTCCGGCGACAAATAGGCCGACAGATCTCGGTTGCAGTAATCGGCCGAAAGCAGATTGTACGAGTTCTCACCAAGGGCATGCCCAAAGGCGTCGTGGACTGCCGCATCAATCGGACTGGCGGCCACCAATTGGGCAAGCCGAGGCATCGGCTCTGCAAGCCCCAAACGCTGGCAAATCGCGTTTGCCTCCTCCGAGTATGCAGCCGACCATTGATGCGCCAGCTCCAACGGGTGCCCCCACGACGGATTGTCGGCGGCCAGCGTAGCCAAGCGACGGCCTAATTCGACCATCGCTTCCAGCGACTTCTCCGTGGACACCACCGAACTGGGCCACGCCCAGACATTGCCCATGGTCATCGATCCGCGTCCTACCCCGCGACGACCATCACGGCATTCCACGACCGCCGTCACATTCAACAAGACGACATCAGTAACGACCCGACCTCCGAACTTCATCGGCGCCCGGTACTTGAGGTACTGTGTGTCCGTCGAAGTCTCGACCAGCTTTACGTCGCTCGGTTTGCCCATTCGCTGATCCCCGTTGTAATGGCGCTCGCGCTTCGCACCTGCTCCAACTTCCGCCCCCGGGCACGGCGCCTGGTAGCGGAACGCGCTGCGGGCAGTATATCATAACCCCAAACAGAACCGCGGAATACGCACGGCAGCCCCAGCGCTCATTGCACGCGATTGGCCCCTCGGCCGCGATGGCATTCGCTTCCGTAATTGTGCAATCGCGTTTGGCGGCCCCGGCGGCGGCAAACGGACGCTCGCGGTGCCAATGGAACGGATCCTCGCCCAACCGATTTAACGCCACAACAGCCCTTTGTCCGCAGAAGCCGACCGCCCATAGGTCGGCCGTGTTGCTTTGCTCTGCCAAGCAGTAAGGTTGCATTGCTCTGCCGCGCCTTTCCCGGATCGACACGCGTTCTGCCCACCGTTTGGCCCCACAGCCGTTGCCCAACCACGGTCGCGCCCATTCCGAATCCCCTTCCATCCTCAGTCCATGCGAGACCAAACATGCGCATCATACCCAGTTCCTTAAAGCGGTCTGCTCGTGTTCCTCGGCAGTTGTCCGTCGGCACGGGGGCCATCAAAGCGGAACCGGCCGCAGCAGCGCCGACAGGTCAAAAGATTGGTCGGGGCGAGCCGCGTGTCGCCCGTCGCCTGAGCAGACTCCGGGCGATCATGGCGATGGGGACTACGCCCATCTTGTTCGCTTTGGCAGTCGCCGTCAGCCAAGCCGTCGGCCAAGCGGCTGAACTCCGAATCGACAATCGACCGGCTCGCCTCGACGATTGGGGATACCGTCCCGCGGACGGCGCAACGGTTCGGCTCAACCCGCCGTCGCTGACTTGGGTTCACTTGGCCGACGCTGCCGGGTACGTCGTCGAGTGGGCGGGCAACCCCGAGTTTCGCAACAGTCAGATCGTCGAGGGGATTGCGTGGCCGACCTACACTCACCACTCGGTGCTTCCAGTAGGAAAGTACTGGTGGCGCTACTACTACGTGAATAAGAAGGGCGAGCGATCCGGGCCCAGCCTTGCCCGATCATTCATCTTGCCGAACGACGCGGCGCCGTTTCCCATGCCCACACGCGCCGAGCAAAGGCAGCGAGTTCCCAAGGGCCATCCCCGACTCTTCATGCGGCCGGAGGATTTGCCGCGGCTTCGCGAGCTTGCTCGAACCACCCTTGCCGCGCAGTTCCAGCAGATAAAGAAAACCGCTGACCAGGTTATCGCGGCCGGCCCCACGCCCGAACCGGTGCATCTCGGCTCTGCCCGCGACAAAGAAAACGACGAATTGGTGAAGTACTGGTGGCCCAATCGCGAGCAAACCGAAAAGGCCTGCAAAGAGGCCGAAATCATCGCCTTTGTCTATCTGATCAGCCAAGAGAAGAAGTATGGCGAGGCCGCTCGTCGCTGGATCATGCACCTCGCCTCTTGGAACCCGGACGGCCCAACGAACTTCCGATTGAACTGCGAGGCCGCCAAGCCCTTGCTTTTCCGCCCGGCGCGCGCCTACGACTGGGCCTACGACACCCTCAGCCCTGACGACCGCGCCCAGTTCCAGGCCGTAATTCGGCGGCGGATCAAAGACTGTTGGGAAAGTGGCGAAGTGCAACTGGGCGTCGGGCATCTGAATCGGCCCTACAACAGCCACGGGAACCGTGTTTGGCACAAAATGGCCGAAAGCGCCATCGCCATGCTCGACGAGGCGCCCGAGGCTGAAATCTGGCTCGACTATGCCGTCAACAAGTTCTATGCGTGCTACCCAGTCTGGGCCGACGACGACGGCGGCTGGCACGAAGGAGTGAGCTACTGGGCCGGCTACAACGCCAAAGCTGTGTGGTGGCTTCAGGTGGCCCAATCGGCCTTGAAAATCGACGCCTATCAAAAGCCCTTCTACAGCCAAGTGGCCGACTACGCCATGTACGTCGCGCCGCCGGGTTCGCCGAACATGGGTTTCGGCGATTTGTCCGATCGAACACCCTCGGCCGCCTGGGGCGGGTGGCTCGACTATCACCTTCGCGCAAGCGGCAACCGCGCGGCGTCGGCCCGCGCCCCCTACTGGAAATGGTGGGCCGACCAATGGAACATGAAGCCCGACGGCGGTTGGCTCGGGTTCCTCTATCAGGCGAACCTCCCCCCCTCCCCTGCCCCGAAGTCGCCGACCGATTTGCCCCCGTCGAAGGTCTTTCACGGGATCGGCGTCGCCAGCTTGCACACCAGTCTGCTTGACGGCCGCGACGACGTACACCTCCTATTCAAATCCAGCCCGATGGGCTCGCAAAGCCACGGCCACAACCCGCAGAACACGTTCCTGCTCAACGCATTCGGCCGCGCACTGCTGACGACCTGCGTGTACCGCGATTTGCACGGCAGCAAGTTTCACACCCAATGGGTACACAACACGGTGGCTCAAAACGGCGTGTTGGTCAACGGCGAGGGACAAGTCAAACACAGCGCCGCTTCGCGCGGCGCGATCGTCGCCGAACACTTCTCTCCGCGGTGCGATTATGTGGCGGGCGACGCCGCCGAAGCCTACGGCGGAAGGCTCAAGCGAGCAATCCGCCACGTGGCGTTGGTCCGTGCAGATCGGCCCAACGCCCCATCAGCGCCCAACAGCCGTCAAACGCCCGATCGGCCCTTCGTCGTGATCTACGACGAGTTGGCCGCCGAGAAGCCGAGTACCTTCCAGTTCATGCTCCACGCGTTCTCGCAGTTCGAAATCGACGCGGCAGCTCAACAGCTTCGTGTCGAACAACCCGGGGCGGGCTGCATCGTGCAGTATTCGGCCCCTGTTGAGCTCGCGTTCCGCCAATGGGATGGTTACAACCCGCCGCCGAAGAAGCCGTTTCCCAACCAATTCCATCTTGAGGCCGGCACGGAAAAGGCGCTCAACAACATAGGCGCATTCACGGTCATCGTTCCCTACCATATCGACGAAGGCGGGCGCCGCGCGGCCGCGCCCTATCGGCCTGATCGCGTGCGGTGCCGCCGCTTGACCGGCGAGAACGCGGCCGGAATAAGCCTGACGATCGACGGTCGGACCACCACGGTCGTCTTCCGCCACCATGGCGCCCAGACGGCAGAGTGCAACGGCGTCAAGCTGGCGTCGCCGGTTCTCATCGCCGAATAGCCCCTCGCAGCCGAGTAGTCCGTCGCACAGATCGCGCAATTGCCGATCTTCTGCAAGCAAAGAGCGTTAACAACAGCGGCACACGGTCGGCTGGCGGTGCAGCCGGCTGATGCGGCGGTCTATAGACGGTGCAGCCTATGGACGGTGCGGTCGGCTGTGGCGGACGGACCATTGGGTCGCCGATGACAACACTCTGGCGACGATCACCGACTGGCGACGATCAACAAGCCGTCCACCCGGCGGTCGTCGCCCCTGGGCGCCTCGGCACAAGCCGTTGATCCTCCGAATCGGGCGACTGCACTGCAACACTGTTCGTCAGCGTCCGCCCAAAGCTCAATCAACGCCACACTGTTCGGCAAGTCTCGCCTAAACGTCGCGAGGTTCGTCCGGGGCCGCTTCGCCGGGACATAGCGCGGCCTGCATCGCACAGCACTCGCGGGCGAGATAGTCGCGTCCTTGCCGAATCACAATGTGATCCCATGGGAATCGCGCGTCGGCGGGCCAACGGGTGTGCAGAACCTCGTTCGCGTCGATCCCAGCCGCGGCAATTGCTTCCCACCACCGCGCGGCTTGAAGCTGTTCCGACCACGCATCGAATCGGGCGCCGCCTCGCCAGCCGGCCTCGATGGCGTGAGCCATCCGACGGTCGCCTCGGCAGAACATCCCTTCGAGCAGGCTGGTCTCGACGTCGTGGCACTTCAGTTGAACAGTGCGATGGCGCAACCGCGCCAACAGATGGCGACGCGCGGCCGTGAGATACTCTCGCGTTTGCATCGGTTCCCACTGAAGCGGCGTATGCGGCTTGGGAACCAAGTTGGAAACGTTGGCCACCACGGTTGCGAAACGGCCCGAAACCTCCTTGGCCAAGCGAGAAACATTCTCGGCCATTTCAATGATTCCATCGAGGTCTTCCGGTTGCTCGCCCGGCAAACCGCACAGGAAATACAGCTTGACGCGAGAGAAGCCGTACTCGAAGGCCTTGCGGCAGCCCGCGTACAAATCATCGTCGGTAATCGGTTTGCCCAATCGAACGCGCATTGCTTCCCGAGCCGCCTCGGGGGCAAGCGTCAGGCCGCCGTGGCGGTCGGTGTTGAGCAACTCGGCCGCGGTCCGCAGTTGCTCATTCACCCGAAGGCTTGGCAGCGAAACAGCCACGTGCAGCGGCCGGAACTCGCTCTGCATCCGTTGCATCAGTTCGTCGAACCAACGGTAATCGCTGCTCGACAAGGAAAGCAACGAAATCTCGTTGTGGCCCGTGTTGCGATACGCTGCCCGTGCGGCATCGACGATCGACTCTACCGACCGGAACCGCAGCGGCCGTTTGATCGTCGTGCTTTGGCAGAAGCGGCATCGGCCCGGGCAACCGCGCATGATTTCCAGCGCGATTCGATCCTGCACCGTTTCCACCCAAGGCACAATCGGCGACGTGGGGAGCGGGGCCGCATCGAGATCGTCGAGCACCGCTGGTTCAATCCGTTCAGGAACCTCCGCGGTCGTTCGCCGCACCATTCCCGGCCCGACGCCCGATGCCGCCGGCTCGTAGAACCGCGGCACATAAACGAAGGGAAGGCCGGCGGCCAGGCGCAGCAGCCGCTCGCTCCGAGACAGCCCCCGCCCCGCCGAATCGATCCACGCGTCGCACACCGCCGGCAGCGCTGCTTCGCCGTCTCCGAGGACAAACGCGTCGATAAACTCCGCCATCGGTTCCGGGTTCCACGCGCACGGACCGCCGGCGACCACCAGCGGATCGTCCGCCGCGCGGTCGTCCGCCCGCAAGCGAATCCCTCCCAGGTCGAGCATCGTCAGCACGTTGGTGTAGCAAAGATCGTGCTGGAGGCTGAAGCCGACGATGTCGAACTCGCACAACGGGGTGTAGGTTTCCAGGCTGAACAGAGGCAGTCTTTCGTTGCGCAGTTGTTGCTCCATGTCGATCCACGGAGCAAACGCCCGTTCGCACGCCCAGTCGGTTCGGGCATTGACCAAGCTGTAGAGCACCTGCAAGCCGTAATGGCTCATGCCGATGCCGTAGGTGTCGGGGAAGCACAGGCAAAGCCGCCCGCGCACCGCCGCGGCGTCTTTCACCACCGAGTTCCATTCGCCGCCAATATATCGGGCGGGTGTTTGAACCCGGGGCAGAACCCGCGAGGCAACGGCTTCCTTCAAGGCATGATTGATCATTCGCAACCTCTGCCGCCGAACAGCGCCGGCCCGCCCGACGGTGTTCCGGGCGAAACATCCTCTATCGGTCAAGAAAACGCAATGTGTTCGCTAAGCGGCCTTTTTTCGGTGGAAATCGGCCTTCCCGAGGCCGCCCCCGCTGCGGTTGAAATCGAGTTCCGAACGTCAACCCCCGCGCCTCGGCCGCGGCACTGCCTCCCCAAGGCCGTTCGTGCAGCCCGTTTTACGGCCGCAGACGGGCCACAGGAGGCCTCCCACAGCGGGCCGTGAGGTATAATTGACCACATAGCCGGTTATCGGGGAAGTCCTCATGCGCACTCTTCACGCGATCGTCTTGATCGGGGCTTGCTTGGCCGTTCAGGCCCTGCCCCCATCGCGGGCGGCGGCTCAGTCGGCGGCAGCGTTCCAGCAAGCCCGGCAACGCATGGTTGACGAGGAGGTGGCCGGCGCCGGCGTGAAAAACGAGCGCGTGTTGCGATCAATGCGAGAGACACCTCGGCACGAGTTCGTGCCGCTGCCCCACCGTAAGAACGCCTACTTCGACATGGCGTTGCCGATCGGTGAAAGTCAAACCATCTCCTCGCCCTTCATCGTGGCCTATATGACCGAGGCGCTCGATCCGCAACCGACCGACCGGGTTCTGGAGATCGGCACGGGCAGCGGATATCAGGCGGCCGTGCTGAGTCCGCTGGTTGCCGAGGTGTACACCATCGAGATCGTCCCGCAATTGGGGCAAAACGCCGCGAGAACACTGAAACGGCTCGGCTATCGCAACGTATTCACCCGTGTCGGCGACGGTTTCCTGGGATGGCCCGAACATGCCCCATTCGACAAGATCATCGTTACCTGTTCGCCCGAGGACGTGCCGCAACCGCTCGTCGATCAGCTCAAAGAGGGCGGCCGCATGGTGATCCCGGTCGGCCAGCGTTACCAGCAAACCCTTTATGTTCTCAAGAAGTCGCAAGGATCGTTGCAGCGCGAGGCCTTGCAGCCAACGCTTTTTGTGCCGATGACCGGCGCGGCCGAGTCGAAGCGTCAGGTGCAGCCCGATCCGGCCGTGCCGAGCCTCGTCAACGGCGGTTTTGAAGAGACCTTCGGCGACCCGCCCATGCCGGCCGGCTGGTATTACCTGCGTCAAGCGCGGCTAGCGGCCGAAGACGCGGCCGAGGGAGACCATTGCCTTGTGTTCGAGAACTCGACGCCCGGCCGCGGCAGCCACGCCTTGCAGGGCTTGGCCATCGACGGACGGAAGGTGGCGGCGATCGAACTGACGTTTCGCGTGCGCGGACGCAACATCCTTCCCGAACCCGGTTCGCGCCAGTGGCCGTCGCTTTTCGTCACTTTCTACGACGACCAGCGAGCGACGTTGGGTCAGGGTGCGGTCGGCCCTTGGCAAGGCACGTTCCCTTGGGAACGCAAGACGGGGCGGATCGAAGTTCCGCTGAAGGCCCGAGAGGCGATCGTTCGCCTCGGGTTGTTCGGCTGCACGGGCGAACTGTCGTACGACGATCTCTCGATTCAGCCGATTGCCAAACGATAGGCGGAAAATCGTGCGTCGAGAATCGGCGTCAACCGCCCGGCGCTTTGCGTTGCTCTGCCGCCGCGTGCCGCGCTGCGATGTCACCGTAAACTCGGCGCATTCGCGTTCACGAGTCTGGGCCGGCATTGATCGGCCCGGGTATTCGCGATTCCGCCGCAGTCCGAGCGGCGCCGAGCGGATCGGCATGGCGAAACGGATCGGGCCCGAAGTCGTATTCCGTGTGTCGTCCGACGCTCACAATCAACCCCAACGCCAGGGCCTGGGTCGCCAGCGCCGATCCCCCGTAGCTGAGCAGCGGAAGCGGCAGACCGGTCACCGGCAGCAAGCCGGCTGTCATCCCGACATTGACCACCGTTTGCACGGCAACGAACGACGTCCACCCGACAACGAACAATCGGCCGAAGGGATCGCCGCACCTGCGAGCCACGGCCAAGCACCGCCAAGCCAATAGGGCATGCAACAACAGCACAACCCCGCCGCCCATCATGCCCCATCGCTCGACAACCACGCAAAACACAAAATCGTTGTGCGCTTCGGGAAGGCGATACGCGGCCGTTTCGTCCACCGGTTCGCCGGTCAAAGCGCTTCCCCAAAAGCCTCCGAGCGACATCACACGCCGGGCTTGGTAGAGTTGGTAATTCCTGGCTGAGGGCTGCCGCCCCGGCTCGACGCGTTCGAAGATCGCGCCGACTCGCGACCGCTGCTCCCCGCTCATCAAAGCCCACAACAGCGGCAGGCTTGCCAAAACAACCAAAATCAATACGCCCAGCGAACGCAATCGCGCCCCGCCCGCAAACAGCATCAGCAACAACACCGGAACAAAGACCGCGGCTGTTCCCAAGTCGGGCTCCGTGAGAATCAGCCCGACCACCGCAGCCAACATGCCCAAGGGAACGATCAACGATCGCACCGTGCGGTAGCCGTCGCAGGCGGCCGCATGCCGGGCAACAGCACAAACGAAAGCCCATTTCGCCAATTCAGCCGGTTGCAAACCGATCGGTCCGATCCGAACCCAGCGATAGGCGTTGTTGATCGGTGGAAAGAAAAATACGAGACAGAGCATCAATAGCGCCAACGCAAACATCCCATAGGCCCACCGCGACGCCCAGCGGTAATTCACCGCGCTCAGTCCCAACAGTAGCGCCAAACCGAATACAGCAAAGGCCGCCTGCTGCCGGGCGAACCGGCCGAACCACTCCGGATTGTCGGACAATTCGGCCGCGCGCGCAATGGCCGCGCAGCCGATGACCGTCAGGCTCCCAGCCGTTAGAACGACGGACCAGGCGACGCTCCGAACCCAAGCCAGTGCCGCCGCGATCGATTCTCTCCACACGCTCTCAGCGATTGTCGGCCTCCTTCGGGGCGCCCGCCCCTATTGCCGCGAAAATAAGAAACTCCCACCCCAATAGCGGGATACGGCAATTGCACCGCACGGTCATTCCCCGTCCGCCGGCCCGATTGACGAACCCGGGCTGCCCACTCGGCACAATCGTCAAAAAACTCCCCAACCGCCCAACCTTCTTGATTCTCAGGCTCGACGTGCTATGCTAGCTTAGTGGTTTCCAGTGTTTGAAAAAGTCAAACGGTTTGCCGGACGGCTGCGGCCGTTCGAGCGAACCACGACCCGAAGTTGCACAGCATTGTCGTGCTTTGAAGGACTAAAGGAAAGGGAGCGACGCACATGTTCGGACTGAAACGCATGTTGCTTGTGGGGGCGATTGCCGCCCTGAGCGTATCGGCCACAACCACCGATGCAAATGCCTGTTGGTGGTGGCGCGGATGCGCACCGGCCTGCTACACTTCGTGCTGCTACTACCCGACGACTTACTACTCCTGCTACACGCCGACGTGCTGCGACGCCTACTACGGCTCCGCTTGGTACGTCGGAGTGCGGCCCGGTCCGGTGCGCCGTTTGTTGTTGGGCCCCTACCGCTACTATTGGGCCGGCAATGCCTATTACTATGGCGGTTACGTAAGCTACGCGTCGGGCTGCTGCGGTGATGGCGTGGTGGTTACCGCCCCCAGCCAACCGCAACAACCGACCCCGGCTCAACCGGCTCAGCCGGCTCCAGTGGAACCTTCGCCGACACCGGCCAACCCGGCGCCGGCCGACGCGCCTGCCGCGCCTGCCCCGCCCCTCTCGCCGCCATCAACCGCGCCGCTGGCTCCTCCGGCAGGCCTGACGCCGACGAATCCGCCGTTAACGCCGCCCGCTGCCCCGTCGTCGCCTTTCGCGCCGCCGCTGGGCGCCGGCTCGTTCTACACGCCGGCCCCGAGCGCCGCGGACAGCGGGCTGCTGACCATTTACGTACCCGCCGACGCCAAGGTGACTGTCAACGGCCACGTCACCAAGAGCACAGGCACGAAACGGCAGTACGTGTCGTACGGCCTCCAGCCTGGCATGAGCTACAAGTACGAGATTAAGGCCGAAGTCGTCCGCGATGGACAAATCGTTGACGAAGTGCGGACGGTGGTTCTCACCGCCGGCAGCCGCAATACCGTGGCCTTCTCGTTCCACAACCTGACCACGGGAAGCTTGGCCGCTAACTGAGGCCCCCGAACGCGAGGAACCCTGCGACCGATTGGCAATCGAATTTCGCCGACCGATCGTTGGGCTTGCCCCCAAGGAACGACAGCTAAAAAAACGGCTCGCGCTCGGCTCTGGCCGGGGCGAGCCGTTTTCGTTGCGCCTCGGGCGGGCCGGCCTCCGATGGGCTGGCGCTGCCCGGCTGCCGCGCGTCAATCCTGCATTGGCCCCGAGCACAGCACAAACCGCCAACAGGTCGCAACAGGAACGACCAAGCGGCAATCTCGCCCGGGCTTTGCTGCGTTTCCTGTCCTGAGACTCTTCAGGAAGGATAGACCCAAGGCTCTCGATACGGCCGCTTCAGCAATTGCGCCGCCTCGGGATCGTTGACGATCGTCTCCTTCTGCCCATCCCAAGTCACGCTCCGGCCGATCTTCAACGCCAGCATTCCCAGCAAGCTCATTGTCGTCGAGCGATGCCCCAATTCGATGTCGCACACCGGGCGTCTTCGTTTCTCAATCGATTCGAGGAAGTCGGTCCATAGCTCGGCAATGTTCTGGCCGTCGGGTTGGTTGAGTTTGGCGTCTTCATGGACTGTCGGCTTAGACGCCGAAACCGGGTAGAAGGTCCACCCGTCTTGCCAGCCCAAGTGAAGCGTTCCCTCAGTGCCGTAAAAATAGCAGCCCACGTTATGCTTCTCAGCGGTGTTGCCCGCATAGTGACGATGTTCCCAAGAGACGGCGAAATCTTCGAACTGGAACGTGGCGACTTGCGTGTCGGGCGCGTCGGTGTTGTCTTTGCGGATGAACCGCCCTCCAACCGATGCCACCGATTTCGGCGCAGTCGCTTCCATGCACCAGAGAATCTGATCGAGCCAATGGATGCCCCAATCGCCCAATTGTCCGTTGGCATAGTCCAAGAACTGGCGAAATCCGCGAGGATGAATTCGCTTATTGAACGGCCGCAAAGGCGCCGGCCCGCACCAGAAATCCCAATCGAGTTCGGGCGGGGGATCGCTGTCGGGCGTTGGTTCGCCGGCCGAACCGCCATACAGGACAAACGCCCGAACCATCCCGATCTTTCCGAGTTTGCCGCTCCGAATGAACTCGCGGGCCGAAATGTTGTGCGGCGACACGCGGCGATGGGTGCCCACCTGCACAACCCGGTCGGCAGCGCGGGCCGCTCGCACCATGGCAATACCTTCGTTGACCGTGTGGCAGACCGGCTTCTCCACATACACATGCGCGCCGGCGTTCACTGCGGCGATGGTAATCAGCGCATGCCAGTGATCGGGAGTGCCGACGATGACGATTTCTGGCTTCTCGCGGTCCAACAGTTCGCGATAGTCTTTATACTTCTTGGCGCTCGCGCCTGTCGCTTGCTCGACCTTCTCGGCCCGCTGGTCAAGATGCTTCTGATCGACATCGCAAAGCGCGACGACCTCCGAGCGACCGGCCTGGATGGCGCAGTTCAAGATGTTGCCGCCCCACCATCCGCAACCGATCAGAGCGGTTCGGTACTTCTTCTCCTTTTCGGCGCCCAATACGGCCGGTGCAGCCCAAGCCATGGCGACCGACGAAGACGAACCCAAAAACCCACGGCGCGAGATCTTCATTTCGAGGTCTCCCTGGCGAATGAGTGCTGGAGAATAATGGGCCGACATGCCGATTCTACCTGTTGGGCCACCACCACTCAACAAATTCGCCGCGATCATTGGGCGACAATCGACTGTCGGGCAAACAAACCGCTGGGCTGCTCGTCAGACTGCCCGGCCATTTTGGATCGGCCCGCGACCAATCGCCGGTTCTTTTGGCGCCGCGCCGGGCAACGAACCGAGGCGACGAAAAAACTCGCCCGACGCCGGTAATTCCCTCTTGAAAAGCTTGCAAGTCCAAGGTATAAATCCATTAGAAGTTTGATTCATCGCTCCGATCGATGGTTGCTGCCGCAAACTTCGGCAGTCTGGCAGGTCGGAGAATCGCCGGGCCGATGCGTTTTTTGGCGGCCTTCTGCGTTGCGTCTCCAACGAGATTCGGCTCGAAGCGTTGGTCGTGCTTTCACGAATCAAGCCTTGCGCTCCTGTGGCTGTTCGACGATGCACCGGACCGGAGACGGTGCATGACGCCCCGGGATGATTGTCGTGATTCGCGCCCTTGAACCCGGTCGGGCGGTCTCGATGCCCGAATCGAGAACCGCGGCAACGTGTTTTGCCGGGCCGGCGCGATGCCTGGGGCACACTGCGGCGGGACTGCGCCGTTCGCACAAGTGCTTTGCTGATATCCGGTAGGGGCAGAGTTTGTTTAGCCGAACTGCCGTCGTTTGCGGCGCCTACGGTCTTCGGACCGGCGCTGGCGACCTGTTGAAGCATATACGGTGGTTCGCGCGCCTAAGGCCGTTTGAGCGATTGTGCTTTCCGGCCGGCGCGATCGAAAAGGAGTTCGATCCGGTCAACCCATGAGGCGGTTTGATCGGCGCATGTCATGGAATCAAAGGTTGCTCGCAACGGCAACCGCCGCTTGGCATGTTCGGCGGTCGTGCGATTTCCCAGCGTTATTGACGGGTTGGGGTCGATCGCTCGCCTGCATGGATCGCCGACCAAAAGCTCCGCGGGGCAAGCGCGCCGTTTTCCAGTTTTTCGATGGTGCGGCAAACGAGTGCTGCATGGCAAGCCCATTGGTCGGCCTCACGCGAGGACGGTGGCCGCGGCGGCGTTGAAATGCCGCCCAGCGTTTGTCGCGGGAAAATGGGGGTTGCCTGTTGGGGGCGGCAAGCGTTCCAGCAACGCGACCGCGTCGGCCCGCCAACGGTAGGCCGATTCGCAGAAATGAGTGTGAACGCACCGCTGCGTTCTTTGTTTTTGAGATCAACGTGCGAGCATGCCGACATTGGGACTCGCGCCGGAGTGAATGAGCATGACCGAGTCGCGAGACAGACGCCAACGACGGACCATAGGCCCTCGCAAACGGAGGGCATCGGATCAGGGGGTTGAAATCGTGCGAGACATGGGCAAACGAAAACGGGGTCGCCCGTACGGACGCAACGAAGGTTCTTCGAACCGCAGTAGCAGCAATCGGCCGCGGCCGGCGCAGAACCAGGGCGATCAAAATCGAAGCCCCGAGGCGGACTCCGCCGAAACCGGTCCGCTGGTCGAAGGCGGCGGCGTGCTCGAGCTTCATCCCAACGGTTACGGGTTCTTGCGCAATCCAAAAAACAACTACATGCGCGAGATGACCGACCCGTTCGTCCCCGGCAGCATGATCGAGAAGTTCGGACTGCGCGAAGGCGTGCATCTTTCGGGAATGGTGCAGCCCGCCCGCCGGAATCAGGGCCCTCGTCTCCGCGAGCTGTTCGATGTCGACGGAATGCCTCCCGAGCAATACAAAGAGGTCAAGGCGTTCGACGCCAAAACGCCGATCAATCCCGAGTTCTGGCTGAAGCTGGAAACCGGCGCCGAGCCGCTCACCACGCGCGTCATGGACCTGCTCACGCCGCTGGGCAAAGGGCAACGAGCCCTCATCGTGGCGCCGCCGCGAACCGGCAAAACGATCTTGTTGCAGCACATCAGCCAAGGCATTTCCACGAACTATCCCGATGTCAAACTGATCGTGTTGCTGATTGACGAACGCCCGGAAGAAGTGACCGACATGATTCGAGCGGTCAATGGCGAGGTCGTCGCCAGCAGCCTTGATCGAGACATCGAAAGCCACGTGCGGCTTTCGCAACTCGTCGTCGAACGCTGCAAGCGATTGGCCGAGATGGGCAAAGACGTCGTGCTGCTGCTCGACTCGATCACCCGCCTGGCCCGAGCCTTCAACAAATGGGTGGGCAACACGGGCCGCACCATGACCGGCGGCGTGGACATCAAAGCGATGGACATCCCCAAGAAGCTTTTCGCCACGGCGCGCCTGTTCGAGGAAGGCGGATCGCTCACCATCGTGGGCACTGCCTTGATCGACACCGGAAGCCGCATGGACGAATTGATCTTCCAGGAGTTCAAGGGGACCGGCAACATGGAATTGGTGCTCGATCGGAAGCTGGCCGACCGCCGGGTTTGGCCTGCCATCGACATCTCGCAGTCGGGCACGCGCCGCGAAGAAAAACTCTTGCCGCCCGAGTGGCTGCATGCGATCACCATGCTTCGCCGGACGCTTTCGTCGATGAATCCGACCGACGCGATGGAGCAGTTGACCGCCAAGCTCGCCAAATTCAAATCGAACCGAGACTTCATCGATCTGATCGCCGCCGCCAAAGTGTCGGACTATTGATGTAGGCGTCGCCAGGGACGACCTGCGCCGCCCGCAAGCCGGCGGCATTGCTCCGCTCCTCCGCTTCGTCGGGGCACGCCGTGCGAGAGCCGACGCGATCGTCGCTCGCTCCGCTCGGCCACGACGGTCCCTGCTTCGCGCGATTCACCTAAGCGAGGCTGCGCGCCGACCGTAAGACCAGAACGCAACAGGCCCGGCGGTTTACGGGTTGGCAAGACGTTTTTGGGCCCGGCCGACTGCTCTTGTCGGCTGACGAAACTTGCCCTAAGCTATTGCTTGCCGCCCGACGGAATCGGCCGGACACGACGTCCGCCCTCGTGCAAAGGAGGCACGCATCTGATGAAGGCCAGTGATTCATTCGCCCATTCGGGCCTCGGTGAAGAATCGACCACGACATCGGCGAGGGAAGAGGTTTCTCGCGGGCGCCATTGCCTCTCGGCCGCGGTCCGCCGCGCGGTTGGACGCACGCGCCAATGGTTGCTGGCCCAACAATTGCCCGATGGGTGTTGGTGCGCCGAACTGGAAGGCGACACGATCCTCGAAAGCGAGACGATCCTGCTTTGGGCCTTTCTCGGTTGCGCCGAGAGCGACGACGCGCGACGGGCGGCCGAGTACATCCGTCGCCGCCAGTTGCCCGAGGGCGGCTGGGCGATGTATCCCGGCGGCGCTGTTGAAATCAGCGGCAGCGTCAAAGCGTACTTTGCGCTGAAACTGACCGGCCACGATCCCAGCGCCGAGTACATGCAGCGGGCGCGCGCGGCCATTCTGGCGCACGGCGGCGCCGACGCGGTCAACAGCTACACCCGCTTCTTCCTCGCCTTGCTCGGACAGATATCGTACGACCAATGCCCGGAAGTGCCGCCGGAGGCAGTTCTTTTGCCGCGATGGTTTCCGGTCAGCTTGCATCAGGTGAGTTCCTGGTCGCGAACGATCATTGTGCCGCTGTCGATCGTCTCGGCCCATCGACCGTCGCGGCAACTGCCCGCCGAGTTGGGCATCCGCGAGTTGTTTCTCCGCGAACCGTGCGACTGGCCGCCGTTGCGCTGCCCCGGCCTGCCCGGCGGCACGGGCGTTTTCAGTTGGGATCGCTTCTTCCGCAGCGTCGATAAGGCATTGAAGTTCTGCCGCCGGCGTCAGTGGCTGCCGTTGCGCCGCCGCGCGATCGAGGCGGCAACAAACTGGATGCTCAAACGGTTCGAAGGCAGCGACGGGCTCGGAGCGATCTATCCTCCGATCGTTTGGAGCATCGTGGCGCTGAAATGCCTGGGCTTTTCCGACGATCATCCGGCCGTTGTCTATAACCACGAACAACTGCGCGACTTGATGATCGCCGATGATCAGGAGAACACCCTACGCCTCCAGCCGTGCAAATCGCCGGTTTGGGATACGGCCATCGCCGTGCGCGCTCTGGCGGCAGCCGGCGCGTCGCCGCAAAGCCCCGAAATGCAGCGGGCCGCCCGCTGGCTGGTCGAGCGGCAAATAACCCGTTCCGGCGATTGGTCCGAAACGGTTCCGGCCGAACCCGGCGGCTGGTGTTTCGAATACAACAACGACTTCTATCCCGACAACGACGACACGGCCATGGTGTTGATGGCCCTGCAAACCCAGTTCGAGCCGCCTACAGAAGCGGAGCGGCTGCCGCCCGAAGTGCGTGTGATGCGTGAGCCGGAGCCGGGGGAAGACCACGGCGTCTTGTTGGCGCAGCTCACCGGAGCGATCGATCGCGGCATGCGGTGGATGTTGGCCATGCAAAACGACGATGGCGGCTGGGGGGCCTTCGATCGCAACAACAATCGCCAGTTTCTCTGTTACGTGCCCTTTGCCGATCACAACGCAATGATCGACCCAAGCACGCCCGACCTGACCGCCCGAGTGCTCGAATCGCTGGGCAAGCTCGGGCATACGCGGGCGCACCCGGCGGTGGCTCGCGGCATCGAGTATCTGCGACGCAGCCAAGAGCCGGACGGAAGCTGGTTCGGCCGTTGGGGAGTGAACTACATTTACGGCACTTGGCAGGCTTTGGTGGGTTTCAAAGCGGTCGGGGTGGAGACGGAGGATCCGGCTGTTGTCGCCGGGGCGCAGTGGCTTTTGGCCCATCAGCAGCCGTGCGGCGGCTGGGGCGAATCGCCCGACAGCTACGAGCATCCGCATCTTCGCGGGCAAGGCGCCCCAACGCCCTCGCAAACCGCTTGGGCGCTGCTGGGATTGATGGCCGCAGGCCTGGAGGATCATGCGGCCGTGGTTCGCGGCGTTCGCTATCTGGTTGCCACCCAGCTTCCCGACGGAACATGGGCCGAGCCCGAGTTCACCGGCACCGGATTCCCCAGGGTGTTCTACCTCCGCTATCACTACTACCGGATCTACTTCCCCTTGCTGGCGCTCAGTCAATGGGCGACGGCAGTCCCGGGAAACCCATGACGGCATGCCGCCTGCCGCGGCCCGGCCGCTTCGTCTTCTGTGCGCGTTGGAGATTGCCATGCGATTCCCGCTGTCGCTCACTCGATCGATGACCCGCTACTTGCTCCAACGCAGATGGGCCGGCGATCAGCGGTTTCCGTTGGTGTTGATGCTCGAGCCGCTTCACGCCTGCAATCTGCGATGCACGGGCTGCGGCCGGATTCGAGAGTATGCCGATTCCGTCAGCCGGCGGCTGACCGTCGAGCAATGCTTGGACGCGGCCAACCAGTGTCCGGCGCCGGTGGTCAGCGTTTGCGGCGGCGAGCCCCTGCTCTATCAACCGCTGCCCGAATTGATTTCCGAGTTGGTCGATCGCGGCCGGCACATCTACCTTTGCACCAACGGCACTCTGCTCGAACGGCGATTGCCCGAATTACCTCGCACGCGGCGGTTGTTCATCAACGTCCACCTCGACGGGATGGAGCACACGCACGATTCCGCCTGCGGCCGGTCGGGCGTTTTTGCCGCGGCGATTGAGGGCATCCGCGCTGCCAAAGCGCAAGGACGCTTCGTCTGCACCAACACGACGATCTACCGCGAAACCGACATGGACGAGATTGCCGTTCTTTTCGAGTACCTCCGTTCTCTCGGCGTCGACGGCATGATGATCTCGCCGGCCTACAGCTACGCATCGGTGGCCCGGCAGCCGACGACGAACGACGCCGCGATCTTTCTCGACCGCGAAGAGATCATTGCCAAGTTTTCGGCCGCGCGCAAGCGATTGAGCGGCTATCGTCTTTTCGCATCGCCGCTCTACCTCGATTTCCTTTGCGGAAAACGTGAGCTGAGCTGCGCGGCCTGGGCCAACCCCACCTTCAACATACGCGGCTGGCGCGGACCGTGTTATCTGATCGCCGATCAGCACTACCCGACCTACGCTGATCTGCTCGAACAAACATCGTGGTCGGCCTACGGGCCCGGGGCCGATCCTCGGTGCGACGATTGCATGACTCATTGCGGCTTCGAACCCGCCGCGGTGCTTAGCGCGGGCCGGCGTTGGCGTGACGTGCTGGCCCTGGCCGCGTGGCAGCTCACCTAACCCCATGCGGTTTTGGCCGTTTCCGTCGGACTGTGCGGCGCCTTTGCGACCAACAGCGAGGAGGGCTTGCTCGTCTTGCTTGCCGAAAATCACCGGACCGGCGAGCCGATGAAAGGACCATGGCGAGGCAGAGCCGCGGCGCGCAGCGGCCGATGATCACCTCGCTCCGGCTGGCCGCGTTCTGCCGCGACGGCCTCTTCGTCAAACACGCGCTGCCTGCCGGAAACCTGCCGCAACAGGCCGCCGGCTGTTGCCAGCGATCAGTTGGTTGTTCATCATCAAAGGGGCGCAATCGGCTGCCAGTGCATGGCGCGGGCCTTCGCCAACGCAGACAATTTCACTTGAAAACCGGCAAATTCGCATCCATGCGCGTGTTGCATCTGATCGCTGGAGCCGGCGGCATGTATTGCGGAAGCTGCATCAGCGGCAATGCGCTGGTTCGCGCGTTGCGCGAGCACGGAGTCGAGGCATTGCTCTTGCCGCTGTATTCCCCGTTGCGAACCGATGAACCGAATCAGAGCGAACCGCGAATCGCCTTGGGCGGCGTGAACCTCTATCTTGCTTTGCGGTTTCCACGCATCCGCTTGCCCGGCTTCATCCGGCGCTGGCTCGATCATCCCGCGGTTCTCGCATGGGCCGGTAAACGAGGCGAAACCACAAAGCCCGAGTCGCTTGGGCCTATGTGCGTGGCGATGCTCGAAGGCCGTTTTGCTTCCGATCATCGCTTGCTCGGCGACGCGTTGAGTTGGATTCACGCAGAGGCGCGCCCCGATCTGATCCATCTGAACAACGCCCTGCTGCTCGGCCTGGCGCCGCACCTGAAGTCGCAACTCGGCGTCCCGGTGGTCGCGTCGCTCTCCGGCGAAGATGTTTTCTGGAGGCGCTTGCCCGAGCCGTATCAAAGCCGGACAAAAGACTTGCTCCGCTCGCGCTGCCGCGATTGCGATGGCTTGGCCGCGATGAACCGTTACTACGCCGACTTCTTCGCAAGCGAAATCGGCGTGGCGCGCGGTCGCATCGAGATCGTTCCGCCGGGTGTCTCCGTCGACGAGTTTGCACCGCCGTCATCGGCCGGTCCGAGCGACGACCGGGGCGGCGAATCGCCTCGGCGCGGCTTGAAGATTGGATTCCTCGCTCGCATCTGCGCGGAAAAAGGGTTGCACACGCTTATCGAAGCGGCCGCCCTGCTCCGCAAGTGCGCGCCCCGAAACGCCCCTGCCGATTGGCGGATCGAGTGCGCGGGCTATCTCGGGCCGGCCGAACGCGCCTACTGGAAGAAATGCCGCGAACAGGTGGAACAACTGGGCATCGCCGCAAGCTTCGTTCATCGCGGGGAACTCGACCTGCCCGGCAAGATCGCGTTCCTGCGGAATCTCGATGTCTTCTGCCTTCCCTCGGCTATTCCGGAGAGCAAAGGCCTTCCGGTGTTCGAGGCCTGGGCTGCCGGCGTTCCCGCCGTGCTGCCCGCCCATGGGGCGTTTGTGGAAATGGTCGAGGCCAGCAGTGGCGGCCTGCTCTTCCCTCCGGGCGACCCCCGCGGCTTGGCAGACCGCCTCGAATGGCTAATGACCCATTCCCGCCAGCGGCAAGATTGCGGCCGAGCGGCTCGAGATTGGATGCTGCGCCACCACACGCTCTCGGCTTGGGCAGCCCGAACGGTTGCTTGGTATCAGCGGGTTCTGCACCAAGGCCGCGCCGCCGGCTCGCCTCGATCAACAAGCTAGGCTTACGCGCCGTTTGCGCGATCGCGTTACATCACGTCCGGCGGATCGCCTGCTTCAACAAGCCGCGTTCATACGAGCGAAATCTTCCCCTCGCCGATCATCGCCAGGAACACCCGGTTGCTCACCAGGCAGTCGGGATGCGAGGCCATTTCGTCGGGACGCAGCCAAAGGATCTCTTCGACCTCGGCCGGGTCGGCCGTGGGCACAGCCTCGGCATCAATCTCGGCCAGCCACCAACCGAGCCGAACCCCCCAAGCCGTTTCGCACTCCCAAAGTCGGCGAATCAAGCGGACCTCGACGCCGATCTCCTCGCGGCACTCGCGGACCAGCGCCGCCGGCTCGTCTTCACCGTCCCGAATACCGCCGCCGGGAAAACAGATTGTCCGCGGCGCGCGCACCCGAGACGACCGACGGATCACCAGCATTGTTTCACCGCGCAAAATGACCGCGACCACGCCTCGCCGACCGGGATCGTGCGGAGGCCTGTCGTCGGGGCGGGTTTTGGAAAAACACACCGTGGCATCCTCCAAGCGCCGGCGCACGTTCCGTACGGGGATCGTTCAACACCATCGTGCTTCGATCGGATCTCACAACCGCCAACTGCGGCGATCGGAAAAAACCGGCCGCGAGGCAAGCGCGGGGCGGGCCCGGGTTGCGGGCGGCCGGCGGCAGTCCATTTGATCGTAACATGCACCTCGCATTGTCCGAAGTGCCACCGGCAAGCCGGTCAAGCGAAAATTTGGCACGAAGCGGCAATTCGCGCATCGGGTCGGGGAGTCGGCGGTTGCACGCCGAAGCATTGCACGTTAGTCTGGTAGGAACTCATCAGGCTTCGGAGCATGGTCGGTGGAGGCGCGACAATGGCCAAGGACATTTCGGGCTGGGGACGGAGCGAGACTTCGGTTCCGCGATTCGACGAAGATCGGCTGCGGCGGCGGTTCGGGGCGATTCCTCCGACGGCCAGCGGCCAAGACGATGACTTCGCCGAGTTCGAAGAAGATGATTTCGACGATGATTTCGACGACGACTTCGAGGAAGACCTCGAAGACGAATACAATGATTTGAACTTGGACGATGATGATCTGGACGAAGGCGAACTCGACGACGTGCCTCCGGGCGAAGTGGTCTTCGACGACGACGAAGCCGAAGACTTGGACGACGACGAGGAGTCGCCGGGCGACGACGACGATGAAGAGATTCCGGAAGACGAAGAGTAGCGAACAGCCATGAAGGCATTGTTGGAACAAATCGACGAGGCGACCGCCGCGATCCGTCGCCAATGGAACGGGCGCCCGCGCGTCGGGCTGATCTTGGGCACGGGATTGGGCAGCGTTGCCGAATTGATTGAAACAGAGGCGTCGATCTCGTATGAGTCGATTCCCCACTTTCCGCAGACAACCACCCACAGCCATGCCGGCCGGTTGGTTTGCGGCCGGTTGGCGGGGGTGGCGGTGGCGGCCATGGAAGGTCGGTTTCACGCCTACGAAGGCTATAGCCAGAAGCAGATCACCTTCCCGGTGCGAGTGATGCGGGCGCTGGGCGCGGAGATTCTCATCGTTTCGAACGCCTCCGGCGGAATGAACCCGCAGTACGCGACCGGCGACATCATGGTGATCGAGGATCACATCAACCTGATGCACGGCAACCCGCTGGTCGGGCCGAACGACGAGAAGCTCGGGCCACGGTTTCCCGACATGTCGGCCCCGTACGACCACGGCCTGATTGCCGCGGCGCTGGCGGTCGCGCGGCGAGAAGATATTGTCGCCCACAAAGGCGTTTATGTCGCCGTTACCGGCCCGAATCTCGAAACCCGCGCCGAGTACCGGTTCTTGCGAGCGATCGGAGCCGACGCGGTCGGCATGTCCACCGTTCCGGAAGTGATCGTGGCGGTGCATGCGGGCATGCGCGTGCTGGGGCTCTCGGTTGTCACCGATATGTGCCTGCCCGACGCCTTGCAACCAACGGCCTTGGAACATATTTTGGCCGTGGCGGCCGAAGCGGAACCGAAGCTAAGGAAGCTCGTCGTCGGCGTGCTCGCCGGCATGGCGGCAGCGGGCTGATGCTTTGGACGCATCGCGGCTGCGGCAGGCGTCCCGGTGGATACCGCGTATCGTTTCGATGCCTGGGAGAAGGCCGTTCGTCGGCCTGCCGATGGTTGCGAATCCGACCGACGCACCAGACGCGAATAACTCGTTGGCACTTGCCCACCGGCCGTTTGTGAACGCCAAGGCCGTGCATGATTAACCGTATCGCCTGATGTCCGACGTTGGAAAGGATCAGACATGTCCGGGGGATTCATTCCCGATCAAGCCGCCCTGATTGACGCGTTCTTTCACGAACAAGACCAGAAGCTGCTCAACCAGTTGCGGGCTCGTCTCGATCGCCAGTCCAAGAAGGCGCAACTGGCCGAAATCTCAGGCATTGCCGATGAAGCGGTGCTCGATCGGTTGGTCGAATTGAACATCGGTCCGGAGACCCTGGCCGCCATGGAGCTTGTGCCGTTGATCTGCGTGGCCTGGGCCGACCGAAAAATGGAGCCGCGCGAGAAGAAGGCGATTCTCGCCGCCGCCGAAACGGTCGGCATTACCAGTCGCGAAGAACTCCGCGAACTGCTCGACCACTGGCTGAGCCGGCGTCCCGGGCGCGAGTTGCTCGACGCTTGGAAGCACTACATCACCGCGCTTTGCACACAGCTCTCTCCCGAAGAACGGCAACGGCTGGAGTCGTTCGTGGTCAGTCATGCCGAGCGCGTAGCCGAAGCCTCGGGCGGTTTCCTCGGCCTGGGGAAGAAGATATCGGCCCAGGAACAAGCCGTGCTCGACGAGCTGCACCGAGCTTTCGTTCTCTGATTGGCCTCGGCCGACAACTGCTTTTCCCGCGGCCGGCAAACGCCCGCCATTGCTGCCGCAGCGCAAGGCGGGGGCGATTGCGGTTTCAGGGCATTTGGCGGTGCTGCGGCCGAAGCGAAGAAACGCCATTCTCGCCAAAGACGAGAGTCACCGGCCGCGGTGCATCCGGCTGCGCTGATTCAAGTAGTCGCTCAGCACTTCTCCGGCGTCGCGGCTGGTATCGACGACGACCCGCTCGATGCGGTTGCGGCGGCAGATGTCGTCGAATCGCGTCTGAAACCGTTCCAGCGCGCGCAGATAAGCCCGGCGTATCTGCCCCGGTTCGGCCAGCAGCTCTTCCGGCGTTTCGAGCCCGATGAACTTGGTCGTTTCGTCGAGGTCGAAGGTCAGTTCGTCGCGGTGCATCACTTGGAACAGAACCACTTCGTGCCGACGATACCGCATTTGCTGCAATGGGCGTTCGAGCTCATCGAGGTCGGTGAAGAAATCGCTGAAGATCATGACGATTTCCCGACGCTTGGTCCGGCCCAAGAGTTCGCCCAGACAATCCGACATGCGTGTTTTGTTCACCGCCGGGCACTGGTCGATCAACTCCGTCAGGCGAATGATCTGCGACAACGAGTTGCCCGGCGCCACGAAGCCCCGCACTTGCTCGTCAAACGAAGCGAATGAAACCTTATCGCTCTGCCGCACGATGGCGTGCCCCAGGGCGGCGATCAAGCGGGCGGCGTAGGCCAGTTTGTTCTCCGCCCCCTGCCCGTAACGCATCGAAGCGCTGCAATCGAGCAGCAGATGGCAAACGAAGTTCGTCTCCATCTCGTACTGCTTGACGAAGAACCGTTGCCGCTTGTAATACACGCGCCAATCAAGATGCTTCAGATCGTCTCCGACAACGTACTCGCGGTGCCCGGCGAATTCGACGGCAAACCCGGCCAACGGCGACTTGTGCGCCCCGGCCAAATTGCCCAACACCAGTCCGCGCGGCTCGATCCGCCGTCCGGAAAGACGGCTGAGCACTTCGGGGTCGAGATATCGCGACAGAATCGTTTTGGCCACATGCACCTCGCGCAACTGAGCAGCAACAGTGTTTTTGGGCTTCCTGCGGGTTCCGGTCTGAAATCGCGGCAGCCTCGCGCGCCGCTGTCGCCCCGATTCAGGCTGCCGGACGATCGTATTGCTTGTCGGCGGGCACCGCCTCGATCAGCATGTCAATCAACTTGTCGCTGGTCAGGTTGTTCGCCTGCGCCGCGTAGTTGGGAGCCAACCGATGCCTCAGCGCGGGTTTGAGCACCCATTGCACGTCGGCTGCCGTGGCATGATACCGGCCGTGAAGAATCGCCCGCGCCTTCGCGCAGGTAACCAGCGTAAGAACACCGCGCGGGCCCGCCCCCCACGACATCCACTTGTCGACGAATTCGGGGGCTTCTTTCGACCCGGGCCGCGTGGCGCGAACCAACGCCCAAGCGTAGCCCAACACCTGATCGCTCACCGGAACGCGGAGCACCAACTGCTGGAAACGAACGATGTCGTCGCCGGAAATCACCGGCGAAATCTTGCCCATCGCACCGGTAGTCACGCGGCGAGCCACTTCCCATTCCTCGGCGCCGGTCGGGTAATCCACCTTGATGTACAAGAGGAATCGGTCCAACTGAGCCTCCGGCAACGGATACGTTCCTTCTTGCTCCAAGGGATTCTGCGTGGCCAAGACGAAGAACGGATCGGGCAACTTGTACGTCTTCCCCCCGGCGCTGACCTGACGCTCTTGCATGCCTTCCAACATCGCCGCCTGGGTTTTCGGCGGCGTTCGGTTGATTTCGTCGGCGAGAATCATGTTGGTGAACAGCGGGCCCGGCAAAAACTTATAAGCCCGCTGCCCGGTTTGAGCGTCTTCCTGAATCACATCGGTGCCGGTAACGTCGCTCGGCATGAGATCGGGGGTGAACTGGATTCGCTTGAAGCCTAAGTGAGTCGCTTCGGCCAGCGAGCTGATCAACAGCGTTTTCGCCAGCCCGGGCACCCCCTCCAACAGCGCGTGTCCGCGGGCGAAGATCGCGATGAGCACCTGCTCGATCACGTCGCTTTGGCCGACAATCACTGCCGAAAGCTGGCGGCGAATCTGTTCGTACGATTCCTTGCAATGGGCCACAGCGGCCAAGTCTTCTTTCTCGTTGGCTGCGTTCGTCATCGTTACACTCTGGTCTATGGGTTGATTGATCCTCTGGAAAGTCACCAAGTCGGCCGTGCCGTCAGCCGGGCTTCGCTTAATCGACCGTTTCAAAATAGCGTTGCAAACGCGATTCGTAGCCGCGCGGGGGCCGCTGTTCGGCGCCGCCGCGGATGGCGCTGCGCACCTCCGGCGGCAACTTCGCAAACCAGGGCTTGTCGAGGAATCGCTTGTCGCCTCCCTCGGCGTCCTTGTCGGAATTGGGGGTCGAACCGCCCGGCGGCGGCGGCTCCGTCGCATCACGGGTTGCCTGCGCCATCGCTTGGTTCTCTTGCGGAGTGCCGCTTTGCGAGGTGCTTCCGCCTTGAGCCATCGCGCTGGTCGGCCCGGGAAGCGGTTTGGCTGCCATGGCCGGCATCATTCCCGGTTGGCTCGGTTGGCCCGGCTGCCCCGGCTGCCCCGGCATAGGCATCCCTGCTTCGCCCGGCGCCATGCCGGCCAACTCGGCAGCGATCGCAGCGGCCTCGCGAATCGGCTGATTGGCAATCTCTACGTTGGGCATTCCGGCAGGTTGACCGGCCGCTTCACTCGGCGATCCTTGCTCGCCCGATTGCGGCTGGCCCGATTGTGGCTCGCCGGCCATCTGCCCCGCCTCACCCGAGTTCTCGCCGGCCGGTTGCCCCGCCTGGGCCGGCTGCGTTGGGCTTCTCGCCGGTTGCCCCGCGGGCGGTTCGCCCGAAGCCGAGTTGTCGGCGGTCATCGGCTGTTCGCCGGATTGTTCGCTGGCGGCCGCGGCCATCGCCTCCGCAGTCGCCAAGTCGTTTTCGATCCGGCTTTCGCGGGCCGAGAGCGACGCGCCCGCCTCGGCCAAGGCGTCTTTCACGGCCTCGGCCGACTTACGACTCGGTTCCGGCTGCCCCGAGGCCTCGGCGGCGGTTTCTCCCGCCTCGCGCACGGCATCGCGTGCCGGACGATCGATCGGCTTGGTCTTCGCCGCAAGCTGCTCGGCGCTGCGAGCCGCTTCGGCCATCGCCTTGGCTTGCTGCTCGGCCAAACGCTTCTGAGCCGCCGCCAACTCCTCGGCCGCGCGCTCTAGCGCCTTCGCAGCGGCCTGTTGAGCCGCGGCCGTTTGATCCTGTTTTCCTTCGGCCAAAGCCTTCTGCGCCTCTTTCGAACGATCGGCGGCTTCCCGCAGCGCCGCCTCGGCCTCGGCCGCATCGCGGCCGGCCAAACGCCCGGCTTCTTCTGCGGCGGAAGTGGTGCGCTGCTGCGCCCCGGCGTCGGGCTGCCCCGGTTCCGATTGTTCTGCTTGTCGGGCGGCTTCGGCCACTGCTTGTTCCGCCCGTTTAAGCGACTCTTCAGCCTCTTGGCGGGCGGATTTCGCCTCCGAACGGTTTCCCTTGTCGGTTGCCTCGGCAGCGCGCCGCTGGGCCTCGGCGGCCCGTTGGAGCGCCTCGGCAGCAGCCTTCGCCGATTCCACAGCAGCGGCCTTTTCCGCCGCCTTCTCGGCGGCTGCGGCCGCTTCGTTTCGCTCGGCCACAGCCCGGCGAGGATCGGCCGACGCCTGTCGCTCCATATCGTTTGACGCGTTCTCGGCCTGCCGGTGCTCCTGCACGGCCTTTTCGACTTCGCGGGCAAGTTCGGCAGCGTCGGCTGCCTGAGGTTTGCCCTGGGCCCGTTTCTGCTCGGCTTGTGCCTGGCGGGTCTTCTCGACGGCCTGAGCCAACCGCTCGGCCGCATCAGCGGGTGAATCGAGCGACTTGGCCAACTGCCGGTCCACGCCGCTTTTCGCGTCACGAACGTCGGCCAACTGCCGGCCGCCTTCGGCCCGAAGTTGCTCGAGCGCTTTACGCATTTCCTCGCGCGCCTGATCGGCGGCCTTGGCCAGCTTCTCCGCAGCCTTAGCCGCTTCCGATGCCGTTTGCGCCGCCTGCGCCGGAGTTGAGTTCTGCGACTGCTTTGCGGCCGCATCAAGCGATTTCGCCGCGGCCTCCAGATTGGGACGGGCCGACTCCAAGGTCTTCGACGCTTCGGGCGCTGTGTGCTTCACCCCTTCGGCCGCCTTTTCGGCAATGGCTCGAACGTCGGCTTGCTCGCCGGCCATCTTTTTTGCGTCCTCGGCGCCAATGCCCTCATTTTCACTCGCTTTCGCCTGATCGGCGATGCGCCGCTCGGCCTTGGCCGCTTCGTCCAACGCGCGCGCGGCATACGCCAATTCCGCGACCTTGGCCGTCAATGCCTCGCGTTTCGCGTCTTTCGCAGCCGCTTCGATCTCAGAAGCGGCGCGGGCGACGGCTTCGCTGGCTTCCGCCGTTTGACGGGGCACCTCGCTCGCCTGCGCAGCGGCCGCTTCCGCGGCTTCGTTGCGCGCCTCGTCAAGCCGTTGATCAACCGCGGAAGGCAGATCGCGGTTCTCCGACACCTTGGCCAACTCGCCTGCCACCTGCCGCTCGGTGCGTTTGGCATCGTCCGGTTTGGCGGCGTCGGCCTGCGACTGAGCCGCTTGCTGGCGTTGTTCGATGCGGGCCATCTCGGCTCGGGCCGCCTCCAAATCGGCGGCGCGGCGTTCCAACTGCTCGGCCGTCATGCCCGATTCCATTCCCGAAAAAAGGTCGGCGAGATCGGCGGCCTTCTCCAAGTTGTTCACCACGTTGTTCTGTTGCTCTACGGCCTCCGACTTGTTCATTTCGAAAAGCTCTTCCGAGGCCTTGTGGGCCGATTCCGCCGCTTTTTCCAGCGCCCGCTTCATCTCGGGTTGGGTGGCGGCATCCGCCAATTCGCTGATCGCCTTGCGCACCGCGGTTTCGCGATCGGCTAGGGCGTCGGCCTGTTCCTGGCTGAGTTCGGCTTGCCGCGTTTCCTCGCGAATCTTGGCCTGCTGGGCCACCAGCTCGCGGAGGCGATCGGCCGCGGCGTTGCGCTCTTGATCCATTAGCCCTTGAGCCCGTTCCATCCGCACCAACAGCGATTCCAAAGTACGAATCACCGCCTTCTGGCTTTCCACCGACTCTCCATAGGCGGCCGCTTGCAGCCGCGCCAGCGCCGTGGCGAAATCGCGGTCGATCGGGCTGTCGCGCAGCATCTTCACGGCCTCGCTCGCCTCCGCGCCGAACGGCCCGGTCCATCGGCTGACCTCTTGCAAGGCCTCGAAGAACCGCTTGTAAACCGCTTCGACGTCGCGCTGATCTTCCAAGGCCGCCAGCGTGAGCGGCTCGCGCCGCGCCGCAGGCTGCTCGGGAAGGGCTTCGGTGCTGGTCTTCACCGCCGTTTGATGTTGGATCAATTGCTTGACTTGGGCCGCCAGCTCCGCGATCTTAAGACGCCGCAGCAACACCTGCCGCTGAACGTAAAGCACTACGGCAATCTCGCGGCTCTTCTCGCGGGCCGAGGCGAACGTCTGGGTCGGATCGGCTCGGCCGGCCTCCATTTCGCTCAGAAGTTTAATCACTTCGGGCATCTGCCGGTCGATCAACTGGTCGAGGTTTTTCCGCATGTCGGCGATTTCCACGTACACCGGATGCGCGGTCAACCCATTGTCGCGCAACTGCTGCAACTGAACGTCGAGCACGCCGCCGACCAACTCGCGCGCCATCGCCCGCACGCGCTGCTGAACCTGCTGCTGCCGCGCCAGGTTCTGCCCGGGCATCGCCCCCGAATCGACCGAAACCGCGCTGCCGACTGGCGAAGGCGAGGTCGCTCGGCCGCCAGAGGATTCCGCGCCCCAAGCCGAACCGGCAACGGCAATCGCCGCTGCTGCCAGCACTCCCCATCGGCAAGCGCGCCAGGCCGGGCGCAGAGCGCCAACGCCGCTTTTCCGCTTCTCAACGTTCGAGTTGGTCATGGGGATTCTCCTATCCCAAGTTGACGTTCGATCATCACTCGCAACTGTTGGGCCGAGTGACGATCGGCTTCCATCATATTCGCCAGGATGCCTTGTTCGTCGGTAATTTCAAAGACTAACGGCTCGCACACGGCCGACTTGCCTGCCCGCCGCCCACGGTAGTCGGTTGCGCGAAGCGTCAGCTTCACCTGATCGCCTTTGCGCAATCCGCGGCTCTCGCCGCCGCCCAACTCGTCGAGCCGCAGCGGAAGACCGCCTTCGATATTCTTTTCCGGTTTGCCGTCGGCGGGCAATTGGTACACCGCCTTTTCCGTCTCTTCCGTTTCGCCGGACGACCGCAGCACTTCAACAATCGCTTCGATCGAGGCCAGCCCGTAGTCGTCGATTGCGCGATAATGAACCAGCGGGCGCGCCCCCGGCAGCACAAAACGAGTGATGGCCGCCGCGGCCACCCGCGGCGGGTGATCGGCCTGGATGCGGATAAGCCCTTCCAACGGACGTTCCAACCGCTGGCCTTCCGTATCGGTCACTTGCACGGCAAAGCGGGTCAGTTCCACGACTGCGCCCAAGGGCGACTCTTGCTCTTCCCATCGATAACGATAGCGCCCTTGCTCATCCGGGCGCGTGTCCGACTCGCGGAACGGCCAGCGGCGGTCTCCCACCATCAGTTCGGCCGACTCCAATCGATGGTCGGAAGTCAATTCAAAAGCGACTTGGGCTCCTTCCACGACGGAAAACTGCAACAGCCCTGGGGGCAACCGCAAGCGATCGTCTCCCTTGCCGGCGTACAGCGGCGGAATCACCTCTGCCCGCAGCTCCACCACCGGCGGCGCGGCAACGGTCAGCAGCCCGGGATCGGTCCAAGCGTCGTCCAAGAAAACCTGAAACACCGCGTCCTCAGCCGGCCGACTCCATTCCGCCTCGAACACCCGGCTGCCTTCGTCGCGGGGCTCCAAGGGCAAGGTCGTGCGCAGCCCGCTGCGGCGGCCGACCAACACCACGCGCCCCGCTTCGCCGGGAACATATCGCGGCGCGCAATACACCTGAATCTTCACCGGCTCGCCGAAGAACACGCGGACGGGCTTGAGATCGGGCCGCTCCGGATCGATCTCGACCGCGCCCACTTTGATCTGTTCGATCACCGTTCGCGTCGGATAATGGCGCACGCCGAGCAGCAAACGACTGAAGAACACGGCGACGTGCCCCGGCGCAATGATCACGGCCGCAATCCAAACAAGCGCGGCAACGGCCAGGAAGCGAAGCCGGCCGCGCAGCGCTCCCGTCGACACTCCTTGGCTGATATCAAGCCCGCGCGTAAGCTGTGCGGCCTGATCGATCACGGCCTCTTCCAATTCGGCCGATCCCCAGCGTTTCGCCTCGGGCCGTTCGAAATCCAACGCGGCGACCAAATCGTTGTCGATCCGGTGCGACCTTTCGACCCAGATTGCCAATTGCCGTTCGCTTTCGCGCTGCCCGAACCACGGCCACGAATAGCGCCGCACGGCCCAAACCAGCCCGCCCGCGCACAAACAGAGCAACAATACTCTCTGCGGCCTGGTCATCTCGAAAACCCAGTCGAGAGCGAACGCCGCTGCAAGCACAACCAGCGCGGCCGCGGCCGCTCCCGTCCAAGCCGTCGCCCATCGCACCCGGCGGCGGCGCACGCGAAGGCTCGAGAGCTGACGATGCAAATCGGTCAATCGGGTCATGGCAAATTCACCCACTTCCGCAAGAGCCATTCTCCGAGCAGCAGCGTCACGACAAGCACGAACGCCAGCCACGTATTCCACAACGGCATGATGACCGATTGCGTTTCCGTCCGCGGGGTCAACCGAAGATCTTGAAGCAGGCGATCCACGTCGGCAAGTTCGTAGCTGCGGCCGCCGGGGCGGGCGTCGGCCAATTGCCGCTGCAAATCGACGTTTCGCACGGCCGACATGCGTTCGACCGAAAGCTGAGCGACGGGAAAAGTCGTTTCCACCCATTTCTCGACAATCGGATCGAACACCCTGACGCGATGCTCTCCCGGAGCGAAGACGGGGAACCGCGATTCGAACTCACCCTCGCGCACCTGCGTCAGCGACAACGGCTGAACCTGTTCGCCCGCGGCGCGATCGGGCAGAACCAATTCCGCTTTCAACCGTTGTTCGGGCAAATCTTTCTCGCTGAGCGGTTCAAACTGGGCGTTGTAAGCCTCCACCGTCACTAAAACCTCTTCCTCGGGCTGATAGCGGCGGCGATCGGTATAAACGACAAATCGTTTCTGGCTGCCCAATTCGTGGCTCAGGCCCAGGCGGTGAATCAACTGGCCCCAGAAGGCGCGATAATACATTTCCCCATGCAGCCGCCGCAAACGCCAAGTCTCATTCATCGCCAAGAAGACGACTTCGCCCCGGCCGGCGCGGCGGATGGCGATCAGCGGCTGCGGCGTGCGGCCGTCGGCGCACTTGGCGGTGGGGTGTTCGGCCAGCGCCACGCCCATCGGGTGCAATCGCTCTACCGGTTGGAACCACGGCAGCAGTCCCATATTATCCCAAGCCTTTTGGTTCTCCTGGAGGTTGGCGCCGGCGATCTGCATGAACCCGTACTGTTCGGCCCGAGGCGAAAGCACCAAGCGGAAGGGTTGGCGATCGTTAATGCGGGCGCTCAGGTCGAGCTTTACGGGCAGAAGATTCGCCAACGGCGTTTCGGCAAGCTGCGCAGGCCCGAATCGCGGCCCGGAAATCACGACCAGCCCCCCGCCGAAGTTGCGGACGAACTCGTCAACCATTTGGCAGAATCTCGGGCTCAAGGCGCTCGAGGGCATGTCGCCCAAGAAGATCACATCGTTGGCGAAGAAGTCCTCGCGGCGCAGGCTCATAGTGGGCAAAAACATTTCGTTGGCCTGCCTGACGCGCGGGTCGGACGAGCGCAGGAAGGTGCGAAACCCTTGCACGCCGACGAGCTTGTCGCGGTGGAAGACCTCTTTGATGAATCGCCACTCCCAAGTCGGTTCATACTCGACGAACATCAGCCGGAGGAAATCGTCGAGCACGGTGATTTCGCGCTGCGCCCGATTGTTCTCTTTGACAATCTCGCCGGGGACGGGATCGACTTCGGCAATCAGCACGTAACGACCGGCGCGATCGGGCGTGAATGCGAACTCCACGGTTTGCGCCGGTCCGGCCAACTCCACCGGCTTCGCATCAATCGGAACAGGTTCTTCTCCCCGAGAATCGTCGCCCCCGAGCCGCTGCGCCGACAACGCGACGGTGATCGACTGCCCATCCAGCCCTTGCTGGCGGACCGTGACCGAAACATTGCCCCGCTCGTCTTTCTTGATGTGCGGCGGCGCCTGAACGCTTAGCGCCGCATCGATAGCCGTGGCTGCGCCCACCCCGACGGCAAACAACGGCGCACCCAATTCCTTGGCGGCCGACACGGGCGACGGCCCGTAGTTGTTGTCGAAATCGCTGAAAACGACCAAGCCGGCCAAATGCGCGGTGGCATGTCGGCGGCTCAGATCGGCCAAGGCCGCGCCCATCGCAGTCACGCGGCCCTGCGGAATCAACTGTTCGCCCAACCGCCCGACGTCGATTCGCCCGTCGGCGCCCTCGACCAAGTCCAGCGACCGGACCCCATCGGCCTGATCGAACACAAAGGCCCGCAAGCGAAAATCTTCGGCCAGCCGCCGAATCACCGCTCCGTCGTCCTTGAGCATCAACGCTTTGACGTAATCCATCCGGCTCAACGGCAAGGCCCCGGGAGACGGATCTTGCAGCCCGACCGCCGCAGCGATCTTTGCGCGCTCGGCCTCGGGCAATTCGTCGGCGATCGACATGCTTTCGCTGCCATCGAACACCAGCCAAAGCGCCGGACGGGTTAGGGTGGCCGCATCGATTTTGAGCACCGGTTCGGCCAGGAACAGCAACAGCACACACAACACCCCGGCGCGGATCACCGCCAAGACGGCCCGCGCAGCCGACGATCGCTGGCCCTGCCATCGAACGTAGAAGAACGCCGCCAGCGCGGCCAAAGCGAGGCACCCGAAAAACAGCCAGGCCGCGCCGCCTTGCGCCCACGGCGCCGCCCAAGTGAGTTCGACACCCTCGATCCGCTGGGCGCGTTCCAGGCCGATCAGTCGTCCGAACAGCTCGTTGAGGTTCATCGATGATTACTGATCCAAAGAAAAATAATGCGCCAACGGATCGCCCGAACAACAATCACATTACGCTCCGCGGCCGCGCAGGGCCGGCCAAGCCAATACGAACAACTCCGCCAACAGACAGACTAGCACGGCGACAATCGCCCATTTCCACAGATGAGCCCCGCCGATCTGCGCCCGCTGCAATCCCAAGGCCAGCGCCTTTTCCGTCTCCAGTCCGGCGGTTCGACCAGCCTTCTCGCGCAAGCTCGCCGCCGAGTCGCCGGAAAGCAGCGACTCGTCGCTGGGGCCGTTGGCCGCCAGCACGACTTCCCAAAGAGGCCCGTCGCCCGAAGGCGCGTCGGCCGGCCGATGCGCGGTCACCCGATAGAGGCCGCGCCAGACACATTCTCGAATCCGCAATCCGTACTGCCCCGCCCCCAACACCTCGGCGCTGAGCGGTACATCTTGTGTGTTCGGCCCGCTGATGCTGAATCGTGCGTTGCGCTGGGCGGCGGGCACCGGCAACAACATCGCTTGCTCGGTGCTGAGGTTGCGCGGAGGAAGGGTTTGCTGCATCATTCCTCGCAAGATGCGATCGTACACCAGCACGGCGTTGCTGAGCGAGAGCGTGTTCCAAGCGGAGTCGCCGCCCGAAAACACCCCGCTGGCGATCAGCAGCACTTTGCCCCGGCCGATGCGGCGTTCGACCATGAACGGCAGTCCGTTGGTGAAGCGCGCCACAACGGTCGGCCGCGACAACTCGGCGCGCTGCTCGATCGAGAGCGAGGCGGTTGCGTCGATCATCCCCTCGGCCCATCGAAGCCAGTTGGGGATGATTCGGGCGCGCTGTTGTTCCAACTCCTGCTGCCGGCGTCGATCGGCCGCCGAAAGGTTGCCGGCCGCGTCGCTGCGGGCCAATTGCGACAACGCCTGTTCGATTTCGGCCACGGCAGACTCGCGTCCGCGGAGTTCCTCCAAAACCGAGTTGACCGCCTGCTCCTTGATCTCGTCGGTGAACTGGGCGGCGGCCGTCTTGAAGAAGTAGGCTGACCCGTACAGGTCGCGCAGTTGCTCGGCCGATACTCCTTCCAGCGCAAAGTACTCGTGATCTTTCAAACTGTTGAAATCGAACTGGAAGTACTCAACACGGTTGGGCGACTCTTCCGGCAAGCGGCCGACCAAGACGGCGTCGAGCGGGACGGGAAGAATCCCTTTGCCCTGTAGCCAGGCGTCTTGGGTCCATGCCGCCGGATCGAATAGACCGCCCGCGGCAATCACCAGGCTGCCCCCTTGCTCCACATATTGCCGCAGCAATTGGGCCGCAGCCCCGGGAAACGGAACTCCGGCCACAACCACAAGCCGGGCGTCTTCGAGCAACGCCTGATCCAATTCGTCGATCGTTCGATGTTCGGCCCGAACGAGTTGCTTGTCGCGGGTGGTTTGATTGCCGATGGGAGCCAACAGGCGCCGCAGGTGATAGGTCTCGCCGTAGCGGCCGCGCCGCGGATCTTCGTCGCGCCCGAACTGATCGACAAACACCACGGGCAAAGCGGCCACCACGGGCACGACCAGTGCGCGGCGGTCGTCGCCCGGCAACCGATCGGGCGGAAGCACGGCCTCGGCGGTGGCGAAATAGGGGCGCCCCGGCTCCGCTGAAACATCGAACGGATACGGCTCAAACTCGATCTCGCGGCGCTGCCCCGGCTGAAGATCGACACTGATCGTCTGCACCACTTGCCCCTCGACCATTAGGCTGACCGGCACGTCGCGGCGTTCCGTCGGCCCCTGATGAGAAACCACGGCCACAAACGTGGCGGGCGTGTGCAAATCGACAACCGCGTCGCGAACGCGAAAATCGGCCACAAAGCTGTTCTCGATGTCGGCCGGGTCGCTCCGCAAATCGACCAATTTCACTCCGCCGGGCACCTGATCGAGCTGATCGGACAATTGTGCGGCGGACCACCCGTCCACTTGTTGATCGGTAAACAGCACCACCTGCTTTCGGGCCGGCGACGCGGTTCGACCGGCCGCGGCAATCGCCAGGTCGAGGGTTTCGCGCGGTTTCGCCTGCCGATCGACCCAGGTGATCGCATCCAGCGCCTCCAAGGCATCTTGTTTGGTGTAATGGGCGTCGAAAGTCACGCCCGACGGTTGCCCGCAAGCGGGCAGCACCGATATGCGACTGCCTCGCGGCAAGTTCTCGATCATCGACTGCGCCTGGCGTTTCGCCTCGTCGAGAACAGTTCCACCAAGCCGCTGATAGCTCATGCTCAGACTGTTGTCGATCAGCAGGATCGCATGAACCGGCTGGTTCGAGCCCGCGTCCGCCGTGGCCGAAAGGAACGGCTGCGCCAGGGCGGCTCCGAAGAGAAGAATGCAGGCCGTCCGCAGGGCAAGCAAGACAAAGTCGCGGATTTGCAGCATTCGCCGGCTGCGAAACAGCGCTTCGCGCAAGAAGTCCATCGCCGCCCATTCCACCACCTTGAAGCGGCGACGATTGAGCAGATGGATCAAAACGGGTCCGGCCGCAGCGACCAGTCCGGCAACCGCAAACCAAGGGGCCAAAAACATCTGTTACTGTTCTTCCCGAAAAAGCGGCCGCAACGGCCGCTGCAAGGTTCGTTTTTTTCGCGGTTGAGGGCCGAAGGGGGCGAGGCCGCCGGCCGGACCGTTCCCAACCAAGCTACCTCGACTGGAACTGCCGTTTCATCGACTCGATCTTCCCCTCTTGCAAGATCGGCAGGTATCGGTTCGGCATCGCCAGCACGAAGCAAGCCGCCGAAGTCATGTACAGATCGCCGGGCCGCCCGTCCACCCGACCGTTGGCCCGCCATTTGCCGTGCTCGTCGGGCTTGCCCGGCGCTTTCACCTGCGAATCGACCAGGCTGTCGCGCAATAGCGGATAGAGTTCCCGCCAATGCGAGCCGCCGACTTGATAAACCGCCTGCCCGACGTAGTACAGCGTATAGGCGTCGAACGGCGCGTTGCGGCGATCGCCCGGCTTAGTCTTCTCACGAATGGCGTCGCCTATCACTTTCATGTTCTTCTCGATCCGCCAGTCGTCGTACTGCGCGAACTCCTGCAAACAAACAACGCCGGCAGCGGCCATGGCGGTGGTCGCCTGCCCTCCGCCCTTCGTGTAGGTGAACTGCCCGTCGTGCTTCCTTTGTTCTTCCTCGGGCGCGTTGTGGGAACAGCCGCGGGGAGTGTAATGTTGCCGCACACTGCGGATCGCCAGGTCGATCACCTCGGGCGGCACCTCCAGCCCGCTGTCCACGGCGCTGCGCAACGCCTTGGCCTGCATCACCGCCAAGCTCAAGTCGTGGCCGCGCTGCTGACTTCGGGCATGATAGTCCCAGCCGCCGTCGCCGCACTGTGTTTGGGCGATCAGCCGCAAGGCCCGGTCGAGAATCGGCCCCACCCGACTGTCGCTGGTCATGCCGTAGGCTTGACCCAAAACGAACGCCGCCAGCCCGTGGTTGTACATGTCGCGTTGGCCGTCGGCAATGTTCAACAATCCCGAGGCCTTGGCGTTGCGCGCCACGTAGTCGAGCGCCCGCTGGCATGCCTCGCCATATTGGCCGCGGCCGGGCATGTGGCCGGCCGACAAGAATGCCAGCGCCCCCATGCTGACCAAGCCCAGATCATTCGAGGTCCAGTTGCCCTCGGGCCCCTGATTGCGGGCCAGCCATTCCAAGCCCATCGCCAGCGCGCGCTCCGATGCGGGCGTAATCTCCCAATCGCCCTCGGCCCGCGCCGCTGCCGGCCCCAGCAGGGCCGAGTCCGTCGCAAAAAGGAAGACCGCGACGGAAAAAACCGCCAGCCGTAAAGGCATGCCGCAAAGCCGCTTCATCTCTGCCGCCCCCGCTTCACGATCGTCTCGGCTCGAACAGTCGCCAGTCCGCGCGGCAACGCAGCCATTCTGCGCCAGCGCCCAGGCACAAAACAACCCAGCCTGCCACTCGGCCTATTGATGCTCAGAAGACGGACGCGACTGGCCGCCCAAAAAACGCCGGTCTTTCCGAACCGGGGGCATTTTCGCAGTTGCGTTGCTCTTCCGACAATCAACAGCCGTCTGTTTCAAATCCCTCCGATCGACAGCGCAACCGGGCCGATCAACGAACGACCAACTCTCGTCGGGAACGCGAGGAACCCGCCGCTGCACTCTGATCCAAGGGTCTGGTAATCACTCTGTTCCGAAACAAGGCAGGCCGCCCCACTTCGCTTGCGCAATCTGAAGTGCGGCGCGAAACATGGAAGGGATCATCACGGCAGGAGCTTGTCGCCCAGGGCCCCGAACTCCAGTTGATCGGTGCGTGTCAATCCGCCGGGCTCGCCGGGGCACAGCCCGATCAGCGTCGAACCGGAGACGCGATGCGCGGCAACTCCACCGTTATCAGATCATTATTCAATCGCGGCCGGAGCGTGTCAACCGTCGCCACCACCGCGTCCACTTCCGTGATTGCAGGCCGGTCGCCGCGTTGCTTCAGACGTAAAAGCCGGAACCTTCTTGGCCGGTCTTCCCCACCGGCACGGCGAAGAATGACCATGGAGACTCGACAGCGGCAACGCCGCAGCGAAAGATGAAGAATGAGGCGGCCGGCCCATCTGCGCGAGAGCGGCGTAACCAACCGCCTTGCGTCAGCCTTCCGTCAGGCCCAGCTCATCGTGAACGACGTCGATCAGGTCCGGACCGATCTCGGCCTCGCCGCGGCCCTGGGCGACGACCAAAGCCATATCGGCCAGATGACAGATCCGTCGCGGCAGCCCGCGCGAAAGCGCATATAGGCGTTCAACGGCATCGGCAGAAAACCGCGGACAATCGCTCGGTTCGGCCGCGAGGAACTCCGCAACCATCGCAGACGTTTCCTCTCGGGTCCAAGGCGGCAAGTCGATCCGCAAGTCGGCCGACTCGAGAAGCCGACGCCCCACCCGGCCGATCTGTTCGAGCCGCCCGGAAAGCACAACGGTCAACTTGCACCCGGCCGTGGACGAAACAATCAGTCGCTGCACATGCTCGATGACCGACGGCGACGCCTGATCTGCGTCGTCGCAAAGGATCACTACCGAAACCTGCTCGTAAGCGAACTCGGCCAAACGGTCTTCAATCGCATGCCAGAGTCTCGGCAGCGGGGCCGTCGGAGAAAGAGACATGGCGAAGTCGGCTGCGATTCTCGCCAGCGCTTCGCCCGGTTCCAGCCCGATCAAGCTCAGCATGGCCGCCGGTGCGCCGCAACGCTGCACCTGCCGCGCAAAGTGCCGAAGCAACGACGTCTTTCCGCTGCCCGTCGGCCCCATTAATAATCCCAGCCGCCGCTGTTGTTCCCAAAGAAACAGCAGACGCGAAAACGCCTCTTCGTGGGTCGGGCCGAGAAAATATCGGCCGTTTGCTCCCCCAAAAGGCGAGATTCGAACTGCACAACGGGCCGGGTTCATCAAGCCGATTCTCCCTATTCTTTGGTATAATCGGCAAAGCTTGACAAGAACTTCAGCTCGACTGCGACTTGATGCTCACGACGAAATCTGTTTGAGGTCCGGCGCGTCAAATCAGCGAGTTCTCACGGGAGCATCGGCAGCACGATGGATCGATTCTTCTGCGAATTTAGAATCGCCGGCGACCGGATCGAACTTTCCGGCGCCGAAGCGCATCATCTCATTCACGTGATGAGAGCGCGCATCGGTCGTCAGGTGATCGTGTTCGACGGTTTCGGCGGAGAATACCTCGCAGAAGTGGCGCAGATTCGGCGCGACGCTGCGGTGCTTCGGCTGATGGAACACCGCCCGTTCGAACGTGAATTGCCGGCCCGACTCGTCCTTGCCGCGGCCCTGCCGAAAGGCGACCGTCAGAAATGGCTCGTCGAGAAGCTCGTCGAGCTGGGCGTTTCGACGTTTATTCCGCTCACAACGCAGCGCAGCGTGAGCGAACCGGGCGAATCGGCTCGAACCCGGCTCGCCCGCGCGGTTGTTGCCGCTAGCAAACAGTGCGGCCGCAATCGGCTGATGGAGATCTCTGAATCGGTGGAATGGTCCGAGTTCGCGGAATGTTGCCGGGCCGATCTCCGGGTGCTGGCTCACCCGTCGTCAACGGCGGCAGAAGCACACGTGCTTGCTTCGGAAGAACATGCGCCAGCATCACACGATTCAAGCGTTTGTCTGCCGCTGCCGGAGATCACGATTCCGTCGGAGATCGTTGCGGCTGTCGGCCCTGAGGGCGGATTCACCGACGGCGAGGTCGCCGTGGCGACGAATGCCCGCTGGCAGCTATTCGACCTGGGACCGCGGATTCTCCGTGTGGAAACCGCCGCTTTGTCTCTGGCGGCCCTGTTTGCACACCAAATCCAGCAGGCTGCCATCGGTCCGGCAACGCAGCGCAAGCTGGACTAGAGGAAAGAGAACAGATCGGTGTTCGGCAAAACATCAATGTTCGGCGGTGAACGGCCGCAACGGCACGTCGCCGCTTTTGGGCCAGGGAGGGCCATTTCGAATTGCGGGCACTGGAGCGATCACCAGGCGCCGGCGCGGCGCAGGGCCGTGGAAGAAACGCTTTCGCGGAACATCTCGGCAGGCACTTCTCGGCAGATGGCCCGCAGCACGTCGGGCAAGTTCAGGTCCGACAAACGCACGAAACTCGACCCGATCTCCCGGCCGAACACAAGGAACTTGCAGCCGCGCCCGGCAATGCGCTCGATCGAGGCCCGGCACGCCGACTCGTCGCCGCCGCAGTACTTCGGGTCGGCGATCCGGCGGAGGGTATCGGTTCCCACAAGAAACGTCGCGCAGGGAAACAGCCGCGACTTCTCTTCGAACGTCGCGGCCCGCGACAGCCATACCGGCTGATCGGGCGGAAACTGCCCAAGCCGACGGCGGATTTCGATATAGTCCAATGGCGGCTTATCCACATTGCGAACCGAAATCTCCAGCGCAACAGGCAAGCCGAGAATCTCACGGCCCAACTCCAACATCCGCCGGTGTCCCTGGTGCATCGGATTGAAGGCGCCCGACAGAATCGCGCCGGTGACGGGATTGGCTTGGCCCTCGAAAACGCATTCGGCCTGGCCCAACAGCAGGCGTTGCCAGCTTTCAGACGCAGTGGCCTGCTGCTCGACGATCGCCTCTCCGGAAAGCAAGGGCACATCCAGTCTTCCCTCGACGCCGCAAAACTCCGCCACGGCGTTGAGGGTCAAGCGGGCCACCACATCCTCTTCCTCGGGGCGAGTTCGAGCGCCTTTGGTCAACTCCAGAGCCCAAGTCCGCGTTTCTCTCAGCGTTTGATAGGCGACAAAGGCGTGGTGCGGCCCGGCGCGGGGTCGATCGGTCACGAGCCCGGCGGTGCAAGCCACACCGGCGACATCGACATCGGCCGACACCAATTCACGGGCGCGCTGGAACGTAACCATCGCCATGGCGCGACTGGTCGGCGAGGAACAGAAATGCTCGGGACGTGCGCCGAGGAAGTGAATCAGCGCCTTCTCGGCGTAAGGCACGCAGGCCATCAGCAGGGTGCGCGAGCCGCCGGGAACTTCGAGCAAATGAGCAATAACCGAACCGCCCCCGCCCGACACCGTCAGCGCAATCTGCGATGGAGCGGCATGAATCCGCCGCACGAGTTCAACGATCGAAACGCTCATCTTCCCCCCGGGCGAACAGCCTTCCTGCCGACGGCAGCCCAAGATGTCAGCAGTCTATCGCAAGCGGTCGAACCTGCCAAGCCGCTTGGCTTCGGAGCGGCGGCAGCGTATATTGGCGAACACGCCCAGCAGACGCAGCCCGAAGCGCCGATTGCGATGCTGCCCGGTTGTGTCGGCGTGCGCGGCGACGCCGCCCCCCTCTCGGCCGGGGCTTGAACGTCGTCATCCTACAGGCTGTTGGGCGCAGCATCGTCGGCAGCCCCTGCCCGCCAACCCTACAGGAAAACCTATTCACAATGAAGACGATGCGTGCAATCGAGTTCATCGGCCCCAGCCAAGTCCGCTTGCGCGACGACGCCCCGCGCCCCGAAATCTCGGACGGAGAGGTGTTGGTCCATTGTCGGTATGTGGCGCTGTGCGGTACGAACATGGGCCCGTATCTTTACGACGGCCGTTGGGCCGACCCGAAAATCGCCCGACCGCCCGGCTGGCTCGGCCACGAGAACATCGGCTTCATCGTCGAATCGAGGGCGCCGCAATGGCCGGTGGGCACCCCGGTTTTGGCCCATCCCGACGACTACAACGGTTTCGCCGAGTACATTCGTTCGAAACCCGCCGGCCTGGCCCGATTGCCCGAAAACTTGCCCGACTTGGCCGAAATGATCGTCGCCCAACCGTTGGCCACGGTGTTGCGGGCGATGGTTCGCACCGGCCCGGTGATCCAGCAGCGTTGCGCCGTGGTGGGTCAGGGGCCGATGGGACTGATCTTCACCCATTTGCTGGGCCGCATGGGCGCGCGGCAGATCATTGCCATCGATCAGGTTCCGTGGCGGCTGAAGTGGGCAATGCGTTTCGGCGCCAGTGATGTAATCGACGCATCGAGCGAAGACGTGCCAGCCGCCGTTCGCCGGCTCACCCAGGGCGAGATGGTCGATTTTTGCGTCGAGGCCGTCGGCCGGCCCGACGCTCTGAGTCTGGCCGCGCGTTTGCCCCGCAGGCAAGGCCGGTTGTATGTCTTCGGTGTGCCGCATCACGATGAGCAACCCTTCCCCTGGTTCCACACGGTAGCCAACGAAACCGAGATCATCACGTCGATGGGCCCCGAGTGCATGGAATACTTCCAGACGGCGGTGGACATGATTGTCCGCAAGAGCGTCGATCTGGGCGCGATGGTCACTCCGCGGATGCCGTGGGACAAAGCCGTCGAGGCCTTTCAGATGTACGCCCATCCCGAAACCGCCGAAGGCTCGCTGAAGCTGACGCTCGTCCTGTGATCGAATTCTCTGTCGCAAATCGCGTTGGCGTCGTGCGGTTGAACCGGCCGCCGGCCCATCTGCTCGATCGGCCGCTGCTCGAGCGGCTTCGCTCGGCAATCGATCAGGCAATGGCGGACGCCCGCATTCAACTGGTGTTGTTGCGCGGCGACGACCGCCTATTCAGCGGCGGCGCCGATGTCGAACTGTTCCACGGCATTCGCACGGACGCCGACGCTGTGAAGTTGAGCAGAGACTTTCAAGACGCCTTCCGCCGGATCGAAGACAGCCCGAAGCCCGTAGTCGCCGCGTTGGCCGGTCCTGTCGTCGGTGGCGCGCTCGAACTCGCCCTGGCGTGCCACGGGCGCATTGCCTCTACCGGCGCTCGATTCTCCATGCCCGAGGTCCATTTGGGAATCAATCCCGGAGCGGGCGGAACCGTGCGGCTGCCGCGGCTGATCGGCTTGAGGCCCGCGCTGGAAATGCTGCTTACTGGGGCTTCGATCGACGCTCCCACAGCGTTGGCCCGCGGACTGATCGATGCGATCGCCGAACCGGACGACTGGCTCGCGACCGCCGAGTCGCAATGGTGTTCGTTCCCGTCGGCTGATGAACCTGCCGAAAGATTTGCCGACGAAGCGGCTCGTCAGCGGCTCGCACAGCGGCGTTCGAGCCGCCGCATCGACCGGCTTGGTTCGGAGTCCGACCGCCAAGCTGCCTGGAAATGGGCCGAGCAACACCTGGCCCGCATCCGCCCAGAACTAATCGCCCCGCGAGAAATTACCGAGACGGTTCGCCGCGGTGTCGAAGAGTCAAGCGAGGCGGGCTTCCGAGCTGAAGGGACGGCGTTTGCCCGATGCATGGCCACCGCCGCGGCGCAGGATAAGATCTACCTATTCATGGCGCGGAAGGCTGCCGACAAACCCCGGCGGTTTGGCCCGGCAACGACAGACCCTGCGGGCAATTCAGCCGACGTAGCCGCTCCGCCCCCTCGCCGCATCGAACGCGCCGTCGTGGTCGGCCTGGGAACGATGGGCGCGGGCATCGCCCAGGCGCTGGCCGAAGCGGGCATCGAAGTCGTCGGCATCGATCCGTCTGCCGATGCCGTCGAGGCGGCCCGCGGCCGGATCGCTCAGTCGTGGCAGCGTCGGCGATCGCAGGGAAAGCTCGATCCGCAGAGGCACGACGAATTGCTCGGCCGGTTGCTGCTGACAGTCGCGGCTGAACCCGATTCGCCGTGCGACCTGCTGATCGAAGCGGTGATCGAAGAGGCAGCGCTGAAGCGCGAAGTGCTGGCCCGCGCCGAACGGGCGGTGGCGCCCGATGGAATCGTGGCAACGAATACCTCGACGATCAACCTCGACGACTTGACTCCGGCGCTGCAACGTCCCGATCGGTTCCTCGGATTGCACTTCTTTCATCCCGCGCAATCGATGCCGCTGGTGGAAGTGATTCCGCACCGGGGCACAACGGAGCAAGTGGCGGCCGCGGCCATTGCATTGGCGAAACAATTGAGAAAGACGCCCATAGTTGCGGCCAATCGCGAGGGTTTCGTCGTCAACCGGCTCTTCATCCCCTACCTGAAAGAGGCGTTTTGGTTGTTGCACGAGGGCGCGGCGGCAGAAGAGATCGATCGCGCAATGACCGATTTCGGATTCGCCATGGGCCCGCTCCAGTTGATCGACATGTCGGGACTGGATATTCTGGTGAAGACCGATTGCGTTATGCGGCTTGCGTTTCCCGATCATGGGCCGCTCCCGCCCGTGGCGGCTCGATTGGTCGACCATCATTTGCTGGGCCAGAAAACCGGCGGAGGGGTGTATCGGTACGAGCCGGGCGACCGGACGCCGAGGCCCAACCCCGCAGCCGAACAGATCATCGCCGCCGTCCGCCGCGATTGTCCTTGCGGCGCTGCGGTGTCACCAAGCGAGATGGCCGACCGATTGATTCTGCGTCTCGCGGTGGAAGCCTTCCGCGCGCTCGACGAACAGCTCGTCGGCCGGCCCGGCGATCTCGACGTGGCGATGGTGCTCGGCACGGGGTTGGCCGATTTTCGCGGCGGGATTCTGCGGCACGCGCAGCGCCGCGGGCTGGCCGCCGTGTTGCGCCAATTGACGGCGTGGGAGCAATCGCACGGACGGCGTTTCGCCCCTCCGGCGTCGCTGCGGATTGCCGTCGAGGGTAATGAGTTCGAACGAGCCGCATTGAATCATTTGTGGCGACAGTACTTGCAAGAAGGGCCGAACTGATGTCAACCACCGCGCCAGAGCGAAAAGACTTTGCCGCCAACAAACGGCTTCGAGAGATCATGGGAGAGTACTTCGCCCAGTTGGGCCGCGGGCCGGCCGAGGGAAAGAAGACGGCCTGGTGCACCAGCGTCGGCCCTGCCGAGCTGCTCTGGGCGATGGGCTTCAACGTATTCTTTCCCGAGAATCATGCGGCGATGATCGGTGCGGCGCGGATGGCCGCCGAAGTCATTCCCTTGGCCAACGCCAAGGGGTTCTCGCCCGACGTCTGCTCGTACCTGACCAGCGACATCGGCGCGTACGTCAAGGGAGCGAGCCCTTTGCAGAAGATGGGCCTGAGCGGTCCGCCCAAGCCCGATGTGCTCGTGTTCAACACGAACCAATGCCGCGACGTGAAAGACTGGTTCCAGTTCTATGCCCGCGAATGGAATGTGCCCTGTTTGGGCATTCACACGCCACGGGCGATCGGCGAGGTGGACCGCGCCCTGGTGCAGTTCGTCGCGCACGAAACGGCCGCGTTGGTCGAGCCGTTGGAGGCCGTCGCCGGCGCGAAACTCGACGTCGATCGCCTTCGCGAAGTCATCGGCATCTCGCGCCGCACAACCGAGCGATGGAAGGCCGTACTCGACATGGGCGCCCGCGCGCCGGCGCCGCTGACGTTCTTCGACGGCACGATTCAGATGGCGCCGGCCGTGGTGATGCGCGGGCTGCCGGAAGCGGCCGATTACTACGACCTGCTGCTGGCCGAATTGGACCAGCGCGTGCGCGACGGCGTTGCCGCTGTCGAGGGCGAGCGATTCCGCCTGTACTGGGAGGGCATGCCGATCTGGGGCAAGCTGAGCGCGCTTTCCGGCCAGATGCTTTCGCTTCGCGCGGCCGTGGTCGCCTCGACCTACTGCAACAGTTGGGTTTTCGAGGCGCTCGACCCGAACGATCCCTTCACGAGCATGGCCGAGGCGTACAGCAGCATCTTCATCTGCCGTTCCGACGATCGAAAGGAACGGTATATCGAAGAGATGATCGCTCGCTATCGAGTTGACGGCGTAATCTACCACGACGCCAAAACCTGTCCGAACAACTCGAACTGCCGCTACGGCTTGGCGCAACGCATGATGGACCGGACCGGCAAGCCGTTCCTGGTGATCAACGGCGACCTGAACGATATGCGGCTCTACTCCGAAGAGCAAACCCGCACGAATCTCGAAGCGTTCGTTGAGCAACTCGATCAATCCTGACCAACTGCGGAAGGCTTGCCACGTGCCCCTTTTCGGCGGAATCGACATCGGTGCGTCGACGGCCAAGCTGGTCGTCATCGACGGGCAACGCCGCGTTGTCGCTCGGGCGATGCGGCGGTCGGGCGTCGATTACGCCCAGACGGCCCAGCGCGCTTTGGAGGAGGCATTGGCTGAAGCCGGCCTGACGGGCGCGCCGGTCGATCGGTTCTTTTCGACCGGCTACGGGCGCGACAACGTCCCCTTCGCCCACGACCGCCGCACCGAAATCGCCTGCCACGGCAAGGCCGCCTTTCATGCCTTTCCGCAAGCGATTACGGTGCTCGACATCGGCGCGCAAGACTGCAAGGTCATCCACCTCGACGCCGCCGGCCGCCGCACCGGCTTCAAGATGAACCGCAAATGCGCCGCCGGCACGGGCGCGTTCCTCGAAGAGATCGCCTATCGGCTCGATCTGAATCCGGCCGAGTTGAACGGGCTGGCCGAACGCTCGGTCCGCGAAGCGCCGTTGGGAAGTTTCTGCACCGTGTTCGCCGCAACGGAAATTCTCGAGAAGATCCGCGCCGGCGTGAAGGTGGAAGACATCATCAAAGGGGCGTTTCGGTCGGTCGTCAAACGCTTGGTGGAAATGGACACGATCACCGGCGCGCTGGTGCTTACCGGCGGAGTGGTCGCCCACAATCCCTTGCTCGTCCGATTGATTGAAGAAACCTTCAATCGGCCCGCGCTGGTGCCGCCGCTCCCGCAATTCTGCGGGGCTTACGGGGCAGCGTTGTACGCCGCCGAATCGTTCGAACAACTCAACCAGCCGTCCACCGGCTGACTTTGGCCGTCTTCAGGCGGCCGGCAAGCGATTCGCTCCCAAGGATTCGACCAATAGGAGATCAACCGTGATTGTCAACAACCCGCCGGCCGAATTGGGCGGAAGAGTCTGGATGTTGGGCACCGGGGCGTATCCGATCTATCTGATCCGCGGGCACGAGCACGGCCTTCTGGTCGAGGGCGGCATTAGCGCGCTGGGCCCGGTGCTGCGGCGACAACTGGCGGCGATGGCCGTAAACGATGGATATATCGCTCAGGCCGTCATCACCCATGCGCATCCCGACCACGTGATGGCCGTGCCCGCGCTCCGCGCGACGTTCCCCGGGCTGGTGGTCTCGTCTTCGGCGGCCGCGGCCGAGGTGCTCAACAGCGAGAAGGCCCTCGCCTTCTTCAAGCAAATCGATCAATCGCTCACCGAAGCGCTGAGCCGCCGGGGCGAAGCCATCGAGGCCGCGGAATCGCCGCCCGATTGCAGCGCCATCCGCGTCGATCGCGTTTTGCACGACGGCGATACGATCGCCATTGACGACATGCAATGGTCGGTGCTGGCCACGCCCGGCCACAGCGCATGCAGCATCAGTCTGTTCGAGCCGCAGTCGCGCGTGCTGATCATCTCCGACGCCAGCGGCTATTACATCCCAGAGCAACGGTACTGGTGGCCGAACTACTTCACCGACTTCGGGCAATACATCGCGTCGCTCGAACGCTTGGCGGCCCTGGGGGCCGACGTGCTCTGCTTGAGCCACAACGCCGCGGTGGTCGGCGCCGCGGAGGTGGCCGACTATTTCGCCGGCGCCCTGGCCGTCACGCGCGAGTATCACCGGCGGATCGTTTCCGATCTGGCCGCCGGCGTGCCGCCGCGGCAACTGGCCGAGCAACTCGGCGCCGAAGTCCACTCCCGCGCGGGAATACTGCCCGTCGAGTTTTTCCAGAAGAATTGCTCCCTGCTGGTGAAGCTGTCGCAGCAATGGCACGCCGCCCATCCCGACGTTTCCTGAACGCCGGCCGCCGGCACGGCCCAATCGCGTCACGGGCCGACGCGCGGCGGGGTCGCCCTACGATTCGCCCTCGCAACGAGACTTAAGCCATGAATCGATCGTGCATCCTCGGCGCCGGCAGTTATCTGCCCGAACGTGTCGTCACCAATCGCGACGTGATGCAGATGATGGAAACCACTGAGGAATTCATCGTCGAGCGAACCGGTGTGCGTTGCCGACGCCATGCCCCGCCGGAAACCGCCACCTCTGATTTGGCCGCCGAGGCCTGCCGGAGGGCCGTGGCCGACGCCCGCTTGAGCCTTGATCAAATCGACCTGATCATCCTTAATACTATCACGCCCGACCATGCCGACCCGGGCTGCGCCTTTTTCCTCCAGGCCAAACTGGGGCTGCCCGGCGTGCCCGTCTTCGACATCAAACAACAGTGCGCCGGCCTGATCTACGGTTTGGCGCTGGCCGACCATTTCGTCCGAGCCGGAACCTATCGCCATGTGCTCGTCGCTTGCGCCGAGAAGCTCTCGAGCCGAATCGACGGATCGTACGACGGCCGCAACATCGCCATTTTGCTAGGTGACGGCGCGGGCGCCGTCGTCGTAGGGCCTTCGCCCGACGGCCGCGCGGGCATCGTTTCCACCATCCTCCATGCCGACGGCCGGTTCGCCAAAGCGCTTTGCACCGCCGCCCCGGGCAGCGCGCTGGGCCGAACCGAACACCTCACGCACGACGACATCGATCAGGGGCGAATCCACTTCCGCATGGACGGCAAGGCCGTCTTCCAAAACGGCGTGGAGAAAATGTCGGACGCCGTCTTCGAATCGCTGCGGGCCAACGGTCTGCAACTCGACCAGATTGATCTGCTCGTGCCCCATCAGGCCAATCTGCGCATGCTCGAAGCCATCGTCCAGCGCGTCGGGATCGATCCGCAACGGGTGTTCGTCAATGTCGAGCAGTACGGCAACATCGCCTCGGCCTCGCTGCCAATCGCGCTCGACGAGGCGCGCCGCGCCGGCCGTGCCGCTCCCGGCCGCAAGGTGATGCTCGTTGCCTTTGGCTCCGGCTTCGTCTGGGCCTCGGCCCTGCTGCAAACGTAACCGCCGCCCCGCCGCTGCGAGAGACCTTTGAAAGGGGGCTCGCGGGCCATTAAGCCCCGCCACACTTTACTCATCCCGTTCTCTTGTCAAAAAAATGGGGGCCGCTCCACAATACGGTCTGACGTGTAGATGCCCAACGCACACAACGCGGAGGCGAATTGGTGTTCGATTGGCTGTTCCGCCCCTGCTGTCCCTGCGATCCGGCCGCGAAGGCCTGGGTCGAGAATTGCTTGGCCTGGCTGAGCGAGCAGTTTCCGGAAAGCGCGCTGAACTCGAAGCCTGTTGTTCTTCCAACGGCCGAATTCTTCCCCGACGCCTACGACCGATGGCATCGGACCGTGCGCTGTTTGCTCGACCGAGTCTGCCGCTACATGAACGTGGCGCCGGATTCGATCGCCATGGAACTCACGGCCGAAACGCCCCATTTCTGGCTCGTCAACAACGAAGGAATGAGCCTTCCTACAGGCAACGCCGGCACGTTTCAGGAAGGCGAGAACCAATTCATCATCCGAATCAACGAGGCGGGCCTCGACAATCCGATGGAATTGGTAGGCACCATCGCCCACGAATTGGCCCATGTTCTGCTGCTCGGCCGGCGGCGCTGCGACCCGGACAACTACGACAACGAACTGCTCACCGATCTGACAGCCGTTCACCTCGGACTGGGCATCTTCCTGGCCAACGTGCCGCGCAACTGGGACGGCCAATACTCACAATGGCCCGGCACCGACCTGCGGAAACCGGAATACATGACTCCCCCGATGTTCGGCTGGGCCTTGGCCCACCTGGCATGGTTTCAGGGCGGCGGCCGACCACCGTGGGCCCGATATCTCAACAGCTCGGCCAAAGCCAATTTCTCGCAAGGCCTGCGCTACTTGTTCGCCACGGGCGACTCCACTTTCCGCCCGAAACAGGCCGATGATTGACGCCGCGCCCGGTGGAGTTCTAAGCCGAACAATCATCCCACCCCCGGTCGAAAAAACAGGGACGCCGCATAGCACAAAGAACCTGGCGAAAGCGGCACTGGGCGCAGCGAAGCGGTCGATCGCTCGCCGCGCAAGTGACGGCCGCTTTTCCTCTTCCGCGGTTTCTTTAGGCGGATTCATTTCGAGCGGACTGCGGCGGACAGACAGCCGGCGATCGTCTTCCAGCAAGCTTCAAAACGTTCTTCCGCCCGTTTCATGGCCGCCGCCAAGTAGGCTCGGGCGGCCGTGCGGTCGTTTTCCACCTTCATCAACCGCTCGGCGATCGCGGCCCCGTCGGTCTGGTCGATTTCGAACACCCAGTCATTCAGGCCCAAGTCGTAGTACATTTGGCCCTTGATCGTGTCTTCGGGCTGACGCAAGTAGAAGGCGGGCGTTCCCACGGCCGCGGCGATGATCGGCGAATGGCATTCGAAACTCAGCACGGCCGCCGCCTGGGCATAGGTCGAAGCGGCCTCGTCGGGCAGCCAGTAATCCTTGCGGCGGACCACTTGGCCGCGCACATCGTCGGGCAACGGATCGACCAACAGCGGCTGCATGATTTCGAGTTGATAGGTCATCTCCGGAACAATCAACACTTTGCCGCCGGTGGCCCGCACCCAACGGACCATCGCCGCACGGGCTTTGGCGTGATCGACTTCGGCGAAACGCTCGTTGTGCTCGTCTTTCTTCTTCCATTGTTCGAGCGCGGCCGGATCGGTGATCTTCCGAATCTTGTGATAGGGCGTGTAGCGCAGCCGCGGCACGACGCAAATGAACTTGCCCGGCTCCAGCCGGTGTGCGGCAAGGAACTGCCGCGCGGCCTCGTCGTTGCGCATCTTCAGGGCGAAAGTGCCGTCGGGCCCGAAGCCCAGTTCGGGGCCTTCGACGCCGGCCTCTCGAATTCGCTTGATCGACGCGGTTTCGCGCGTGAAAACAAACCGCGCGTTGCGAAGCACCTCGGCGATGGCCTGCGGTTCGCTGACGGTCACGCCGTAGATGCCATACGGCTTGCCCGTGGCCTTGAACCATTGGGCCAGCCGATCGGCGCGCACGACCGACGGCCCAGAGCCGTGCAACAGCAAATCGCTTTCGCGGAAAATCTGCTCGGTGTCGGCGGCGATCGTCACCTGCGGGTGGTTGGCCTTCAGAAGCTCCTCGGCGCCGTGATCCAGTCGCCCGCCCGGCCACAACAGCACGCGGGCATCGGGCAAGTAATGGTCCATCAGGTTCAGCACGCCCGGCGTGTGGGCGATGTCGCCGATGTTCACCGCCTGCCAGCCGGAAATGAGCGTGATCGTCGGGCGCGGAGCACGAGCAGCCCACACCCGACGCCCAGACAACCCCGTTGCGGCCGAGGCGCACGCGACCGCGGAAACCAATGCCTGCCGACGCGAGATCAGAGCCACGCCATATCCCCCGACAACTTGGAACAAGAGCCTGAAACCCACCGCCCCGCATCAAGTATCAAGCATGGGCGTTCCGGCTTGGGAACGAAAAGAGCGATGCTCGGCGGCATTAGCGCGGCCCGTTGCAGCCACGCGCAGCCGGGCGAACTACTTCTGACTTATGCGGTCGCTTCTTTGATCAGTTCAAGCGTTTCTTTGATCTGATCCACGCTCGAAAAACCAATTGTAAAACAGTGGACGCAGCCCAAGCCCAGCACGTACTTGAGCGAGGCCAACCGTTCTTCTCGCGTCTTGAACGCTCCTTCGCCGTAAATCTTCATTCCGATGATGCCGCGCCCTTTTTGGAACATCTTCTTCATCTGTTCCGAAACCTTTTCCGGTTCGGCGTCCATGACTTTGCCCGCGTGATTGATGCGGACCAAGTGGGCATCGAGATCGGGGCAGTCGACCGAATCGACCAGCGGATCCCAGCCATGGCACGAGACGCCGACGGCTCGCACCTGACCCTTTCGTTTGGCCTCAAGCAGCACGTCGCGCACGGGCCGCATGTCTTGCGGCCAGCCTTTGTTCCTCATGCAATGCATCAACACGGCATCAAGCGTCTCCACGCCCAACTCGCGGCGATAGCGTTCGATGTCGTCGCGGGCTTTCTCCGCATTCTTGGCCGGGGTTTTGGTCAACAGAAACACCTTGTCGCGCGGCAATTGCTTGATCGCCGGGGCGAGCAGCGAGTGCGTTCTGTAATTGTCGGCCGTGTCGATGTAGCGAATGCCCAGGTCGAAGGCCTCGCGCACCAAGCGGACGACGCCGTCGGGGCCCAGCCCGCGCTGTTCGCTGCCGCCGCGCGTGCCCGAACCGATACCCAGCACGGACGTTGCGATTCCGCTCGAACCTAAGCGCACGACATCGGTTCCGCTCCGCACCCTGACGGGCGCGACCTCAGCCGCCAGGGCGGGCACTGCTCCGCGGAGAGCGGCCGCGCCGGCCAGGGCGGCCGCGGAATTGGCGATGAAATCGCGTCGGGTCCAACGAGTCATGGTCTTTTCCCTCCTGCAATCATCTCGTTTCTTCGGAACAATTTCTCTTAGACGAATCGCTCATCGGGCGAAGCCCTCACTGCGACCCGTTCCTCCCCGGTGGGTTCCCCGCCTCATGCCTATTACTCCAACCCGCCGGCCCGAGGCGCCAACCGACTCGGTGCGCCGGTTCCCGCCAAGCATCATATCGCCAAGCGACGGCCGCGGCCAGTCAACGCCCTGGTTGATCGGTGGACAAGGCAATTGCCCTTTCAGTTCGGTCTTACGCTGGCATGTTCGACTTCCGTCGAACCAACTCCGGACAGTGCGGAAAATCGCCCTTTGGTTGAGCAACCGCCGATAACCAAACACGATCGCGGTTCCATGGACAAAAACCGTGCAAACCACGAACTCCGTTCAACGAACGACTATTTCCCCGGCGTTTTTCTTGACGGTCGCAATCGCTCGAATAGAATCGTTGTGAGAGTATGTTTCTGCACTGGCCTCCACATCTTTTATTTAATTAACGAGGCAGCTTACTCGGGTTGATCAGCGACGGCGAGCCGCGGTTCAATCGACAACAGCTCGACGTGGCGCCGCAGCGAATCACCGGGCCGATGGGCGGCGCACCGCAGCGGGCGATAGAGGTGGCGGAAAAGCAGAAGTTGCGCGGTTTCGGAAGGACGCAGCCGGGACTCCCACGCCACCCCTCATGAAAGCCATATTCTCTTGCTCGCTGTTGTTGCCTCCCTTGACGGAACAGCGAGAGTCTGCGAGCAGGCCTGCGAGCCTCGTTCTCGGACTCCCTGAGTGACGCATTTTCGACGTCGATGCCAATATGGCATGGCGTCGGACGCCCCGGCGTCTCCTCCGAAGCCCTGGGGCTCCTGCTCGCCAGCGCTCGGTGAGGGTCGCGCCCTGCTGCTGCCAACCCGGTTCGACTGAGAGTGCCTTGCGGCGAATCGAGCTACTATGACTGCAAGAGGATCGAGACGCCGAGTTCCGGGGCTGCCGGGCGATGCGCGTCCTCGTCGTTGGGATTCAGCTTTCGCTCCTTCGATATCGACCAAGTAATCTGCCAGAACAACGAATCGGAGTGACATAATGAAAGTGCTCTTGAGCCGCAAGTTGTGTTTGTCGCTGGGCCTGTTGCTCAGTTCGGTTATCGCTTCGATTGCTCAGGCCGACGTGTATTGGGACATCGACGGCAGTTCTCCCGGCACTGGGGCGGCGCCATCGGGCACTTGGGATCTATCCACGGCGAACTGGTCCTCGTCGATCGACGGCGATGTGCCCACCGTCGCGTGGACCGACGGCGAAACAGCCGTCTTCACTGCGGGCACAGTGGGCGTGGACGCCACGACGGCCTACACGGTAACGGTTGCCGGAACCCTCGCGCCCGAGGGCATCGTCAACCGGATGAGCGGCGCGCTGACGCTCAGCGGCGGAACCCTTTCGCTGGGCAGCGGCGGCATTCTGGGCACGTCGGATGCCGGAGCGACGACGATCGGCAGTGCCCTGATCACGATGGCCGATCAGACTTGGGCCAACAACGGCACTGGGCTGATGAATGTTACCGGATCGGTGGCCATCAACAATCTGCTCACGCTGGCCGGCTCGGGGACGATCCGTCTTTCGGCGGCGAACACCGGTTTCGGCGGAGTGAAGGTTACCAACGGGATCATCCAAATCGGCAACAACAGTGCATTCGGCTTAGGCCCCCTGACTTTGTTGGGAGGCAACATCACCTCGTCGGCCACCGGGGCGGGCGGCAATCGCACGATCTCGAACGACTTGACAATCAGCGGCACGGTGGCCTTTGGGAACACGACGTTCAACGGCTTTACCCTGACATTCAACGGCGCGAACATGCTCGTGGCCGCCGATTCGGCGATCAGCAACACGAACAATGCCGGATTGATCTTTGCAACCAACCCGCTGACTCTTGGCGGCAACTTGACAGTCAATGTCGGATCGGCTCCTTCGGCAGTTACTTTTAGCGGCGGGCTGACTGTTTCCGGTCCGGTGGGCGCGAACCGCACGCTCGAATTGAACAACGGCGGCGCGGCGGTCAACATTTCGGGGCCACTCGGGGGAACCGATGCGAATCAAACCCTGACCCTAGCCGGCTCGGGCACGAATAACGTAATCGGCAATATTTCCACCGGGACGAACGTCCCGCAATTGATCGTCAACAGCACGACGAACGGAGTGTTCATTTTCAACGCGGTGAATTCGTTCGCGGGTGGAGTTACGACTCGTGGCGGCACCATCGTTGTCGCCAACAACAGCAGCGGCGGCAATGGTCCGTTCGGTTCCGGAACGCTGACCCTCTCTGGCGGCACACTCCGGCCGGACACCAGCGCGGATCGCACGGTAACCAATCCCTTGGAGATCGCCGGCCCATTCACCACGACGTTCGTCCACAGCACCAGCAGCGGCCGAAAGCTCACCTTCACGCCTATGGCCGCGGCAGTGATTACCGGCGGGCCGACCCTGCGATTCAACGGCGTTGGAGGCGCCGGGGTGCAGTTCAATTCGGGCCAAGCGATCAGCGGCGGCGTTCTGTCGATCCTTCAAGACAATACCGCTCCGGCCGTCTTCGCCGGCGGAATGACGATCAACACCGGCGGCGGACTGGAGATCACGCAGAACTCGAGCGGCGCCGTTACCATTCAGAACGGGATAACTCTCTCCGCGGGCGGCTCGTTGACCATTACGCAAAACGCAACTGGTGCAATCACTCTCCAGAGCGCGCTGGCTTTGGGCGAGGATGCGGCGATTGCAATCAACAGCTCGGGCAACGTTACGTTTGATTTTGCAAGCGGGCTTTCCATTGTGGGCGACCGCGTGATCAATGTTTCCGGCGCTGGTTCGGGCTACCTCTGGCTGAAGGGCCCGGGAGTGTTCGCCGCAGACGCGCCGGGCCGCACGTTGACCATCGATACCGCCCTTGCTCCTGCGGGCGGCTTCGGCGTTTCAGTCGGCTCATTACAGGCGGGCACGAACAACCCGGCGCTGACGATCAACGGCTCGGGGCAAGTTCGTTTTGACGGCGCCAACGGCACATTCACCTCCGGCACGACCTTTACCGGCGGACCGACAATCCTCGTTGCAGCGTCGAGTACGGTAACCTCCGGCGCCATCACCGGCGGGCCGTTCGGCACTGGGCCACTGGCTTTCGGCGCCGGCACACGTTTTCAAATCGGCGATTCGACTGCCCGAACTATTCACAACAGCTTGGTCATCAATAACGATGTCATTTTCGGTGCGACGGGAACGCCTGCACTGACCTTCGACCCGACGATCGTTACTTCGCCCACACAAGGGTCGATCTCCTTCACCGGCAACCGAACGCTGCGATTCTTGTCGGACGTGACGATGGGCGGCTCGGGCACGGGCTTCGCCGGCATTACGGGCGGAGCGAACGTTACCAAGATCGGCCCGGGGCGTTTGACGCTCGTCAATGCATCGGGCAGCCCCAGCACGCCCACCTGGACGCTCGGCGACGACAATTTGGCCACGGCGTCAACCACTGCCGGCGGCGTGTTGCAAGTCAATAGTCAGAACGCATTGGGCACTCAGCCCGTCGTGGTCAACTTCGGCGGAACGCTCAATCCCAATGGTAATTTTAGCCTGACCAATGCGATCGCTTTTGCCCCGGGCGCCACGTTCAACCCGACGGCTGCCACGGGCGGCATTCAGCTCGCGCAGTCGAACCCGGTCAGTTTCGCCTCCGGGTCAGTCCTCAACAACGGCAGCGGCCAAACGCTGACCCTGCACGGAGTCAATCTCACCCTTCCATCTGCGGGCGTGTTCGTCAACAACTCGAGCGGGAACGGATCAACGAGCGTCACCACCGCCTGGCCAAGCCTGACGGGCGACATCTTCTTCGTAGGTAGCGGCTCCCATGTGCTCAATACCCGATCAGTGGGTACAAACCCCTCGATGGTACTTAGCTCCGCCGACGGCGAAGCGCGAACCATCGTCTTCTCGACCGCCACGGGGCGAACAATGCTCAACAATGTGCGGCTCAACGCCGATTTGGCTCTCGATGGCGGCGGCAGCCCGATGGTCGGCAGTGGCGGCAACGAGGCGGGCAGCCTCGGCTCCGTAACCACCAACCCCGGCGACTCGTTCACCATCACCAAGCGCGGCCCCAACGCGGTGGCCATCGCTACCGGCTCGACCTTCAGCGGTGCTCTGGTCGTCAAAGAAGGCGCCATCCAGATCAACAACACGAACTCCACCACTCCCATCTTTCCTAATGCGTCGATCACACTCGACGGCGGTGCAATCCGCGTTTTTGACAACACGAACAACAGCACGACTTTCACCAGCAATATCGCCGTTACGGCCGCCGGCGGTGCATGGGAAGCCTACAGCACCAATAACGCCGGCAGCATCAACTACTCGGGTTCGTTTTCTGGCCCAGGCACGGTAACGCTCCGATACGGCGGACTGGGCACCAACACACTGAATACCACCAGCGGCTTTGTCATCAGCGGTAATAACAGCGGTTTCGAGGGTGGGTTCATCGTAACAACCGTGAACGCGCGCGGTTCGGGCGCGGTTTTCGCCAATGCGAATGCCACCGGCGGGTCCCAGAACACGATTACCGTCCAGAAGGGGGCCATGGTGAGCTTCAACTTCGACCCGATCGCCGCCGGCGTGATGCCCAAGCTGCTGTTCGAGGAAGGCGCTCTGCTGGCCCTGAACAATTTTGGCAGCGGAACACTGAATGTGCCCTCGGGCGTCTATCTCGCGGGCCGCAACAATTCCACATTCAGTACAACGGGTTTGGTTATCAATCCATCCGACAACGTGTATCGCATCGCCCCGGGCGGTGGGATCACGTTCAACGTGGCCAACGTATTCACGGGGGCCAACGATTTGGTAGCGGCCGCCATCGTGCCCGACACCTCAACCCCCAATCTGTTCCAAACGCACAACATCAACCCGTGGATTTTCGGCTCTGCTCAGAACTATACCGGTTCGACGACCGTTCGCGGAGTCTATGCCGCACAACGACGGACCTACCTCGGCACCACACTTCGCATCGGCGTCAGCGGCGACCTGACAGGCACCACCAGCCTACTTGTAGCCGATGGAGGCACCTTCGAAATGAACGCCAACCCCGCGGGCGGCGGGACGTTGGCTGCGTTGACCTCTGCGGTGCTCGATGCCGGAGCGACTGTCAACGCCAATTCGCCGAACCAAGGCAACAACTTCTCGTCGTTGCAAACGCTGGCGATCCGCGGCGACAGCACCTTTCGTATCGGCGATGCTACGGCCGCGAACAATAACGGCATTGCAAATCGATTGAAGGACACCGTGGCCGTAACTCTTGGGGGATCAATTGGTGGTGGCACACTCAACCTCGCCCATCCGGCCGACGGCAATACGCATCAGCAAACGATCGCGTCGCTCACCGTTGGGCGCGGGGCCAACACGCTCGGCTTCGTCAACACGGCTGCCGGCACGGCGACGCTGACAATCACCACCCCCGACTTTGTGCAACAAGGCGGCTGGCTCAACATTCGGATGGGCACGGCGACTGCCTCAGCATCCACCACCAGCGGCAGCAACGTCGTTGCCTTCCCCGGCGGCGTGCCGAGCAATCTCATGGTCGGACAAAAAATCAGTGGCTCCGGAATCCAGACGGGCGATCCGCAATCCACGATCGTTACGGAAATCATCGACGCCAACACAATCCGCATCTCGCAGAATGCGACAGCAAATGGGACGCCCACAGTAACTTATGTCGGCGACAACGGCCGAGTGGTCCTCGGTGGCACGCCAACGCTGGACGCCGGCGGGCTGCTCGGCGGCTGGGCCACGTTCCAATTGGCCAACGTAGGGCCAAACCCCGGCGATTTCGTCACCGTGGATGGCAGCAACCGGCTCGTGCCGGTCGGCTACACCGGCGCGACGGCCGCTTACACCACCCAAAGCAACACAACCTTCAACCCCGCCGTGTTCACGGCCGCCACGAACCTGAACATCGACGCCACGCCGGCGGTGTTCAACCAAACAATCTCCACTTCGACCACGGTCAACTCGCTGCGGACATTCGCATACTCGGGCTTCAACCCGATCACGCTGACGATCGCCTCGGGCGCGACGTTCACGGTAGGCTCCGGCGGCATCATCGCGGGCGCCTACACCGGCAGCAATACCGGGCAAGGGCGGATCATCATCAACGGTCCGGGCACGCTTTCCAGCGGTTCGAGCGATATGTTCCTCTTCGCGCCCACCGCCAACGGCAACAACCCCCTGATCATCAATGCCCCGCTCGATGTCAAAGCCGGGTTGGGCAAACTGTTTATCGGTCCTACCGGCAGCGGCGCGGTCCAATTGAACTCCGGCGCAAACGCCTATTCCGAACTCGACTTGGTAGGCAAGGTGGATATCGGCACGCTTGGGGCGCTGCCCCAGAACATTCCCGTCCGAATCTTCGGCGGCAATCTCACCATCCTTCACAATGGCGGTGTTTACAACAACAGCATCTACGTCGGGCCGCAGGGCGGTCAGATCATCTATACGAACAATTCCGGTTCAACCAGCCTAGCAGGGCTGATCACGCTCGACGGTTCGATCGGTGTCCACGGCGGCAACGGCCCGGGCCAGGGCACGCTGAACATCACCGGCGACATCACCGGCCGAGGCACTATCGGCTTCGGGCTTGGCGGCGCGCAGGGTTCGAAGTATTTGGTGGTGCTTTCGGGCAACAACGCGAATTGGAGCGGCGGCCTGCGCGTCGATAATGATACCACGATCGGTTGGGGCAACGGCGGTTCTGGAACGCGTCATATTCGCTTCGTGGGGGCTGCTTCGGCCGGAACCGGGCCGATCATCACTTCGACAGCGCAGTTCAACAGCCTGACGTTCGATCCGCAATCTGCCGATCAAACGTGGAGCAACGAGTTCGTGTTCGGCGCGGCCACCACGCCGATCGTCTTTTGGGGCACCGGACCGGGCACAAGTGCCTCGGGCGGCGGAACGGGCATCGTGCGGCTGACCGGCGACTTCGAAGGCACTTCGCAGGCTTTGGTGCTTCAAGGCTATGCGACGGCCGACGATCAAGTGGGGGAATTGGTTCTGGCCGGCCGAAACAACCTTTCCGGCACAGCCACCGGTTTCCCGGCCATCTCCAGCTTCGGTACAGTCGATGCGCCGAAGCACTTTGTAAACGGCAACAATGGAATTACCCTGGGCGTAACCAATCGGTCGGGCACGGCCGTCCAAGCCTCCAACTTGTTGATCGATTTGCCCTCGGGCACGGCCGATAGTGGCGCGCTGGGCTTCGTCCGCTTTGCATCGCAACAGGCCTTGGGCTTCGCGGCGTCGGCTTACTATTCGGCCATTCGTCAAGCAGGCACGGGCAACGACGGTCGCTTCGGTTACCTGCTGACGGGAACCGTCGCCGGCAACGTTTTCGAGGCCCCATTGGGCAAGAGCTTCGTAATTGGATCGTTGGGTTCCGGCATCCAGGTGGCGGGCACCTTCGGCGTGGCTTCAGATAACCCGCAGGCCGAAACTGCCATCCTGCGCGGCACCACCATCAACATCCATGCAGATGCCGCTTCCGACATCCAGGGATTGAAGATGCTGGCCCGAGCGGCCGACGATACGCTCATCCTCGGTCAGACAGGAAGCCCTGTGGTGTTTACACCAACTACTGGCGATAGTGGTTTTGCCACCGTGATGACGCCGCTTTCGCACCGATCGGGGCAGACCGTAATCGAAAAGATCGGTGCGGGTACGGTGAAAATCGTGGACGTCGATTACCGCTCCGTCAGCGGCGGGGATGTTTCAGCCTCGTTCTCGTGGATTGTATCTAGCGGCACATTACTGGCGAACAACACTTCCGGTTCCGCCACCGGCGGCGGTCCGGTAACCGTTCAAAGCGGCGCTACGTTGGGCGGGTTGGGTTCGATCGCCGGGCCGGTGAGCATCAACGCCGGCGGTACGCTCGATGCCGGCGACGGCGCGACCACTGGCACGCTGACGATCAACAATTCGCTGGCGTTCGCCTCGACCGCCGGGGCGGTGTTCGACATCGCCTCCGAC
>JARKPK010000186.1 GCA_029975295.1 Thermoguttaceae bacterium | reverse complement strand
CGCGGATGGCGTCAACAGTCGGTTCCTGCTTGTAGCTCACCAAGTGCCCGCACCAGGCATGGCGAACGCAATCGATGCCCAACTCGTCGGAAAGCCGCCCGCTGATCGAATCGAGCAATTGCTTCCATTCCTCTTCGTAGTCTTTGTCGCCGTAGGCGACGAGCACGACGCCCTCGTCGGCCGGGTTGCCGCTGAGATGAGAAACGCGACGGACGACATTTCGCCCCAGCACGTCGGGAAAGTCGAGCAACGGCGCGATGCGCACGCGGGCGGCGGGCCGATAGATATCGATCCCTTCCAAAGGAAGTTGTCGCGTAGTCAACGCATCGCGTTTCAGGCCGACGATCGTCGGAATGTCGTCGAACGAATGCGCGCTGACGGTCAACAGCAACGGCACAAGCACGACATCGGTGCAGCTTTCTCGGTCGAAGGCCTTCAATTGCGTGGCGATCGACGGCTCGGTGTATTCCATGAAAGCCGATCGCACGCCGGCCACCGTGCCTTCACGGAGAATCTCGTCGCGGACGGCCTCTTCCACGGCCAGCAGCGACCGCCGCCAGCCGGCCGAATGCGAACCATGGCTCACCAGCAGCACGCCGACCTTCCTCGGGCCCGTCGGCTCGGCGCGCTCCGCCGTTTCCGCGCAACCATGCGAACATTCGTGCGACGAGTCGCCCTTCGCTGCCTCGCCGGCGTTCTTGGCGCGTTTGCGGCCCGCAGCGAACGGGCAGGCGGCTGCGGCCGAATCGCCGGCGTCGGCGTTTTCGGTCCGCGTCTGCGTTGCCGATGCCTCGGCCAAGGCCGATTCCGACCGACCGCAGCCGACCATCGCCGGCAGGGCGCACCCAAACAACACCGCGAACACGACAAAAAAAGAACGAACGTTGAGCTTGATCGACAAGTGAATCAGGCAAGTCATAGCATCAAGCCTTCCATCAGAAAGAACCGGACCCCGGCACGGCCGACCGACGAGGCCGACCGTGCCGAGATCGCTTCAGGGGAGAACGCTTCTAACGAGGGCTTCCGCATGTCGATCGGCGGCGGTGCGAACGTCGCACCAGGCGAACCAGCCCGATCCCCACCAGCAGCATTCCACCGAGAGCGGCCGCCCCCGGCTCGGGCACCGGCTCGGTGATCATCGAATCGACGCGCACCGCCAGCAGGCTCGAATGAATGCTGTTCGCGCCGACGAGCCGAAAATCGCCGGTGTAGCCGGGCAGATAGAACTCCCACAGACTCTCGCGGGTGGTGGACCAGCTATCGGTGGCCGGCGAATAGATTTGCCCTTCGAATAAGCTCGCCGTGTGCAAGACTTCGGTCGAGCTCCCGCCGACGATCGGGCTGCCGTCCGGCTGCACCAGCGCCAGCGTTCCCGGCAAAACGCCCTGATTGTTATACAACGACGCCGCAACCTGAACGATCACATGGGGTCCCGGGCCGGGACCGCCGTAGTTGGGAATCTTCGCCCACCAGTTCCAGTTTCCGGAAAACGCATACAGATTGTTCGTGCCGGTTCGCAAGGCCGGCGGTGCGGCCGACAACACCGGGTTGAAATGTCCGGGGAATTTGCCCACGTCGGGCACGTTGTCCGTGCGCGCAGTGAAGTTGTCCCACTCCTGATAGGTCGAACCGGGCGCACCGACACTCCACGCCGACGGGCCGACAAACGCCTGGGCGTCGCCCGCCTGCACGCGACCAGTGCCAATCACCGCGCCGGCCATCAGGAACACCGCAACCGGCATTTTCGTCCGAAAAACGTGATTCATCGCCATCGCTCCTTTGCAAAAACAGAAACACGAAGAACCGATCGAATGAAGCAAGCCGTACCACACATCGATTCGCGTTTTGGAAAAGGCGGTCCGCAAACCGCCGGGATCGCAGCATCTCCATCCGTCGCAAGCGAGTTCGACGCGGCGCCGCGCAGCTCCGCCGCGAGGATGCGCTGCCGGCCCTTCCGGCAATACTCGTTTCTCATTTTCGATGGCCTCACGTCGCTTCCTCACGATTCACCGAACTCGCCTACTGCGGCACGCCGCACAGTTCTCCGCCGGCGCGGGTGGCCAACGCGTCGAGGGCCGCTTTCTCCACGTCGTCACTGATGAAATGCACCGAACCGTCCACCATCGCAAAGTTCGCCCCGCCGGGATGGTCGCTACGGAAGGCGGTCCAGGTCATCTGCGGGCATTCAGGATCGGCAATGCGATCGCGGTTGAACGGTCCCCATGTGGCGCCCCACGTAATACCGGGGTAACCGACCGCCCAATAGCACAGCCCGCCTTTGAATGTTCCATCGGGCCAGGTGAAATCCTTGATGCCGAAATCGAACTCGCCGAACATCAGCGTCCGCGAAGTGCCATCGCGAATGTCGCCG
>JARKPK010000179.1 GCA_029975295.1 Thermoguttaceae bacterium | reverse complement strand
AGCGGCAGCGGGCGTTGCGTTGCCAGTTGCAGAATCCGCAGTCGTTGAACCGGCGGTCGTTGAATCAGCGGTCGCCTCAGCCTGCGGAGGCTGATCGGCGCGAACGAGCTGTGCTGTCGTGGCGGGGCCGGCTGGCGGCGGGTCGGGCGGCGCAGTGTTGGACCAACTCAGCCCGCTCAGCGTCAGGGCCGCCAGCGCGGGCCCGAGCACGGCGCCCAGGCTGTCGGCAGCGCGGTGGAGCCCGAACGCCCGGCCGCGATACGCCGGCCCGACGGCGCCGGCCATAATGGCGTCGCGCACCGGCCCGCGAACTCCTTTGCCGAACCAGCCGATCAGCCGCCCGACTAAGATCATCGGCCAGGCCGTGGCCAGGGCGATCAGCGCGCCGCCCAAGGGGGTCAGCGCGTAGCCGAAAACGGCCAGGGCCTTACGCGCCCCGAGGCGATCGCCGAGGTAACCGACGACCAGTTTGGTGAAGCTGTTCAGTCCGTCGGCCAAACCCTCGATGCTGCCGACCATTGCCGGCGGCGCGCCGAGCAGAGCAAGAAACGCGGGCAGAACGGCCTGCGCTGTCTCGTAGCAAAGGTCGCCCAAACCGCTGGTCAGCCCGGCGCCCAGCACCGTGCGGTTCAACCAGCCCGACCGAGAATCCATCGCCAATCCCATCTGCGCTCATTCGGCCACGGCCGGCGGGAATCGCAGCTTCCGCAAACAAGGCCGGCGGCAACTACTTCGGCGCGATGGTGCAAACCATCCGTCGTCCCTGATGCGAGGGCGGCGCCTCGACTTTGCAGAGCGGCTCCAGCAACGCGAGAACCTGGTCCATCACCTTGCGGCCTTCTTCAATGTGTGCCAGTTCTCGCCCGCGGAATACCACTGTGACAATCACTTTGCACTTGTGTTCCAGAAACCCGCGCGCGTGGTTGACCTTGGTTTGCAGATCGTGCTCGCCCGTTTTCGGGCGCAAGCGGATCTCTTTGATTTTCGTGTGGTGCGATTGGGTTTTGTGTTGCCGCTTGCGCTGCTGATACTTGAACTTGCCGTAGTCCATGATACGGCAGACGGGCGGACGCTCATTCGGGGCGACCTCGACAAGGTCGAGGCCGACCTCTCGGGCGCGTTTCAGCGCGTCTTCGGGCGTCATCACGCCCAATTGTTCGCCGGTGTCCGAAATCACTCGGATCGGCGACACGCGAATCTGCTCGTTGATCCGCTGTTTGTTGACTTCCGGCTTCTTCGGGTCCGGCTTGATCGGTTTTGACGGCATTCCTCTCCCTACGACTAACAATGAAACGTTTGCGGCGTTCGAGACGCCGCCGTACGACACCCTCGGACAAACCCTATTTTTCACCCCGCCGCCCAAACCGACCGACGCCCTCCGGCGCGGGCTTGAGAGGCGGAGCTCGCCACACGAATTGCCTGACAATATGCGCGAAGCGGCCGTTCCGGTCAACGGATTTCGCGCGAGGCGATTTCGCTTTGCAGCCGCTCGATGGCGGCCGGAAGCCCGACGACGCCCAGGTCGCCCTGCCGCCGGTGGCGAATCGCCACGGCTTCCGCCTCGGCCTCGCGCCCGCCGCACACGAACATATACGGAACCTGCTGGAGTTGGGCGTCGCGGATCTTCGCGCTGATCTTCTCGGCGCGGTAATCGCCCGCGGCGCGCATTCCCGCGGCGGCCAATCGTTGTTCAACCTGTCGGCCGTACTGCTCGAACTTCTCCGAGACGGGCATCACCCGAACCTGTTCCGGCGCCAGCCAGAGCGGGAAGGCGCCGGCGAAATGCTCGATCAACATCCCCACGAATCGCTCCAGCGATCCGAATGGGGCCCGATGGATCATCACCGGCTGGTGCAACTGGTTGTCGGGCCCGACGTAGGTCAGGTTGAACCGTTCCGCGCTGGGCAGGTTGTAATCCAACTGAACGGTGCCCAACTGCCACTGCCGGCCAATGCAATCTTTAACGATGAAATCGGCCTTTGGACCGTAGAACGCCGCCTCGCCCAGGGCGATTTCCAGATTGGGCAGTTGCATCGATTCGCAAACGGCCTTCAGCGCCGCCTCGGCCCGCTGCCACACCTCCGGACGACCGACGTATTTGTCGCTCGTGGGATCGCGGAAGCTCAATCGCACACGATAGTCGTTCATCCCCAGGGTTTGCAGCACGAACTGCGTCATTTCGACGCAGCCGCGGAACTCGTCGGCCACCTGATCCTCGGTGCAGAACAGATGGGCGTCGTCTTGCGTGAAGCCGCGGACCCGGGTCATGCCGGTCAGTTCGCCGGTTTGCTCGAAGCGATAGACAGTGCCGAACTCGGCCAAACGCAGTGGCAAGTCGCGATAGCTCCGCGGCTTCGACTGATAGATTTTGATGTGGTGCGGGCAGTTCATCGGCTTGAGCAGGTATTTTTCCTGCTCGCCGCGGTTGGCTTCATCGCCGCCGGCGGTGTCGCGCAAGGCCATATCGATCGGCGGAAACTGGCTTTCCTTGTAGTACGGATAATGGCCCGAAGTTTGATAAAGCTCGATGCGCCCGATGTGCGGAGTGTTCACCGGCTGGTAGCCGCTCTGCATCAGCACGCCGTAGAGAAAGTTCTCTAACTCGCGGCGAATGATCGCCCCTTTGGGCAACCAGAGAATCAGGCCCGAACCGACCATCGGATCGACGGTGAACAGTTCCAACTGGCGGCCCAGCACGCGATGGTCGCGGCGCTTGGCTTCTTCAATCCGTTTGAGATACGCCTCTTGCTCGGCCGCGGTGAACCAAGCGGTGCCGTAAATCCGTTGCAATTGCTGCCGCGACGAGTCGCCTTTCCAGAACGCGCCCGAAACCGACATCAACTTGAATGCGCCAATCGACTTGGGCCGAGCGATGTGCGGTCCGCGGCAGAGGTCGACGAACTCGCCCTGGCGGTAGAACGACACGCGTTCGTGCTCGGCCAGACCTTCGCGGAGATGCTCCACCTTGAGCGTCTGCCCCAGATCGGCGCAAAGGCGAATCGCGTCGTCGCGAGGCAGCTCGAACCGCTCGAACGGCTCGTCGGCCGCGACGATCTTGGCCATCTCGGCCTCGATCGCCGGAAAATCCTCCTCCGACAAAGAACGAGGCAGTTCGAAATCGTAGTAGAACCCATTCTCTACGGTCGGCCCGAAGGCCAGTTGCACCCCCTCGTACAAACGCATCACCGCGCGGGCCATGATATGCGCGCAGGAATGGCGGAGCACATCAAGCGACTCGGCGTCTTTGGCCGTGAGGATCCGCAGGGCGATCTCGCCTTCGGCCGGCAAGGCGGCGTTGGCGCTGACAATCTGACCATCGACGGCCGCCGCCACGGTAGCCTGGGCCAAACGCGGGCCGATCTCGGCGGCGATTTCTAACGGAGTGACCGGACGGTCGTACTGCTTGCGACTCCCGTCCGGCAAAACAACATTCAACATCATGGAACCTCGGCGAAGGTGAGACAATCGCGACCGTGGCGCCGCATGATCAAGAGTTCGCGGGCCTGACGATCGGTCTTGGTCGGCTGGCACAAGGCACAGGACCGAACGGAAGCCGCCAATCCGACGGCCGGCGGGCCAAACGCAATGCCGCGTTGAACCATTGTCGCAAAGCGTTAGTATAGGCCAACTTTGATATTTTCCGCAAGGCCGGCAATCGCGCTGCGATACGCCGGGCCTGCGCCGGGGTCGGGGAACCTCGAACTCCCTCCGGCGGAATGAAGGCGCCAAGAAGCAAGCAGCCTTACGGGCGGTTCGCCCCGACGTTGGCGCCGTGGTAAGATGAAACCGCTGGGCGAGCGGCACAGCGGTGCCGGCCGTTTCGGCTGCTATCTTTCGTGACCTTTTTTGCGTTCGCTTTCAGTCCCAGGGGGGCGCCGATGACCGATCCGAATCTGCTTCGCGGGTTGGCCGAAGATCTTTTGGCCGGCAGGCTTTCGATCGATCATTTCCTGCAACGGGCAACCGGGGGGATTGCCGACGTTGGGCCGGCGCAGGTCGATATCGACCGCGCACGCCGTTGCGGGTTCCCGGAGGTGATTTACGGGCAAGGAAAAACGCCCGAGGCGATGTTGAAGATTGTGTCGGCGCTGGTTGAGCACGGGCAATCGGTGCTGGCAACGCGGGTGTCGCCGGAACAGGCGGCCGCGCTGGGCCCGGTTTTTTCCCAAGGGAACTACAACCCGATGGCCAGAACCTTCCGCATCGGTTCGATGGCCGACAGCCGGCCCTCGGAACCGCGGGGCCGTGTGGCCGTGGTTTCGGCAGGCACCAGCGACTTGCCCGTGGCCGAGGAAGCCCGCGAAACGGCCCTTTGGACGGGCGCCGAGGTGGTGTTTGTTCAAGACGTGGGGGTGGCCGGTCCGCACCGGCTGAGGGCCAATCTGCCGTTGATCGAGCCTGCCGACGCGGTTGTGGTTGTTGCAGGCATGGAAGGGGCGTTGCCCAGCGTTGTCGGCGGTTATGTGGCCTGTCCGGTGGTGGCGGTGCCGACGAGCGTGGGCTACGGGGCGGCGTTTGGCGGTTTGGCGGCCCTGTTGGGGATGCTCAATAGCTGCGCCTCGAACGTAACCGTGGTGAATATCGATGCCGGGTTCAAGGGCGGTTACGTGGCCGGCCTGATCGCCCGAAATGTGGCCGCCGCCCGGGCGTTGGCTGCGACCGCAACGGGCTCGCAGGGTTGTCGCGGCGTTTGAACAATCTGTTCTGGACGGGTCTGCCGGGGGCGATTAGAATCTTCAAGAAGAGCGCCCCCATTCGGCTCCCGCAACATCGGCCGCGGCGTTATTTTCAGAGACGAACGTGCGCGAGATGTCGCTTTAAAGCCTTGATTGAGGGGAATGGCTGCGAGGTCCGCCCCGCGGCGAAGCCTTCTGTTCGGCCGCGGCCGGCCTTGCCCTAATCGAGTGAGATCGGCGATGGAGTTCGCCGTCAACCGCCCTGGTCCTTCCGGGGATGATGACTCCTACCGTTCTGGTGCGGAACGACGGTAGGGATTCGGATTGATCGAGGTTCAACCCTGCCAACGACGATCGACGGCAGGGTTTATTGTTTTTCGGCAGGAGATGCCGCGTGCGCGTGCTCATCCAGATTGGTTTGGTGGCGTTGGGCTCGGCCCTGGGCGGCCTGACACGATGGGGCGTTACCGCCGGCATGGGCCGGCTGTTGGGCACCGGCTTCCCTTGGGGGACGTTGTCGGTCAACGTTGTCGGAAGCCTCTTTCTAGGCTGGCTGATGACGATGCTTTCCGAGCGATTCCCTTCGGGCAGTGTTTGGTATTTGCAGCCAGACGATTTGCGTCTTCTTTTGGCCGTCGGGTTCACCGGCTCGCTGACGACATTTTCGACCTTCGAGTACGAATCGCACGCACTGCTGCGCGACGGCGATGGCTTGACGGCGATGACCTATCTCTTCGGCAGCCTCTTCTTCGGTTTGTTGGCAGTCCGCATCGGCATCTTGCTCGGACGCTAACGCGGCGGTAGGAAGGCGTATGAAACTCGAAGGCGAACAAACGCTGCTGCGGGTTTACCTCCGCAATACCGACAAGCACGGCTGGTTCTCCGCCCCGGCGGCCGAAACGTTGGTCCGAAAGGCCAAGGCAAACGGTCTGTCCGGCGCCACCGTTTTTCGCGGAATCCTCGGCACGGACATCACCGGACGATTGCTCGAACGCAGCAGTTGGTCGCTGGTCGAGCATGTGCCGGTGATCGTTGAGTTCGTCGATAATCCCCGCACGATCGGCCGTTTCCTCTCGGTGGTCGGCGAGGTTGTGCTCGAAGGAATGGCCACCTTGGAACGGGGCCATGTGCTGCTTTATCGTCAGAACCGCGTCGCCGCGGACAAGGCGGCCATGCGGCTTGAGGTTCCCGGGCCGATCACCCCTTTTTCCACCCTGCCTAGTCCAGAGGAGTTTCCCGTCATGAAGCTCAGCGAAGAGGGCAAATTGCTCAGGATCTTCATCGGCGAGTCGGACCTTTGGCAGGGGCAGCCCCTCTATCGAGCGATTGTGTTGAAGGCCCGCGAACTCGGACTGGCCGGCGCCACGGTGTTGCGCGGGCCGATGGGGTTTGGCGCCAACAGCCGGGTGCATACGACTAAAGTGCTGGAGCTGTCGACGGACATGCCGATCGTCATCGAAATCGTCGACGTCGGCAACAAGATCGAATCGCTGCTGCCGTTCCTCGAAGAATCGGTGGCCGAGGGCATGATCACCATTGAAGACGTTCGCGTGCTTCGCTACACCGCGGCCGAGGGCAAGACACGCCCGAGCGGTTGATGGCTGACCGTCCGGGCGCCCGGCGGCGCTGCTGCCCTGCATCGCGCCAGCCCAACGGCGGTCAAGAAATCGCGAACGGCGGCTCGACCCAGGGGAATCAAGCCGCCGTCCGTCGTCTAAACCAGACCCATCGGGTAACCTTCCGGTCGCCTAGGGCGTGATGCCTGGCAATGGGCGCTCCGATCAGCTATTGCAACCGACCGGGCCGCAAGCCTTCGGGGCCTCGCAGGCCTCTGGGGCCGCACAGCATTTCGGGGCCGGGCAATGAACCTTCACCGGCACCTGCTTGTAGGTGACCACCGGAACGCACTGGGTCACCGTGTAGGGAACCTTCTTCGTGACATACCGGACGCAGTTGACCGTCTTGGTGTAATGCACCGGTTTGCACACGGTATAGGGCACCATCTTCGTGCAGACCACCGGCACCATCTTGCAAACGGTGTACGGAACCTGCTTCGTGTGGCACTCTTTCACCCAGCGGCAGACTTGATAGGTGCAGGTCTTCACGCGGGTTTCAGGCACCATCTTGCAGACGGTGTACGGAATCCGCTTCTCGTGGACTTCCTTCACCATGCGGCATTCCTGCCAGGTGACGGTCTTCACGCGGGTTTCGGGCACCATCTTGCAGTCCTGATAGGTGCAGGTCTTCACGCGGGTTTCGGGCACCATCTTGCAGACCTGATAAGTGCAGGTCTTCACGCGGGTTTCGGGCACCATCTTGCAGACGGTGTACGGAATCCGCTTCTCGTGGACTTCCTTCACGATGCGGCATTCCTGCCAGGTGACGGTCTTCACGCGGGTTTCGGGCACCATCTTGCAGACCTGATAGGTGCAGGTCTTCACGCGGGTTTCGGGCACCATCTTGCAAACGGTGTACGGAATCCGCTTCTCATGGCATTCGCGCACCATGCGGCATTCCTGCCAGGTGACGGTCTTCACGCGGGTTTCGGGCACCATGCGGCAGACCGTATAGGGAACCTTCTTCACGCAGGTTTCGCGAACCCATTGGGTGCATTCGATCTGCTTCTCGACAATCTCGGGCACCCATACGCGGACGGTCTTCACCGGGGCGCACGTGGCGGGCGTGCAGGCCTCGGGGGCGCAGGCGGCCGGATCGCAGGCCTTCGGGGCCACCTCGCGGGTCTCCCAGCGGCCGGAGCAAACCTTGACCGTCTTCGTCACCTTCACCGGCTTGCACACGGTGTAGCACACTTCCCGCTCGCGGGTTTCATACACGGGCTTCATGACCGTGTAGCAAACCTCTTTCGATTTGGTTTCCCACACGGGCTTGCAGACCGTGTAGCGGCAAACCTTCTCGCGGGTCTCGTACACCGGCTTCATCACCGTGTAGCAAACCTCTTTCGTCCGGGTTTCGTACACGGGCTTCATGACCGTGTAGCAAACCTGCTTGGTCCGAGTTTCCCAGACGGGCTTGCAGACCGTGTAATGGCAGGTCTTCATGCGAGTTTCGTACACGGGCTTCATCACCGTGTATCGTTGCTCGCGGTAGCGCGTTTCGGGAACGTACTTGACGCATTGAATCGTTTTCTGCTCGCAGACCGGTTCGCACACTGTCTTGTAACAGGTGTACTGGCGCTTCTCGTAGCACACCTCGCGCACCGTCTTCATTACGGTGCAGTCGGTGGCGCACGCTTCAACCGGGCTACAGGCGGTTCTACAGCGGAAACGCGCTACTCCGCAGTAAAAGGCCTGAGCCGGATCGGCTGCTAGCGTCGTCAGCACCACTGCAAGCAGCGGTACACCCAGCAACCACTTCATGACTTGCCTCCTTCGAGCATCACGAGGATATAGAAAAGGGTCTGGTTGACTCGGAGCAAACTGCCCCCCGTCTTTCGTCTTCGGCCGTATCGATCGACGTACATTAGCTGGACTGCGCCGACCGCCTGGTTTGCCCAGCGATTCCTTTCGTCGTACATGTTCTCTGCGTCACGGAACAACCAACTTATTCTGCTTATCGTCATTGTGGGGGCTGTGCAGAGAATATAGCGACCGGTTATGCACGCGCTTTCCACGTGCGCGTTCTGGTTGTTCCGGATCGGCAGACTTTGATGATCGTAGCGCGCACGCGAAGCGGAGAAGAAAAGGCCGACTCGCTCGATTCCGGCGGTGCCGATGGTCGCTCGCGGATTTTACGGTTCGGCAATTTGACTCGATCCAATCTGCGACCTAAATCACAATAACGCCCGATGCTGTTGTCGGGCGGCCGCGACAGCCCTGATCTTGCGAGCATGTTGAGCGCGCGTGGCAGAGTCGCGGGGGGCGGGCTTGGACCAGAGGGGTTTCCAGTCTACCGACCAGTTTAGTGAGGAACAGGTGCCATGCTTGTGAACCGCCGTCGCTCTGCTTTCACGTTGATCGAAGTGTTGATCGTTGTGATCATCATGGCCGTGTTGGCCGCCACGATCATCCCCCAGTTCTCGTCGTCGACCACCGACGCCAAAAACAGCTCGCTGAAGTTCAATCTGCACACGGTTCGATCGCAGATCGAACTGTACAAGGCCAACCACAACGGGAAGTATCCCACGCTGGCCAATTTCAAGAAGCAAATGACCGAAAAGACCGACATCAACGGCACGCAAACCGGTGAACTGCTCTACGGCCCGTACATCCAAGGTGAAGTGCCGGCCAATCCGTTCAACGGCAGCAACACCCTCGTGGCCGTCGCCACGCCCGGCCAGGTGCCCACCGCCGTTGTCGCCGGCGGCGCCGGTTGGCAGTACGACGAGTCGAACGGTGGCTTCTACCCGAACAACACCGAGTTCTTCAACCAGTAAGCCAACGACGGGGTATGGTCGGCAGCCGGCGTTTGGACTGGCTCGCTGAACGCCCCTTCGACCAACCTGCCGTGGATGCGGTACGTGCGTACACTTATTCCGCCCTCGGGTCGCAATGGCCTGCGGGCGGTTTTCGTTTCTTGACGCCCGACGGCGATCGGCGGGTTGTCTGGCAGTTGGCCGGACGCGGATCTAAAAGGGTTCCGCTGACGGAGTCGGATATTTCCGTGCGGAGGTCCATTCGGCCGAATGCCGCTTCTGCGGCGAACGGCGGCCAACAGGCGGCCAATGGCCCCGTTGACAGCCGAGGGCCGATGCGCGATAACGGCTCATTCGATTCCGCCTCTGAGGCGTTGTTGCGTCGGTTAGGCTCGCTTCGCTGCGCCGGTTCACCGCGTTGCGCCTTTTCCGGCGGGAACGACAGAGTAATATCGCCTTGTCACGCTTATCGCTGTTGCGCCCACAAACATGCCGGAAATTCAAGCCTTTCGCGCCGTTCGCTACAACCTCGGTCACGTCGGCAGTTTGAGCGACGTGGTGGCTCCGCCGTACGATGTCATCGGTTCGGAGTTGCAAGACGGGCTGTATCGCAAGCACCCGTGCAACGTGATTCGCATTGATTTGAATCGGATCGAGCCGGGCGACGACGACGAAGCCAACAACCGATACACTCGGGCGGCCAAGTTCTATCGACAATGGCAAAGCGAAGGTGTGTTGTTCACCGAGGCCGATCCGGCGATCTACGTCTATCATCAACAATTTGAGATCGAGGGCCGCGCCTGCCTGCGCCGGGGCTTCTTGGCCCGGATGCGGTTGTCGCGTTTTGGCGAAGGGCTGGTGTTTCCGCACGAGGAAACCATGCCCGGACCGAAGCTCGATCGGCTGATGCTCACGGTTGTCACCAAGGCCAACTTGAGCCCGATCTTCGGACTGTACCCCGATCCGCAAAATGAGGCTCAGAGTGTCTTGGAAGCCGCTGTGGCCGGGCAAACCCCGATCGTGGCGCACGATCACCTCGGCGTCGAGCATCGCCTCTGGCCGATGACCGACGTGGGAGTCATTTCGCAGGTGGCTGGCATCATGGGGCCCAAGCCGCTGTTCATTGCCGATGGCCACCACCGCTACGAAACGGCGTGCAACTATCGCGATCAGGTGTACGACAGCGGGTTTCTTTCGCCGAATCATCCGGCCAACTACACCCTGATGATGTGCGTTTCGATGGAAGACCCCGGGCTGTCGATTATGCCCACGCATCGGCTGTTTCGGGCCGGGCCCGGCGGGCAACTGCGTCTGAACTCGGAACAGTTGGCGTCGAAGTTGCGGCCGTTCTTCGACACGGCTGCCGGCGGCGCGGGCGTCGAACGGGCCTCGTCGCTTTGGGACGAGATGGTCTTGGAAGATCGCCAAGACACGCTGGCCTTGTTTACCGCGGCGGACGGGCGGTGGACCGTCGCTCGGTTGACCGAAGCGGGGCGAGCTCGGATGGCCGAGCTTGCGGCCGACCATTCGCCCCAGTGGCAGGCGCTCGGCGTGGCCTTGTTGCATCGGTTGGTGATCGACGATCTGCTTTCCGGCGGCGCGGAACTGCCTCGGCCCGGCTATGTCCATTTGATTGATGAAGTGCAGCAGGGGCTGCGCGACGGCGACTTCCCGCTGGCTGCCCTGGTGATGCCGGCAACAGTGGAACATGTTCGCCAGATCAGCATGTCGGGCGAGCGAATGCCCGCCAAGAGCACCTATTTCTACCCAAAACTGCTCACCGGGCTGGTGTTCAACCCGCTGGAGTAATTCGGCGCTGTCGGCATTGCCGGGCCGCCCTCAGAATGCACCTGCGACGCGCCTCGGGGGGCGATTGCCGCCGTGCAACGCACCACGGATTCACTGGGGTTCTTAGCGCCGTTCGGCTGCAATTCCAATCCGCGCCCGTCAATGCCCGGGGGCGTTTCACGTGAAACATTGCCAACTGGGGCGTGTGGGCGGCGCTGGAGATATGCGCCGTTCGCGCCTGGGGCCAAGTTGTGGGCAATGTGCGCAGGCTTGTTTCACGTGAAACGGAGCTTTGCGGTCGGCCCTCGTTGCCCGTTGAATTCGCCGGTTTTTTCCCGGGGCCGCGAACTGGTTGCCGGGGAAGCCGATTTCGGCGATCTGCGCCCCATTGCAAGCCGCCTTCTGCGTGGCGCCCCGGGGCAACCGGGCCGCTCAAGGGGCGGCCGGTCTTGGGGCATCGAAGTCGCTTGCCTGGGGGCTGACCGATTCGGCATTTTGGGCCTGGGCCGAAAACTGCCATTTCCTCGCAACAAGCCCGATTGATACAATCCCGCCGCAACGTCGAGCGGACTGCCGGGGCAATTGCGAGCCGGCGTGTCCGACCCGCGCGCAAGGCGCGAACAGCCGCACGAGGCCGTCGGCGGCACAGGCGAACCAACCATTGTTCGCCGATGTAATGCCGGTTTGCCGCGCGAGCATAAAAGCTGGAAGAAGGCGTCATGGGTCGGGTTCTTTGCGTGGCCAACCAGAAGGGCGGGGTGGGGAAGACAACCACTGCGATCAACCTCTCGGCTGCGCTGGCCATGGCCGGGATGAAAGTGCTGCTGGTCGATCTCGACCCGCAATGCAACGCCACGACCGGGTTGGGGCAAGCCCCGACGGCAAATCACCCGCTGGTGACAGGCGTGCCTTTGGCCGAGGGGGCTTTGGCCACCGGCGTTGCCGGGCTGGATCTGTTGCCGGGCACCCGCAGTTTTCGCGATATCGAACTGCTGGCGCGCGACCAGAATTCGCCCACCAATCGCCTGCGCGACTATTTGGAACTCGGGCTGAATCGCTACGACTTCGTGTTGATCGATTGCCCGCCCTCGGTTGGGCCATTGACCCGCACGGCCTTGGCCGGCTCGACGGAGGTGCTGATGCCGATCCAGTGCGAGTATTTCGCCATGGAAGGGCTGACGCAGATGATCGAGGTGATTCGCGACGTCATCTTGCACGACGCTCACCAACTCCAGTTCGGCGGCATCCTCTTGACGATGTACGACCACCGCCTCGAACTGACGCACGAAGTGGATCAAGAGGTCCGTGAATTCTTTGGAGAGATCGTTTTCCAAACCGCCATCCCGCGCGACGTGGCCGTCTCCGAAGCCCCGAGCCACGGGTTGCCGGTGATCGACTACAACCCGCGCGCCCGCGGCAGCCGGGCCTACGCGGAACTGTGCATGGAGGTACTCGATCGTGACTAGAGAACGCCGTTTGGGCCGTGGATTGGAAGCCCTATTGGGCGGGATTGCCCGTCCCGCCGGGAACGTGCCGAGTGCCGCTCCGATTGCATCGGCCGCGCCCCCCTCGGGCGACGCGGTCGCGCCGAGCGAAGGCGGGCGACTGCCGCAGCAGACGGGCGAATTCGATCACCCGGAGAGCGGCGGCCGGGGCGCAGGGCCGGTGGGCGAATCGACCGACACGTTGCGCCGCGTGCCGATCGACAAGATCGCGCACAATCCCTCGCAGCCGCGCAAGGTATTCGATCCGCTGGAACTGGCCCAGTTGGCCGAGAGCATTGCCGCTCACGGACTGTTGCAGCCGATCGTGGTTCGATGCGTCGATGCCGGCTACGAGCTGGTGGCCGGCGAGCGGCGTCTTCGGGCGGCCAGGGAGCTTCATTGGACCGAGGTGCCCGTGCAGATCGTCGAAGCCGACCCGCGCGAATCGGCCGAACTGGCGATCATCGAGAACTTGCACCGAAAGGACCTCGATCCGCTGGAAAAGGCGATGTCGTTCCAACAGTACCTGGAACGGTACGAAAGCACCCAGGAAGAGCTTGCCGGGCGGTTGAAGATCGATCGCTCGACCATTTCCAACCTGATCCGGTTGCTGGAATTGCCCGACGAGGTTCAGCAGGCGATCCGCGCCGGAAAGATCACGCAGGGCCATGCCCGCGCCTTGCTGCCGTTGGGAGATGAAAACGAACAGGTGGCCTTTTGCCGCCGCATCCAGCAAGAGACGCTCAGCGTTCGCGCCACCGAGGCGTTGGTGCAGGAACGCATCGACGCGCTGGACGCCGAGCCGTTGAGCGTGGTCGATCGGACCGGGCGTCGGGCGGCCGCCGCGGTGAAACCGCGCAACGAGCAACTGGCCGCGCTGGAGCAGCGATTCCGCGCCGCATTGGGGATGAAAGTGCAACTCAGCCACAACGCCCGCGGACGCGGCAAGCTGGTGATTCACTTCCGCAGTTTCGAGGAGTTCGAACGCCTCGAAGAAAGCATTTGCGGTCCGGGTGCTTCGCGCCGAACCGGCTAAGCCCCACGCTTTACGCTCGGCAACAAGAAACGCCGTGATTCGCCAATCGAGCTCGGCGAACGCGGCGGTTTCTTTTAGTTGCTTGTCCGCTGAATTGCTTGGATCGTTACGGCGCGATCGGGAAAGCCAACCGCGCCGCCCTCGGCGTCGGGCGCTGGGCCGCGGCGCCTGTTGCGGGCCCGCTACAGCGACCAGCCCTCGCGATAGGACGGGGTGACGTGCGCGTTGGCGGCGTCGTTGTTGGTGAACCGCATCGCGGCGGCATCCCAACGCAGCGTTTCGCCGGGGAACCGTTGAGCAATGGCCCCCAGCAGCGCGATCTCGGTCAGCGGTCCACCGTAGTCGAAGTTCGATCCGGCCTGTCCGCCTTCGCGAATCGCCACGATCCATTCCTGATGATGACCGCCGCCGCGGGCCGGCGGAATGGTCACTTCGGGCTGTTTGAACTCGCGCATCTTCTTTTCGGGCACCAAACGCACCCCGCCCGCGCCATGCGATCCGTAGGTGATCGTCCCCTGATCGCCGATGACCACCGCGCCGGTTTCGGGCGGCTTGCGATCGGCCTCCAGATCCTTCGGATGGGGGATGCGCTTCGTGCCGTCGTACCAAACCATCTTGATCGGACCGCGTTTTCCCTTGGCCGCGAATTGGAAGGTGATGGCCGATCCGGCCGGGAAGGTTTCGCCCTGGGTTTTCGGATCCCAGCCTTCGATCTCGGCGGTGATCGACTCGGGGGCGCCAAGGTCGAGGGCCCAGAACACCGGGTCGATCACATGGCAGGTCCAATCGCCGATCGCTCCGGTGCCGAAGGCGCTCCAGCCGCGCCAGTTCCACGGGTGGAACAACGGGCTGTAGTCGCGCTTTTTGGCCGGCCCCAGCCAGCAATCCCAATCGACCGTGGCGGGCACTTCGTGCTTTTCGCTGAGCTTTTCCAGGTTCCGGATCTGGCTGTACAGTCCGGGGAACGCGCCGCATGCCGCGTGGATTTCGGTCACATTGCCGATGGCCCCGCTCCAAATCCACTGACAGAAGGTGCGGATCGACCCGCTGGCATGGCCCTGGTTGCCCATTTGGGTCACCACTTTGTGCTTGCGGGCGGCGTCCATCATGGCGCGCACTTCGCCGATGGAGTGCGCCAGCGGCTTTTCACAATAGACGTGCTTGCCGCGCTTCATGGCGTTGATCGCGTGGAAAGCGTGCGTATGATCGGGCGTGGCGACGAGCACGGCGTCGATCTTCTTCTCCATTTCGTCGAACATTTTGCGGGCGTCGCGGTAGTACGGCGCTTGGAACTTCGCTCGGGCTTCTTTGGCGCGCCCTTCGTCCACGTCGCACAGCGCGACGATGTTCTCCCGTTCCCAGTTGCGAATATCGCCCCAACCTTGGCCGCCCACGCCGATGCCCGCGATGTTCACCTTTTCGCTGGGCGGGGTTTCGCCCGCGCCGGCAACGGCGCAGCGAGGCACGATCGCGCATGCGCCGATGCCGGCGCCGGCAACGGCAGAGAAACGACGACGGGAAATCTTTTTCATGGCTGTTGATGCTCCCTGAATAAAGCGACTGGTGGTGAGGGCGAATTGGTGTTTCGATCTTCGCCGAAGACCGGATTTATCAACCGTCGCGGCTGCACGAATCCCCGCGGAAACGGAAAGCGGCGCGGCTTGGCTGAGCGATGCACGATTCAATCGCGGGGGCGCTGGCGGCAGCGGCGCCTCGGCGAACGCGCGCGGCGCGAGGCGGGCGGGGCTCGGCCCGAGCCGCTTCGATCTTGCGGCCGGGACCGCACTCCCCAAGGTAGTCTAAGCAGCCTTGTGGGCCGATGCAAGTAGCAGGCAAGCACCGCTGCCCTGCCGGCGCCGTTCTCGTTGCGCAATGGCGCATCGGGCCCGCAACAGGAGAAATGGCCCGGACGGACCGCGAGCAACGGGGGGACCGGCCGTGTGGCCGCGCCGGCGGGGTCGAACTCGGCCGGCGGCACCCCGAGGGCAAAAAGAGGCGCTTCCAGCGGGCTTGAGCCGCAACGGGAGCGAGCGGCCCGCCCGGTCAAGCAAAACCTTGTTTTCCGGTGTTTCCGGAACTATTCTAAGTGCAATCGTTTTCGATAGCCCCTCGGACGAAGCGTACAACAGCGCCGACCAACAACAGGCCGGCTTGGCGGGAAGCAACGAGAGATCGTCGCTGCACAGCTTCGCTGGGGATCAATCTATGTCGGTTTCGTGACATGCACTCGGGCATACCCATCGCCGGCGTGGATTCTGTTGAAGCTGCTGCGGGCGCCGATCATGCGACCGATTCGATTGCCGGCGACTCGACCACGCTGGTCGACGCCTTGCTGCGGCAGCATCGGGTGATGCCCAACGCGACGGCCTTTCGATTCCTGGCCGACGGCGAGACGGAAAGCGGCTGTTTGACCTACGGAGAGCTGTTTCGCCGAGCGCGGGCGGTTGCGGCGGGTTTGCAGCAGCGCGGCGCCTTCGGGCAGCGGGTGCTGTTGGTGTTCGACTCGGGCCTCGATTTCGTGACCGCTCTATGGGGTTGTTTGTTGGCGGGCGCCACAGCCGTGCCGGTGGTTCCGCCCGATCCCTTGCGGCTGCGCCGCACTTTGCCCCGTTTGCAGGCGATTGTGGCCGACGCCTTGCCCACCGCGGCCCTAACGGCGTCGGACAACGAACGACAGGTGGTGTTGCAAGCGATGGGGGCCTCGGCCCGCTCGATTGAGGCGGTTGAGATGGCCGCCTTGTTTGCCGCCGACGGCTCCCGCTGGCAGCCGCCGCCGATTGAAGACGACAGCCCGGCCGTCTTGCAGTACACGTCGGGCTCGACCGGCACGCCGCGGGGCGTGCTGCTTTCGCACCGCAACGTGCTTAGCAGCGTGGCGGCAATGTGCCGCGAGGACGTGCCGAACGCGGTAGGCGTTACCTGGCTGCCGCCGCACCACGATTTCGGCCTGATCGGCGGGATGCTGCTTCCCGTCTATGCCGGGCGAGAAACGATCTTCATGCCGTCGGCCGCGTTCGTGCAGCGGCCGCTGCGTTGGCTTTCCGCAATTTCGCGCTACCGCGGCACAACCAGCGGGGCGCCGAACTTCGCCTACGAGCTTTGCACCCGCAAGGTGCGTCCGCAAGAACTCGATGGAATCGACTTGAGCAGTTGGCGCGTCGCCGTTGTCGGGGCCGAGCAAGTTCGCAGCGGCGCGTTGGCCGAGTTTGCCGCCAAGTTCGCAGTCGCCGGTTTTCGGCCCGAGGCCTTTCTGCCGGCCTATGGCCTGGCCGAAGCGGTGCTTAATGTCACTTCGGGCCGGTGGTTCGAAGTGCGGGTAGAACGCTGTTTTTCGCGGAGGCATTTGGCCGAAGGCCGCGCTATCCCCGCTGCCGAAACGGCCCCCGACGCTTGGCGACTGGTGGGCTGCGGACGGCCGTGGGCGGGGCAGACAGTCGAGATTGTCGATCCCTCGTCCCTGAGCCGCTGCGGGGCCGACACGGTGGGCGAAATATGGGTGCAAAGCCCTAACGTGGCGCTGGGCTACTGGAATCGTCCCCAAGAAAGCCGGGCGACCTTCGATGCCTTTACCGCGGACGGCGACGGGCCGTTTCTCCGCACCGGCGACCTGGGATTTTTTCACGAGGGCGAGTTGTTCGTCGTCGGGCGGATCAAGGAGATGATCGTCATTCGGGGGCGGAACTACTACCCGCACGACATCGAGGCGGCCGTCGCCCGCGGCCATTCGTCGCTTCGCCACGGCGGCGGCGCGGCCTTCGCCTGCGAGATGGGCGGGGCCGAACGCGTGGTGATCGTTCACGAGGTGCGTCGCGGGCCTGGCTTCGATCCCGAGCAGGTGATGGCGGCGATTCGCCGCGAGCTTGCCGCCGAGTTCTTTCTGGCGCCCGGGGCGGTGGTGCTGATCCCGGGCGGGGCGCTGCCGCGAACGAACAGCGGCAAGATCGCCCGCGCCGTTTGCCGCAGTAGTTTTCTCGGCGGTCAACTGCCCGTTGTCGCGCAATGGCGCGCCGCGTCGCTGGATCAACGCGCCGCAAGCGACCGTCCCATGCCGCAGTCGCCGCTGGAGATCGAGATCGCGCGGCACTGGTGCGAAGTGCTGCGTGTGGATTCGGCGGCGTTGGACGACAACTTCTTCGAGCTTGGCGGAAACTCGCTTTCGGCCGTCGAATTGTATATGCGGTTGCGCCCGTTGCTGCCGCCCGATTATTCGCTCTCGCAGTTGTTCGGCGACCCGACCATCGCGGCGCTGTGCAACCTGATTCGGCGTTATCAGGGGGCCGACCCACAGTTGTCTTTGGCCGATGTGCTTGCCGAAATTGAGTCGATCAGCGAAGAAGAGGCGCAGCGGCGCCAAGCTTCGGCTTGGCCGCCCGAGACGCGTTGATCGGCTTGGGCCGAACGCGGTCGGCCGCCGGGCAACGGCGCACTTTGCCCGGCGATCGCGGTGGTTTGCTCGGGATCGATAGTCGTCATGCAAGGTTGGGAGTCTCGGATCAACGAAGTGTCGCCGGCGAAGCGGGCCCTGTTGGAAGAAGCCCTGCTCCGCCGCGCTCGTGCCCGGGCCGACCAGCAGCGCATTCCCCGATGCACCGACAGCCAAGCCGCTCTCTTGTCGCCCGCGGAACAGCGATTGTGGTTCCTCGAGCAAACGGCGCCGGGGCATCCCGTGCAGCTTCTTTCGGCCGCGGCGCGGGTGCGCGGGCCATTGCGCTCGGAGTGGTTCTTTGATGCCATCGACGCATTGGTTGCGCGTCACGAAAGCCTGCGAACGGGGTACCGCAATGAAGGCGGCATGCCCCGCCGGGTTGTCCATCCTCCAGTCAGTGCGGCGCGATTGCTTTGGGATCTTTCGGCCGAACCGCCGGAGCGACGCTGGGCGACGCTGGATTCACTGCTCACGGCCGAGGCGCGAAAGGGCTTTGATCTCGAAGGGTCGTCGCTGTTCCGCACCGCGCTGTTTCGCTTGGCCGACGATGATCACGTTGCGTTGATCGTCATGCATCACATTGCGGCCGACGGCTGGTCGCTGGGGGTGGCGTTGCGCGATTTGGTGTTACTCTATGCAGCGAAAGCGCAGGCCCGGCCTGCAAGCCTTCCGCCGCTGCCGATCCGTTACGCCGACTACGCCGCCTGGCAGCGCGAGGCCGAGGCTTCCGGCGCATGGAAGGCCGACCTGGACTATTGGCGCCAATCGCTGGCCGCAGCCCCGGAGCCGCCCGGCTTGCCGTGCGACTTCGCGCGTCCGGCCGCTCCTTCGTGGTCGGGCGGGCGGGTCCGGTTTGTTTGGAGCCGCGCGATGAGCGAAGCCGTTGCGCGATTCGCGGCTGAATGCCGCACCTCGGCTTTCGTCGTGGCGATGGCCGCTGTTCGGACGGTGCTGGCCCGCGTGTGCCGACAAGAAGATCTGATCGTCGGCGCGGCCTTGGCCAACCGCTTGCATCCCGACGTCCGTGACTTGGTGGGCTTCTTCGTCAATGCGTTGCCGGTGCGGCGGGCGACCGACGTTGGCGCGGGTTTTCGCGCGGCCGTCGCGGCCGAACACGGCGTCATGCTCGGCGTGCAAGAGCATCAAGCGGCGCCGTTGGAGCGGATCATCGAGGCGGCCGCCCCGCGGCGCACGGGCATCGAAGTCCCGCTGTTCAACATGGCGGTCGTATGGCAGAACGCTCCGATCGAGTGGCCGCAGGACGGCCCATGGTCGGTCGAACCTTACGACGTCGACCCGCAAACCGCGCGCCACGATTTGACGCTGCATTTCTTCCAGCGGGACGGCATTGAAGGCTTTGCAGAGTATGCGACAGATCTTTTCCACCGCGACACGATTGCGCGGTTGACCGATGCCTTGCAAGTATTCTTAGCGGCCGCGATCGAACGGCCCGAAATGCCCGTCGGCGAATTGCCGCTGGTTGATCCGCGCACCAGCGGAGAACTGTTGCGGCTTGGCTGCGGCGAAGCCTTGCTCGCAGCGCAAAGCGGTTCACGCAATACTGCCGGGGCACGACCTTCGCTCGTCGATGAACCGGCCGCTTTCGATCGATCATCTACCTTCGATCGCTCTTTGGACGATGATCGCTCTTCTCGCGATGACCGCTCTTCCGCCTTCGATCCACCAGCGACCTTGCATGAGTTGTTCGAGCGGCAGGCGGTTCTTGGGCCCGACCGCATCGCCTTGGAATTCGCGGGGCGGCGATGGACCTACGCCGCCTTGGCGCAATGGACTGGGCAGTGCGCCCACGGACTGAGCCGCTGGGGGGTTGGCCCGGAAGAACCGGTGGCAGTGGCGCTGCCGCGGTCGCCCGAACTGGTGGCCGTCATGCTCGCGTTGTTTCAGATGGGCGGCCTCTTCATGCCTTTGGATCCGCAATCGCCGCCCGAGCGTCTGGCGCGAATCGTCGCGCTGGCCGGCTGCCGTCGGGCGGTTGTTCCCGCCGCTTCGTCGTGCCGCGCGACCGCCTCGGCTTCGGAGGCCGTTTCGACGGATGCGGCCGCGGTGCTGTCGGCGAGCGGTTGCGAGATCACGACGGTTGAGCGATTGATCGCTTTGGGGATGGAATCGCCCGGCCTCTTGCCCCCTCCGTCACCGCAACGGGCGGCCTATTGCATCTTCACCTCGGGCACGACGGGAATGCCGAAAGGGGTTGTGGTCGAGCACGGACAGGCGGCGGCGTTTGTTCGGGGGCAGAACGGGGTTCTCGGCGTCGGGCCCGGCGACCGCGTGTTGCAGTTCTTTTCGACCGCGTTCGACGGATCGCTCGCCGAGATGTTCAATGCGCTGGCCTCGGGCGCCACGTTGGTGCTGCCGTCGAACCCGGGCCTGCCCATGAATCCCGAGGTCTGGACCGAGATCGCCCGCCAGGCCGAGATCACACTGGCGCAACTGACGCCTTCAATGCTTCGCGCGCTGGAACCCGACGCCGTGCCGCAGTTGCGCACCGTGGTTTCGGCCGGCGAGGCGTTGCCTGCCGACGTGGCCGTCCGGTGGGCGCGCGGGCGGCGTTTATTCAACGCCTACGGCCCGACGGAAGCCGCTATTGGCGCGACGATGGCCTTGCTGCCTTCGACCGAGCGGACTTCGGCTGAGCGGACTTCGGCTGATGCGCTGCCTGCCGCGCAAGGCGAAGGCGGGCAACCCTGCCGCGGCGGGCCGCGCGAGAAACCGCCGTTGGGGCGCCCGCTGCCCGAAGTGGCCATCTACATATGCGATTCGTGCGGGCAACTGTTGCCCTTGGGGTTCCCCGGCGAGATCGTCATCGGTGGGCCGCAAGTCGCCCGAGGCTACCTTGGCGATGCCTGCTCCGACAGCGAACGGTTTCGGCCCGATCGGTTCCGCAGAGGCGGGGCGCGGTCGTACCGCACGGGCGACTTGGGGCGCTGGCGTCGGGACGGCCAACTGGAGTTCCTTGGGCGGTTGGACGGGCAGGTGAAGCTCCGCGGCTTTCGCGTCGAGCCGGAAGAAGTGGCCGCTTTGCTCCGCCGCCACCCCGACGTGCGCGATGCAGCCGTTGTGGTGCGCGACGAGCCGCCGGGCGGCCCGCGTTTGGTGGCCTATGTGGCCGCCGCAGGCGACAACGGCGAACGGCAGCGGCGTGAACTGATTGCCGAGCGCTTCGCGCATTGGCGCGAAGTGTTCGACGCCGCCTTGCGGCAAACGCCCCCGCCCAGCGATCCCACGTTTCATCCAGCCGGCTGGGTGGGCGCGATCAGCGGGCGGGTGTTCACTCATCAGGAGATGCGGTGTTGGCGCGACGAGCACCTTGCCCGATTGCAGGCCCGGCGGCCGCGGCATCTGCTCGATATGGGATGCAAGACGGGGCTGCTGCTCTTTCCGTTGGTTCAACGGTGCCGGTCGTACACGGCGAGCGACTTCTGTCCGGAAACGATCTCCTGGCTCGAGAGCGCGCTGGCCCGCCGTCCGGCAGAGGCCGAGCGGGTTGCGCTTGTTTGCTGCGAGCCGCACCGCTGGGATTCGTTGCCGCGGGAGCGATTCGACCTGATTGTGCTGAACTCGTTGGCGGCGTATTTTCCCGATGTCGAGTATCTGCTCGAATGGCTCGAATCGGCTGCCGATCGGCTGGAACGCGGCGGAACGATCTATGTGACCGACGTTCGCAACCAAGCGGTTGCCGGCGAGTTCGCCTGCGCGGCCGAGATGGCTCGGGCGGCCGATACGATGGTCCGCGACGAATTGCTCGACCGCGTCGGTCGGCGGCTTTCGAGCGACCAGGAGTTGGGCGTCCACCCGGTGCTCTTTCTTCTGCTGCCCGGCCGAATGCCGCGATTGAAACGCGTTGACGTATTGCTGAAGTCGTTCGGCGACGATAACGAACTGACGCAATACCGTTACGACGTGATGCTCCATTTCGACCGCTCCCCAATCGGCGCGGAGTTGGTCGAGGAGACGGAATTTGTCGGTTGGGAGGCGTTGGCCGCGTTGCTCGCCGAGGGCGCGTCACGGGGCGTTCGGGTGAACAATGTGCCAAACCTGCGGCTGGCGAGCCCGTTGAACTGCTGGCAATCGGCGCAGAAGCCCGGAGGCCCGGCCGATGTCGGCGCACTGCGCGCTGCGGCTGCGGGCGTTGCCGGCGACCAGCGATTGCGCCCCGATCGGTTGCGCCAGTGGGCGCTTGCCCTGGGATGGAACGTCGAGTTCCACTGGCCGCGGAGCGATCGGCCCGAATGCTGCGACATCATCTTCACTCGGACAGAGGACACACCGGGCGACTCGCGGCGTCAGGCAGCAACGGGGCGGGAACCAGCGGCGAACCTTCGGCGGCGGATAGGCGCGCGCATCGCGGCCGATCGGCGCCGCATCCGGCGCAACCTCCGATCGCAGCGCCGCGCGCTGCGGCAAATGGCCCGGCGCAAGGGCTTGGTCTCTCATGGCGGCCGCGGGCGATTCATTCCGTTGCCGAGCGAACATCGCGGCATGGTGGAGGCGGCTCGCGCCGGCTCAACAGATCGGCAGCGGCCGGGCAGTGGCGCGGCGGCGTTCGATCAGTTCTTTCAACAATGGGGCGGGGCCGCCTGGGAACCGCGGCGTTTCGCCAACAATCCGGGCGCGGCGCAACGGGCCGCTTTGCTCGAAGGCCGGTTGCGCGGTTGGCTCCAGTCGCAGTTGCCCGACTACATGCTCCCCTCGGCCGTGGTGGTGGTCGATTCGCTTCCGCGCGGGGCCTCGGGCAAGTTGGACGCGCGCGCCTTGCCGCCCCCGGGAACCGCCCGTCCCGGATGGTCGGCCGCCTATGTGGCTCCGCGCACGGCCGAGGAGGCTGTGGTGGCCGACGTTTGGCGGCAGGTGTTGGGCGTCAGCCCCATCGGCGCTGAAGACGACTTCTTCGCCCTCGGTGGGCACTCGCTGCTGGCTGTGCGAATGATGAGCTTGTTGGAGGAGCGCTGCGGGCGGCGCTTGCCGATGTTGGCGTTGTTCCAGCGGCCTACCGTGGCGCATTTGGCCCGGCTGCTTGCCGGGCCCGACCAATGTCCGGTGGAACAGTCGCTCGTGCCTCTGCAATTGGGCGGCCCGGGCGATCCGCTGTTCTTGGTGCATCCGGCCGGCGGCACGGTGTTTTGCTACCAGGCGTTGGCGGCGGCGCTGGCCGGCGAGCGGCCCGTGTATGGTCTGCAAGCTGTCGGCCTCGATGGGCTGTTCCCGCCGCACACCAACGCCGCCGAGATGGCCGCTCATTACGCCGCTGCGGTTCGCAGCGTTCAACCGCGCGGCCCTTATTTGCTGGGCGGCTGGTCGCTGGGGGGCAACCTGGCGTTCGAGCTCGCACAGCAGCTTATTGCGATGGGCGAGCATGTCGGACTGCTGGCCCTGATCGACTCGGGCACGCTCCGGCCGCAGCGCGAAGCCACCGAAAACGACTTCCTGCCGATCATTCTAACGATGTTCCCCGACGAACAGATGACGCTCGATCAATTGCGCCGGATGACCCCGCGCGAGCATCTCGACTACTTCCGCAGCCGTGCGGCCGCGGCGGGCGTGGCGTTGCCCGAAGTGGGCGACGACGCGATCGGCCGGGTGTTCGACGTGTTCAAAGCCAACCTGAAGGCTTTGTGGGAGCATCGGCCGCGCGAGTATCCGGGCAAGATCACTCTTTTCGTCGGCGACGAGCAGCCCGAGGGCTTCGACATCACCGCCGATCCGGCCATGGGCTGGGGCGCATGGGCCCGCGGCGGCGTCGAGGTGCATCGCATCCCCGGCGGACATCTCGACGTGATTCGCCGACCGCACGTTGCCGTGTTGGCCGAGCGGCTCCGCCAATGCCTCGCGCGGGTCGGCCGCGACAGCCCGTCGCCACCCAACCCGGCCCGAGCCCTTACCCAATCTGCCGACGAACAACCGAAAGGCTTGCGATGACTACCCAAGCGGCATCGGCCGCGACGCCGAAGAAGTGTTCCTACCCCCCCTCGCTGCTTAGAAGAGCGGCTCTGTGGCGGGCAATTGCGCCGTTGCGGTGGATCGTATCGCGGGCACTGTGGATCGTGGGATTCCAGCTCCGATTGCTCTCGTGGATCTTCTGGGGGCTGCAAGTGGCCATCGACTACGCGCGGCTGATGTTCCTCGACTACACTGCCCGCCGCGACGATGTTTTCCTGGTGACCTATCCTCGATCGGGCACCACCTGGCTGCAAATGATCCTGTATCAACTGACCACGGACGGCTCGATGGATTTCGACCACATCGCCGACGTCTGTCCCTGGTTCGAACGGGCCGCTCTGAATAAACGCAACTTCGAGAAACTCAAGTCGCCGCGCGTCTTCAAGAGCCACTTGCCCTACATTTGGATTCCCAAGCGGGCCTGCCGCTTCATCTATTGCGCCCGCGACGGCCGCGACGTGGCCGTTTCGTTCTACCACTTCTATCAGTCGCACTTCCGCTATCGCGGTTCGTTCGCCGATTTCTTCCGCTACTACATGCGCGGCTGGGTCGTTTGGGGATCGTGGTGGTATCACGTGGCGCATTGGTGGAAACACCGCGATAATCCCAATGTGCTTTTCCTGTTCTACGAAGACTTGGTGAACGACCTGGAGGGAACGATCCGGCGAATCATCGCGTTCTGCGATCTCGACATCCCCGAAAGCGAGATGCCGCGGATACTCGAACGTTCGAGCTTCGCCTTCATGAAAAAGTATGAAATGAAGTTCGATTTCGCCACCGAGTTCATGCTTGAACAGGGGATGACGCCCGGCGCCTTTATCCGGCGCGGAAAGGCAGGAGGCTGGACCGAACACTTCGACGACGATCAACGCGCCCGCTACGACCGGAAGACGCAACGGGCGCTGGCTCGCGTCGGGCTGCATCGCTACTTGCCGGACGGCGATCCGCGGAGTTCAGCAGGCAGCGGCGTTTCGGTCGCCGCCAACCGCGACCGTGTTGCCGCTGAAGACGAAGTTGCCGGCGATGACGAAGGCTGAGTCGATCGCCGGTCGCTGCGTTCCTATCACCCCGCCACCGGCGACCCCGCGGAGGCCGGCGCCTTGCCCGCCTGATGTCCAGGCTAGGTCGCCACGGCACTTGATCGGCGTGTTCGCGCCGCGCCATGCGCGATGATTTCCGAAGCGGGCCGAGCAGGTCCGCGAAACGGGCAAATGCCGTCCCCCGGTTCAGCGAAACGGCTCAACAGCGTCACTTGCTCGGGCTTGGGCCGCTTCGCGTTATCGGCGGGGGATATCGGACCATTTCGAACCGCGCAGCTCCGATCTCTCCCGCTTGACGAATACGCGGAACCTTCGTATTCGGGAAAAATGGGTAAAGCGTAGCAGTTGCGCCTGCCTGACTTGAGCTCAATCAACACTTCTCCAGGGCGGCAGTGGTGGGCGGATCTACCGTCGCGCGCCGCCGGTTCGTACAATCAAGCAAGCTGGCTCATCGGGCTGTGTTGCGTTGTCTTCGGTTGTTCGCGGTCGTCTTCGGGCCGTTGGGCCGGGGCAATTGTCGGCGCGCGGTTGGTTCACTTACGCTCATGCCATCGCTGTTCGTCATTCGCGGCAATGATCAGGGGATGCGGTTCGAGCTGGTCGATCCGGTCGTTCGACTGGGACGCGACGCGTCGGCCCTTGCGCAGTTGCACGATAGCGAGGTTTCGCGGCATCATGCCGAACTGCGCCGCGACGAGCAGGGCGACTACGTCATTTCGGATCTGAACAGTTCCAACGGCACCTACGTCAACGGCCGGCGCATTCGGCAGCATGCGCTCCGCAGCGGCGAACAGGTTCAGGTGGGCGGCACGCTGCTGCTCTATACCGGCGCGCTCGATCCGTCGGCCGACCGGTTGGCCGACATCGTCCGGATTGCCGACGCTCCGACCGAACAGGAGGCCTCGCGAATCGTGCGGTCGGTTACGCAAAAGGAGGGCAGCGCGCTGCTCGACTTTTCGGCCGACAAGCCCGAAAACGCCTGGCTGGCCCGGGCCCGCGGCAACTTGCAGGTGATGTATCGGACGGCGTTGGCCGTCAGCCATACGCTCGATATCGATCAGCTCTTGCAGCGGATCATGGAGTTGATCTTCGAGTGGGTCGAGGCCGACCGCGGTTGCATCATGCTGCTCGATCCCCGGACGAAGCAGTTTGCGCCGCGGGTCCGCCGCGCGCGCGCCCGCCCCGGCGCCGACGAGACGATTACGATCAGCCGAACGATACTCGATTACGTGGTGGAACGGGGCGAGGGCGTGTTGACCAGCGACGCCAAGCAAGATCAGCGCTGGGAGCCCGGCGCGAGCATCGTGCAGGCCGGCGTGCGCGAAGCGATTTGCGTGCCGATGCAGGGCCGATACGACATGGTCGGCGTGATCTACATCGACACCTCGACGCCGCCCGAGGAGGTTCTTCTCAAAGGCCACAAGAACAAGTTCACCGGCGACCATCTGAAGCTGATGGTGGCCATCGGGCATCAGGCCGCCTTGGCCGTCGAAGACACGCGATACTACTCCGCCATGGTGCAAGCCGAGCGGCTGGCGGCCGTGGGCCAAACCGTGGCCGTGCTTTCGCACCACATCAAGAACATTTTGCAAGGGATTCGCGGGGGCAGCTACCTGATCGAAATGGGCTTGAACGAGCACGACGAATCGATTGTCCGCAAAGGCTGGACGATCGTCGAGAAGAACCAGAACAAGATTTCATCGCTGGTGCTCGACATGCTCACCTTCAGCAAAGAGCGCGAGCCCGATCTGTCGCCGGGCCAGCTGAACCGCACGGTGGCCGACGTGGTTGAGTTGATGCAGGCGCGCGCCGCCGAACGGAATGTGGCGCTCAGCTATGCGCCCGACGAGTCGATGCCCGAAAGCGTCTTCGACGCTGAAGGCGTTCATCGCGCGGTGCTGAACATCGTCACCAACGCCATCGACGCGGCCGGCGAAGGGGATCGTGGCGGCCGCGTCGCCGTGCGAACGGAATATCTTCCCGCCGAGCGAATCGCCCGGATCACGATTGAAGACGACGGCCCGGGCGTCGCCCCGGAACACCGCGACCACCTCTTCAATCCGTTCTTTTCCACCAAGGGCGTGCGCGGCACCGGCCTCGGGTTGGCCGTCAGCCGAAAAATCGTGCATGAACACGGCGGCAAGATCGAACTGGGCGACCGGACCGGCGGCGGCTGTTCGTTTGTCATCGAGCTGCCCGCCGCGCCGGCGACTGCGGCGGGCGGGCCGACCACCGTGCATTGAACCGAAACCGCACGCTACTTCAGCCGAACGTCGTACGGCATCCACATCAGCACGGGCTCTCGAACCAGTTTGCGGATCGTCCGCACCTTGCCCAGCGCTGCGGCCGCTTCGGGCCAAAGGGCCAGCGCCGGCTCGACGGCCGATTGAAGGCTCACTTCTTCGTCCAGACCGAGGAGCTGCTCGAAGAACGACTTCGGCTCGGGCAGCACGAGCACGTCGGTCGGTTCCTCGTCTTTCAGTCCCGCGGCTTTGCGGGCTGCGGCAATGGCGTCGCGCAACGTGCCCAACTGATCGACCAACCCATTCTCCAAAGCCTGCCGGCCGGTGTACACCCGACCCTGGGCCAATTGCTCCAATTCCCGCCGCGGCTTCTTTCGGCCCTGCGCGGCTTTGTCGACGAATTGCCGATACGTTTCGCGCATCATCTCCTGCCAAGCCTTGCGCTCCTCGGGCGAGAAAGTGCTGCTCGACGACAGGGCGCCGCTGCGGTCGCCGCGGCTGATCGTTTCGGTGGTCAGCCCGAGTTTGTCGTACAAGCCGCGCAGCACCACCTTGCCGCCCACGACGCCGATCGAGCCGGTAATCGTCGTCGGCGCCGCCAAAATGGTGTCGGCCCCCATGGCAATGTAGTAGCCGCCGCTGGCGGCCACATCGCCCATGCTGGCCACCACGGGCTTCTCGCAACGGGTGACCTCGCGCCAGATCAAGTCGCTGGCCGTGGCGCTTCCTCCGGGGCTGTCGATCCGCAGCACGATTGCCGCCACCTTCGGGTTTTCCGCCGCTTGCCGGATCGCGCCGACGATCGTTGACGACCCGACGGTCGATTCGCCGAACAGATCGGCTTCGCTTCTGCCTTCGACGATCGGCCCAACGGCGTAAATCACGGCGATTTGCTTGTTCTTCGACGGCCGCGCGCCGGGCTTGCCGCCCATGAGCAACTCCATGAACTTCATGAACCCGCCGATGCCGGAGAAGTCGGTATCGACTTGCTTCTTGCGGTAGCGGGTGTTGATCTTCAATTCATCAACCTTCAGCCGCTTACGCAGATCGAGCTCGATCTGATCGGCATAGGCCACCTGATCGACCAGCTTCGCCCGCTGCGCCGCCGCCGGGGTGAACAGGCCTTGGTCGATCAACACCTTGACCTGATAGTCCTTCATCCCGCGATCTCCGGCGATCAACTCGGCTTGGCGCTGATAAACGTCGTCGATGATGGCGGTCATGTTTTCGCGGAACTCGTCGCTCATTTCGGCGCGGGTGTACGGCTCGGCCGCGCCCTTGAATTTGCCCATCTGCATCATGTCGAACTCGACGCCCAACTTGTCGAACAACCCCTTGTAGAACGTCACTTCGGCCCGAACGCCCGGCACCAACAGGTTGCCGCACGGCGCCAGCACCACCCGATCGCATGCAGAGGCGACAAGATACTCGGCCGTCTCGGCGTTGGTCAGTTCGGCGACCACGTACTTGTCGGCCGCGCGCATTCGCGCAATCGCGTCGCGCAGCTCTTGCAGCTTGCCGTAACCGACGGCCAAGTTTTCGATGCGAAGCCAGACGGCGGACACCGACTTGTCCGCGGCCACGGCGTCAAACCGTTCGACCAAGTCCTTCAGCGAAGTCTGCAACTCGGCGAACAGTCCCGGCGCGGCCGGACCCTCGGGCATCGACCCGCGCAGAGTGAATCGGACCACGTTGGCCACTTTGGGCGCCGGCGGCGCGGCCGGCTTCTTCTCGGCCGGCTTCTCGTCCGATTTGCCTGCGGGCTGGTGCGCCGGCTTCTGGGCCGGTTTTGCCTCGGGTTTCTCCGCGGGCTTGGCCGCCGGTTTCGCTTCCGGTTTCTGTTCCGAGTTGGCGGCCGGTTGTTCCGCCTTCTTCTCAGCAGCAGTCACCGACGCCGCCTTCGCAGCGGACTCGTCGCCGGCGGGTTCGTCGGCCCAAACGCCTGCGCCCAGCAACAATACAACCGTCACAGACAACGCAGCGCGGTGGAACAGTCCGCTCATGATGATGATCCTCGAAGGTGAACAATCCGATCAGCCCGCCGTTTCCGGCGCGGCGGACAATGATTTCGTTGGGAACCGAGCGACTTCGTCGTGATCCAATCGCGCGGCCAGATCGACCACCACCGGGCCGGCCGGCTGCGAACGGCGCAGGCTTGCCCGGGGCGCTCCCGTTGCAAAAGACCGATATACGATCATAGACTGCGCCATCGCCCGACGCCAGAACAACCGGCGTTTCTTGCTGGCGATTGCCGGCGCTGCATTACCGGGCCAGGCGACTGGATTAGTTCCCAATGGGCGCAAGCCCAGTCTTGCGTTGATTTTCCGAGACGGTTTGCTCGCCAGCAGTGCAATCCCACGCCGAGACAGCCTTTGGTCGGCAGAACGCGACCGCCTGCCGATCGGCCTTCAGGCATCGCTGTGCCGAGGGCAATCGCGGTTCCGAGCATCAGAAGGCGTTGCCGGCGCTCAGGCAGAGCCCTTTCCCCGGGAAGCCTTTCGCGCCTGAAGCGAAGGATCGCCCGCCAATGGCAACCGCACCGCCTTGCCCGTTTCGGCCGACTTATAGATCGCCAGAATCACCTCGACCGAGCGGCGACCTTCGGGCCCGTCAATCGCCGGCGCTGCGCCGCGTTTGATGGCCTTGAGCACGTCGTCGAACTGCCGCGCATGCCCATGGTGCCCGATCGCTTTGGGGTCGGCCGCGCCGCCGCCCGTGCTTTTCTTTTCCGCCATTCGGGTGCGGATCAATTCGTCGCGTTTGTTCGGCTTGGCGAAATCCCAAACCTTGATGTCTTCCTCCTCCATGACCGCTGAACCCTGATCGCCGTGAATCTCGATCCGCTTCAGGTAGCCGGGGTACGCGGCTGTGGTGGCTTCGATCACTCCGAGGGCCCCGTTGGCGAACTCGACCGTGGCCAGCGCCACGTCTTCCACCGCGATTCGCTGGTGCGCCAGCAGCCCGGTCCGCGCGCGGACTTCGACCACCGGCCCCATCAACCAGGTGAGCAGATCGACGCTGTGGATGGCCTGATTCATCAGTGCGCCGCCGCCGTCGAGTTCCCAGGTGCCGCGCCAAGCGCCGCTGTCGTAGTATTGCTGCGAGCGATACCACTTGACGATCGCGTCGCCGAGGGTCAGCCGCCCGAAGCGGCCGCTGTCGACGGCGCGTTTCATTTCGATGCTCGATTCATGGAAACGCGAGGGGAAGATCGTCGAACAAACCACGCCGGCCTTCTCGCAGGCGGCGATGATCGCATCGCATCGCTTCAGCGTGATTTCCAGCGGCTTTTCGACGATAATATGCTTTCCCGCGCGGGCGGCGGCTACGGCCGGTTCCATGTGGGCGCCGCTGGGCGTTCCGATGGTCACGACATCGACGCTGGGATCGGCCAACATCTCGTTAAGGTTGTGATAGGCTTTGCAGCCCAGTTCTTCGGCCAGCTTGTCGGCCGCTGCCGGAATATTGTCATAACAGGCCGTCACCTTCGCTCCGCGCAGGTCGGCCACCGCGCGGGCATGGAAACGAGCGATCATTCCGCAACCGATAATTCCGAATCCCACGGGCATCGTTCCAGCTCCCTTTTTCAGAAAATGGCAATGTCTCGGAAACGAGGCGTCGAACCGCGACGGTTCTGTTTCGCGCGTCGCTTGTCCGGTCCTCGGATGACGGGTCAATTCTCAGGCCGATTGTCCAAGAGTGTAGTGTGTTTTTCGCGCGATGACCAGCCGTGGCAGCACGGTTGCGGCCCCGGCGGCGTCGCTATGCGACCAACCGCGGGCGGCGAAAAGCGTTCGACGGGCACGGGGTCGCAGCGGGCCGCCGGGCATGTAGAATAGGATTGCGCGAGGAGGGTGAAAAACATGGTTCAATGGTTGCCCGACGACGACGTGCCGCCGCTGCCTGCGCGCCCGGCCGACGCGCACAAGGGCACGTTCGGCACGACATTGGTTGTCGGCGGTTCGGTGGGCATGGCCGGCGCGCCGGCGCTGGCGGCCATGGGGGCGCTGCGCAGCGGGGCCGGCTTGGTTCGCGCGGCGGTTCCCGCGCCCATCGCGCCCACCGTAGCCGCTTTCGATCCGTGCTACACGGTTATTCCTCTCGGCAGCGATGCGGTGGGCCGATTGAGCCAGTCAAGCTACGAGGTTCTGCAAGCGGCCGCGCTGGCCGCCACAGCGCTGGCAATTGGACCGGGGCTGGGGCGTTCGTGGGAATTGGAATGGCTGGTCGGCCGACTGTTCGCGGAACAAACCAAGGCGATGGTCGTTGACGCCGACGCGCTGAATGCCCTGGCCGCCGAACCGCAGAACCTTCGCCCCGCTCGCGCAGCGCGCGTGCTTACCCCGCACCCCGGCGAGTTCGCCCGGCTGATCGGCCGAAAACTCGAAGGCGACGAGCGCATTGCCGCGGCCGAAAACCTGGCGGCTCAACTCGGCGCGGTCGTCGTTCTCAAAGGCCGACACACGCTGGTGACCGACGGCCGCCGCTCGTGGCGCAACACCACGGGCAATTCGGGGATGGCCACCGGCGGCTCGGGCGACGTGCTGACCGGCGTGGTGGCGGCCCTGCTCGGCCAAGGGATGGATCCCTTTGACGCCGCGCGGCTGGGAGTGTTCGTTCACGGGCTGGCCGGTGATCTGGCGGCCGAGGCGATCGGCCCAATCGGCATGACCGCCGCCGACATCGCCCGCTGGCTCCCCCGCGCCTGGCTGCGCTGTTCGGCCGGCGCGAACGCTTCCGGGCCCGGCCCCGAGAACCGTCGGTGATCGTTAGAAAGGCGATGCAGCCTCGAAATCCGGGGCGGCCGACAGACGGCCGCCTTGCGTTGGTCCGCCTGGTCGTGTTGCCGTCCTGCGCATTATAGGTGAACGCAGCAGCAACGCTCGTTCACCCTGCGGGTATCGGCGTGTTGTCGTACTGCGCATCACTGGCGAACGCAGCGTTCGTTCAAAGAGAGCGCGATGGAGAATCGGTCAAGGGCTGACCTGTGGGCGGACCACGCGGCAGCCGATTTCGCCGAGGGAATGTTGCAACCGGGAAAAGAGGGCGTCGTTGTCGCAAATGCCCAAGATCGCTCCGCCCGAGCCGGTGAAATGAGCCGAGGCCCCGGCCGCCCGAGCCCGTTCGATCATTTCGACGTGCATGGGCGCCAAGCGGCAAATCGAACGCCGCACGTCGAAGTTCTCGTCGATCAACGCGCCGAGCAACTTGCAGTTGCGGGCCAGCAAAGCCTCTCGCGCCGCGGCGGCCAGTTGAGCCAAGCGGCGCATCGCCTCGATGACAGGCTTTTCGCCGGCTTGGTAGCGCGCGCGAAGGTTGTTGTGAATCACCTCGGTCGGTTCGCCGGCCTCGGCGTTATAGGCCAGATACAGCGGCGGCAGCAGCCGCGGATCAAGCGGCTCGTACGACCCGCACGACAACCCGAGGATGTTCTCGGTGCTCGCCGGGCCGAAGTCCATGAACACCAATCCTTCGTAGCACTGGATCACGCGGTCTTGCAGCCCGGCGGCAATGCCCAGCTCGTCGGTTTCCACCGAAAGCACCAACGAGGGCTGCACGCGCAGCGGAATCTCTACCCCGTAGAACTCCATCAAGCAGCGCAACGTGGCGACGATGATGGCGCTGCTGCCGGCCAGCCCGACCTGCCGGGGAATATCGCTTGCATAGCGCACCGAAAAGTTTCGGCCGTGCAGGGGCATGCCGTGCGCGCGGCAGAACTCGGCGAACTTCTTGATCGTCGCTTTCACCAAGCGCACGCCGCCGTAATAGCCGTGCAGGCGGACGTCGCGCACCAATTCGTCAATCGAGTCGAAGCGGCTGCGGTCTTCCTGGCTCCAAACCACCTCGATTTGGTCCCACTCGTAGAGCGTGACCGTGGCCGCGAAATTGCGCACCGAAAGCGAGATGGTTCGGCCCTGGTAGCCGTCGGACGGGTTGCCTGCCAATCCCGCCCGCGCGAAGGCCTGGCGACGGATCAATCGCATAGCATTCTCTTCAGGTGCTCGCGGAGCGCCAGACCGTCTTGGGCATCGGCCAAGGCGAACGCGGCGAAGGCCTCGAAGTAGCTGGCGAAGTTGCCGATGTCGAAACGCCGTTCGCCCGACGGCAACGGAACGCCCAGCACTTTACCCCCTTGCCGGATCAGCAATCGCACCGCGTCGGTCAGTTGAATTTCGTCGGCCTTGCCCGGCTTGGTCTGCCGCAGGCAATCGAAGATGGCCGAGCTGAAGACGTATCGGGCGGCGACGGCCCAATGGCTGGGGGCCTGATCGACCGCGGGTTTTTCCACGAGGTCGGCCAGCTCGAACACCTCGGCCACCGGGCCGCGCGGGGCGGCAATGCCGTAATGCACCACTTCGTCGCGCGGCACCGCCTCGAAGGCGATCACGGCATCGGCGCGGCGCGACTCGAACACTTCAACCATCCGCCGCACCACTTGCGACTGCGCTTGCAAACCGATGATCGAATCGCCCAGGGCCACGGCAAACGGTTGGCCGCCCACCACCGGCGCGGCGCAAAGCACCGCATGACCGAGCCCCAACTGCCGCCGTTGGCGGGTGTAGAAGTATTCGACGTTCTCACGTTCGAAGGCCAGCTCTTCGAGCAGTTCTTCTTTCCCCGTCTCGCGCAGGTGAGCGATCAGCTCGCCATCGATGTCAAAGTGATTCTCGATGGCGGTCTTGCCCGGTCCGGTGACGAACAACACCTTGGTCAGCCCGCAGCGGGTCAACTCCTCGATGACGTATTGCACCACGGGCTTGCGGCCCACCGGCAGCATTTCCTTCGGCTGACTCTTGGTCAACGGAAGCAATCGCGTGCCGCGACCGGCCACCGGCACCACGGCCAACTCAACCGTCATATATTCCCCCTCGAAACCGCCTGCTCATGTCGGACTGCTAAACCGAGTCGCAGGAAGACGACCAAATGAAACGACAGCCCATGCGCCGTGGTGTTCCACGACGCGAGGATCGATCCGCTCCGGCGAGAACGGCCTGTGGAATGCCCCGTGGCGGTCGAACCTCAACGTGCCGGCAATCGCCGACATTCGACGCCCATCATAACATAGCTTGCGCGGGCTCGCCAACGGACGGCGCATAGCCATAAGTACGGAAATAGACATAGGCGCACTGCCCGCCGCCCGCGCGGCTCGGGCCTATTGCCCCTTGTCGGAACGGCGCCGAAACACGCCCTGGGCCGCCCCCGAAGCGGACCGGCGCCGCCCGCACTATAATACCGTGATGCCGCCGGAAGCAGCCGACCGCTTGCGAAACGAGCTTGTTTCTACGCCGGTGAACCGCTTGAGGAACGGCTGCTGACGGCTTTGCTCGAACGAATTGGTACACTAGACGGGTATGAGCAACTGCCCCGATCAGCCGCCGCCCGATGCCGAACAGCCCAAGCCCGAGCCGACGCTCTCGGTGGTGATTCCGGTTTTCAACGAGGCGGGCACGCTGGCCGAGCTGATCGCCCGCGTCCGTGCCGTGCCGATCGACAAAGAGATCGTCGCCGTTGACGACGGCAGCACCGACGGCTCGTTCGATGTGCTTGCCGGGCTGGCCGCTGATGGCGATATGCGGCTTCTTCGTCACCCGATCAATGCTGGAAAAGGGGCGGCCGTGCGCAGCGGGTTGGCTCATGCCCGGGGACGGGTGGTTGTGATCCAAGACGCCGATTTGGAATACGATCCGGCCGAGTATCCGGCGCTGATCGGCCCGATCTTGGCCGGACAGGCCGACGTGGTGTATGGTTCGCGGTTCATTTCAGCCGGTCCGCGGCGCGTGCTCTACTTTTGGCACTACGCGGCCAATCGAACCCTGACGCTGCTCTCCGACGCGCTGACCGGCCTGAACCTCAGCGACATCGAAACGTGCTACAAGGCGATGCGATGCGAGGTGGCCGCTGCTATCTTGCCCACCCTGAAAGAAAACGGATTCGGCTTCGATCCGGAACTGACGGCCAAGGTGGCGCGTCGAGGTTGCCGCGTGTACGAGGTGGGCATCTCTTATCACGGCCGAACCTACGCCCAAGGCAAGAAGATCGGATTCTTCGACGGGCTGCGCGTGCTATGGTCGATCCTCCGCTACGCGGTGGCCGACTGACCGCTGACGACAAGCCGCCTGCCGCGGCCCATCAACGTTCTCAACGCAATCGCGCAAGATCAAAAGCCGCTCAAGCGCGCGGATCGGGCGATTGGCAGCATCACGCCGGCAGCGGCCGGTTTCCCTATTGTGCCGATCTCTCTAGCGAGGTGCGCACCCGCAACCCCTGCTCCTCGAAGCTCAGGCCGAAGTTGCCCACCTGCACTTGCTCCAACAGCGGCGGAGCGGTCGGCCCGTCCTTCGGTTCGCCCGGGTGGCCGTACACGGTCGATTCCATCGTCTGCCATTGGGGATTCCACACATATTTACCGCCGCCGGGGCAGATCAGTTCCTCGTGCCAAAACTTAGCGTGAACGGCCAATGGGTCTTGGTCGGGATAGCGCCGCTTCCACTCGTTGAGGATTGGCAGGTTGCTCCACGCGCGCTGCTGCATCATCGCTTGGTATTCGCGCCGCGTCAGAGCGGCGGCAATTCGCAGTATCTTCTGCCGTGCCTGCAAGCCGACGCTCTCGCCCAACCACGGCCGCTCGACCGCCGGCGACGTTTCGCCTTTGGCCTTGGCCTCGTCGCGGGCAACTTGCCGGTCGATCGCGCGCTTCAGCAACGGTTCGCTCAGGGTTACCAGCAGCGATTCGCCCGAGGCGACGTAGTAGAGTGCCAGGTTGCGCAGCTCCTCGGTTTCGCGAGCGGCCCGAGGCGTCGGCGTGATCTTCACATAAGGCTGATCTCGGTAGGTGAGCGATTCCCATGCGGTCATACCCGGAGCGGTTTGATCGACGAATGCCCGGAACGCCGCCAAGAACGCGGTGAGCTTCAGTCCGCTGCTCACCTCGGCCCGGAAGGCGACCGGCAAGCGGTGCAGGTTCTTCTCGACGAACCGGTCGCGTTCGTTCGGATCGAGCTTCGTCACTTCGTCCCAAAGCGGATCGTCTTCTACGTACAAACCGATGTTGTCGCCCAACCAGGAAAGCGGATCGACACGGACGCCCTGGGCCATCATTCGGGCGAAGTTGGCGGCCTCGCGCATCGGGTTGGAATCTTTGTTGATCGCCAAGATGAAATGGACCAGTGTGTCGTGCGGGTCGCCCGCGGTGGGCGCCAATCGCGCGCCCTGCGACACGGCGATCAGCTCACGATACTGCGAGCCGGCGATCAAGGGCATTACGGTCAGATCGGCCGCCAGGCGCTTCTTGCCGATCTCCAACCGCAGCCCGATCGGATCGAACGCCCACTGCCAGTTCGACTGGTAGCCTTCGCGCCAGCGGCGATAGGCCTCGGCCTCGGTCTTGGTCACGCGGTCGAGCGGGATTTCCGCGAGGGGCGTCAGAAAATCGAGCGCGCCAAGGTCCGACGACGTTACGCCCGCGGGCTGCAACTGCAACTCGCCGGCGAAACTCGTGGGCAGGTCGGTGTAGATCGGGCCGGGCGCAGCCTTGCCCGCCACCAGGCGATCGAGATGGGCCGCTTGCAGCTCGGCCAGCACGGCGGCGTCGCGGGTCCGCCGGCTGTTGGCGATGCGCCATCGCGGACCGCACCAACGGCGGATCGTGGCGTCGCTGAGGAACAGGAAGGCCGTTTCATCCGAATCACCCAACGGGTAGCGGTCGCGGAAGAAGTGGTATTCGTCCAGCGAGGCGATCGACGGGCTCTTGCCCTGCGCCACCAAGGCCAAACGCTCGAGTTGGGCCGGCGAGTTGGTTACGACCACCGCATCGCCCACTTGGGCGATGAGCGAGCAAACGCGCCGATCGGCCGAACGATAGCCCTTGTAGGCCACCCCGGCCGCCTCGCCAGAGACGGCCTTGGCTCCTTCGACGCCTTGCACCTTCATCGTCGCCTGAGCGAAGATCAGTTGCTTCAGCACCGCCGGCTCGGGGCTTTCGAAAAGGACGGCCACATCCGTGCCCGTGAGGAAGTAGGGGTCGGAGCCGGTCAGCGCCACGCTTTTGGCGACCTTCGGGCCTAAGACCCTCGCCAGCCCGCTGACGCTGAGGCACAGTTGCCGTTGGTAGCGTTCGAGCACCTTGGCGTCGGTGGAACGCGGCTCGGCCAACTGGAAGATCAGGTCGCCCGCGTCGGCCGTTTCGTCGGACATGGCCAGGGCCGAGCGGAACGTGGGAAAGAATACCACATGCTGGTCGGCGGGAACCGACGCGGCCAACGGATCGAGCTTCGGCTTTTTGTCGGCCAAGAGCGGCTTCCAATCGATCTCGCGCACGGTAATGCCCTCAATCGAGTCGATTGGCACGGTCTGTTCGTTCGTCGGACCGGACATCAACGCTCGATCGAGCTGAAGGTTCTCGCTGATCGCACGCCCGCCGGTGAACAGCTCGAAGGTGGCGTCGGGCGAGTCGAAGAGCATCGGACGGCCCCGCCACGGCACGCCCCGCGGTTCGTTCGGATCTCTCTCGCCCAATGCGCGACGGGTTTCGCGCAGTTGATGGCGGAACCAAGCCCCGCCGGGCGAGCCGGCGCCAACCAATCGCGCGTAGTGATCGGCCTTGATGCGGAGGAAGCGGTTTTTCGCGTCGGCATCGGCGGCCGAGGCCGGCAGGCGGAACTTGACGGCAGTCATGCCGCTCAGGTCGCCCTTGGGCAGGTAGAGCTTGCCGGTGATGTCGCGGCCACGCGGGGCGCGAACAGCCAGATGATCGCGTTCGGCCTCGGCCTCGCCCGGCCCGATCGTACGCCAAGGCGTCGGCGTGTCGTAGCGAAGGTAGGCCTCGCCTTCGCCATCGATGACTGCATAGGCTTGAAGGCTTTGGCCGCGCAGGTAGTAGTTGCGCCAGTCGGGATTGTCG
>JARKPK010000178.1 GCA_029975295.1 Thermoguttaceae bacterium | reverse complement strand
GACGCAGTAATAGGCGTCGTCGTCTGCCGCGCGTGCGGCGCCGATCAACAACGAGAGAACACCGACCGCGCACAACGCAACAGCAGGCCGACGCAAGGCGTACATGATCGTTTGCTCCGAGAACTCGGGCCGCTGCTGAGGAAAAGCAAAAACGCCTGCGGAACATCGCAGGCAATGCGGCCCAACGATAATTGTCGTATCACAACCGATCGGGCCGGTCAATCAACAGCCGTTTTTTGCGAGCCGGTTGCATTGTGGCGTGCGGCCTACCACCCGTTGCGTTAGCACTGCGCGCCGGCTTCAAGAACTTGTAGTCGAGGGCCTACAATGCAACCGGCTCGTTCTTTGCCGCGAATACCAACACATTTGGCTGACGTTATTGCCAACGTCCGTTGCCGCGGGACGAGCGATTCTCGAAACGTGCCTTTCGCACCGTTTGTGCTGCCCGCCGGCGCACGCGAACCCTCGCCCGCTGCCGAGCCTCCAAACACGCGGCGCTGCGACGCGTTGAGCGCGGGCGAGGTTGCCGCGCCGCACCGATCTGCCTGAGCCGAGCCGGTTCAGCCGTACGGATCGGCAGAGGGCAAGATCGGCTGGTTGTTCGGATTTCGGCTTTCGTTGGTGGCGAAAACGCGGATTGCCGGGCGGTCAACGAAGACGCACATCTTCTCGCACTGCCCGCAGCCAATGCAGAGGTCGGGATCGACGTGCGGCTGCTTGATCGTGAGCTTTTCGCCGGCTCGATTCCGAATCTCGACATCGAGGTAGAAGATGGCCTTGTCGGGCACGGGGCACGACTCTTCGCAGACCATGCAATCGCGGCCAAAGGCATAGGGCAGGCAGCGCGACACGTCGAAGGCGGCCAGGCCGATCTTCGTCTTCTGCTTCGCTTCCAGGTCCATCCGCTGAATCGCCTCGGTCGGACAGACCTGCAAGCAAAGCGTGCAGGTGTAGCTGCACGGGCCGATCTGCGGCACCAAACGCGGCGTCCAAAGCCCTTCAAGCCCGGCCTCGAGCAGCGTCGGTTGCAGCCCGCCCGTTGGGCAAACCTGAATGCACAACCCACAGCCCAGGCAACGGTCGAGGAACTCAGCCTCTTTCCTCGCTCCCGGCGGTCGCAAGAGTTCGGCGTTGAGCGATTTGCCGCGGGCTTGCGGCGTGATCCGCATTGCCATCAGCCCGGCCACGCCACCGACCGCGCCGCCAAGCACCGCGCGGCGGCTGAGGCCCAGCGGTTCGAGTTTCGGCTCGGCGGCCAAGGGAGAGGCGAGTTGAAAACTGAGGCTGTCGCGATGGCAGGCCGTTGTGCAGTTGAGACAACCGAAGCACTCGGCGGGCTTCCACTGTTCGCCCGGCCCGCCCGTCGCCCCACCGTGGCAGCGCATGCCGCAGAGGTCGCACTGGTTGCACGTTGCGTTCGTCTTGCGCCGCAGCAATGGACGCAGCGACAACGCGCCCAACAGCCCGCCGAGCGGGCAAAGGTATCGGCACCAGAATCGCGGCCGATAGCGGTTCAGCAGAAGAAGGCCGACGAAAAGAACGAAGATCGCGCCGCCGCCCCAATAAGCCTGACGTTGACGGTCGACGCCTCCGAAAACGTAATCCCGCGTTGCCTTATAAACCGGCTCGGCGACCTTGCTCGATACGGCTTGCGCCACCGGATTGTCGGCATCGTATAGAGCCTTCGACGAGTCTTCGACGGCCCATTGCGCCGCGGGCAGCACGGCCGCGGTCATCGAGCGGTAAAGCAGCACCAGCGGATCCCAAAGCGTTCCCCAATGAGAGCCGAATGCGGCCATCACGAGGAAGGCGACCAAGAGCACGTACTTGGTCAACTGCCAGCGCGACCAGTGGTCGCGCCGCCGAGAATCGGGCCAAATGGCGAACAACGCGCGGCCCGCTGCATCGTGGACTGTGCCCATCGGGCAAATCCAGCCGCAGAAGACGCGGCCGACGAGCACCGTCAACACGACCAGCCCCAACGCCAGCCCAACGCCGTGCACCCATGTGTGCGTCGTCAGGAACGTGCTCAGCGCGATGAACGGATCGAGATGAAAGAACGCCTCCAGCGCCGCCGGCGCCTTGCTGCTGGGCGCAAAGTGCGGCCAAACGATCAGGCCGACAAACAGCCCGAGGAACACCACTTGAACGCCGCGGCGAAGGTGGACCCAGCCGAGGTTGAAAAGCCGCCCGCTCATGCCACGCTGATCTCTTTCGGATTCAATTTGCGGTAGTCCTTCGTGCCCAGGCCCGACTTGTCGGCCTTGACGACCGTGCCGATGTCGTCGATCTTCTGCCCGATCAGTTCCGAGCCCCAGGCGTCAATCGCCACGATGTCGGTTCCGGCGGCCAGCGTCATCGTCGTCTTCACGTCGGCCAGGTTGCCGCCGGTTGGGCCGTGCGCCGTGAGAATGCGCACGCCGTCGAGCAGTTGCAGCTTTGCCCGCGGTTGCATGAAGCGAGTCAGGTCGGTGATGCAAGTGGGCAGGTCTTGGTGGAACTCGCGACGCTTGTCGATCACGCCCATATAGTTCTTCATGCACATCGTCAGCTTTGCCAACACGTGGTGCTTGACCACCGGGATGTTGATCACAACGTCGGACTCGATGATCTCGGGATAGACGGGGTGCAGCTTGACCTTTTCGCCCTTGATATCCATGTTGCGGAACCGCGTTTCGTCGAGATAAACGACCTTGCCCCCGGCCGCCTCGGTCGCCGCCGCGATTCCGCTCGACGCGTACGACTTGCGGGCGTTGTGGACAGGGAAGTCGCCCACCTTAACCGTCTTCGCGCCGGCGTCGAGGCACATCTTGACGATCGCACCGACAATCTCGGGATTGGTGTTGGCGGCCGTCTCGGGCGTGCGGTCCCAGCCGATGTTCGGCTTCACCCAGACGACGTCGCCGCGCTTGACGAAGCGCCCCATGCCGCCCAGCGCCTCGATGGCCTTTTCGGCCATCTTGCCGGCGGCCTGGTTGATCTGATCGTTGTTGAGCGACTCTTGGCCCGACCACTTGGCGATCACCATCTGGTTGTCGGCGGCGGCCTCGGCGGCGGGCAACATCCCTGCGCCCAAAGCGGTGAGGCCGGCAGCGGAACCGATCACGAAATCGCGGCGCGAGGACAGTTGCATTGGATGACTCCTGCCAAAAAAGGGAAAGGGTTGGCACGCAGGCGGGAAGACGACCGGCACGCGTTCCGTGATTATAGCCGCCGGCCCCAACAATTGTTAGATGCCGCTGCCGCGGCATGGGGAGCCGGTTTCGTTGCGGCGTCCGGCCGACCATTCGTTGCGACAGCACGGCGAACATGGCTTTAGGAATTTGTGGTCGAGGACCTACGACGCAACTGGCTCCGGCAAGGAGATTTGCCGTTTCTACGATCCGCCGGCGCGCCTCTTATGCTGCGAAAAAGACGGGGTGGCGCGTGTTCCGCCCGGGCGCCACGCATCGCGGTAGGTCGTTGCGCACGGTTTCTTGCGAACACGCCCCGATGGAAGCCCGCAGAAACGGGACCGCACCGGCGACGGCAGCGTGTTCGCAGGGTGATGCGACCGCGACGGCCCACAATGATCTGGCCTGCGAATGGCGGACTCGGAAGGGTGGCGATGGCCCAGGACTGGCGGACTCCGGAGGGTGGCGGCACAGGAAGGGCGGCGGCACAATGCCGTTTTGCACGGAGTGCGACGGCCCACAACCCGAGAGCGGCACGCGTTTGAACTTGAGAGTGGTACGGCCTTGAACCGGGAGGATTTGCGATGGCCCAGAACTGGCGGACTCCGAAGGGTGGCAGCACAGGAAGGGCGGCGGCACAATGCCGTTTTGCACGGAGTGCGACGGCCCACAACCCGAGAATGGAACGGCGCAGAGCCCAGGGTTGGCAATGCCCTGAGCCCCGGGGTGGTGCAGCCAGCACCCCGGGGGTGGGACGGCCACTTGCGATGGCCCAGAATGCAAGGCCAGGCTCGGCAGCAACCCTACCCGATCGCCTTGAAGCCAAGAGCCGAGTCGCGTCGGAAATGCTTCTGCAACTCGCGGCTCGGGCGACTTGTAAGACCGGCCATCGTGAGGTAAGATAATTGCGGTATTGATCCGCCATTCCCTGGTAGCTCAGTCGGTAGAGCAAGCGGCTGTTAACCGCTGGGTCGTAGGTTCGAGTCCTACCCGGGGAGC
>JARKPK010000160.1 GCA_029975295.1 Thermoguttaceae bacterium | reverse complement strand
CGCGGCCGCGGCCGCCTGCCGGGCCCGGAAGACGACCTCGAACTGACGACGCGCGACGTGCAGATGAACGAGCAACAGGTCTGGACCCCGCACCCCGTCGAGTTCCGTTGGGGCCCGAACCACGGACGCGGGCAACAAATGCGGATCACGCTGCGGCGCGGCGAAAAAACCGGCGCCCGCGGGCCGAACATTGCCGGCGTCGAGTTGTTCGAACTGGCCCATATCGAAAACCTGCACATCGAGTTGGGCGGTTCGGGCGGTCGCGCCGCTGGGGCGGTCGGCGCCGCAACGGCAACCGCTGCGGCCGCTCCATCGGCCGGTGCGGCGCGCGGCGCGAGCAGGCCGGGCGGGTTGCTCCGGCCCGGCGACGCCGGCCAACGCGTTCCCATTGAAATCACCTGCCGCGGGCCGTTCCGTTGCGACTTCGTGCAACAGAACATCACTTTGGAAGATCAAGTTGTCGTCTGGCGCGTCAATCCCGCCGGCCCGACCGATCAATTGCTTGCCGATTCGCTGCTGATTGCGCTATGCCAGCGGGACTCGCGCGGCGGTTCGCCGGCCGCAGCCGCGCCGTCCGACGACAAATCGAAACCGCAGACGTTCGACTTCGACGTCGATTACATCGAAGCCCGCGGTCGGCCGGTGGTGTTCAGCGCGCCGAGCGAGAAGCTCGAAGCCCGCGGCGGCCGCATGCGATACGAACTGCTGATCGAGCGGATTACGCTTGACGGCGCCGAGGAAACCTGGATTCGGCAAGGCGGAAACGAGGTCCATGGGCCCAATCTCCAGTATCAGTCGGCTCCCGGCGGGCGGATTGCCATGGCCAGCGCCGATGGGCCGGGCTGGATGCGCGCGCGATCGGCCGAGCGCCCGCAAGAGTTCTTCGAAGCCCGCTGGGGGGGAAAGTTGCACTTGCGCCCCTCGGACGGCAGTCAGGTGCTCTCGCTGTTGGGCGGCGCCGAACTGACCTATGGGGGATTTGGCACATTGACGGCCCAAGAGATTCACGGCTGGTTTATCGAGCGCGTCGCGCCGGCCGATCGCCGAACCGCGCTCGACCCCGATCGGATGCTTGCCCGCGGAGCGGTTCAGCTTCAGGCCGAGCAGCTTTCCGGATCGGTCGAGCAGTTGGAGGTTTGGTTCGAACCGGCCCCGGCGGTCCAAGCCGCGGCGCCGGCTGTGGCGGCAGCTCGGCGCCCTGGCGACCCGCCCGCAGCCGACGGGTGGGAGTCGGCCGAAGACCCCAACGCTAAGGCCCCGACGACCCCCGGCCCCGCTCCGCTGCGCCACATCCAGTTTAGTGCCTCGTTGTTGCGTTCGCGGGTGCTCTGGTCGCCGCAAGGCAAAAGCGAACCGAACGAACTGCTCTTCGAGGGAAATGTGAGGATCAACGAGGCGGCCGGCTCGCCCGACGGGCGAGCGCTGCTGGTCGTCGGCGATCGGCTGCACGTGATCGAGGCCTTGCGGCCCGAAGCGGCCGTGGTGGTCAGCGGACGGCCGGCGCGCGTGGAGGCCCGCGGTCTGGGGCTGACCGGCTCGAACATCAATCTCAACCGCGGCACGAACCGGTTGTGGGTCGAAGGCTCCGGCTGGATGGACGTTCCGATCGACCGCGACATGGACGGCCGACCCCTGCCCGAACCGCAACAGGTGCGCATCGACTGGAAGCGGCAGATGAACTTCGACGGGCGCACCGCCCGCTTCGAGGAAAACGTGATTGCCGCGTCGTCCACTATGAACCTGCGGACCGAGTCGCTCGACGTTCAATTCGATCCGCCGATCCGTTTCGCCGAGTTCACCGGGCGCACCAATCCATCGGTCGAACAACTGCTCTGCCGCTGCGGCGTGTTGATGGAAAACCGTTCCTACAACAACGGCGTGCAAACGTCGTTCGAGCGGTTGCACGTGGTCGATCTGGCGCTGAACTTGCGGACCGGCGCGCTTTCGGCCGGCGGCCCGGGATGGCTATCGAGCGTGCGCCGCGCCGAAGGGGAATCGGCCTTGGCCGTTCCCGGTTTGCCCATCGCCAGAAACGCCTCGGCAGGCTCGGCCGCCGCGCGGAACCCGCTGATGCCCGCCGCTGCCACCCGCGACCCGGTGGGCGCCACGGCCGAAACGGCCTTGTGGGGACTGCAAGTTCGCTTTCAGGGAACAACCTCGGGCAACCTGCGGCAGCGCTCGCTGCAATTCAATCAGCAAGTGGCCGCCGCCTTTGCCCCGGTTCACAGTTGGACCGCCACGCTGCCGGTCGATCAACCGGAACTGCTCGGCCCCGACGGGTTCGTGATGCACTGCGACCAATTGCGGATCGACCAAGTGGCCTCGGCCTTGCGCGACCGCCGGTCTTTGGAACTGACGGCTTCGGGCAACACGGTGGTCGAAGGCAACAACTTCACGGCGCGGGCTGCCCGAATGACCTACGCCGAGGCCAAAGACTTGCTGGTGTTCGAGGGCGACGGACGAAACGACGCGAACCTCTACCAGCAGAAGCAGGCCGGCGGCGAACGATCGCATGTGGCGGCCCGAAAAATCCGCTATTGGAACAAGGCGAAGAAGCTCGAAATCGACGGTGCGCGATCGTTGGAACTGAGCGGATTGCCCGCGCCCGGAGAACCCTGATTCCCTCGTCGGGCCGAGGGCGGCCAATAGTAGCCGCAATCGAATCGGCCGGCTCGGCCCGCCAGATTCAGCCGCAGCAGATCGCGGGCAACCGGCGGCCGGGGGCGATCGGCAGTCGATCACTCGGGCGACGGGTTCGCCCCATCGCGCGGACCAACCCAGAAGTAGCCGATCAGGCAGACGGCCAATCCCGCCAGCGCGAAGGCAACCGCCACCGACAGGGCGATTTGGGCCCGTGTAACGGCATTCTCATACGCTTCCCATTCACGGGGGCTGACCGGCGACAAGCCGCTGTCGCGCAGAAAAAGCCAGTAGCCCCAGCTTTGCGCAGGCGTGATCTCCGAAACGGCGGCTTGGAACTTCTCTTCAGCGAACGGCCGAATGGGCGAGGGCGGCCAAGTCCTCACGCGCCAGGCCGCGACCGAAAGCGCGGCAAGCATCACGATCGCGCCGACCATCACGGTTCGCTGCTTCGCCCCCCACGAGCTCCGACTCGCGGGACTTCTTGACGGATCGACCTGTTCTTCCGGGAAACGACGCAATTCGAGAAGCCGCGGAGCCGTCGTCGTCCGGCCGCAGACGCAGCGAATCTCGTCGCCGGCCTGGCGAGGCTCGACGGGTATTTGTTTTCCGCAATTTGTGCAGGGTAGGAGATATCGAACGCCCACAAGATTCTCCACGGGCTTGATCGAGCAGTGCTGCCGATAAGACCCTCTAATATCCACTTGGATCCCGGGGGGCGGCCTCTGTCGTTGGCCACCGACGACTTGCCGCTGAGGATGTGCCGACGCCCCGCAAAAACAACTCCACTCGACAGTACGTAGAATATAGGGGTGGCGGTTCGGCTAGGGAACCCAAGAGGAACAAAGCCACCCTCGGGTAGCGAACCGGCAAGCACTCGGCGAAGCGCGGAACAGGGCGTTGCTTTGCCCCGCCTGGCGGGCCGCCCGACGCGGAAACGCCAATCGTGATCCGAAGCGTAAAGCTTTTGTTGCGAACAACTTGAATGCCTACTGGCCCGGCGCGTTTCGGCGGCGGCTGCGGCAGCCCCGGAAAGGGACTTGAGGAAAAATGCAGCGAACACTGGACTACGGTTAGTTCCTAGTTACAATGGTTGTGCTGGGCACTTCTTTTTCGTGCAGTCGTAATAAATCCGCGGGCCTGCTAAGTGTTAGGAAGTCGGACTCCGACCTTCCTCCTTGCGCCACTACCGGGATAGTGCATTTCCCTCGACTGCCTTCCGTTGAGAAGCTGCCAGATTGCCCAACGTATGTGTGTGTCTGCCTTCGTGGGCGGAAAAGGGCACGCGGTTCTCTCTGTTTAGCTAGACGTAATCTTTTGCCAAATATCGGCTTCGGTCGCGAGGCGGCGAAGTTGGGTGGTAGAATTGCGTGGCTTGACAGGCGCGAGCGACAATCCCGCGAGAACCGTGGATCGTATGTTGGTCCTGGTCAGTTCTGAGGCCGAGCGTTTGCGGCATCGGGAATGACCGATGGCGGAGGGTATCGTTCGGCAAACGCTTCCCGTAAGTGCGGCGGCGTCGCAATCAGTGCGAGAGCGTGCTGCCCGCCCCAATGGGGAATTGTTGCCTGGAACGCTCGCGGCCGAGCGTTGATGTCGGACCACTTGCAGGAGTCAAGGCATTGTACGACGTATTGCTTGAAGAACTGGAAGACGATTCCCCGTTGCGTCGCGAAGACGCTCTGGATTTGGTTGAGCACACCGCTGATGAGCTCGATGCGGACGACGACGACTTATTGGTGCCCGAAATCGACGAGAGCGAGCCGATTGAACCGGCCGAGGAAGACCTGCATGAAGACCTGCTGACGAGCCTCGACGAGGGCGAATCGTGGTCGGACGACCCGGTTCGGATGTACCTGACGCAGATGGGCCAGATTCCGTTGCTGACCCGTCAAGAGGAGATTCGTCTGGCTCGTCAGATCGAGGAAACCCGCACTCGATTCCGCCGCAAGGTGCTTGAGTGCGACTTCGTGATCCAGATGGCCTTCAAAGTTCTCCGCCGGGTTCACGACGGCGATCAGCCCTTCGATCGAACCGTGCAGGTTTCTCAAACCGATCAATTGCAGAAGTTTCAGATTATGGGCCGCATGCCCTGCAATCTGACGACTTTGGAAACCCTGCTGAAGCGGAACGCTCAAGACTATGCCGTGGCGACGAGCCGGTCGCGGGCGTGGGCCGAGCGTCGGGCGGCGTGGCGTCGCTTGGGACGCCGCCGCCGTCGTTGCGTGCGGCTCGTCGAAGAGCTGGGTTTGCGCACCCAGCGGCTCGAGACGGCCTTCCGCACCCTCGAAGAGTTCAGCCGCCGCGTGGATGAACTGAAGCAGCGGATCGACGAACACCGCAAGCAGAAAGGCAAGTTGCAGCAGATCAAGCCGTGGGTCATCGAATACCGCAAGTTGCTGCGGAGTTGCCAAGAGACGCCCACCAGCTTGCGCAACCGCGTCCACTACCTGCGGCAGATTTACGCCTTCTATCAAGAGGCGAAGCGCGGGCTGTCGGAGGGCAACTTGCGGCTGGTCGTTTCGATCGCCAAGAAGTACCGCAACCGCGGGCTGAGTTTTCTCGATCTGATTCAGGAAGGCAACGCCGGGTTGATGCGCGCGGTGGACAAGTTCGAGTACCGCCGCGGGTTCAAGTTCTGCACCTACGCCACCTGGTGGATCCGCCAAGCGATTACTCGGGCCGTGGCCGATCAGAGCCGCACGATCCGCATTCCGGTTCACATGGTGGAAACGATCACCAAGGTGCGCAACACGATGCGTCGCCTGCATCAACTGCACGGCCGCGAGCCGACGATCGAAGAGATCGCTCGCGACAGCGGCATTTCGATGGACGAAACCCGTCGCGTGTTGGGAATGAGCCGGTATCCGATCAGCATCAATCGGTCGGTGGGCAACAGCGAAGACAGCGAGTTCGGCGACCTGCTGCCCGACACGTCGGCGAAAAGTCCGTCGATCGGCGCCACGCAGGGAATGCTCCGCCAACGTATCCAGAAGGTGCTGAAAACCCTGAGCTACCGCGAGCGGGAAATCATCAAGCTCCGCTACGGGCTGGGCGACGGCTACAGCTACACGCTGGAAGAGGTTGGGCACATCTTCAAGGTGACGCGCGAGCGCATCCGCCAGATCGAGGCCAAGGCTGTCCGCAAGTTGCAACAGCCTTCGCGCAGCCAGGAATTGGTGGGGTTCATCGACTGAGCAAATCCGGTTCGGGCTGAGCGGGCTTCGGCGAGGTTCGCAGCCCGCTGGTTTCCGTGGCGCAACCGGCAACGCGGCCGCGATCCGAGCGGTCCGGCCGGTTGCGCGTAAACGACCGCCGAACGAACTCCAATAGTTCGCCGTTTTCTTCGACTCAGTTTCGGTCATTCCGGCCCCGGGGCCGCAAGCCGACGACATGGCGGCATGCGTTCTCGGGGCCGTTCGACTGCGCCGGCAGCGGTGCGGCGGTTCGCATCGCCGCGGCGCCCGGCGACCGAGGCGCTGCGGCCCTTGTCGGCGCGGGCCGGTTGCGGTACCTTGGCCAAAACCCACGGGAACGCCCGTTGCTCCCGTCGCGCTCGGCCCAAAGCGTTCCGATCAGATGACAGCGACGCGACGCATCTGCTGAAACAAGCCGCCGACGCGAACTCGCACTTGTCTAAACGCGTTCAGATCAAATGACAAAGCCCGTGAAGATCGGATTGGTGCAGATGTCAATGATGGCCGATCCGGCCGAGAACGCCGCGCGCGCCGAACGAGCCATCGAGCAGGCTGTCGCGCAGGGCGCGCGGGTGGTCTGTCTGCCCGAACTGTTCCTCACGCGTTACTTTTGCCAAGTGGAATCGGCCGAGGTGTTCGACTTGGCCGAGCCGATCCCCGGGCCAACCACCGAGCGATTTTGCCGCGCGGCGCAGCGGGTCGGGGCGGCGCTGATTGTGCCGATCTTCGAGCGGCGCGCCTCGGGCGTTTACCACAACAGCGCCGTGGTGATCGATCGGCAGGGACGAATCGCGGGCCACTACCGCAAGATGCACATTCCCGACGATCCGGCCTATTACGAGAAGTACTATTTCGCGCCGGGCGATCTCGGGTTTCTGGCCGTATCGGTCGAGGGGCTTCGCGTCGGCGTGCTCATCTGCTGGGATCAGTGGTTTCCCGAGGCGGCGCGGCTGACCGCGGCCGCCGGGGCCGACATCCTGTTCTACCCGACGGCCATCGGCTGGCATCCCGACGAACGACACGAGCACGGCGACGAACAACGCGACGCTTGGATCACCGTGCAGCGCGGGCATGCGGTGGCCAACGGGGTGTTTGTCGCGGCCGTTAATCGCGTGGGGTTCGAGGCGCCGCCGCAGGGTCCGCAACGCGGTTTGCAGTTCTGGGGAAGTTCGTTTGCCGCTGGCCCGCTGGGCGCCGTCATCGCCGAGGCGCCGACCGACGCCGAGGCCGTCGTCGTCGTCGAGATCGACCCGGGCCGCATCGAGGCGGTTCGCCGCGGCTGGCCCTTCTGGCGCGATCGCCGCATCGACGCGTATGGTCCGATCACAAACCGTTGGGGCGACGGCCCTGCGGGGCGATAGGGCGCTGCCGCCGGCGCGGCGCCCATCGCCGACGGCATCGAAGCACTCTCGAGAAGGCCGGCTCAGCCGCCGCAGGAAACCTCCACCCATGGCCGACGAGAAGTTCTACCTGCCGCCGGAGTGGGCCCCGCACGAGGCCACTTGGTTGGCTTGGCCGCACCAGCGCGCCGACTGGCCGGGCAAGTTCGCCGCCATCGCTTGGGTGTTCGCCGAGATGGTTCGCCGCCTGATTCCCGGCGAAATCGTGCGCCTGATCGTCCTCGACGCGAAACACGAAGCGTCCGCGCGGCGCGTGCTCGAATACGTGCTCGGCCCGGCCCGACGATGGGAAGCCCGCGTTCAGTTCTTCCGCATTCCGACCGATCGCGGCTGGACGCGCGATATGGGGCCGATCTTCCTGCGCCGCGGCGGGCCGCACGGGCCGCGCGTGGTGGCCGACTTCCGCTTCAACGGCTGGGCCAAGTACGACAATCATCGGCTCGACGACCGCGTCGCCCGAACGGCTGCGAGGAAGCTGGGATTCGAGGCGATCCGCCCCATGGCGGCGGGCCGCCCCGTGGTGCTCGAAGGAGGCGCCATCGACGTCAACGGTGCAGGCACGCTTATGACGACGCGCCAGTGCATGCTCGATCATTCGCAACAGCCGCGCAATCCGCAACTCAGCCGCCGCCAGCTTGAAGAGGCGTTCGCCACATATCTCGGCGCGAGCCATGTCTTCTATTTCGACGAGGGAATTGCCGGCGACGACACCGGCGGACATATCGACGACTTGTGCCGATTCGTCGCGCCGAACACCATCGCCTTGGCAACCTGCAACGACCCGAACGACGAGAACTATCGTCCCCTCCAACGCTGCCGAGAACAAGCGGCCGACTTCCGTCTGGCCGATGGCTCGCGGCCCGAGGTGATTCACCTGCCTTCGCCCGAACCGCTATATTTTCGCGGACAGCGGCTGCCGGCCAGCTACGCCAATTTCTACATCGGCAACCAAGTGGTGCTCGTGCCGACGTTCAACGATCCGGCCGATCGCGCCGCGCTGGGCCTGCTGGCCGAGGCGTTTGCCGATCGGCAGGTGGTCGGCATCCATGCGGTTGATTTGGTTTGGGGATTGGGTACCATTCATTGCCTGACGCAACAGCAGCCGGCCGAGTGAACCGGCCGGTTACGGGCATTGGTCGATCCGTCGGGCGCCGGCGGTTCCTGGCCCAAACCGCTTCTTTTCGGAGCAGGTCTGATGCAACCGACGATCGAGCAACTCCGATATTTCCTGAAAGACACGATCCGGCGCACGATCGACTTCTCTCGCACCGATCAGCACCGCGGCGTGCCGCCGCCCCCAGTGGAAAAGCCCTTCGCGCCCGAGGCCGAACGGATTGCGCTGCCTTCGCCTGCCGAATGGTCGCGTGTGGGACGAGTCGATTTAGCCGAGGCGATCTCGCGACGCCGCAGCCATCGGTCGTTTCTGCCGATCGCGTTGAGTCTCGACGAGTTGGCATTCTTGTTGTGGGCCACGCAAGGCGTGCGGCGTTCGTTGGCCCCCGGCGCGGTGTTGCGCAATGTCCCCTCGGCAGGCTGCCGCCATGCCTTGGAAACCTATGTTCTGGCGTTGCGCGTCGAAGGGCTTGAGGCGGGCGTGTATCGCTATTTGCCTCTAGAGCATCAATTGGTGCTCGAACGTCGCGATGCGCGCCTGGCCGAGCCGCTGACGCCGGCCACGCTGGGCCAACGGTTTGTCGGCGAGGCAAGCGCCGTGCTGGTTTGGACCGCAATCCCTTACCGGATGGAGTGGCGCTACGGTCTGGCCGCCCATAAGGTGATTGCACTCGACGCCGGGCATGTTTGCCAAAACCTCTATCTGGCGTGCGAGGCGATTGGGGCGGGCGCCTGCGCCATTGGGGCCTATCACCAAGAGGCGATCGACGAACTGATTCGCGTTGACGGCGAAGACGAATTTACCATCTACTTGGCGCCGGTCGGCAAGGTGTCGGCCGAGGCGCGCTAATCGCCGAATCGGTTGCCAAGCGACGCCGCCGGTCGGTTCAACGCCGTCTATCGCTGGGCAAACGCCAACACCGGCGAACCACGGGATTTCGTCTTACGTGCTCTTCCGCCACAACAGCATCAGCCGTTTTCCGGCCGTACAAGTCCGGCCTGCCCCTCAGTGAACCCAGCAGCAAACTAACTGCGCCGCGCAGTTTGCGCCGATTGTGCGTTGGCATCGCATCCGATTTTCGTTGGGTTGGTCGGGGGGATCGTCGCCAGAAAAGCGGCCGGCAGGACGCCGGAACCGGCCGGCGTCATCCTTCCATAACAGCTTTTGCCGCAGTGCCTTGCGTCAGGCTGCCCGGGCCGAGGGCGACCGCCGTTGACCCCACCGGTTCGGCGAAAATGCGGCGGGCGTTGGCAGCGCGATTTTCTCGGAATAATCGTTAGAACTCATGCTTTCAGCACAACCGGCCGAAATGTCTAGAAAGGAATAATCGTTTCCGGCTGCTTTGTTGGACCAATTGGTAGAAGCAGTACATCCGATACAGGGGGTTGGAAAGATGATCGGTCGAACGTGGTCGAAGCTCGCGGCCGTCGCGGGCGTGGCGTTGTGTCTGACCAGCGCGGTGGCTTGGGCCGCCGAAGACATGCTCGGCGAGCTGAAGCCGGTGCCCGGCCATGGGGCGGGCGGCGCGATGGCGGCCGGCGATTCTGCCTCGGGCAACAACAGCCTGGGGTTGAGTGCCGCGGTCGATCCGATGGCCAAAGACTCGCCCAGCGTATTCGCCGGCACAGCGTTCGGCGGTTCTCCCACGCGGTTCTGGTTCCGCGGCGAGTATGCCTATTACTGGACCAGCGGCATGCAGCTTCCGCCGTTGGTGACCACCGGTCCTTACAACAGCGGACTGACGCCCGCTACCGACCCGGTGACCTCGCTGGGGCGACCCGACACAACCATCCTCTACGGCAACAACAATGTGCTGTACGACGGGCGGTCGGGCTTCTACATGAACACCGGATTCTGGATCGATCGTTGCCGCACCTATGCAGTGGAATTCGATTGGCTCGACTTGGGCCCGCAAGACGCCCACTTTTCCGCCTCGTCGAACGCCGGCGGCAGCCCGGCCATCGGTCGGCCCTACTACGACGTTCAGGCCGGTCGGCAGTGGCGCGAGCTGGTTTCGTATCCCGGCACGCTTTCCGGCACCGTCAGCGTTGACGCGAGCGATCACTTCAACTCGGCGGGCGTGACATTGCGGAAACGCTGCGTCGCCCCGTCGTGCCACGACTGCTGCCCGAAAGACCCGTGCGACGACTGCTGCCAGTGCGGGCCGCGGATTGGGCTCGATTTGCTCGTCGGCTATCGCTACTACGGCTTGAGCGACAACATCACCATCCGCGAGAATCTGCTGGCCCTTTCGGCGCCGATTACCGGCACCCGAATTCAGGTAATCGATTCCTTCCGGGCGGCCAACGAGTTCCATGGGGTCGATGTCGGGCTGTCGGCCGACGTGGTCCGCGGCAAATGGACCTTGAGCCTGCTGCTCAAGGCCGCCTTGGGCAACAACTACCAAACGGTGAACATCAGCGGACAGACGATCGTGACCGATGCCGTGGGCAACTCGATCACCTACGACGCCGGCGTGTACGCCACGCGGACCAACATCGGCACCTACCACAAGAACGATTTCGTGATCATTCCCGAGCTCGGGCTGCAAGCCGCCTACGACATCAACTGCCACTGGCGCGTGTACGCCAGCTACAACATCCTCTATTGGGCCAGCGTGATGCGTTCGGCCGCGGCCATCGACCTGAACGTCGATCCACGCAACATTCCGGGCGGCCTTGACCCGTCGGCCACGCACTTCCCGCAGTTTGAGTGGTGCGGCTCGAACTTCTGGGCGCAGGGCCTTCGCGCCGGTTTGGAGTTCCGCTTCTAAATCAAGCGGCAGAGAACGAAGAGCAAGACGAATCGCCGTGCGGGGCCATCAGCCACGGCACGGCGCAACCAGCTTGACATACCCGCGGCCGAGGCCTTGGCGACAAGGCCCCGGCCTTGTTCCATTCTTCGCCGCAGACACCGCCCCGATGATCGCCGCGATGAAGCGCCTGGCCTGCTGCCAATGGAATGTCGTTTGGGAAGACAAACCGGCCAACTACCGGCGGGTCGAGCAACTGCTCGCCGGCGCGCAACTTCCGGCCGGCACGATGGTGCTGTTGCCCGAGATGTTCGCCACGGGATTCACGATGAACGGTGCGGCTGCGGCCGAGCCCCTCGATGGCCCGACCGCTCAATTCCTCGCCGCGACGGCGAAGCGTTTCGGCGTTTTCGTGCAGGGCGGCGCGGTGATCGACGCCGGCGCCGGCGGCCTTCGCAACGAGTCGCTCACCTTCGCGCCCGACGGCAAGCTGCTGGCGCGCTACGCGAAGATCCATCTTTTCTCTTATGCCGGCGAATCGGGCCGCTACGCGCCGGGCAGCGAGTTTTGCGTGTTCGGCGCGGCCGACTCGCGGGCCGGGGCCGCCGTCTGCTACGACTTGCGTTTCCCCGAACTCTTTCGCCGGCTGGTTGCCGCCGGCGCGGAAATTCTTACGGTGATTGCCTGCTGGCCCGCGGCTCGCCAAGAGCACTGGCGCACGCTTCTGGCCGCGCGCGCGATCGAGAACCAATGCTTTGTCGCCGCCGCCAACCGCTGCGGCAGCGAGCCTTCGGGCACGGAGTATGCCGGCGGCAGCCGCATCGTCGATCCGTGGGGACGGACAGTGGCCGAGGCAGGCAGTGGCGACGAAGTGATTTCGGCCGCGATCGACCTGGAAGCCCTCCGCGCCTATCGTCGCCAGTTTCCGGCCCTCAGCGACCGGCGATTAGGACTGTGACCGAGACAACCGCCGCGTCAAAACGGAAACGCCCGCCGGACCCAGTCCGACAGGCGTTTGTGAGGCTCAATAGTTTTCGGTTACGGGCGGTTTCTGCGAAAGCGATCGGGCGGTTTGTCTGCGGCCGGCCCGCGAAATGGTTCGAGTGCGGCGAACGAACCTCCGGCACAACCGCCGCAACGCCGGAAAGACGCAATACGGACTGCGGCTTCGGCCCAACCGTCGCCCCATGACGAAGGGCGACGGCGACGAACCGGCAGCGGCAGCGATTGACTCAACTCTGTCGGCAGCGCTTGCGCCAGGCAATCGCGCCCATCATGCCGCCGAAGACGATCAGCGCCAAGGTGGCGGGCTCGGGCACAGGCTCGGGCGTGCCCATGTCCATGAACATCCGCTTCGAAATCAGTTCGAGCGGATAGCTCTTTTCGCCGAAGTTGTAGCCGCTGCCCTGGAAACCGGCCTGCATAAAGATGCCGGTAATCTGGTTTTTCAGCGGATCGCCCGGCGCGTTGTGGGCCGTGCCGTAATAGGCGCTGTTGACGGCTACGCCGAACTCATCGACGATCGTTCCGGCCGTGTCCCATCCGTCGAGGCACGTGTAGCACGTTTGCACCAGGGAGAAGGTGTCGCCGACGGCACCGACGTTGAACTCGAACTTGTAGAAGCCCGTCGGGTCGGTCAGCGCCTCCAAGAGAAAGTCGGGGTCGCTATCCCGTTTGAGTGTGACTTTCGCGAAGGTGATCGCATAGTCCACCAAGGGATCGAGAGAATTGTTGCCGTTGTAATCCAGGTACACGTACCCGGATATGCTGGCCATCTTCTCCGCCCAAACCGGTGAAGACCAAAGTGCCAAGAAACTCCACACCGCCAGACAGGCGACCATCGGCCGCCAGCCGATCCGCTTGAGAAACATGGCCAGACTCCGAAAAAACGCTGCCTCACGATCAGGGTTTCAAAATGAAATGGGGCGAGGAACACGACTTCCGCGCCTTGTAAAAGTCATTATGAATGTGGCAACCGGAATTGCAAGCAAAAAATCTGTATAGGTCGCATCTGCTAGAAGCCGTAGAATGGCTGTCCTTCGGACTAATCGGAATAATCGATCCCATCGGCACCTTCACCGAGTGTGGTTCGTCAACGCAACATGAAACGGCAACGACACTTGCCTCGTATCTGTGGGCGGATTCGCCGAACGCGGACGGGCGGCGGCGATGACGGCCGGCGGGCCGTGCGATCGGCATGGTCGCTTCATGCGGCGCGTGTGGCGTTGGCGACGCTGCTGGCCGTGTTTGCCACGATGGTCGATCGAACGGCGGCGCAGACGCCCGCGGCATCGTTGTCGGCTGCGGGACCGAGCGAACGAGTCGATGCGCAGTTGGTGTTGGCCAAAGCCGCCCACAACGACGCCCGAATCAACGATCTGTGCTTCGTCACCGCCCGGCGCGGTTGGGCCGTGGGCGATCAGGGAGCGATTTGGGCAACCGACGACGGCGGTCGGACTTGGCAAACGCAGAACTCGGGCGTGGTCTGCCCGTTGTACAGCGTTTGTTTTGTTGACGAGAACATCGGCTGGGCCGCCGGCGGCGGATCGCATCCCTACACACACACAGGCTCTGGAGTGTTGTTGGCCACTCGCGACGGCGGTCGCACCTGGCGGCATTTCGACAAGCTCTTGCTTCCCCTGCTGCGTCGGGTGCGGTTTTTCGACCCCCGACGGGGCGCAGCCGTGGCCTGCCCGTCGGCCATGTTCCCCAACGGATTGCTGGCAACCGACAGCGGCGGCCAAGCCTGGCATCCTTTGGGCGGCGAGGCATCGGGCGACTGGCTCGACGGCGATTTCGTCGAGACGAATCTCGGGGCCGTTGCCGGACGCCAAGGACGTTTTGCCGCCCTGCGGCAGGGAGAGTTGAAGGAGCCCGGTTCGGTTTCGGCGTTGCGCAGCCTGTGGCGCATGACGCTTGGCGGCGAACATGCGTGGCTTGTCGGCGACGGCGGCTTGGTGATGACCTCCGACGACCTAGGGGCGCTTTGGCGATTGCCGGCGTCGCCCCTGCCGGAGACGGCCTCGCGGCAGTTCGACTTTCGCGCGGTCGCGGCCGTGGAGTCGGCCGTGTGGATCGCCGGCGCGCCGGGCAGCCGCATTTGGCATTCGCCCGACGGCGGACGATCGTGGTTGGCTCAGGCCACCGGCACGACCGCGCCGCTTCATGCCCTGTGTTTTGTCGATCGGCAGCGCGGATTCGCCGCCGGCGCCTTCGGCACGATCATCGCCACCGACGATGGCGGCCGCACCTGGCGCGTGCAGCGATCGGGCGGAAATCGGGCGGCGCTGTTGGGCGTGTTCGCCGATCCGCGCGACGTTCCCCTCGAACTGTTCGCGCGGCTTTGCGGTTTTGAAGGATATTTCGGCGTGGTGGAACTGCCCACCCGACGCGATCTCGACATCGCCGCGCCGCCTGAAACGTCGGACGAAGACCGGCTGCGCGAGGCGCTGCTCCGCGTCGGCGGCTGCGACGCTCGGCGGAACTGGCGGTTCCCGCTGCGCCAGCGCGGCGTGAACCTGACGCTCGACGGGATCGTCGAACTGTGGGACCGCGCGACCGACCGCCGTGGGCTGAGCGAATGCGAGGCCGATCTCTGCCGCGCGGTTCGCCAATGGCGACCCGAGATTGTGGTGACCTACGATGCCGATCCTTCCGGCGCCGATCCCGCAGCGCACTTGATCAATCAACTCGTGCTGGCCGCGATTCGCGCCGCCAACGATCCGACGAAGTTTTCCGATCAACTCACCGAAGCCGGCCTGGAGCCGTGGGCCGTGCCCAAGGTGTTCGCCATGCAACCGGCCGCGGCGCGCGGCGGGGTGGAACTGGCCACGGCGCAGTTTTGGCCGCGGGCCGGGCGCAGTCCGGCGGAACTGGCGGCCCTGCCCCGCGGCTTGCTCAGCGAATCGTTCTCTCCCTCGCCTCCGGTGATTTCGTTCCGTTTGATCCTCGACAACAGCGGCCGCGACCAGAGTGAGCGCGATTTCTTCAGCGGCAGGCCCTTGGCGCCCGGCGGCGGCGCACGGCGCGACTTGCCGCCCTCGGCCGTGCAGAACCTCGACGCGCTCCGCCGCGCCGCCGAGAAGCGGCGCAATGTTCAAGCGATCATCGCCCGGCTCGACTCCGACCCGCAAAGCGGCGCCGCGCTGCTGGGGCAAGCCGGTGAGCTGACCCTCGGCCTCGAGCCCGACGCCGCCGCCGAAGTGCTTTACCTGCTGGCCGACGGTTATCAGCGACGCGGACGCTGGCTCGAAGCCGCCGACACCCTCAACATGCTGGCCGAGCGCTACCCGCGCCACCCGTTGGCTCGGGCGGCATTGGTTTGGCTGGTGCAGTTCTACTCGGGCAGCGAGCCGGCTCATCGGCTGGGGCTCGGGGGAAACGCATCGGGCGTGGCGGCCGAGGTTCGCTCTTCGCGCGCCGCTCGCGCCGCCGAACTCGGCCGGATCATCGAACGGCAGCATCCCGACTTATTCGCGTCGGCGCGGGTTCGCTTCCCGCTGGCCGTCGCCTGGCGCAACCAAGGCTACCCGCAGCAAGCCGATCGCTTTTACTCGCTGTGGGAACGCAACGCCGGAAGCCCGGCGTGGCGGGCGTGCGCCGCCGGCGAGATGTGGCTGGGCGATCCGCGGGCGGCAGCCCCCAAGCCCGTGCTCACCTGCGCGGTGGCCGCAGGCAAGCCATTGCTCGACGGCCAATTGGACGACGACGTGTGGCATCGTGCGCGGCCCGCCGCGCTGGTTAGTCCCTTGGCCGATGATCAGCAGTGGCCCGCCGTCGCTCTGCTGGCCTACGATCGGGAATATCTTTACCTAGCCGTCCGTTGCCGCAAGGCGCCCAAACCGCCGGCAGTCGAGGCGGCCGCCTTGCCCGGCGGGCCCCGCCCGCGCGATCCCGATCTTTCGGGCCGTGATCGGTTCGTGCTGCTGTTGGATCTCGATCGCGACTTCGCCACCTATTACCGCCTGGAAATCGACGATCGCGGCTGGGCGGCGGAAAGCTGTTGGGGTGATCGCACCTGGAACCCGAAATGGTACGTCGGGGCCGGATCGGAGCCGCAGCAATGGACGGCCGAGGCGGCCATCGCCTGGAAAGAGCTGACCGACCGTCCGCCCGAATCGCGCGACGTTTGGGCCGTCGGGCTGCAACGTGTCGTCCCGTGGGCAGGGCTGCAATCGTGGTCGGCGCCGGCCGCCGTCGAAATCGTGCCCGAAGGCTTCGGCTATCTGATCTTCGAGTAGTTGGGGCCGGCTTCGAACAATGTGCCGCGAATGACCGCCCGCACGCGGCCTTTCCAACCGTCCGCCTTGCCAACCGTCGGCGGCGCATCGCGCCGGGGGTGCCATCATTCGCGTGCGTAAAATCGTGTGTGATCGCGTGCAACAAAGCGCGAGGCGCGGGAGTTCGATGCGCGCCAGAGCGGACGCATCGCCGATCGCGCACACCATAGCCGCCGCCTCGGCAGCTACTCCGAACGGTCTTCGATGCGATGCTGGTTGCGGCCTTCCTTCGCCTGCCGGCGCAATTGACCAATGCGCTCCGTTGGCGGCGGGGTTTGCTTCTCCAGCGTGTCGGCCAGAAGCTCGCGAGTCTTGGCCAGATCGGGGTGGAACGGGGTGAGGCGCGCGACCTGAATGTCGAGCGCCCGCTCCAGCAGCGGAACCGCATCGGCGTACTTTTCGCGGGCCAAATGCAGTTGAGCCATCCCCACATAAAGCTGAGCCGCCCACGGGTGCGGCTCGGGCCAGGCCGATTCGATCAGTTTGATCGCCCGCGCGTATTGGTCCAATCCGTTGGGATAGGTGGACGGGCTGTTGTCGAGCGCCGCCAGGCATCCCATCACCAGGGCGACCTCGGGATGGTCGCGGCCCAAATGGTCGCGTTTGATCTGCAAGGCGCGGTCGAACAGGGGGCGGGCGTCGCGAGGCCGGTCTTCCGCCGCGGCGGCCTGACCGCGCAGCCAATGCGCTTGGCCGACGCTGATGTGCTTGGCCGAGAACGCGCCGCCGAGCGTCTTCTCCGCGTCGCGTGCCAGGGCTTCGGCATCGGCCGGGCGCTGCTGCAAAAGGCGAAGCTCGGCAATATGGAGGTCGAGCAGTGCGTTGTTCGCGTGAGCCGTTCCGAAGGTGCGTTTGATCAAGCCCGATGCGCGGGCCAGCAGGCTGTCGGCCTGAAGGTAGCGCGATTCGAGCATCCGTCGCCGGGCTTCGACCACCAGTGGGGCAATCATCGCCGGGTGGTCGCGGCCCAGCACGTCGGCCAGCAGCGACATCGCCCGTTCCGTGTCTTGCCCGGCCTCGTCGCAGTTCCACGCCGCCAAATGAACGCCGGCGGCCGCCGTGTAAAGCGGCGCGGCGTCAAAGCGGATCTGTTGCTTCTGGTCGGTTGTTCGCGCGCCCTGGCTCCGCACCACCAGGGCCCGATGCAGCCGCAGGTCGGCGCTTTCGTAACGGCCCATCACCAAGTCGAGCACCCCAAGATTGGTCAGGGCGGCCGCGGCCGTCGGATTGTTGCCGTCGCCTTGGGCGCTCCAGCGATCGAAGGCGCCTTTGAACAGCTCCTCGGCGCCCTGATAGTCGCCGCGGAGCACGTAGATCACGCCCTGATTGTTCATCCCGGCAATGGCGATCGGATCGGTGTCGCGCTGGTCTTCGGGCAGAGACTCGCGGGCCTTGCGGGCCAGTTCTTCGCCCCTGCGCAGGTCGAAGGCGTAAAGCACCGCCAGCAACGATTGCACATGGGCCACGGCGGCCTGCTCGCCGGCGTCGTCTTTCGAAAGCCGCTTCTGCGCGGCCGAAAGCAATCGATCGGCCTTGACAAATTCTCCGGCCAGCATCCACGCCATCGCGCCTTGGGCCAATACCGTGGCCGAAACGCTCGCGTCGGCAGCCAGCTTTTCGTAGCTGGCGGCCGCCTCGGCAAACGCGCCGGCAAACAACTCGTTTTGCGCCCGCGCAAGCCCCACTTGCTTCGGGTCGAAACCGTCTTTCTCGGCCCGATCGAACTGCTCGGCCGCAGCCGCTCCACGGCTTTGAGCCATGGCCTTCAGCCCCAGCAAGTAGGGCCCGGCGTCGTCGCGGATCAAACGAGCTACCTTCCGCGCGCGCGGCGGCAAAATGGGCGGCTGCGGCAAAACGAACTGGCCCGTCGGTGTGATCAACACCCCGGCATTGATTTCCCGCCCGCAAAGAACCGTCAGATCTTCCACCTCGGGCAGGCGCACCGCTATCGGTGCAATCGGCGTGAACCACCACGCCAACGAAAGCCAAAAGAGCGCGAACGTCGCCACCACGCGCACTTCGACCGCACCGTAGCCGGGCAGCGTCAGCGTTTTCGGCTTCGGGCGGTTGAGAACCAACTGCTTGCCGAAATCGGATTGCTGCACGCGGCGCAATCGTTGAAGCAGTTCTTCGGCCGTTTCCAACGGGCGGGTCCACTCCCAGAAGGTCCAGGTAGTCAACCCCGCGAACACTAGCGCCACCACTTTGTGCCAGCCCCAGGGCAGCTCGCGCATCACAAAGCAGCCCACCGCCAACACACACAGTAAGGCTGTGGCAAAATACGCCCGAGTACGGCGGTGGCGGCTTCGGGGCCCGCTGACCGAGAAGAGCGGATCGTCGGGATGATGTGCCACTGCTAAGTCCAATTCCGCCAACTAATTGCCCTAAACGAACAATTCTAGCACTCAGTTGCTTGCCCCGCAAATGGGGCTATAGTTTCTTAGCGTTCGATGAGCAATCCGTTTGCGCTGCCCTGTGGGGTGAGGCAATGGAAGGCGTTTTTCTCCAACTCGGCCTGTCGCTTCTGCTCGGGCTGCTGATTGGGCTACAGCGCGAACACGCCGCCGCCGGACTGGCCGGCATGCGCACCTTTCCGCTGATTACCCTTCTGGGCACCGTATTGGCCCTGGTGGCTCAACGCGGCCCCTGGGGCGGATGGTTGCTGGGGGCAGGCCTGATTTCGGTGATGGCCTTGGCCGTCGTCTCGCATTGGCTTCGGCTTGGCGATCGAAACGGCGAACGCGGACTGACCACCGATGCCGCCCTGCTGGCCGCCTACGCCGTCGGCGCCCTATTGGCCTTCGACGGTTTCACCGGACCGGCCGTCGCTGTCGGCGGAACCGTCGCCGTGCTCCTTCAATTCAAGCCTGAACTGCACCGATTGGCCCGAACCCTTGGCGACGACGATCTTCGGGCGATTATGCAGTTTGTCCTCATCACCTGCATTGTGCTGCCCGTGCTGCCCGACGACCCGATCGACCCGTTCGGCGTGATTCGACCGTGGAACGTTTGGTTGATGGTCGTGTTGATCGTGGGCATCAGCTTGGCGGGCTACATCGTTTACCGCTTCTTCGGAGCCAACGCCGGCATCCTGCTCGGAGGGCTGCTCGGCGGCGCGGTTTCGAGCACGGCCACCACTGTAACCTACGCGCGGATGGCCCGAGCCGGCCCGCCCGCCGCGCAAGCCGCGGCCGTCGTTATTCTCTTGGCGTCCGGCGTGATGTACGTCCGCGTGCTGATCGAGTCGGCCGTCGTGTCGCCCGAATTCGCCAAAACCGTGGCCGCGCCCGCGCTGATCGTGCTGGCGGCCACGCTGTTGCTTGGGCTGCTTCTTTGGTGGCAGATGGGCCGCGAAGCCCGCCGCCATCGGCCCGCATCTTCGCTATCAACCGATCCGGCCGCCGCAGCCGCCGGCGCGGCGCCAACGGCCGCTGCCGCGGCGGCATCGATGAGCGCGGGCGCAAAAACGGCCGCCCGCGATGATGCGGAAGCAGCAACCGCTGCCGCCCCGTCGCCCAAGCACTCGAACCCCACGCAGCTTCGGCCGGCGCTGCTTTTCGGCGCAGCCTACGCCTTGGTGCTCTTGGCCCTGGCCTGGACCAAGCAGTCGCTGGGCGACGCCGGCATGTTCACCGTGGCCGGGCTATCGGGGCTGACCGAAGTCGATGCACTGACGCTGTCCACCGCCCGAATGGCGATCGATCACCCAACCATCATGGCCGACGGCTGGCGGCTCGTCTTGCTCGGAACGCTGACCAACTTCGCCACCAAAGCCGCCATTGCCGCCGCGTTGGGCGGCCGACAATTCGGCGTGCGCATCGTTCTTTGCTTCCTGCCGCCGGTGGCCGTCGGCGCCGCCCTGCTTGCTTGGTGGTAAACCGCCTGCAACGTCGCGGGGGCGTCCCAAGCCCGCGTTGCCTTCATCACGGCGGCCCGCGCAGGTTACGGCGTCTTCTTCGAGTGATCGTCGATGAACTTAAGGAAGGCCTTCCGCGCCGGATCGTCGGCATCGAGCATGCGGGTCTTGATCGTGCCGTGGTCGCGGTCGGCAAACTCGATGAACTGGGCCGATTTGTGGCCCGCTTTCACCAACGCCTCGTGCATCCGGCGGTTTTCGTCGCTGCGGCCGGCCATGTCGTGATCGCCGGTAATCAACAGCATCGGCGGAGCGCCGGCCCGAGCGTGGCTCAACGGCGCGGCCTGATCGACCACTTCGGTCGAACGCGGAATCCCTCGCTCTTTGCGCACGGTGCTGTGGGTGATCATCTGCCCGCTGACGGGAATCGCCCCGGCCAGCGTGTCGGCGTCGGCCTGATGGGCGGCCAAAAACCGCTTGTCCAGCGCCACCATCGCCGTCAGATAGCCGCCCGCCGAATGACCGCTGACGAACACCTTGGCCGGATCGCCGCCATATTGGGCGATGTTCTTCTGCACCCAGGCCACGGCCGCCGCGGCGTCGTCGATATAGGCCGGAAACTGGGCCTGCGGGCTCAGCCGATAATCGACGGCCGCAAAGCCCACCCCCGCCCGCGCCAGCGACGTTCCCCAGGTCTTCTCACCGTTGCGGCTGCCCGTCTCCAACGCGCCGCCGTGGAACCAAACCACGCACGCAAACTCCTTCTTCTCGGCAGGCAAGTAAAGGTCGAGCTTGCAGCGCCCGCGGGCGTACTCGTCCTTCTCGGTCTCGGCCCGATACGCCACATCGCGCACCACGCGGACCTGTGGCTCGGCCGCCCAAATGTACGAAGCAACGACCAACCAAGCCGCGATCGCTGCCGCGCCGCGCCAAGCTGCGGACGGCGGCGCGCACCTGTTGCTATTGCTCGCTCGTTGGCCGACCGAATCGTCGCGCGTTGTGCGGGACAAGTGCGAGAAAACCGGCTGATTCATCGTATTTTTCCTTTGTGATGCGGTGCTGCGTTGTCGGACCGTCGGCCGCGCCGATTCGCGGCCCGCTTCAGTTTAGGCGATCGGCCCAGGTGAATCGATGGCCTGCGCCGCGCGAAGTCGCCGCGAGAGCCGATTGGTGTTTTTACACTATGCCGCCTCCGCGCGAAGCGGCAGCGCGGCGGCCCGCTTTCGGCCCGTGCCCCACGCGGTGCGAACGGCTCGCGAGCCGAGGGCGAGAACACCCGAACCGTCAGCCCGTTTTCGCCCTGCGGCGGGCGAGAAATGCCCAGCGTTCTTCGCTCCGATCGGCCCGGGTTTCGCGGACGCCGGCCGGGCGGCCTTGGGCAAAAGCCTGTCGCGGTGGCCCAAAACACACCCCTCTATATGGTTGCTGGTATCTGGTTCAATTTTGCCGATCTTGCCGTTTTTTCCACCAGGATGGGTGGTTTTGGCTGTTTGTTCATTGTGGAATCTACCGATTTCTCGGCCGTTAGGGGTGATTTTCGGGGCAAATGATGAGCGTTGGGTGAGACGTGCGGAAAAAAACTTTTTCACTCCCGAGATTTTTGTTGAAGTCTTTTTTTTGCGTTGATAGACTAAGGCGAGTCGAGCGGAATAGTTTCCGCGCGTAGTGTATCGGCATCGCGTTTTCGCGGGGGATAAACGAGTCGAGCGATTCGCAGCGGCGGAAACGCGGCTCTTCGTGTGCGACTTCCATCGAAACGTGTTTCGGGCATCTCGTCGGGGAGATCTAGCTATGGTAGGTTCGAAGTGGCAAGCCGTCGGAAAGATGCGGAGGGGACTCCCGCTGTTGCTGACGTTGCTTTCGCTGGCTGTCGTTCTGACGGCGGGCACGGCCTGGGCGGCCGCCCCGGGTGTCTGGGATCTCGGCGAAGGAAACGCCGTCATCCGCAACACGCCCTACGCGACCGTTTACAACATGGTGCTCAGTGGCTTTAACGGTGGTGGTTGGGACGGCCCGGGCATCAACAGCTCCGCTGCGGCAGCGCCGGCAAACCTCGGCGTTACGGCGTTGGCAACCGTTCTGAACGACATCGGTGGCGGTGAGATTTGGCTTTCTGGTGCAGACATTGGACCAGAGTTCAACATTGCCGGGCTCGATCCGTTGACCACCACCGACGTGATCATTAAATATACCTACTACGGGGATGCCGATCTGAACGGTACGGTCGATTCCGACGACTACAACCTTTGGCTCGGCGGGCTCGGAAGCTCGGATGGTTGGTTGTTTGGCGACTTCGATTATTCGGGGCTCGTCGACAGCGACGATTTCAACCTCTGGTTGGGCAACTTGGGCCAATCCGGTCTCAGTGGTGGCAGCGCTGCTCCCGTGCCGGAGCCGGGGACGTTTGTGATGTTGTCTGCCCTCGCGCTCGTTGCGTTCGCTTGGCTGCGCCGGTAACAAACGCGATTGTTTGAGTTCAGGCTTCTTTTTTTTGTGATACAACAACGGCATCTTTGCTTAGCGGATTTTTGGAGGCTTTACAATGTCTAAGTTTGCTCGACGATTCACACTTGCTCTTGCAGTCGCTGTGGCGTCCAGCCTAATCGTTTCGGGCGCGCAGGCGGGTCTGGTGATCGACCTTCGCCTAAAGGGCGTGACGGGCACGGCGTTCCAGATCGTGGACACGAAAAAGGTACAATACACCTATGAAGGAACCGGCTCGATTCAATTCGAGGCCTGGGCGATCATCACGGGTGCCGATGGGGTCGCAGCCCTCGAAGGTTTGAACAACTTGTACGGATCCTTCAGGAGCACAAACGTCGATGGCGGAGTCGTCTTCGGTAATCTTTCCGCATCGCTGACCCCTCAATGGCAGGGGCCTGCATGGACTAACGGTGCGGTTGCCGACCTTGACGCCGATGGCGACCTTGATGTAGGGTCGACCAATAGTAGCTCCGCGACTGGCTGGTTCTATGCAATCAGCAATTTGGGCGCAACTTATATCACATCGGCGAATGCGCTGTCCGATGCCCCTAACGCATTCGAAGTCTTGCCGAATGGTGGCCTCGCGATCAAGTTGGCGGACCTCTCGTTTGCCTTGACCGGCGATGTTGCTGGACCGCCTGCGACCGCAGTCACAAACCTAGATTGGGTTGGGCGCACCAAAAGCGGGACGCTCGTTCACCCGGCGACCTGGCAGGCAGACGGGACGAACCCCGTACGTCTGACAACGACTGGCTCGTCTATCGCCTCCACCGGGCCGATTGAGATCGTGCCCGAACCGGCTTCGATCGCGCTGGTCACCCTGTTGGGCGCCGTCGCGTTGGTGTGGTTCCGTCGCCGATAGCCTCCCGGCCGACGGTAAGATACGCCTCCGCGCCGTTCGTCGAGCAAAAGGCAGGGCGGGTCGATTCGACCCGCCCTGATTCGTTTAACCCCCACGGCGATTCCAACCCCCGACGGCAATTCGCTGGAACGGGAAGCCATCGCCCGTGAAAAACGCGACCTTCTGCGGGCATTCGGCGCAATCGGCCCCCGATGCCGTGCACGCGTGTTCGCCAAGCAGCGAAAGAACACGCGCGGCCTTAGAGGCGCCGCGCCCGCACTTTAGAGTGATCGCGCCCGAACGTTCTTCATCGTGCGACGAAGAACCGCGAATCGGTGCCGCCCGGCCCGATGACCAGCCGCACCGGTCGAGCGCAACGCGGACAGCGCCCCTCGTAGGCCGTTCCCTCGCGGTTCACGTAGATGCGCAGATACACCCCGCAACATGCGAACTGCACGCCGACAAAAGGTCGCTTCGCTGCGGAGTCGCCGCCGTCGGCCGCCCGGTCGTCGCGCGGCGGCTCGCTGCTCAGGTCAAGCTGTTCGCCGGGCATGGGGCA
>JARKPK010000168.1 GCA_029975295.1 Thermoguttaceae bacterium | reverse complement strand
GCTTTATCTGTTGGCGTTGGTCGGCTTCGGCACCAAGGCGGGATTGATGCCGATGCACGTTTGGCTGCCGGCGGCGCACCCGGCGGCGCCCTCGCATGTGTCGGCCGTGATGAGCGGCGTGATGATCAAAACCGGCATCTACGGCCTACTCCGGGTGCTGACCTTCTTGGGCGAGCCGCAGGCTTGGCCTTCGTGGTGGGGTTGGGCTCTGGTCGGAATCGGGGCGGCTTCTGGCGTCGGCGGAGTGCTCTTTGCCCTCGCCCAACGCGATCTGAAGCGGCTGCTCGCTTACAGCAGCGTGGAGAACATCGGAATTATCGCGATGGGGTTGGGCGTTTGGTTGTTGGGCATCCGGGCGGGCAACCACGGCGTGGCGGCGATGGGGCTTCTCGGGGCCCTCTTGCACGTTTGGAACCACGCGATCTTCAAGAGTCTGCTGTTTATGGGCGCCGGCGCCGTCAACCATGCTGCCGGCACGCGCGACATCGAGCGCTTGGGCGGACTGCTGAAGCGGATGCGGCAGACCGGCCTTGCGTGCATCGTTGGCTCGGCCGCCATTTGCGGCCTGCCGCCTTTGAACGGCTTTGTGAGCGAGTTGCTCATTTATCTTGCGGCGTTTTCGGGGCTGGCCGATTCGGCGGGCCCTTCGGCGGCCTGGCTGCTGGCGATCGTAGCACTGGCGACGATCGGCGGGCTGGCGGTTGCGTGCTTCACGAAGGTCATTGGCATTGTTTTTCTGGGCGAAGGACGCAGCGATTCGGCCGCCCAGGCCCACGAAGCCCCGGCAATGATCCGCCTGCCGATGTTGGTTTTGGCCGTGTTGTGCTTGTTCATTGGTTTGCTCAGCCCTTTGGCGGTGGGATTGCTGGAACCGGCGACCACCAGGCTGTTGCCGACCGCCGCTGCACTTGGTTGCGAACCGGAAACCGCCTATCTCGGATGGTTATGGCGCGTCAGTGCCGCCGCGGCGGCTTTGTTGGCGATTGCCGTCGTTCTGGCGGCATTGCGCCGCCTTCTATTCTCGAATCGCACGGTGGTCGAGGCGCCCACCTGGGATTGCGGCTACGCGGCGCCGACGGCTCGCATGCAATACACCGCATCGTCGTTTGCGTGGCCGATCATCGACATGTTTCGGTTTCTTTTGCGTCCCCGCGTGCGCATCGAACCGCCCGAGGGCCTGTTCCCCGAGCGCGGCCGTGTTGAGTCCGCCACGGACGACGTTGTTCTGCGTTACGGCTATGCCCCGCTCTTTCGATCGATTGAGTGGCTGGCCGCCCGACTGCGCTGGGTTCAGGAGGGACGAAATCAACTCTATGTGCTCTACATCGCCTCGACGCTGCTGATCCTTCTGTTCTGGAAACTGGGGATCGCTCGATGACCGCATTGGCATCCATCCTTCACGTTGTGTTGGCGATCACGTTGTCGCCGTTGCTTCTCGGCGTGATCAACCGGACCAAGGCCAAGTTCGCCGGACGGACGGGGCAGCCGTTGTTGCAAGCGTACTACGACCTGGGGAAGTTGCTCCAGAAGGGGGCTGTTTACAGTTCCACCGCCACTTGGGTCTTTCGCGCCGGTCCGGTGGTCGGCTTGGCGGCGACGCTGATCGCGTTGGCGTTTCTGCCTTTGTCAGGCGCACCGGGTTTGGGCGCGTTCCCCGGCGACTTGATTCTTCTCGTCTACGCCTTGGGTTTGCTCCGCTTCATGACGGTTCTGGCCGCGCTCGACACCGGTTCGGCGTTCGAGGGCATGGGGGCCAGCCGCGAGGTTCAGTTTTCGATGCTGGCCGAGCCCGTCCTGCTGCTGAGCTTGGCCGCTTTGGCGATTTGCACGGGCAAAGCGGGGCTTTCCGACATCTTTGCTTCGCTCCCGACGTTAGATTCTTTGCAATGGGTGCCCACGGCTCTATTGGCGTCGGTGGCGCTGTTCGTGGTGTTGTTGTCGGAGAACGCCCGGATTCCCGTGGACGATCCGAACACGCACTTGGAACTGACGATGATTCATGAAGTCATGGTGTTGGATCATGGGGGAGTGGATTTCGGACTGATTCAATACGGCGCGGCTCTGAAGCTGTGGATATTCTCGGCATTGTTCGTCGGGGCCGCCATGCCGTGGCGCATCGGACAACCGGTGATGGACCTGCTTGTGGGAGTTGGCGGGGTATTCTTGTCGGCCGTTTTTGTGGGGGTGGTGGAATCGGTGATGGCCCGGCTCCGGTTGATTCGCGTGCCTCAGATGCTTGCTTCGGCAGCGGTGTTAGCCCTAATCGCCGTCATTTGGGCCGTGAGGTAGAACCCGTGGAAGTCGTTTCCGACATCTTGGTGGTGTTGCTGCTGCTTTCGAACCTTTATCTGTTGGCTGCGAGCCGGATTACGGCTTGCATCCAGACGGTCGCCTTGCAAGCGGTTGTTTTGGGCGTTATTGCGCTGACATCGGCGGCGGGCGGGCTGACGCTTGTCGTGGTGAGCGTGACGCTGGCCACCATGGCGGTGAAGGGCCTGGTGCTGCCTTGGTTGCTGCGGCGCGCGATTCGGGGCGCCGACGTGGCCCGCGAAGTCGAGCCGTTCGTCGGCTTCACGACTTCGGTGTTGGTCGGCGCGGGCCTGCTCGTTATCAGTGTTGTTGTCGCCGAGCCGCTTTGCTCGTCTGCGCCGGCCGATGTCTCGGCCATGATGATCCCCACCTCGCTGTTCACCATCTTGACCGGGCTGTTCATCGTCGTTACTCGGCGGAAGGCCCTCAATCAAGCGCTGGGATATTTGGTTTTGGAGAACGGCGTGTACGTGTTCGGATCCTCCTTGGCGATCGAGGAGCCCTTCCTGGTCGAATTGGGCATTCTGCTCGACGTTTTCGTCGCTGTTTTCGTGATGGGGATCATCATTTTTCAGATCAATCGCGAATTCGATCATATCGACACCGACAAGCTGTCGGTGCTGAAGGACTGACATGATGCTGTGGAGCGTTGTTCTGATTCCCGCGATCGCCGGCATTGCGGCCATGTTGCCGCCGATGCGCGCCGTCCGCCGATCGCTGCTTGTCGCAACCGCCGTGGCGCATTGCGGCCTCGTCGGTTGGGTCTGTTTTGCAACTCCCGTGGTTTCGCGCGATTCCTGGTTCGCCATCGACGCACCGGCGCGAATCATCCTCGCGATTACAAGCGTGTTGTTTTTGGCGGCGGCGCTCTATTGCGTCGGGTATCTGCGAAGAGAAGAGGGGCGGACCACGTGCGACGCGGAAGAAGGATTCCTCTTTCACAATGAGCCGGAAGGGATTTTCGTCGGCTGTCTGTTGCTATTCTTGGCCAGCATGAGCTTTGTTTGCATCTGTCAGCATTTCGGGTTGCTGTGGGTGGCTGTCGAAGCGACCACGTTGGCCAGCGCGCCGTTGATCAGTTTCCATCGCCATCACCGCAGCTTGGAGGCGACCTGGAAGTACTTGCTCATCTGTTCCGTGGGAATTGCAATGGCGCTGTTGGGCATTTTCTTTCTGGCCTCGGCCGGTCGGGGGCACGCACCGGGATTGACGCTTTCCGGTCTTGTTTCTTCAGCGGCGGCCATGGATCCGGTTTGGCTCAAGGCTGCGTTCATCTTGCTGCTGGTCGGTTACGGAACCAAGATGGGCCTCGCCCCGATGCACACCTGGTTGCCCGACGCTCACAGCGAGGCGCCCTCGGTCGTTTCCGCTCTGTTGTCGGGGGCCCTGCTGAACTGCGCGTTCCTTGGACTATTGCGGGGACACACCGTTTTGGCGGCGGCGGGCTTGGGGAGTTTTAGTGGCGAACTGCTGGTGTTGCTCGGCGTGTTCTCCATGGTTCTGGCCGCCGTATTCATGATTCGACAAACCGACTATAAACGCATGTTGGCCTACTCCAGCATCGAACATATGGGCATCTTGGCCGTTGGCGCGGGATTAGGCGGGGTCGCGGCCACCGGCGCAATGCTCCATGCCATGAATCACTCGGCCGTCAAAGGGATGTTGTTCCTGGCGGCGGGAAACCTGCTGGCAGTCTATCGTTCGAAAAACACGTGCGATGTCCAAGGCGTGCTTGAAAAGCTGCCGGTAACCGGCTGCCTTTGGTTTGCCGGCTTCCTGGCCATCACCGGATCGCCGCCGTTCGGCCTGTTCGTCAGCGAACTGACGATTCTCAAAGGCGCGTTGGATGGTTCGCACTGGGTTGTTGCCGCGCTGTATCTGGCCGCGTTGGGAACGGCGTTCGTTGCCATGGCGAGAATCTTCCTGCCGATGGCCTACCGTTTGCCGGACGGCTCGCCGCACGACGGCGCGTCTTCACCCGGCGCGCGCGAACCGGTTTGGTCGGTGCTTCCGCCGCTGGCCTTGGCGCTGGCGGCGCTTGTGCTCGGCGTTTACGTGCCCGCGCCGCTATGGGACGCCATGCGCCAAGCAGCGTCGGCCTTGGGAGTGCTTTGACGTGTACGCAGACACATCCGCAAGTGTTCGTAACGGGCAGATCATCGATTGGTCCGACCCGCCCGAAACATCCCTCGGCCAATTCCGCCGGATGGTGATCGAGGGCGTGGGCGATGGCGCGCGGCTCTCCGCCCTGTTTGCAGAACCTGAGCGTTCTTCAGAGGCCTTTCGGTTGACCGCAGTGCTCGCTTGGCCGGAAGAAAACGCCTTGAGCGTGGTGTCGTGCCCGATCGGGCGATCGTACCAGTCGTTGACGCCCGAGTGCCCGGCCGCCGGTTGGTTCGAGCGCGAAATCGCCGAGCAATGGGGCATTCATCCCCAGAGCCATCCGTGGCTCAAGCCGATTCGCTTCCAGCCGCCGCACTGTGGCGAAGGCGGCGGGCCTCTCGCCCGGCGCGCCATCGGCCTCGCCGATTTCTTTCGGCTCGAAGGCGAAGAGGTTCACGAAGTGGCCGTTGGTCCCGTCCATGCCGGAGTGATCGAACCGGGGCACTTTCGCTTTCAGTGTCATGGCGAAACCGTCTATCACCTCGAGATATCGCTCGGCTACCAGCATCGCGGAATCGAACGCGCGCTGCGCGGCGGCCCCGACCGTCGAACGCGGCACTACTTCGAGACGCTGGCCGGCGACACCACCATTGGCCATGCAACCGCCTATTGCCGTGCCGTCGAGGCGCTGGGCGGTGTCCATCCGTCCGCCCGCGCCGAATCGATCGTGGCGATTGCCGCGGAGCTGGAGAGAATCGCCAATCACATCGGCGATTTGGGGGCGCTGGCCGGCGATGTCGGTTTTCTGCCGACAATGAGCTACTGCGGGCGGATTCGCGGCGACGTGTTGAACGCAACCGCAATGCTTTGCGGCAATCGGTTCGGCCGAGGATTGGCCGTTCCCGGCGGCGTCGATTTCGACATCGACGCGGCCCTGGCCCAAGAGGTCCTGCACCGACTCGACAGCATCGAACGCGATGCCGTCAGCGCGATCGAACTGCTTTTCGACGCTCCGTCGGTCATGGCCCGATTCGAAGGCGTCGGCGCTGTCAGCGAGCAATCGGCGCGGGCGATCGGATTGGTCGGGGTGGCCGCGCGGGCTTCCGGCGTGCCGTGCGATGTTCGGCACGAATTCCCCTACGGCATTTACCAGTTTACGCAAATGCCTATTTGCACGTGGCACTCGGGCGACTGCTTCGCGCGGGCCTATGTTCGCTGGCTGGAAGTGCAGCAGTCGTTGGCGTTCGTGCGCGAGCGACTCCGGTCGCTTCCACCGGGCGATCTGAATCGGAATGTGAGCGAGCTGCGCGCAAATCAATGCGTCGTTTCGCTCACCGAGGGTTGGCGAGGCGAAATCTGCCACGTCGCAATCACCGACGATCGAGGCCGATTCCGCGCGTACAAAGTCGTCGATCCGTCTTTCCACAACTGGTTCGGTTTGGCCTGCGCGCTGCGCGGCCAGCAGATATCCGACTTCCCGTTGTGCAACAAGAGTTTCAACTTGTCGTATTGCGGCCACGACCTTTGATTTGATCTTCCCATCGTATGTTCAGCATCCTCAAAGCGCGCATCCAACAGAAGCATCGGACCATCGCCTATCCCGACGGTCCGCCGCCCGAGTTGCCCGAGCGATTCGCGGGCCGACCGGTCGTTCAAGCAGGCCGATGCGATTCCGGCTGCCGCAAGTGCGCCGAGTCGTGCCCGGTCGGCGCCGTGGCGCTGAGCGATGCCGATTCGCCCCGAATCGACCTGGGAAGGTGTCTGTTCTGTCGAGCCTGCGCGAAAGCCTGCCCCAACCAAGCCATCGTCTTTGGCCGAGCACACCACCTTGCCGCCGCGGAAAGAGAAGATCTGATCGTTCGCGCGGGATCGGCAAACGAAGCCTCCTGCCGCCATGCTCTGGCTGCCAAGCTGTTCTCGCGATCGCTCAAGTTGCGGCAGGTTTCGGCCGGGGGCTGCAACGCCTGCGAGGCCGACTCGAACGTGCTGACCACGCTGGCGTGGGACATCGGCCGTTTCGGCATTCAATTCGTGGCGTCGCCAAGGCATGCCGACGGCCTTTTGATCACCGGCCCCGTCACGGAAAATATGCGCCTCGCCGTGAAGAAAACGTACGATGCCGTGCCTGCGCCGAAGATCGTGATTGCCGTCGGGGCGTGCGCCATTTCGGGCGGTCCCTATGCCGACCACCCCGAACAACACAACGGCGCGGCCTCCGTGCTGCCCGTCGATCTGTACATCCCCGGTTGCCCACCGCATCCGTTGACCATTCTCGAAGGGCTCCTGCGATTGCTCGGCCGAAAATGACCTTCGCCGGCGGTTGGTTCCCGCGGTCTCCAAGCCCAAATGCCATCGAGGCTCGGCAAAAGCGGCTTCGGGAGCCGCTGTAGGATAAGGCAGCAGTGTGCTGTTCCCTCGCGGGGAAGTGTTGGAGACTTCTCGTCGGGACTGGGTACCGGCGATGTCCCGTCATCTCGCCCCGGAACAATCACGATTGCCATGCCCGGGGCGCTGGCTTCAGCGGCCTGATAATCCTCGCACGGCGCACGCACGCCTGCGATGTCTCGATGAAGAACGGGCCAGGGTCGGGGACAGGACTTGCCGCAGCCGCTGCGCACGCACCTTGTCTCAATCCCCATCTGCCGCTATTTTTTGAGGTAGAACTCCTTAAGCGGGCGGTAGCCCAAGTCGGCCATCAGCTTATCCCAGTTGGCGGGCAGCTTGATGGCGATGGTGACGTGGCTGCCGCCGGGGACGGTTTGCACTTTGTTGCGATCTGCGTCACCGGTAACGAGGATTGCCGTCACGCCGGCCTGCATGGCGGGGACGGTGTAGATCTTCTCCGTCGCCGGCGTTTTTGGGAACCATGGCGGCGGGTCCGTGAGCGCTCCGTTTTCGTCCCGGATGACCTTCCTTAGGTGCATGTCCAACGTGTACCGTCTGGGGTCAAAAGCGCTGCCGGGATTGGCCCAGTAGTTCGAATAAGCCCGTTCGTAAGCGGGCCTGCGGGCTGTGGCGACCAAGGCACTCTCCAACTCCCGCTTTGATGGGTAACCGCGCGCCAGGTTGCGGGCAACGTGCTCCGTGATCAAAATGGTTCGAGGTGTGAGCTTTGGGCCGCTGCCCGTGGCAAACTGGCCTTTCTCCACCACATCCCAGGCGACAAGCTGCATGATTTTTTCCGGGTCTTCCGTGGCGGGGGTCAGATTGTTCCCCCACATCAGGGCGGAAGCCGCGGTCAACGCATTCTGGTTCAGGTCGTACCCGAGCTGGACATGATATGGCTGCCAGCCGATTCGGAGACAAGCCTCCTCATCCTCCGTCAGGGACCACGGCATGAGATAGCCGAACGTGCCCATCCGGTTCTGCTTCACGTAATAACCGCCCAGATTCATCATCGCGAGATTGATGAACCGTCCCAGCGCCGCGTTTCGGGGTTCGTTGATCTGCCCCTGCTGCGAGTCGAGACCGAGCTGCCTGGCCACGGGGCCGTTCACCCAGCAGAACGGCGTCCAGGCGTGGGTGCTGGCAAGCGTCCGACGGTAATTGCCGTCCGCCAGTGCTTTGGTGAAGGCGATGAGCAGCGGCATGAACTCCGGCGGGCATCCCGCCATCGCCCCATTGACGGCCACGTGCCACACCAGGGTGTCGCGGTAGGCGACGGGCAGCACACCCACGCTCGTATCCCAATCCATATCGCAAAACTTGAGAAACTGTTCCACCTTTGCCACAGTGGGCGGAATGATCGGCAGACCGTCTGACCAGCGGTTCTCCATGAAAAACTGGTTCACCTCTTCCAACGTGCCGGTGAAAACGATGTCCTTGGCGCCGCCGACGGCCGCCTTGCCGAGGTCCGCAATTTCCTCTTTCGTGATGGGCTTGGTTAAGCCCTCGACCAATTGCGGCCAAACGACTTCTCTGGTGTTGCGAAGCAACTCTTCCCGCGTGTGCGACGCAAAAGCGCCGGGATAGGTGGCAACCCGAGGCGCGCGGATGCCGTTGTTGATGGACGTGGAGATAACCTGTCGCACGAAACTCGGGGCGGCAATGGTTACGGCGGGAATGTCCGAGTACTCGGCAGCAATGCTGGAGCCGGTCTCTTTCAGGGTGCAAAGCCCGCAGCCGCCGTTCCCGGAGATGACGGCCTGCACGCCCATTTCCTTGAGCTTGCGCTGGAAATCGTCCTTCGACTTTTTGACCACGCCGGGGCCGGGGAAGGCGCCGGCTGATCCGATCTCCTCAAACAGGATCACCTTCGCCGTGGGGTAATGCTGTAGGATCAGACGTTTGATTTCCGGATGGGTCACGCGGGCCATGAAGCTTCCGCCTACCAGCGCGATGGTCTTTCCATCGAGTGTGTCCAGGCGGGGCGCCTGGGTAATCATCGAAATCGTCGGCCTGCCCACGGGAGCCACCACGGCGTAGGTGGCTACATTATCAACCCGGCAGGTGTCGTCGCACTGTTCCGGGTTTGATTTTGCCTGCGGGACGGCCTGATCGCACAAGGGGCATACTTCGCCCGTCTTGTTATGGGCGCCGCCCACGGAGTTCCCCGCGTGCTGATCCATCTTGTCGGCGGTGGCGGCTTGGGGCTTTTCGGCCGCGGAACCGGCTTGCAGGCTCAGTGCGCCGACCAGCAACAGCAAAGTCAGTGAACGGGGGGGCGGCATAGGACTTCCTTTCTTGGCGACGAGTTCCTCTCGTCTTGGTTTACCGCTGTCCGTGCATTGCCAAAGCGGTTGGGATGACGATGGCTGCGGGACGAGCTGACGTTAACTCTAACACTCCTCGGTCGCTCTGGTTTCGAGTGGAGGAAGTGGAGTCACGGGCTCCGCAATGGGCGAGCTATCGCGGCCATGTGGCGGCGGCGATCAAAAAGAGAGACCGCAGGCGGCGGGAAACCCATCGAGGAGACCGGCTTCGGTTGCCCAAGAGCATGATCGGCGGGTTGGGCCGCGGTCGCCGGTCATTCGTGGCGCAGCGCTTCGATTGGGTCCATGGCGGCCGCACGGCGGGCCGGGTAGAGGCCGAAGATCACGCCGATGGCCACCGAGATGCCGAAGGCCAGCGGGATCGACCAGGGCACGATCACCGGCTCGACCGTTTTGATCACCGCCGGCAGTTGCTCCATCACGTTGGGCATGGTTTTTTCCATCGTGTAGCGGAACACGTTCATCAATGGGCGGCAGGTCAGGCCGCCGAGCACGCCGGTCAGCCCGCCGACGATTGACAGCGCCACGGTTTCGACGAGGAATTGCCGGGTGATGTCGCTGCGTTTGGCGCCCAACGCGCGGCGGATGCCGATTTCGCGGGTGCGCTCGGTCACGGTGGCGAGCATGATGTTCATGATGCCGATGCCGCCGACGACCAGCGAGATCGCGGCGATCAGGCCCATGAAGCAGATGAACATCAACCGCGTGGTTCGAGCTTGTTCGAGCAATTCCAGCGGGACGGTCACACCGTAGTCCTCGTAGCGGTGCCGCCGGGCGAGCATCTCTTTGACCAGGTCGGCCGTTTCGATGACGTTCTCCACTTTGTCGATGCGGAGGGTGATCTGGCTTAGTTCGACCACTTCGCCCTCGAACGAGCCGGCGCGGCGCGTGGCGATGAAGTCGCCGATGCGGCTCCAAAGCGTGGTGATGGGGATATAGACGTCGAAGTTGAAGTCTTGGGCGGCCAACGAGCCGCCGATGCCCGCCGACGGCTGCCGCGACTCCATCACGCCGACGACGACGTAGTAGGCCTCTTCAACATGGATCGCCCGACCGATCGGGTCTTCGAAGGGGAAGAGCCGCTCGGCCGTGCCGGCGGCCAGCACGCAATGGTTGAGTTTGTTGTTCACGTCGGTGGGGGTGAGGAACCGGCCGCGGGCGACTTTGAGTTTAGTCACCTCGGCATACTCGGGCGTGCAGCCGACGAGCCGGCCATCGACCATGCGTTTGCCGAAGGAGAAGCGGCGGCGGACTTCGCGGATGGGCAGCGCTTGATCGACCGTGGGAATCGTGTATTGCATGCGGGCGAAGTCGGCGCGGGTGATGCCGTAGGGGATGGCGCCGCTCATGTTCTGCGTTACTTCGCTGGGCGGCTTGATCGAGCGGATGATGATGTTGTTGGCCCCTAGGCCTTCGATCTGTTCCTGCGCCTTGCGGCTGATCCCTTCGCCGATGGCCAGCAGCCAGATCACGCTGAACACGCCGATGAAGATGCCCAGCACCGTCAGCAGCGAGCGCAACGGGTGCAGCATCAGGCTTTTGACGCCCAGTTGCCAGGTTTTCAACCAAAGGAGCATCGTCGTTCAGCGTAAGAATCGTAGTTTCGAGTTGGCAGAAGTTTTCCGTCTCGGCTGAGAGTACGGTTACACGCCCGCTTGGGGTGCTACGGCCGGCATCGAACTCGTGTCGGTTCGTGGCGGCCTTCGGTGTTGATTGATTTCGTCGGAGATCACCAGCCCGTCGCGGAGCCGGACGATGCGTTTGGTGCGTTGGCCGACGTCGGGCTCGTGGGTGACCATGATGATCGTCTTGCCGCGGCGGTTGAGTTCTTCGAGTACGGCCAGAATGTCTTCGGTGGTCTGCGAATCGAGGTTGCCGGTCGGTTCGTCGGCAAGGATGAAGGCCGGGTCGTTGACCAGGGCCCGGGCGATTCCGACCCGCTGCTGCTGGCCGCCGGAGAGCTGCGTGGGCCGGTGCCCGAGACGGTGTTCGAGCCCGACCATCTGCGCCAGTTCGATGCAGCGGCGTCGGGCGGCCGGATCGAGGCGTCCTTGGTAGTAGAGCGGCACCTCGATGTTCTCGATGACCGTCAGTTGCGGAATGAGGTTGTACGATTGGAAAATGAAACCGATCCGCGAGGCGCGGATTTCCGAGAGTTCGTCGTCGCTGAGCCGGCTGACATCGCAGTCGTCGAGCATGATCGTGCCCGAGGTCGGCCGATCGAGGCAGCCGAGCAAATTGAGCAGGGTGCTTTTGCCCGAGCCCGACGGGCCCATGATCGCCACATAGTCGCCTTCGGGCACGTCGAAGGTGGCCCCGCGGAGCGCGCGAACCGTCTCCCCGTCGAGCACGTACTCTTTTACGACGTGGTGGAATTGCGCGGCGAACTTCATCGATGCCGATTCCTCGAATTCATTCGCGCCAGCGGTCGGGCTGGGGCGTGCGTTAGGGCTCGTTGGCTCGGGGGCGTGCGTCGGGCCGTCCGCGGCCGGGCGCGCGCGGTTCGCCCTCGGCCCCGGGCGGGCGTTGGGGCCGCTCGGCGCGCGGGCTTTCGGAGGGGGCGGCGCCCTGTTCGCCGCTGCGGCGCGTCATTCGAGCGGCGGCCGAGTTGAACTCGGCGCGATCGATCTGCCCATCGCCGTTGGCATCGGCCCCTTGGAGCCGCGCAGACCAGCTTTCGGGCAAGTCGGCGAGATTGATCCGGCCGTCGCGGTCGGCGTCGAACTGCGAGAACAACTGGTCGGCCATAGCCGCCGGGTTGCTCGGCGGACCGCCGTTGGTGCCGGCCGCATCGCCGCCGGGCCGGTTTGGGCCGCTGTTCGGCCGGTTCGGACCGCCTTCGTTGCCCGCAGCGCCGCCGCCGGGGCCGCGGCGCGAAGGTCGGCCTGCGCCGGCAGGGCCGCCCCGGCCGGGGCCGCTCGATTCGCTTGCCGCGGGCAGGGCGACCCGATCGCGGGCGACCGAGGCGTTCAGCACGATCTCTTCGCCCACTTCGAGCCCTTTGCGGATCACGACGGTTTTGTCGTTGGTCGAACCGACCTCGACTTCGCGGGCCGCCCAGCCGCGCCCTCCCTCGCCGCGCACCACGCACCAATGGCGGCCGGCATGTTCGAACACGCTTTGGACGGGCACGTGGATTGTGTCTTCAATCCGCTCGATGAGGATCTTCACCTCGGCGGTCAGCCCGGGACGCAACCCCGGCGGCGATTGATCGATCTTGATGACCGTTTCATACTCCTTCACGTTCGGGTTGAAGAAGTTGGTCGGGGCGGGGTATTCGCTGACTTTCTCGACGGTGCCGAGCAGTTCGATGTCGGGGAAGGCGTCCATGCGGATCGTCGCTCGCTGCCCGGGGGCGACCATCGACACCCGCGCCTCGTTGATTTTCGCTTTCACCTGCATCCGTTTGGGATCGGGCAAGCGGATGATCACCTGGCGCTCGCGCACCAACTCGCCCTCTTGGATGATGATGTCGCGTCCGCCGCCGCGGCTGCCCACCTCGTTGGCATAGACGACTTGGCCGGGCTCGGGCGCGCGGATCGTGCAGCGCTCGATCTGCGTTTCGATCAGTTGAAGCTGTTCGAGGTCGAGCTGATGGCTTCGTTCGGCGGCTTTCAGCGCCGCATCGGTGGTGGCGATTGCGCTGTCGAGCTGGTTGAGCATCTTCGCCTTGGTGAACTCGCGGAGCACGCGGAGCTTCGTTTCGGCCACTTCGAGGTCGGTTTGGGCCTTCTCGACGGCGAAACGGTCGGCTTCAAGCTGCAATTGCGTCACATAGCCCCGCAGCGCCAGCCGTTCGCTGTACTTCAAGTAGTCGCGCGCCCGGCGCAGATTTTCCTGGGCTGTGGACATTTCGCTAAGGATTTGCTGCTCTTGCTCGCGGAATGAGCCTTCTTCGTACTCGCGTTTGGCGATCAGTGCGCTGGCGTGATCGTTCTTCGCTTTGATCAGAGCGGCCTCGCTGTTGCTGCATGTGATCTGCTGTTTGATCCGATCGTTCTCCAGTTGCGATTTGTCCAACCGCACGAGAATGTCGCCCGGCTGCACGTAGGTGCCTTCGGGCACGATCTCCAAGATCGTCGTGCCCTGAAGGTTTTTCGACTGGACCTCGCAACGGATTTCCACGTTGCTGGCGCTTTCCACATTGCCGCGCTCGAGGGTTTCGTTGATGAACAGGCTCCGCTCGACCGTGTGCATCATCGGGTTGATTTCGCGCGCCGCCCAACCTCCGCCCGGCCAAAACGACCAGGCCAACAACGGCACGACCAACACGGCCGCCAGCACGAGGGCCACCACCCGAGTGGAAACCCCGCGACGACGGTTCTCGGCTGTATGCTTTCCGACCATCACGAAAACTCCTTGCCGGCCCGGTTGCCGGCTCGCCCACAAGCGTCCCCCATTTGATTATAACCACCCGAGAACCGGTGCGCATCACTTTTCCGCGCACAAGGATGCGCTTCGGCGGAGGCAACCGGCGGCCCGCGTCGAACGGCAGCAGGTCAGAGGCAACGCCGGTTCGCTAACCAGTTGAGAGACCAAGCGCTTCGGTGCGGGGATGCTTCCATCGCTTCGGCCGCTGGGCCCGCCGGTGCATTCGTATCAGGTAAAAATGAAGAATACTTGCCGACGCCGGGTCTATGCCCTGAAACACCGCTGCGGCCGTTTTTGGCTCGACGGAAAACCGGTTGCACTGCCCAGGGCCGACGTGCCGCTGCGGCCCATGCGCCCAATCACCGCTCGGCAACAACGGTGGGGCAACAGGGGGCGGGTGGGAATCACCAGCGGAACAGGCCGGCGGTGTCTCCGTGACGCACGCTCGACGCTTCATCGCGACCAATCGATCGGATGTGGCGGCCCAGACAACACCGCTCAGCCAGAACTGTCAATACAAACAGCCACAAATGACGCACCCCTCAGTCAAGAACGGACTCGGTGAATCGGGGCGAGGATCTGCCCGGTGGGTCGCTGGTTTGGGTTCGCGGCAACGATGGTGGTAACGGTCCGTTTTCAGGTCGGCTTGGCGCGGGGCAAATCGGCCGTGGCAAACCACGCAGCCGCGCCTTTGGGCGGACCAGCTTCTCGCCATTGGAACGGAAGCGAAAAAGCCTGCGGCAAAGAGACTTTTTCGTTGACATCAGTGCGGGTCTGAGCATAATCGTCAAACAGGGGATTCCGTCAAGTGCCGCAACGTTTTTCTTGTGTTCGGGTTTCGTTGATTTCGCGTTGCCGGCGCGGTGGCGGGCCTTCCATTTTTTTCTTTCTTTTCTGGCGTGGCGGGCGTTTCTGGGGACTAGTCGCTGCCTCTGGCAGCGCGACTGATTGTGCCATGATTCCGCGTTGTTGAAACACGCACTACGTGCTTCCTTGGCCGAGGAGTAACGTCATGAGTCGGTTGCCTTGCTCGCGTGCATTGGTGTGGGTGGGCGCGCTGGTTGCCTCGTTGGGGTTTTCCCACCTAGCCGGCGCTGCCGTGGTCACTTGGGACATTAGCAACACGCCGGGCATTCAGGGCGGAAGCGGCAGTTGGGATCTGACCGGCACCTTGTGGACGGTCGACGGCGGTGCAACCAATCAAGTGTGGGCAGACAACGACGATGCCGTGTTCTCTATCGTCGGCACCGGCAACATCGTCACCATCGACGCCGCCATCAAGGCCAACTCGGTGCAGTTCGATGCGGCTGGCTACACGATCGCCGCGGGCACGGGCAGCTTCGAAATGACCGGCGCCGCCTCGCTGGTCGTCAACGGCAACGCGACGATCGGCGCGGTGATCACCGGATCAGCCGGGCTGAACATCAGCGGCTCGCAACAGCTCGACCTGACGGCCGCCACCGGCAACAGCTACACGGGCGGCACAGCGATCAATGGCACGGTCGTTCGTCTCGGAAGCGACTCCGCTTTGAGCACCGGCACGGTAACGATCAACGGTGCATCCACGCTCGCCTCGAACAGCGCCACGGCGCGCACGATCGCCAACAATCTGGTGCTCAACGCCAACCTGACGCTCGGCCAAGCGGCAGGCGGCACCGGCACGCTCACCTTCAACGGAACCGTGGACCTCGGCGGAGGATCGCGCGAACTGAACACGTTGGTGACCACCACGCTCAATGGCGTCGTCTCCAACGGCGGCATCGATAAGGCCGGCACCGGCACGTTGATTCTCACCAACAGCAACACCTATAGCGGGGCGACGAACATCAACGCCGGCGTGCTGCGCATCACCTCGGCCGATGCGCTGGGCACAACCTCGGCGGTGACGGTGGCCTCGGGCGCCCGGCTGGAACTGGCCGGCGGCATCACCGTCAACCGCAGCGCGGTGATCAACGGCAACGGCGGGAACAACAACGGGGCCATCCAAAGCTTCTCGGGCAACAACGTTTGGGCGGGCAACATCACCCTCGGTTCCGACGCGGCTCGAGTTGGGGCCGGCGTGGCCGGCTCCACGCTCACCGTTTCGGGCGTGATCGATAGCGGATCGAACAATTTCGGCCTCGAAGTCCGCAACGCCACCTCGAGCGATGTCGTCGTCCTCAGCGGAGCGAACACCTATCTCGGCAGCACCACGTCGGTTGTGGGCATCTTGCGGCTCGGCGCCAACGATACCCTGCCGGTGGGCACATTGTTGCGGATCGGCAATACAAGCAACATCGATACGGCCACCGTTGATCTCAACGGGTTCAATCAAACCATCGGCGGCCTGGCATCGCTCGGCACAACGATGGTCCGCACGCTGACGAACACCAGCGGCACCGCCTCGACGCTGACGATCAACAGTCTTTCCGATCAGACCTACGGGGGCACGATCGCCGGAAACCTGTCGATCGTCAAAACCGGCTCGTTCAGCCAAGTATTGTCGGCCGCGAACACGTACACCGGCACCACCACGGTCAACGCCGGCCGGCTCGAGGTAGCTGGCGCGTCGTCGCTGCCCGGCTACGCCACTTCGGGCATGGTTGCCGTCAACAGCGGCGGCACGTTGGTGGTTCGCGTCGGCGGCGCGGGCACTTGGACTGGCGGCGAGGTCGATGCCCTGCTGGGCGCCAGTCCCTTCGCGGCCGGTTCCAGTTTGGGTCTGAACGCCACCGGCACGTTCACCTACAACAGCGATATCGCCGGTCCGCAAAAACTCATCAAACTCGGCGGCTCGCAAGTCAATCTCGGTGGAAATAGCACCTACAGCGGCGGCACGAGCATCGAGGCCGGCGTCCTTCAAGTCACCACCAGCACGGCTTTGGGTGCAGGTTTGGTAACGATCGACGGCGCCGGCGCGCGGCTCTTGCTGGGCAACGGGGTCAACATCTCCAACAACGTCACGGCCAATGTGGCTGATCCGGGCGGGGGCGTCGGCGTGTTGCAAGGTCCGGCAAGCGGTTCGGCCACCTTTTCCGGCACGTTTACGGCGAATGTCGGTTCTATTTCGGGCGGGCACATTGCCGGCGGTAACGGGCTGGTGATCGCTGGTCCTTTGGTCCATGCCCCCGGCGCTTTCGTTCAGCTTCGTGCCGGCAACATCACGCTGGCCAACGACACGGGCAACAACACCCCCGACTTGCGCTTGATGGCGGGCAACATCATGTTGGGCGTCGACAACGGCATCGACACCAATGCCGTGGTCACCATGTCGCACGGCGGCGGCACCCACGCCACGTTGAACCTCAACGGATACAACCAGACGGTGGCCGGATTGTCTCTCGGCGCTACCGACGGTGTGGCCACGATCAACACCGGCACGGGCACGTTGACGCTGGCCGGCAATGTGACCTCGGCCGGCGGTGTTACTCATGTGATCAACGGCTTCCTCAGCCTGGGTGGCGCAACGCGCACCTTCACCGTGGCCGACGGCGCGGCCACGCCCGACTTGCGGATCAACGCTGTGATCAGCAACGGATTGCTGAAGAAAGACGGCCCCGGTGCCTTGGATCTGATGGCCGCGAATACGTACGCGGGTGGAACCGATTTGGCCGCCGGCGTGCTCCGCTTGGGCGACGACAACGCCCTCGGCACGGGGCTGCTCACCGTCACTGGTTCGTCCACCATCGCATCGAGCAGCACCGCTAATCGGGCGATCAACGTGGCAATGAAGCTCAGCGCCGATACGACGATCGGCCAAACCACCGGCGGCACCGGCCGCATGTTCCTCAACGGCGCGATCGACCTCGACTCGGGCAGCCCGCGAACCGTCATTACCAACGTCCACACGGTCGTCTCGGGCGTGATCAGCAACGGCACGCTGCGCAAAGACGGCACTTCGGCGCTCGTTTTGGAAAACGCCAATACGTACGCCGGCGGAACGCAGCTTAGCGCCGGATACCTTCTGTTGGGCAACGACAACGCCCTGGGAACCGGCACGTTGACCGTGGACGGCGGCGGCACCGTGTTGGCTTCGTCGAGCACGGCCGCGCACAGCCTGCCCAATGCCGTGACGCTCACGGCCGACCCCACCTTCGGCATGATGTATTTGGGCACCGGCGACCTCTCGTTCGCCGGCAATGTGAACCTCGGCGGGTTCTATCGCACAGTCACCACGCTGAACGACGTGGTCTTTGGAGCGAACGTGAGCAACGGAGATCTGGTGAAGGCGGGCGGCGGCTCGCTCTCCGTGCTCGGATCGGCCACGGTCAATAGCGTGACGGTCAACGCCGGGCTGCTCAGCCTGACCGGCGCCAACACGATCTCCTCCGGCACCGTCTCGGTAAACGGCGGCGCACTCTATGCCGACGACGCCAGCGCGTTGGGCGGCGCGACAAGCTTGACGGTCAACTCCAACGGCGCGCTGCGGTTCGGCTCGGGCGCCAACACCACGCTGACCAGCCTCACCAACCTGACCGGCTACTCGAACGCCTTCTTCGGCTTCGGGCTGGGAACCAACAACGACAAGATCGACTTGGGCGTGAACTCCGCCTCGCTCTTCGGCGCCCTGGTCGGCGGCTGGGACACCGGCAGCATGACCGTCGGCGGCAGCTATACGGTGCTTAAGGCCGGCAGCGGGCTCGGGCCCGGCAACGTTTCCCTCGGCGCCTTGCCCGGCGGATACGTTTACTCGCTCTCGACCACCGGCACCGACGTGACCATCGGCGTCACCAGTGTGGCCGCGGCCGGCCCATACTACTGGGTCGGCGACCGCGGTGACAACAGTTGGACCGCGTTGGGCGACGGCACCAATAGCAACTGGTCCACCGACGCGGCCGGCACGGTCGATCCCCAGGCCACGCCCGGGGCCAGCGCATATGCGATCTTCAATTCGACCGCCGCCTCGCCCAGCGGATTCAATGTCACGCTCGATGGGCCGGTGTCGGTCCAGGGCGTCAAGTTCATCGCCACCACGCCGGCCACCGGCGCGGTCACGATCAACCCCGGCACGAACAACGGCACGCTCACCCTCGGGGCCGGCGGTTTAGAGGCCCTCGTTGGCGCTCCCAGCCCGACGATCAACGCGCCGGTCGTCATCGGGGCCGATCAATACTGGAACACCGTCGTCGGCGTGACGATGAACGGGCGGCTTTCCGGCAGCGCCAATCTGACGAAGATCGGCGCGGGAACCCTGACCATCGACAGCGCCGCTTACACGATCCCCGCCGATTTCTCCGGTGAATTGCGCGTTTATCAAGGCGCCCTGACCGCGCGCGCCCCGGCCGTGACGGCTGCCGATCTCTACGTGGTCAACCCGTTCGGCGACGCCGTCATTCGCTTGGCCAACAGCACGCTCAACATCCGCTACGACGGCCCGAACGACTCGACCAATCGCGACTACATCTTCGGCAACCAACTGATCGTCGACAAGCCGGCCACGGTCAACATGGACCGTATCACCACCAACGGCGGCTCCAACCGCAACAGTGTCTTCTCCAGCCTGACGATCAACAACACGCAACTGACTGTTACTCAAAACAACACCTTCCGCCTGGCCATCAGCGGCAACATCAACCTGGTGGGCGATGCGGTGGTCAGCTCCGGCGATCTGACGAATATGGTTTCCGGCAAGATCACCGACGCCGGGCTGATGCGCACGCTCAATAAATTGGGCGGAAATACGATGAATATCCTCGGTACGGGGAACGATTACGGCGGCGGCACGATCCACACCAATGGGACGTTGCGTATCGGCGACGGCTACGGCACGGCAGCGGTCAACCCGACGGCCACGGCCGGCACCGGCCCGATCGTCGTCGGGCCCGGCCAGAGCCTTATGCTCTATGCCGCGACGAACATCGCCTCGGGCCAAACGATCGATCTCGTCAGCCGCAACAACGCGTTCGTCAAGTTGGCCCTCAACGGCGACTTCCTGCCTCTCAGTTCCATCCGCACTCTGACCACCGGCCGAATCGGATTGACCGGCACCCAAACCGGCACGCTCGATCTTTCCCGCTTGGGCGACGGCACATGGTTCGTCGGCTCCGATACCGTTCGCGGCAACGCCACCTTGGCCGCCGGGGCGGTCTTGCTGCCCGGGGCGGGCAACCTCTACCGGCTGGCCGGCGACGGGGCCACCTTGACCGTTAGCGCTCCGAACCTGATGACGGGCACGGCGGGCCTGATCGTCGGCGCGCCGTTGACCTACGGCGGAACTCGATTCGGCGCGAGCACCGTAACGCTCGCCCAGGCGAACAGCTACAGCGGACCGACGACGGTCAATCGCGGCAGCGTGTTGAAGATCCAGCGCGGCGGCGCTGCCGGCGCGTCGCTGGGCGCCACCAGTCTTTTGACCGTGCATAGCACGGCCGCCGTCCATGCGGAAACCGCCAGCGGCACCTTCTTCGACTCCAGCGGCAACCCGTTGAACGTCGATCTTCGCGGGGCCGCGGTCCTGAAGTTTTACAACAATGCCATTACTACCGCCGGGGCTGACGTGAACCGCTGGAACGACAGCACGCCGATGACCTGGAACCAGCTCGACATCGAAATGCAGTCGCGCAACGTCGGCGCCGCCGACGTAACCACGGAAACCGTCGGCGACGTAACGTTCACCGGCGGCAACATCGTCCGGCTGACCCGGGGCAACACCAACGCGGGCAACGTTACCCGCTTGGTTGTCAATTCGTTGACTCGTCAGAACCAGGGCACCATCGAGTTCACCCGCAGCAGCGCCTTGGGCGGGGTCGATCGGTTCGTCATCGCCACCGGCGCGCCCGCGCCGTATTACGGCATGACGACCCCCTGGATTGTCAACCACGGCGACAAAACGTTCGTCACCTACAACGCGCCGAACGGGTTTGCCAACGTTACCTAAACCACCACGGACATCAACTCGGCCGTGACCGGTTCGCTGGTCAATACCGGCGCGGCCACGCTGACGGGCAACCGCTCGATGTACGCGTTGAAGCAAACCGGGGCGCTCAGCGGCGCGTACGACGTAACCATCAACAGCGGCGGCCTGATCGCCGACTTTGCCAGCACCAGCGCCACGAACGCGTCGCGGCTGGTCTTCCGGGACGAATCGTCGGCTCTGATCGAGGGGCTGATCTTCGTTGACGACTCCGACACGTTGATCCAAAGCGGCACGATCACCGCGGCCGGGCTGACCAAGTTCGGCGGCGGCACGTTGCGGATCACCTCGGGCAACGCCGCGACGATGACCGCCGGCGATGTGTACGTCAATCGCGGCGCGCTCGAACTCGAAAACGCGGCGGCCCTCGGTGGCCGACCCGTGTATGTGGCCTCAACCACGCTGAGCCTCCGCGGCACGGCCGCCACCACCTTCACCAGTCCGGTGATCCTCTCCGAGAACCACCAGTGGAGCACGATCAATGTGAACCGCAGCGGCGGGAGCGGGTCGAACTTCGCGATGACCATCCCGTCGCTGACGATCGGGCTGTACGACGACGCGGTCGGCCACGGCCTGAACGTTGGCGGCGACAACTCGCTCGACCTGCTCGTCAGCGGAGCGACGAACATCACCGGCAACGCGACACTGAACGTTAACACCGCCAACACCGATCTATTTCTCGACGGCGGGTTGAACTCCGCCACGCCGGGAGCGACGATCTACAAGACCGGTCAAGCTTTGGTGCGGGTCGCCGGCAGCGGCACCACGGCCGCGGGAACGAAGATCGTTGTCGATCAAAGCGTGTTGGAGTTGCGCTACGTTCCCACCGGCTCGGCCGCTGCCACGCCGGTGGGCGCCGGAACGAACACCACCATCGTCCTCAACACTGGCGAATTGCGGCTCCGCGGCAACAATGGCCAGGTTACCTTCGGCGGCACCAGCGCCACCGCGGGCGGCTACGCCGTGGTGGTCAACGGCAACGCGACAATCGATGTCGATCGCTACACCGGCAGCAGCTCTGGCCAACGAATTCGCATCGGCAGTCTGACAATCGGCAGCCAAACGCTGACGGTCAACTCGACGAATGCTTGGTACTTCGGCGTCAACAACGCGGTAACCATGACCGGCGACCCGGTCTTCCAGATGAACACACCGACACCCGAGTTCTACGGCGCAGTCACCGGCGGCCGGTTGATCAAGCAGGGCAGCGCCTCGTTGCGGATGTTGGGCGCGGCAGGCACGATCAACTACGACGGCGGTTCGCTCATCAATCAAGGCTGGCTCTATGGCCGCAACGGCATCGGCACGGGCGATCTGATCGTCAACCCGATGGGCGGCGCCGGAGTCGGCCGGCCGGAGGTGCTCGGCGCCAATCAGAAGATCGTCCTCCGCAGCAGCAATCGCATGCTGGCGATGGTCGGGCTGAACAACGGCGACGCCGGCACGACCTCGGTCCTGCCTTCGGCGTTGGTTCCCTACCTCGATCTGACCCGCGCCGATCGGGCGATTATCGGGCTGGGCGGCAACTACACGCTTTCGCTCGATATGAACGACCTGTTCGGTCCGGCCCTGCCCGGGGTCGACAACTGGTATCTCGGTGCGATCAGTTGGGCCGATACTTACTACCGCGCTGACGCATTGGGCGCCGGCGGCGGCAACGTCTATCGCCTTGGCGGCGGCGGCGGGAACATACACATCAACCGCAACAACGCCACCAGCGCCAGCGGCGTAACGGGCACGAACGGGCATAATTTGCTGACCGGCGCCGCATCGGTAGTGATCGGGTTGCCGGCGGCCAACCTGCGCTCGATGGCCGCGAACGCTGTGGCCATCGGCGGCACGAACGACTACTCCGGCGGCACGCTGGTCAACCGCGGCATGTCGCTGCACTTGGCCTCCGCTTCTGCTGATTTGGGAAGCGGCTGGCAATCGGGCGCGGGGACGGGCGTGATCGACCTCTACGGCTCTCTCAGCCTCCGCAACAGCGGTACGATCAAGAACGGCTCGGGCGGAAACGTCAACACGATCATCACCCATCCGGGCTCGCGCATCCGGCTCGACAGCAACGACACCGGCATCGGCTTCGGCACCTCGGTGGAGGTGGCCGACCGCTGGGGCGATGCGGCGGCCGTGCACCTCAACGGCGCGCGGTTCGACGTCAACGGCCGAAACGTGGCCGGCACGCTTACCGAACAGATCGGCGACGTGACCTTCGAACGCGGGGCCGTGCTGCGAGTGGATCGCAACGAAGCCACCAGCCGCGTGTACCTGCTGATGAACAGCCTCACCCGCATGGGCAACGGCACGCTGATGCTCAACCAGGGTGATGCTTTGATCCCGACGCAAGCGATTCCGGACGGATACGAACGCTTCATCATCAGCAACCCGCTAAACTACCCGACGGTGACCAACGGCATGGTCGCCCCGTGGATCATCGATCAGAACGGAGCGAACGGGCCGCGATTCGTCACCTACAACTCCAGCATCGTCAGTGGGCAGCAAGTCGGCTTCCAACAAGTCGATTTCACCCAAACCGACCCGAACCTGGCCGGACCGACCGACCGGGTCGGGTTTGCCACTGCGACCACGCTCAACACCAACGTCAACATCTGGGCGTTGAAGATCGCCGCCAACTTCACGGCCGGCACGGGCGATACCGTGACGATCGGCTCCGGCGGCTTTATCGGCAGCGGCGGCACGACCAACGTCAACTACGTGTTCAACGATGGTTCGAGCAACATCGAAGCCCTGATGATGTTCGGCGGCGCCACGGTCTTTCAGGGAACGATCACCGCCACACAGGTGACGAAGTTCGGATGGGCTGAAATGCAGCTCGATCGCGCCACCCCGGTGTTCACCTGCCCGTTGGAAGTGAACAACGGCGCCGTGCGCGTCTATCAATTGGGCGCGTTGACGCCTGCGGCGATCACGCTCAACGGCGGTTACTCCGACAACGGCGATGACGGCA
>JARKPK010000128.1 GCA_029975295.1 Thermoguttaceae bacterium | reverse complement strand
GAGGGGCTCAAGGAACATGAGACGGGCGGGTTCTACCACGGCGGTTGGGCGCTGCGGCGCGAAGCCTTCTACCGCGTGCGCGGCTATGCGGCCCTGAACAACGGCGAGGACCAGGAACTCGCCGGCCGGCTCTCCGCCGCGGGCGTCACCCAGTGCGACCCGTCGCGGCTTGCCCCGCCCTTCTACATCTACCGCTACGACAACAGCAGTTACCATCTCAGCTACATGGACGACCGCGGCTACAACCGACTGGCCGACCGTCCGAAGGCCCCGGCAACAAGCCTAACCGTCGGCTGGCCCCGCGACTACGCGAAACTGCCGGTCATTCGCCGCTACTCGTTCGCGCCCCACGTCTCGTACCGCGACGGCAAGATGCCCGTCGAACTGATCGGTCCGGTCAACGCTCCCGGCGGCAACGGCCCGACCAACGGCATGTTCGCGTTGCAGAAGGCGCTCAAGAAGCGGATCGCCGGGGGGCTCGATTGGCTGTCGATCAAGTCGCTGCCCGCCAGCCGCGGCGCACTGCCCTGGTTCTGGCACTGGGACGACCGGCGCTACGCCGCCTGGTGGGACTCGGAAGGCCAGCCGTTCGTCCAGGGGCCCAACATGCTCTTCACCTACTCGGGCAGGCCACGGATCGACGCCGAGGAATGCGCGCTCCTCGACGCTGCCAACTGCCGGGCGATGTTCTGCCACAGCGAGTGGTATCGCGATCTGATCGCCAAGCATCGTGGCCCGGCCAACCAGTCGCCGATCGTCCTGTGGCCCTACCCGATCGACCCTTGGCCGGGCGAGCCGTTGCCCGACGAGTACGACCTGTTGATCTACGCGAAGAACGGCAACCGCCCGCAGCTCCTGGAGCACCTGGCCGAGTTGTTCCCGCGGCACGTCCAGATTCACTACGGCCAGTATCGTCGAGAGCAACTCCTCGAGGCCGCCCGCCGCTCCCGCGCCTGTGCCTATCTGGCCGACGATGACCACGGCCCCCTGGCCCTTCAAGAAATCCTGTTGGCCGGTTGCCCCACGGTCGGCGTCCGCACCGGGGCCCCGTTCGTCCAGCACGGCCTCACCGGCCACCTCGTCGACCGCCTCCCCCCCGGCCGCCGTTGCGTGGCCGACGACGAGGATGATAAGGCGCTGGTTTCGTATCTTGACACCCTCGAACGCGCCCAGGCGTTGGATCGCCGATCCGTGCGGGCGGCAGCGGCAGAGCAATTCAGGACGGAGCGGATCGAAGATGCCGTCATTGATGCGTTGGAACACATTCGCTGCCCGTGACGCTGAAGCGAGCCCATTGCGACTCACACGGAAATCTGCCGAAGCAAGCATTCGCACGACAGAACCGTTTCGCGATCAAGGACGACGGGCTGCTGCGTGGAAACCGACCGTCAACTCTTGGTGTGTCAGCCGTCAATCGCTTGACCTGCATGACCGGGGGGCCGGGCAGAGGGTTAAATCCGCACGAGGCAATCCAGGTTTTGCAAACGGCACAAGCGGCTGCTGTATCGA
>JARKPK010000126.1 GCA_029975295.1 Thermoguttaceae bacterium | reverse complement strand
ATCTGCGTGAGCTTGATTTGCGAGTTGCCCGGGAGGGTGCCGCTGCCCATCGTACCGCTGCCGAGGAAGCGGACGGTGCCCTGGCCGAACGAGCGTACAAGGTTGCCCACCGTCAGGACCGAACCTTGGCCGTTCTGATTGGAGTTGATCGCGCCCCAGCCTTTTTCGACCGTGATCGTGCCGACCGTTTCGCTGATGTTGCCAGCCGAGTTCTTCGCGTTGTAGATCAACTGACCGCCGCGAAGGGTGATGGGGATGCTGTCGCCGAGCCGGTCGCTGATGGTGGCCGAACCGATGTAGGCGAGGCCATCCTGATTATTGATGCGGAAGGTGCTCGACTGATCAATGACGATCCCGCCGACCGAGCCGGTCAGCGTGCCGTCGCCGCGGACTTCCATCATGCCGCCGTTGGGGCCGACGTAGATTGTGCCAGTGAACGCCGAGTTGGCCGAGGCCAAATGGAATTCGCCCGGACCCAGCTTGGTGAGCGTGCCGCTGCCGGTCAGCAGGTTGACTCCGCGAAGCAGAGCAATCGTGTTGCCCGGGCTGACGATCGTGCCGCCCAGCCCGCCGATGTTCAACTCGCGGGTGAGCCGGTAGTGGCTGCTGCCGTAGCCGCCGCCGCCAAGCGTGCCGATGCCGCTAATTTGGGTAAGAACGAGCCGGCCGCCGTTGAGCACGATCTTGCCGCCGCCCAAATCATCGGGATTAGAGGCCAACCACGTAACGTCGCTGCCGACAGTGGTGTCGGCCGTGCCGGTGTAGTTGGCCGTAAACTGCAACGTGCCGCCGCCTCCGCCCAAGCGGAAGCCGCCGGAGCCGGGCGTTACGACGCCGGAGAGGACCCGATTGCCGATCGCGCCGATGCTCAAATTGGCATGGCCGGCCAGCGAAAGGTTAGTCGCCGTGTTGACCCCGAGCACCAGCGAACCCTGAGACGACCCATCGAGCCGGCTGAGCAGCGCATTGTCGGCCGCGTAGCTGGCGATCACCTGGCTGCCCGTGCTGGCCGTGATGCTGACGCCCGCCCCCGGATCGCTGT
>JARKPK010000122.1 GCA_029975295.1 Thermoguttaceae bacterium | reverse complement strand
GTCGAGATGGTCAGCAGGTCGGCATCGGAAAGGATCGACGCGCCGCTGGTGATGGCGATGGCCGCCGAAACGGTGTTGTTGCCGCTAATGCTGCGCAACGTGCCGGCCAGCGCGATCGGCTCGGCCACGTTGATGCCTCCTTCCAATTCCAGCGTGCCAGCCGCCTGCACCACGGTGTTGGCCGTGGTCACGCCGAGCGACAGGGCATTCTGGATGCGAACCGCGCCGCCGGCGATGACCACTTGGCCGTTCAGCCCGGCGTTGGCGTTGGGCAGGGTGAGCGTGCCCGCGCCGGTCTTGGTGAACACGCCTCCCGCAACGCTGTCGATGGCGTTGATGCTCAGCGATACGCCGGCCGTATCAAGCGTGCCGCCGCCGGCGGCGATGGACAGCCCGCGGGTCGTCAAGCTCGAATAATCGCCGCCGGTGGTCAGCCGCAGGGTGCCGTTGTTGATGCTGACCACGGACGTGCCCGTGCCGAGCGAACCGCCATCGACGATCTGAAGCGTCATGGCATCAGCAATCGAGACGGTTCCCAAGAAGTTGTTTGTCGAGCCGAGGATGATCGTGCCCGGGGCGGTGCCGTTGGTGCCGACGTTTAGACTTGCCGCGCCGCTGATGGCGTTGGTTGTTGCCAAAGTGAGCGTGCCCCCGCCGCCGCCGAGGCGCACCGTGCCGTCGGCCGGGGTGATCGTGCCGGTTAGCACGGCATTGTCGGAGCCGCCCAGCCGCAATCCGCCGGTGAAGCCGGTGAAGTCGGGATTGAATGTGGTGCTCACGCCCAAGGCGACCACGCCGGCCGAGTCGAGCGTGATCCGGTCAATCAGGTCGGCCTGGGTGGCAGCCCAACCGGCGGCGAAGCCGGTGTTGATCGGGATGGCGATGTCGCGGCCGCTGCCCGAGGGGGCCGAAGGAAGCTGCAACGTGCCGCCGGTGAGGGTGAAGCCGTTCCAGTTGGTGATCGAACCGAAGATGCGCAGCGTACCGGCACCGGTTTTGACAAGCGTCTGGTTGCCGGCGTCGAGTCCACCGCTGAGGTTCAAATGGGCGGTTGTCACATTCAGCTCTTGCGTGCCGCTGGTGCCGGCGAAGGTGGTCAAACCGGTGAAGGCGAGCTGGTAGCCGTTGCCGCCGGAGATCGTCAGCGGCTGGCCGTTGAGCGTCAGCGAGCCGAGCGAGATGGTGTTGCCGGTGTTGGCTCCGGCATTGTTGACGTCGATGGTGGCCACCCCGGCCAAATCGCCACGATTGAAGATGAACTCGGTGCCGTCGGTGACCAGTCCCGGCCCGGCCAGCGTGGCGGCCGAGACGACGGTCACATTGTTGCCGTAGGCGACCGTGCCGTTGTTGCCGGCGCCGTTGTCGCGCAGTTGCAGGTGGCCGTCGGCCAATGTTACCGAAGCGGTGCCCAGCGTGTTGCCGGTGGACCCGGAATTGGCTTGCAACCGCAGGTTCTTGCCGACGATGAACGTGCCGGAGAAATCGTTGGTGGTGTTGGTTAGAACCAGGCTGCCGGAATTGTTATCGTAGCCCGGACGGTTGACGGCGATTCCCAATAGATTCGATCCGGTAAGCTTGCCATCAATGGTAATGGTCCTCGCGCCGCCGGTGTCTTGATAGAAGTCGTTGAGGAACAGGTACGAATCGCCGACAACGTTCACCTGGGAAGACACAGATCGGTTAGCACCAGTCGCGCTGATGGCACCCCCGTTGAGCGTAATCAGAGGTTGAACCAGTGCTGCCGAATTGATCGCCAGATTGCCCCCGGTCAACGTAATCGTATTCGTCGCTGATCCGTCCCCCAGACCGCCGGAGTTTTTCACTTCCACGGTACCGCCGCTGATGACCCAAGCGCCCGAGAAACTCGGGCTTCCGCCGCTATCGATCGTAAGCCGACCGTTGCCCGTTTTTGTGATTGTCTCGGAGCCGCTGAAAATTGTGGTGTTTGTGCCGATATGGAACCGCAATTGCGTTTGGCCCGACTCGATGAAGTTGGTGTAGCTGGTGCCGGTAACGTCGAAGGTAGCCCCGCCCGTGCCGATGTTGATCATGCGCCCCGTAACCGTGCGATCGCCGTGGCCCGAGCTGCGCCAAATCGCGTTGTTGCTGATAAAGACCTGATTGCCGGCCGCGCCGAAGATGTTGTTGAACTGAGTGCTGTCGGTCAGGCCGTTGTTCAACAGCAGCACGCCGTTGTTGACATAGATATTGCCTGTGAAGGTGTTCTGCTGCCGCAGGGCCAGTGCGCCGGCGCCTTCCTTGATAATGTCGCCCGTGCCGACCACGCGCGCGTTGACCGACAAGGTTCCGTTGCTTACGGTGATCGTGCGGTTGCCGCCGTTGAGGTCGAGATCGCGTCGGCCGTAGGTGTTCGTAACGTTGATCGCCGAGGCGCCCGAACTGGTGATGTCGCCCCCGAGGATGATGGCGCTACCGAGCGACGAACCAGAATTGGTGACGGTATTAAGACTGATCGTTTGCCCGGTGAGGTTCAGCCCGCCGGGCCCGACAACGAGCAGTGTTTCGCGAAGAGTGACGTTGCCGCCGAGGCTTACAGCCGTGCCGCTGCCGAGGTTGAAGGCGTTGGCCGACACCTGCCCGCCGCTGTTCAGGCTGAAGTTGCCGCCGGTGGTCGTCACATCGCCCGTGATGGTGTAGATACCTCCGGCGCCGGCACCCGATCCGCTGCGGAAATCGCCCCCGCTCATGGTGACACTGGCCAGAGCGTGGTCTAAGTTGTTCCAGTTGACGTTGCCGCCGGTGATCGTCAGCGTGGTGTCGGTTGGCAAAAGGTTTGATCGCAGCACGTTCAGTGAGCCGCCAGTAATCAAAACCGAGTTGCTGGTGCCCGCAGTGCCGGCGGCCTTATCGATCGTCAATGTGCCGGCACTAACGACAGTTTGCCCGGTCCACCCGATCGCATTGGTGTCGCTTGCGCCGGAGCCAATGACCACCGTGCCTGGGCCTGTCTTGACGATGCCGCCGGCGCCGGTGATGTTGCCGGTCAGTGTGAGGGTGATGCTGGTGTTGGCCCAGACGCCGCTGCCGGCCACTGCGTTGGTGGTGATGTCTCGCGCGGTGGAGAAACTGCCCGTTGCCCCCAGCGCGCCGCCGTTGAGCGTGATGGTGTTGCTCGCGTTGCCCAACGCCCCGTCCGACGAAGCGGACAACACGCCTCCATCGATCTGGATGCCGCCGGCGAAGGTGTTGCCGCTGTTGCTCAGGTCGAGCCGTGTGTTGCCCGTCTTGAGGATGCCGCCGTTGCTGACCAACGCCGAGATGACGGCATTGCCGGTAGCGGTAACGTTGATTGTGCGGACCGCGCCGCCGAGGTTCAGGTTGCCGGCAATCACATTGCCGCTCAGACCGGTGATCGGATTGGTGTTGGCGGCCGTCGAGGCTCCCGAGATGTCGATATTTCCCAGCACCGTGAGCACACCGGTGCCGTTTGGCGCTGCGTTCGTGCCGGTAACCACCGACAGGCCGGTGCTTCCCTGGTTGTTGACGATGTTCAACCCACCGATCGTTTCGTTGAAGTTATTGAGCACCAAATGAGCCGCCCCGTTGCCCGCCACGCCGCGGAGGGTGACGATGGCCGTGTCGGGAATCTGGTCCGAGGCGTCGAGTTGGATGCTCGAATGATGCCCGGTAACCAACGTGGTGGCGTCGATATCGCCGCCGACGGCATTGACGCCCGCCGTCTTGTTCAACCGCAAGGTGCCGGCCTGAAGATACGTGGTGCCGGCGTACGTGTTGGCCGCAGTGCCGCCGAGGGTGAGCGTGGCAATGCCGGTCTTTATAATGCCGCCGGAACCGCCGGTGTTGCTAATGACACCGGTGATGATGGCCGTGCTGGCGGCCACGTTGATCGTCCGATCGCCGAAGCTGTTCAGATCGAGCGCGTTGACGAAGGTAAGCACGTCGGGAGCCTCCGACGTGGCGTTGAGGGTGAGCACGTTCGGCGAGAAGTACGACGAGCCCCACTGCACGGTCGAGCCGTCGCCATTGAAGTTGACGTTGATCGGATTGCCGACGGCCGTAAAGCCGGCCGTGCCGCCAATTCCGACCTGGATTTGGCCTGCGCCTGCGCCCAGGGGGCGGAGGATATCGGCATTCGATTCGATGATGCCGTTCTGGAGTGAAACATTTCCGCCGTTCCAAGCAATGGAACCCACGAAGCGCAGTCGGCCGTCCCAAATCGTGATTTCGCCGGTGTAGAGCGAATTGTCGGCCGTCAGTCGCAGCGTGCCCGTACCGTTTTTCGTCAGGTTGCCCGAGCCGGCCAGGGCCGAGTCGATTGTAAGGATGCCCGCGCCGGTGGTTTGAATCGTGCCGCCGGCGGCCCCGAGCGTAACGACGCGGTTGAGGCCGAGGTCTTGAGCCGCTGCCCCAGTCCATTGCAACGTGCCGCCGTCGAGGGTGATGGTGTTGGTGACGGAGCCGTCGCCGAGTTGCGCAACGTCGCTAAAAGCCACCACGCCTTGGCTGGCGGTAATCGCCCCGGAGAAGGTATTGGTTGCGCCAAGGGTGACGGTGCCGAAGCCGGTCTTGGTGAAGCCGCCGCTGCCGCCGACGGCCCCGTTGAGCTGCAAGTCGCCGCTCATCACGTCGATCGCGTTCGAGCCGG
>JARKPK010000111.1 GCA_029975295.1 Thermoguttaceae bacterium | reverse complement strand
AAGCGGCTTCCGGCGCCCGATGAAGCCGCGCAGCAGAGGATCGCCGCGCAGATTGGCGGCATCTACAATCCCGCCCGCGCGAAGACGGCAGCCGAGAAGAGCAAGCTGGCCTATCAGCTTCTTCAAGCGGCGAAGGGGTCCAAGAATCAGGACGAGCGATACGTATTGCTCCGCCAGGGGCGCGAGCTTGCCGGCCAAGCGGGCGAGCTGGCCCTGGCGCTTCAGGCCATCGAGATGGCGGCCGAATTCGACATCGACCCGCTTGAAGAGAAGACCGCGACTCTGCTTGCCTTCGCCGAGAAGGCCCAGAGCGCCGACCAGATCAGAGCGCTTTACGGCGGCTCGCAGCAGGTCATCGGCCAAGCACTGGCGGAGGCCCGCTACAAGGCCGCTTCCGACCTGGCCGGCGCGGTGTGCCGAGCTTGCCAACGCGCGCATGGGAAGGAGTTCCGCAAAAAGGCGCTCGACCAGCGGGAATGGGTGACGGAGTTCTGCCAGCGGCAAGAGCAGCGTCAGGAGGCCGAGGCGAGGTTGAAGACCGATCCCAACGATGCCGGCGCGCATCTAATGCTGGGGTGTTGCTACTGCCTGGAGGACGATTGGAAAAACGCCCTGCCCCATTTTGCCAAAGGTAGCGACGGCGAATTGCGGCAGTTGGCCGAACGCGAGCTTGCGCCGCCGACCGGGCCCAGCGCGCAGATCGCGCTGGCCGACGCTTGGTGGGCGTTGGCCCAGGCCCGCCAAGGTGAAGAGCGCGATTCATGGCTGCTCCGGGCCGGCTACTGGTACGACCGCGCCCGCGCGAAGCTCTCCTCCGGGCTGGAGCGGCTGAAAGCCGAGAAACGCCTGGAGGAACTCGTCGAGGTCCGTCAGCGCCGCGCCGCCGACCGGCGTCAGTTCCCGTCCGGCAAAGGCTCGGCGGAAGACCTGTGGAACGACATCTTCGAGGAGTGATCGCGTACTCGAAGGGGAAACATGGGAAGGCGGTGCGACGCCGACGCAGAGCGCCGGTCGATGCGGCCAATTGTCCGCGGCAAGCAAGCATCATGGCCGAGGGTTAGCAGTGAGCGACCTTGAATTGCCCGAAGGCTTTTCGGCTTACGGTGTTGTCTCGGCTGCGAATGCTCTTGGCGGTATCACGTTCGGCCGCCGCCACAACGCCATAGGCAACGAACGTGTTCCAGCGTATCGATGACGGCCTTTGCGATCCCCTCGGAATCGAATTGTGCTG
>JARKPK010000103.1 GCA_029975295.1 Thermoguttaceae bacterium | reverse complement strand
CGCGGGAACGGGGCCGAACCATAGCAGAGTTTGTTTTGCGGGGTAGAACCCCTGCTTACTGGAGGTCGTGTGCGATCCATCGCTGTTGTTCACCGAGAGATCACGGCCGCCGTCGTCGAGGACGCCGAGCGGTTGATCGCGATGGGATTCCAGCCGGCCGACATCGCGGAGCGCTTAGGTGTCAGCGAGTACGTCGTCCGCGTCATTGCCGGCGATACGCAACGGATCGGCCGCCCCGCGCCGCGAGAGTCGAAGCGCCGACATCCGAATGCCCGCCGTTCCATCGACGTTGCCACCGTCCGGCTGATCCGACGCATGCTTGCCGCCGGTTCCACTGCCCATCGCGAGATCGCTCGCCACGCCGGCGTTTCGGATTCCACCGTCAGCGCGATCGCCGGTGGGCTCCGGCACCTGGGCGACGGCATGCCGCCGCTCTTGGAGGCCGGCGAGCGGTTCTGTCCCGAAGGCGTGCGCTGCAGCACCTGCGGGGCGACGCTGGTCGTCGTCCCCTGCCGCGCCTGCCGCATTCTGGCAAATTGATCTTCCGCTTCGCAATCTTTCCGCTGAGATGGAAGGGGTTGCGAGTCGTTCTCACCCCTTTGCGACAGAGGAGATCGCCATGTCCGACGTGTTGTCCCTGGTGGCGGCCGAAATCGCGGCCTTCCTGTCCGCGACCGACAAGCGCGAACACCTGATCGTCCGCAGCGAGAAGCTGTTCGACGAGGTGGTCGAGCCGATCGATCTGCCCGGGCCGGACCGCCTGGTTGATCCGCTCCTGCGTGCGGCCATCCGGCCGTTGGTCGGCCGGCTGTACGACGAACTGGTCCAGAAGCTGGAGGTGCCCGCCCATGCTGCCTGAACTGACCCCGATGCAATGGACGGTGCTGGCCGCCGCCGCGGCGCTGGTGATCGTGCCGCGATTGGCCGCGCTGCGGGCGCCGTTGGCTTCACTGGCCGGGCTGCTGCGGCGTTCCGCCAAGACGCCTGACGTCCATGCTAAGGTGGACGCCTACCGGACGCTGGCCGGGGACCTGTCGGCGGACGTGGCCAAGCAGGTGTGGTCCGCGATTCAGTCGCCCGTGCCGGGCGGCGGAGGTGACGCATGAAACCGGCAGACTTCCTGGCCATCGGTTTGGCCTTCGTGGCCATCGTGTACTTGGGCGGCGGCGCCCAGCGCCCTGAGGGTGCGGTGATCCCGCTGCCGGCGGGCGAGGTTCAGCAGGTCGTCGCGCCGGTGACTGCCGCGCTGGCCGGAAACCGTGACGAGGCGCGGCAGCTGGCCGCGTTCTACCACAGCGCGGCGGAAACGGTCCGTCGAGATGACGCGGGGGCGAAGGTGATCAAGAGCACCGCGCACCTGCGAACGTTCTGCGAGCGGGCG
>JARKPK010000093.1 GCA_029975295.1 Thermoguttaceae bacterium | reverse complement strand
GATTGAACCTCGGCGCTGACGACTACATCACCAAGCCGTTCAGCCCGCGGGTGCTGATCGCGCGGGTGCGCGCCGTGTTGCGGCGTAAAGCGGGGATCGACACCGACGAGGCGTCTCGCGATGCCGATGAAGAGGTTCTTTCCGTCCACGACTTAGTGATTCATGCGGGAAGACACCAAGTAACGTATCGCGATCAGCCGATCGATCTGACCTCAACCGAGTTTCGAGTGCTGCGATTCCTCGCATCGAAGCCCGGCTGGGTGTTTACCCGGCAGCAAATCCTCGATGGCGTGCATGGCAACAACTATGCGATTACCGATCGGGCGGTAGATGTTCAAATCGTAGGTTTGCGGAAGAAACTCGGGCCCGCCGGAAAGTACATCGAGACCGTCCGCGGGGTGGGATATCGCTTCAAGCAGTAGCAGCGGGGGTTCGGTCGCTAATGCGATAACCATTTTCTAATCGTTTGGATGCGCAACGCTAATTCGAGTGTCTTACGATTAGGGGCATGTTGGCTCGTGTGGCTTGGCAGTGGGGCGGTGGAGCGAGACTGGGCGCTGTCGCCCGGGCCGTTTGCGGACGGCGGACGGTTGAGGTTTCGTGCCGCGTCGCTTGTTAGAAGATGGCCAACTGGCAGATTCGTTGCCCCTGCGAATCGTTTCGCCCGGGTCGCCGGTGCAGGCGGCCAACGCGGCGGCGAGAAATCGGGTGAAGAACGTTGAGTCGGTTTTTTGTGATGCCCAATTTTTGGAGGAGCGACGATGATGTGGCGTTCAATGATGTGTGCGTTGGCGGCCGTGGCCGTTTCGTTCGCCGGTGTGCGGGCCGAGGACGTGAAGGTCGATCCGGCGATCAAGAGCTACGAGAAGGTGTCGGGCGTGTCCGGCAATCTGTCGAGCATCGGATCGGACACCTTGAACAACCTGATGGCTTTGTGGTCGCGGGCGTTCCAAGACCTGTACCCGAACGTGCAGTTCCAGGTAGAAGGAAAGGGTTCGAACACGGCTCCGCCGGCGCTGATCGAAGGCACGGCCCAATTGGGACCGATGTCGCGGGCGATGAAGGAAGACGAAATCGACAAGTTCGAGAAGAAGTTCGGCTACAAGCCGACGCGGATCAGCGTGGCCATCGACTGCCTTGCCGTGTACGTCCACAAGGACAACCCGATTGCCAAGCGGGGTCTGTCGCTGCCGCAGGTTGATTGCATCTTCTCGCAGACGCGGAAGAGCGGCTTCGCCGACATCAAGACCTGGGGCGACGCCGGCCTGACGGGCGAATGGGCCGACAAGCCGATCTCTCTGTACAGCCGTGACGCCGCCAGCGGCACCTACGTGTTCTTCAAAGAGCACGCTTTGTTCAAGGGCGACTACAAAGATTCGTGCAAGCAGCAACCGGGTTCCGCCGGCGTGATCAACGGCGTGGCCAACGACCGCTATGCGATCGGCTATTCGGGCATCGGGTTCAAAACGCCCGACGTTCGCGTTGTTCCGCTTTCGAAGTCGGGTGACGAGACCCCGGTCGAGCCGACCTTCGAAAACGCCATGGCCGGCAAGTACCCGCTGGGGCGCACGTTGTACGTGTACATCAACAAGAAGCCGGGCGAGCCGCTGGCCGTTCATGTGAAAGAGTTCATCAAGTTCGTTCTGTCGCGCGAAGGCCAAGAAATCGTGATTAAAGACGGTTTCGGCCCGCTGCCGCTGAAGGTGGTCGAGGCCCAATTGAAGGCCATCGAGTAACGCGACGGCCGGATAATCAGCCTGGGGCAGGGCGGCCGCCGCTTGGGCAGAGCGGCGGCGCCTGTACCCGGGGTGTGCGTGGGCTGAGAGTTGCGGAATGTGTGCGAATGGTTGTGATCTCAAGTCGGGGCGCGACTTGAGCCATTGAATTGCCGTGGATGGCCGCAACAGGGGGGCGTCGGCCGACGGGCTGCAAAAGGCGTGCGTTGGCCGCCGTCGTTGCGTTGAAATTCTGACCCTGGGACGGGGCGCAGATGGCCGTTATTGACAAGTCGGTGCTTCGTCGAGTTCACCGGCGCGACCGTTGGGCGCGTTGGGTGATCACCATTGGCGGGGTCGTGGTCATCGGCAGCGTGATTGCGATCATTGCCGTCATCTTGTACGAGGCGGCGCCGTTGTTCGCTCCGGCGCGATCGAGCATTCTGGTTGACGGGGCCGAGTTGCCCGATCTGGCCGAGCCCGCCCTGGCAGTGGGCGTCGATTTGGTCGAGTTGGGGCAGCATCTTTCTTCGGCGTCGATCACGGCCTACGGTTTCTCGGCCGATGGGGCGGTTCTTTTTTGGGACATCGCTGTGGCCGAGGACCGACGTGAGCGGCCGTCGGTGAAGCTCGTCTATCGCAAACCGCTGCGCGCGCAAGCTGTGCCTGCCGCAGCGGAATCGAAGGAAACCTCCGCGTCAGAGCCGGCGCCGGCTGGGTCTTCGACTCCGGCGCAGGCGGTTCGGCTGAGCGAAGTTGCCCGAATGAGCGCGTCGCGGTATTTGTGCCGTTGGTCGGACGGCGGAACGTCGCTCGTGCAGGTGGACATTACCCCGCGGTTTGATGAAAAAGGCCGTCGCAACGTCAGCTACGACGCCAAGCTCTTGGCCGAATTGCCCGCGGAAAAGAACGGGGCGCCGTTGCGCGAAGTGATTTGCGGCACGGAAGGCGGCGGTTTTCGCTGTGCGCGGTTGTGGCCCGACCGACGCTTGGAACTGATCGTCGCCTCGGTCCGCGAGAATATGCTCACCGGCGAGACGGAGGAGCAAAAGGACCGCTCCTGGCTGGCGGATCCGCCCGGCGACCGTCCAGTGACGGCCATGGCCTTCAATCAGGATGGAAGCCGCCTGTTTGTCGGCACTGAGGACGGACGGTTGGGCCGTTGGGATTTCACCCCCGACGGCAAGGTACGCCGGCATGAGAACATGATCGCCTTTGGCGACGGGCGCGCAGTCACCGCGCTGTCGAGCGTCTATGGCAACGTGTCGTTGGCCGTGGGCGACGGCGAGGGCCGCCTTTCAATTTGGTTCGATGTGCGCGAGGGCGATCAGGCTCATTTGCGCCACATTCGCAATCTTTACACGCACGCCGGCAAAGTGGACGCCATTATTCCGTCGCAGCGAGACAAAACTCTGCTCAGTTCGGGCGGCGGAGCGGTTTCGCTCGACTACATGACCAATGGTCGCCATTTGCTGACCTTGGCGCCTGATCGTCCGTTGGTTCAGGTGGGCTACAGCCCGCGCGGCAACGCGGTGATCGGCATCGACAACGGCAATTGCTTGCATCTCTGGAAGTTTTCTTGCCCGCACGCCGACGTTACGCTGGCCAGCTTGTTCACCAAGGTTCACTACGAAGGCTACGACCAGCCCGATCACAAGTGGCAGAGTTCGGGCGATGAGCCGAAGCACGGGTTGATGCCGATCATTTTCGGGTCGCTGAAAGCGACGATTTACGCCATGCTTTTCGCGGCGCCGTTGGCGTTGGCGTCGGCGGTGTACGTCAGCTACTTCACTACGCCGGGTTTTCGCCGTTCGATCAAGCCGATTGTGGAAATCATGGCAGCCTTGCCTTCGGTGGTGATAGGATTCCTCATCCTGCTTTGGTTCGCGCCGTTTTTGGCCCGGTGGCTTACGTCGTTTTTTACGTCGCTCGTGACAGTGCCCATCGTGTTCGTGCTCTTCTTGTCGCTTTGGCAGGCGGTGCGGCGGTTCGATTGGGCCAAGCGGATCGAGGGCGGGTACGAGTTCCTGGTGCTTGCGCCGGTGTTGTGTTTGGGCGTGGCGGCGGCGATGGCGCTGGGCCCGCGGATTGAAGACGCGTTGTTCGGCGGCGACTTGCGGCAGTGGCTGTTCACGGCCGGCTGGACGCAGTTGAAGCCGCACGGCTTATGGACGGCGCTGTTCGGCAGTAAAGGAGTGCAGTACGAGCAACTCAACGCGCTGGTCGTGGCGATGGGCCTCGGCTTTGCGGTGATTCCGATCATCTTCTCGCTGGCCGACGACGCGCTTTCGAACATTCCCCACAGCATGACGGCGGCATCGCTGGCGCTGGGGGCGAGCCGCTGGCAAACGCTTTGGCGCGTGATTGTGCCCTCGGCCAGCCCGGGGATTTTTGCGGCGATCATGGTGGGCTTCGGCCGGGCAGTGGGCGAAACGATGATCGTGTTCATGGCGGCCGGCAACACGCCGATCATCGACATGAGTCCATTCAACGGGTTCCGCACTTTGGCGGCGAACATCGCCGTGGAGATGCCCGAAGCCCCCTTCGGCGGCACGTTGTTTCGGTTGCTCTTTTTGTGCGCGGTGATTTTGTTTTGCACCACCTTCGCGCTGAACACCTTGGCCGAAGTGGTGCGCCAGCGCTTGAGAAAGCGGTTCGGACGGTACTGATGAGCAATTCGGGCCAATCGAACGAACGAGCGGAATCGCCGGCGGCGTCGGCGGGCGGAATGCCTCCGGTGAGCCGCGCCCGTCGGGTTGCGCAGTTCTGGCTTAAGGGCGAGCCGTTTGTGTGGGCCACCGGCGCGGCGCTGGCGGCCACGTTGACCATGACCGGCGTGCTGCTGGGGGTGGTGCTGTGGAACGGTTTGGGGGTGTTTTGGCCCTCGCCGCTGGAAGCGGTTTCGCTGAAGGACGGCGATAGACTGCTCGGCGACGTGAACGACGTTCAATACGATCCGCACACCGAGAAAACGAACATCAAGTATCGCGTCGGCAACAGTGAATTGCAGCAGCCCTTTCGCTGGGTGGCCGCGGACGACATCGTGTCGGTCGAGTATCCCCCCAACGCTATGATGCTGGATCGAATGCGCGATCTGCAATACATCGGCTATCTCAGGTCGATCGAAGCGCCCGGGTTGCAGCTTGCTCTTTCTGACGAGCCGACTGTTGCGTTGGCGGCGGCCCTGTCTGCCGTTCGCGCCCGGCGCGAGGCGGAATTGAGCGAATTGACGGCCGAGGAAAAGCGGGCTGCGCAGGAACTGCATCGGCGGGTGAAGTATCAACTGATCCGCGCCAGGTACCAATTCAGGCAGCTATCTCCCGAAGACCAAGAGGGCGGCAGCCGCGGTCGGGCTTTGGCCGAGAAGATCGCCGAATTGGAACGCCGAGAAACGGAACTGAAAGACACGACCGATCGTCTTCGCGCCCAGATCAACGCGCGCATGCAAGAGCTGCGCCGGAACGTGGCGGTCTTTGTCGACGCCGCGGGACGCGAAAAGCAGATCGCCCTGCTCGACATCGTGCGGTTCACTCACCCGAACAGCATGACGTTTTGGGCCAAACTGAAACATTACGCGGCGAAAGTCTGGGAACTCGTGTCCGACGATCCTCGCGAAGCCAATCAAGACGGCGGCATCTTTCCGGCGATTTTCGGCACGGTGCTGATGGTCTTTCTCATGGCCATCGCCTGCTTCCCGTTGGGTGTTTTGGCGGGCATCTATCTGGGCGAGTATGCCAAGAGCGGGCCGCTGGTCAATCTGGTGCGCGTGGCCGTCAACAACTTGGCCGGAATTCCTTCGATCGTGTTCGGCATTTTCGGGCTGGGGTTTTTCATCTATTTGGTGGGTGGGCAGCTCGACGCCTGGTTCTATCCCGACCGCGTTGCTGCCGCGGAGCCGGTGTTCGGCAAGAGCAGCATCTTGTGGGCGAGCCTCACCCTCGGGTTGCTGACCGTGCCCGTGGTGATCGTTTCCACGGAAGAAGCGTTGCGGGCCATCCCGCGGAGCATTCCGGAAGGCGCCTATGCATTGGGATCGACAAAGTTCCAAACCCTGTGGCGCGTGCTCATGCCGATGGCGTCGCCGGGGGTGATGACGGGCTTCATTCTGGCCATGGCGCGCGCGGCGGGCGAGGTCGCTCCTCTAATGCTCACCGGGGCGGTGAAAGACGCCCCGCTGCCGCTCGATTCGCAGTTCCCGTATATTCAGTTTGATCAGAAGTTCATGCACTTGGGCTACCATATTCTCGACATCAGTTGCAAGTCACCGAATGTCGAGGCGACCAAGCCGCTTGTTTACGCAACTACGTTGCTGCTGCTCTTGATTGTGTTGGGAATGAGCGGTTCGGCCATCTGGCTGCGGAACCGGATGCGCACCCGATATCAGTCTCGCGCCATGTGATGGAGCGGGCGATGGCTTCGTGGGCGTGGGCGCCGCGGGCAGTTGATGGATCGCGCGGCGCGGCCGCACGAGGATTGGGATCCTTTCGCGGGCAGCGGCGGTGAACCGAGCAATGCAAGCTCCGACGACGGTGAAAACGATGTCTTCGAAAGATGAAAATCCTGCTCCGACGCCCGTGGTTGACATTCGGGCGGGTTTGGCGGCGCACATGTCCGCGGCGCCGGGCGCCGGCTCCGATGGCTCGGGCAAGCTGGTGTTGAAGGCGGGCGGGCCGTCTGCCGTGGCCGAACTGGGGCGCGAGGCCATCGTCAACATCGATCGCGTTTGCCTGTTCTACGGCGCCGGCCAGGCGCTGACCGACATCAGTTTCAACATCCCCCGGCATGAGGTCACGGCCTTGATCGGGCCTTCCGGATGCGGCAAATCGACTCTGCTGCGTTGCCTCAATCGCATGAACGATCTGATCGACAACGTGAGGATCACCGGCAGCATACGGCTCGACGGGCAAGAGATTCTCGACAAAACCCTCGATGTCATCGAGTTGCGCCGCCGCGTGGGCATGGTTTTTCAGAAGCCGACGCCGTTTCCCAAGTCGATCTACGAAAACGTGGCCTACGGGCTGCGCATTGCCGGCGTGCGCCGCCGCGACGTGCTCGACGAGGTTGTTGAGAGGAGTTTGAGGCGGGCCGCCTTATGGGAAGAAGTGAAAGACCGATTGCATGAATCGGCATTGGGGCTGTCGGGCGGGCAGCATCAGCGATTGTGCATAGCGCGGGCGATTGCCGTGAATCCCGAGATCATCCTGATGGACGAGCCGTGCTCGGCGCTCGATCCGCGCTCTACGACGCGGATCGAGGACCTGATCGGAGAGCTCCGCGGCGAGTACACGATCATCATCGTAACGCACAACATGCAGCAGGCCGCGCGGGTGTCGGACTGGACGGCGTTCCTCTACGAAGGCGTGCTCATCGAATTCGGCCCGACGCGCCAGTTGTTCACCAAGCCGGTGCGCAAGGAAACGGAAGACTACATCACCGGACGGTTCGGATGAACTTGGCGGCCCCTGCGAAAGCGGCCAAGGCGAAGGGCGTTTGTCGATTCATGGACTTGCGGGGGTGATGGCGGCCGGCGTTTCTCGGCCGCTTGCCGGTCGGGCTTGTCGCGTTTCGGATTCGAGGAAAATTAGGGCGAATTCCATGTCGGTTCATTTGCAGCGAGAGATCGATCGGATCAAAGGCAGCCTGCTGTCGCTATGCGGCTTGGTGGAAGACCAAGTGCAGTTGGCCACGCGCGCCTTTCTCGACCGCGACGAACAACTGGCCGAAACCGTGATTCGCCGCGATGCCGAGATCGACCACCGCGAAGTCGACCTGGAGGAGGAGTGCCTCAAGACGTTGGCGCTGCATCAGCCCGTGGCGATCGATCTGCGGTTTGTCGTAGCCGCGTTGAAGATCAACAACGATCTGGAGCGGATCGGCGACTTGGCGGTGAACATCGCGCGAAAGGGGTTGGCGTTCGCCCGCGAGCCGTACATCGACATTCCCTTCGACGTTTCCGGCATGTCGGAGAAAACCCAAGCGATGCTCCGCGACGCGATCGACGCGCTGGTCAATCTCGACGTGAAGCTGGCCGAACAGGTTTGCCATGCCGACGACGAAGTGGACTCGCTCAAGCGCGAGTACCGCGAGCAAACCGAGGCGTTGATCCGCCGCGAACCGCCGAAGGCGCCCGCCTATCTGCGATTGCTGGCCGTCACCCGCAACCTAGAACGCATTGCCGATTGCGCCACGAACATCGCCGAAGACGTGATCTACATGGTCCTCGGCAAGATCATCCGCCACGGGCGTAGCGCTGAAGATACTCGTTGATCTCGGCAATGAGCCACCGTTGCTCGTTTTCGCTGGAGCAGGGCAGGCTGATCGAGCCCTTGGTAAAAACGATTTCCACCGTGTAGGGCGTCGTTTGGGCGTCGCTTTTGACGATCGCGGCGCCGGCCCGGGCGTGTTGCACGTCGATCAGGTCTTTCGCGCGGTTGCGCCGCCAAAAGAGGCACCGCAATTCCGTGATCATCTGCATCCCGTCGAAGTAAACCGTGCGGGATCCGCGGGTCATCCACAGCACGGCCCCGAACATGCCGAATCCGACGAGCCAAAACGGCGTCGAAAACGCGGCAAAGGCCAGGTTTTCCCATTGAATCTGGCCCTGATTGAAAAACACGCCCAAAGCCCCCAACGTCCAGAAGAACACGAATCCGGTCCATAAGATCGCGAAGAACAGCAGTCCCCACACGCCTGCCCGCAATCCGTGCGGCGGGAAGTGGATGAGCATGCGCGGTCCGTCGTGCTCGACAATGGCCCATGCGTCGAAGGGGCGTTGGGGTTTGCCTCGCAGCGATGCAGCTTTCGGCGAACCTTCGAGCGAGTAGCCTTCCACCAGCTCGCCCAGCGGGAAGACCTCTTGGCAACGGACGCACTTGGCCCAGCCGGTTTCCAGCGAGATGTGCTCTGCCGGGATGACTGCCTCGCAGTCGGGACACGTCACTTTCATCGTTGCCGCCTTTCTCGCTGGTCCTCGCTTGTCGAGTGTGCGAGCCGCCGGCGATAAGATGAGTTTGATGAAGACAAATGGCTCGGCATTAGGATGGCGCAATCCGGTCGCTGGCGACGATAAGAACATCTCGCAGCGGTTATCTTACCGTCAGCCGGCCCGACGCGCAACCCGGATCTCGGCCGCGCGCGGGCCAATTCATTTGAGGATATACGCGGGCCACTCCTCGGCGTTTGGCTGCCGCGACGGTGGGCATTGCTTTTCCAAGGATCGACGCGTTCCGTTGCCTGTTTACGGCGGTTGACAATGGCGGCGGTCGGCGGCCGAAAGTGTTGGCGCTGGACTAGGTGTAAGGACTCCTTGGGTTTGGCTGGGGAAGAAGGGGGCTAGAGGCAAGGGATCAGCCGGTAAGTCGCCGTTGACGGGACGGTGTTTGTCCCAGGCTGGCCGAGCTGGACGGTGCCGTGCCAATCATGGACCGTCGGGAAAACATCGGAAACGGTGCGCAAGTGCTTCCAGAGAATGGGTTTGTAACACGTACGCTCTTTTGCCGACCGTGTAACCCGTGCGGTCGTGGACGCATCCAACCCGTTGTCAAGAGCGAAGATGCTGCATGATCGACCGCCCAAGCTCGGTCGCAGCGCACCAGTTAGTTCGCCAATCGGAGGCTTTTCCAGACGCGACGACGGAACTTAGCCCTTGACGGTGATGCAGAGAGAAGTATAATTATCATTATGTTGATTGAAGTGCTGTTGTATTTTCGGCCGATGATTGATTTCGGGGGCTTGCGACCGAAGGATTCGTGGGTTTTCGTTTGACCCGGGGCGCAACCACGGCGGACAATGACCTGCTGCACCTCGGTTGCCGTGCAGCCGAGTTGCCCGCTGGGCCGCCAAGCCTAGTGTTGACGTAGGGAAGTCGAGGACGCATCGAATGAGCACACCGCTGTTGAAGGTGGAGAATAGCCCTTTCAACGCCGAACAGGTGGCGCTGTTGAACCAACTGCTGGGCACGCTTTCAGCCGAGCAGGCGCAATGGCTCAGCGGCTATCTAACCGCGTTTCAGCGGGTTTTGCAGGCAGGCGCGGTTGCTCCGGGCGGCGCCGCCCCGGCGGTGGTGGTTCCGTCGGTTTCGGCGGTGCAGGAGGATGCCGGCAGTGGGGCGGGCGGGGCGGTCGGTGGCGGTGGGCCCGTCACCGTGTTGTATGGTTCGCAAACGGGCAACGCTGCGCGACTGGCTCAGCAATTGGCCAAAAGAGCCAAGGCGGTTGGGCTATCGGTGGCGGTTCACTGCATGAGCGAGTTCAAGACCAGCCAATTGAAGAAGCTGGCGAACCTGCTCGTTGTGGTCAGCACGCACGGCGAGGGCGAGCCGCCCGACAAGGCCAAGGAGTTCTACGACTTTCTCTTCAGCAAACGGGCGCCCAGATTGGAGTCGCTGCGCTATTCGGTGCTGGCGCTGGGCGACATCACGTACAAGCAATTTTGCCATACAGGACGGCAGATAGATCTGCGTTTGGAAGAACTGGGTGCAAAGCGGTTGCGCGGCCGGATGGATTGCGATGTGGACTACCGAGAGCCAGCCGATCAGTGGATGGCCGAGGTGTTGGCGGAACTGACGGCTACTAAGGCGCCCGCTAAGCTTGCGTTGGTCGGCGCGGGGCAGGCGGCCGGCCACGGAGCTGCCGGACACGTTTGCACAGGCGCGTGCGGTTCGCAAGGGCAGGCCGGGTTGGTTTCGCTTTCGTTGCCTGCTGCGCCGGTGTTCGACGCCGAAGAGCCAGTCTACGATCGCAGCCGTCCGTTCTCTGCCGAGGTGATCGAGAACTATAATCTCAACGGGCGCGGCTCCGATAAGGAAACGCGATATGTCAAGTTGCTCTTGGAAGGGTCGGGCATCCGGTTCGCCCCCGGCGACTCGTTGGGCATTGTTCCGGAGAATCATCCCTCGCTGGTTGACGATCTGATTTCGGCAATGGGTTGGCGGCCGGACGAGCCGGTTCGCGTTGGCAAGCACGATCTTGAACTGCGCGAGGCGCTGTTGCAGCATTACGAGCTGACGCAGTTGACGCGCCCACTGATGGAGCAGTTGTCCGAGTTCTCCACCGACGGCTTGGCCGATATGGTCGCGCGGGGAGATGCCGAAGCGATGGAGAACTACGCGAAGGGCCGCGATGTGCTCGATTTGGTGCGCGATTTCGGGATACGCGGGGTGGCGGCCAACCAGTTTGTGCCGCGGCTGCGAAAGATGCCGGGACGGCTCTACTCGATCTCCAGCAGCTACGCGGCCAACCCCGACGAGGCGGACTTGACGATCGCCGCGGTTCGATACCAAGCGCATGGGCGGGCGCGTTACGGAGTGTGCTCGGTGTATTGCGCGGAACGAGTGAAGCCGGGCGACCGCGTGCGGGTGTACCCCAACGAAAACCCCAATTTCCGGCTTCCCGCCGACCCGGATGCGCCGATGATTATGGTTGGGCCGGGCACGGGCGCGGCGCCGTTTCGAGCGTTCCTCGAAGAACGCGAGGAGCTGGGGGCGACGGGAAAGAATTGGCTCTTTTTCGGCGATCGGCGGTTCCGAACGGATTTTCTTTATCAAACCGATTGGCTTCGGTGGCGGAGCAGCGGGCTGTTGACGCGGATCGACGTCGCGTTTTCGCGCGACACGTCGCAGAAAGTCTACGTGCAACACCGCATGGCCGAACGCGCTCGAGAAATCTACGACTGGCTGCAAGAGGGAGCCTACTTCTACGTGTGCGGCGACCAAAAAGCGATGGCGCCCGACGTGCATGCGCAGCTCCGCGCCATCGTTCAGCAGCAAGGCGGGCTCAGCGGAGCAGCTGCCGACGACTACTTGGCCGAGCTTCAGCGGCAAAACCGCTATCAGCGCGACGTGTATTGACCGTTGCCGGCGCGCCCGGTTCATCGCGTTTTGCGGCCTGCGGTCGCTTGGCCGAGAGGCTCGTTGCAGAGCGGAGGGGGACGGTCGGCTTTTCACGAGGCTGCGGGCGGGCCGCCGGATTTCGCTTTGCCGATCAGCGAGAGACGTCGTTGCCATGCCGTCGGCCCAGTCGCGGGCGCGGGTTTTCGGCCGTTCTGCCGCTTTCGTTTTTCTGAACTTTCACGTACGATACGGGCTCGCGCAGCCATTGGTTGAGAAGGAATGACGGATGAGTCGTTACGAGCCCCCGCAACCGCCGCCGGAAAAGCTTTCCGAAGTTGAGCACAACAAGGCCGCCAGCCGCTTCCTGCGCGGCACGCTGCTCGAATCGTTGGCCGACCGCGTGACGTCGGGAATACCCGAACGGGACAATCAACTGCTGAAGTTCCACGGCAGCTATTTGCAGGACGACCGCGATCTTCGCAACGAGCGCGCGAAGCAGAAGCTGGAGCCGGCCTGGAGCTTCATGGTGCGCGTCCGCGCGCCGGGGGGAGTGGTGGTCGCCGACCAATGGCTGGCGCTCACCGATTTGGCCCGGCGCTACGGCGGCAATTCGCTCCGCCTGACCAGCCGCCAGGCGTTCGAGCTTCACGGCATTATCAAGTGGCAGTTGCAAGACACCATCGCCGGCATCAACGCCGCGTTGCTTTCCACCATTGCCGCTTGCGGCGATGTGAACCGCAACGTGATGTGCACGCCCAATCCGCATCAATCGAAAGCTCATGCGCAGGTGTGGCAATGGGTGCAGCGCATGGGCGAGCACTTGACCCCGCGGACCCGGGCGTACCACGAGATTTGGGTGGAACGCCGAAAGGTGGTCGACACTCGCGACGAAGAGCCGATCTACGGGCCCACCTACCTGCCGCGGAAGTTCAAAATCGGCGCGGCCATTCCGCCGTGCAACGATGTCGATGTTTTCAGCCAAGACTTGGGATTCATCGCTATCGTCGAAAAGGGTGAGTTGATCGGATTCAATGTGGTTGTGGGCGGGGGCATGGGCATGACCCACGGGGAACCGGCCACCTATCCGCAGGTGGGCACGGTGCTCGGGTTTCATGCGCCCGAGGAGTTGATCGACGTGGCGGAGAAGGTCGTAACCATCCAACGCGATTACGGCGACCGTACCAACCGCAAGCATGCCCGGCTGAAATACACCATTGACGATCGGGGCGTGGATTGGTTCATCGAAGAATTGGCCGCGCGGCGCGGTCGGGCTTTGCAGCCGGCTAGGCCGTTCGAGTTCACCGAGCGGGGAGATCGTTTCGGTTGGACGGATGGGCCCGACGGCCGCAGCCACCTGACTCTGTATGTGGAATGCGGGCGGCTTCGCGACACGCCGGAACGCCCGCTGCTGACGGCGTTCGAGGAGATTGCGCGAGCCCACGGCGGCGAGATGCGGTTGACGCCCAGCCAGAACGTGATAGTGGCCGGCGTGGCGCCGGAGCGTCGCGCCGAGATCGAGCGGATTGCCTCGCGTTACGCACTCGATGACGGTTCGGGGGGTTCGGCGGTGCGTCGCGAGTCGATGGCCTGTGTTTCATTCCCGTTGTGTCCGCTGGCGATGGCCGAGGCCGAGCGTTATTTCCCCGACTTGATGACGCGGTTGGAACGGATGCTGGCCGATGCCGGCTTGGCGTCGGAGCCGATCGTCGTTCGTATGACCGGATGCCCCAACGGCTGCGTGCGGCCCTACTTGGCGGAAATCGGTTTGGTGGGCAAGGCGTTGGGGCGATACAACCTCTACCTGGGCGGCGACCGTGTCGGTACGCGGCTGAATCGGCTCTTTCGAGAGAATGCCGACACTGAAGAGATCTTTGCGTCGCTTGAGCCGATCATTCGCCAGTTTGCGGCCGAACGAAAGAGCGGCGAGCATTTCGGCGATTACGTGATTCGCGCCGGGATTGTCGCGCCGGTCACTTCGGGCCGCGATTTCCATTCGCCGCGATAGCGCCTGATGCAATCAGCCTGACCCTGCCGCCGTCCCGTCGGCCATTGGGGGCGGCAACGTTGCACGCGGCGACCGGCGAGCGGGCGCGCTAGAACCGCGTCTTCGTGTTTTCGAACAAGCGAGGCCCCGAACCGGCCGGCTTACGACTGCGAGGCCGGTTCCTGTTCGACGATTTCGAAGTCTTCGCGGTAGAAGCGGATCGCCTCGGCCGGATTCAAATTGAGGATCGCCCAGCCATCGGTCGACCATCGCTTGCGCTGGAAGCGGAAGATCGCGGTTCCGACACGGCGATTGACCGACTGGCTGTCGCTGCAACAAGAGTCTTCGACGGGGACTGCGATTTCCACTAAGGCCGAAAGTTCGCCGCTGGCCCGACTGCGGACGAATGAGACGTCATTCTCGAACGAACACTCCGACCAGCGAACGATGCCCGATTGGCTCCGCCGCGCGGCCAAAACGATGAATCGCACTTCGAGCCATTCTCGTCGAAGCCGAAACTCTCGACGGGCTTGGGCGAACAGGCATGTTTTCGATCGCCGCTGCCGCGGCCGCATCGACCATCCCAACAGCAACAGTGCGCTGAGCGCTGCGGCCGTGAACCACCAATAGCCCATTCCCAGCATCTGCTGATCCTTATTCGAGGCTCAGTGCGACAATGCAGCAAGCCCGACCCATGCCGGGCCGTGCGCTGTCCAGCGCCCCCGCCCGGGCTGCATTGAGTTGCTAAGGGCCCATAACGCCATTCTAGAAGCAGGGCTACACGCCTTGCAAGCTTTTTGATGGAAGCCGCCAATGGAAGCCGCCAGTGGTCTTCCGAATCCACGCTCCTCCGACTCCGATTCCGCCCATCAGACGGACTTCGCAATTCTCCTGATCGAAGCCGGGCCTCTGGGCCCTGTTGCGCTTGGCAACCAGGGGGGTGGGCCGCTTGGTTTGGAGGGCAACGCCGGCGCCCGTTTCTTCCGGGCAGCGGGCCACCTCGGTTGCCGCCGGTGAAGGACGTTGCGAACGGATCGGGGGTCGTTCGGGCTGCGTTTGGTGCGGCGGCCGACCGTCCCCCCGTTGACGCAATCCTTTTCGTAACGTAGGTTTTATTCTGTTGCGGAACAGCAGCCACTGCGTCCGTTGCTGCCTTGCGGCGTGGCAAACCCGTGACGGTTGCGCCGTGAGCGATTCGGGTTGATTGGACGGAGGGCGGTTACTGCCGACGTTGCCCGAAATCGTCTCCGGTTGCTGTTGGAAATGCCGAATCGGGCGGCAGCGGAACCAACCCCCAATCGGCGCGAAAGGCCGATGGCCTTGGGCTTTTCCGGCTTTGGGCGGTGGCCGATCGGTTGACCGGCGCGCTGCCAATGGCCGGGCGTTGTTCCGGCGGTTCGTTCGTTTTTTCGTTGATTGTGCGCCAGCGTAGCTTCAATCGGCAGAGCACCGCATTCGTAATGCGGGGGTTGCGGGTTCGATTCCCGCCGCTGGCTTTTCGCTGACGCCCCGGAACGCGCCGGATCGGTGTTATCTTGCCTCGGGCGAGCCCGCCAGTTCTCGTCGGCGAGTGCGATGCCAGATCGCGCGATCCGCCGAGAACCAGCCAATCGCGGTTCCGACGGAACGCATCCCCGTTGCGGTGCGTCTTTCACTTGATCCAAGTTCGC
>JARKPK010000086.1 GCA_029975295.1 Thermoguttaceae bacterium | reverse complement strand
GCGCCGGAGTCCGCTCGGCCGATAGCGATCGCGACTCGGCACTTTGAACCAACATCGGCGGCGCCAGCGAAGCTGCGCGAAACAGTCGCGGGACGTGCCGCACGGCGCAACGCCACAAGAAATGCACGGGTGTCGGCCGGTTCCTTCCGGATCCCGACCGACACCCGGTTGCTCGCAATCAACGTTGCCGCACCGCCGTTGTCGATACGGCGCGGCCCTCATTTTGGCCGTTGAATCCACACAGACAGGCTTGAGTTGCTCGGTCGCCGTGCGCCCCCGAAAAGGTCGGGCGTCACGCCGCCCAACGCTGCCACAAGAGCAAGTCCCCACCAAAGCTCATGCAGCCGCAACGGAGCAGGAGCGCTATTTCGGCCCCGGCGAACTGGTCCGCCCGCCGCTTGCAACGGCCCATGCCAAGGTCGCTGCTGTCCAGCAACCTTAGTTCATCAGGCTGGTCAATGCCGGCGGCAATGGCGCCGACATGGTGCTCTTCGGCGCCGGGGCCGGAGCAGGCGCTGCCGCCGGAGCCGGCTTTTCAACGGCCTTCTCGGCCGCAGCCGCTTCGCACGAGCGGCAAGCGCTGGGATCGTTGTGGCCGCAGCACGGGCACACCGCAATGCACTTGTAGGTGGGCACCTTGCAGGTCACTTCCTTCTTCTCCAGCGTCTTCTTGGTGCGCAGGCAACCGCATTTCGGCGGGACGATCTTCCGCGCATTCTCGACGGCGCACGGATCGCACGAGCCGCATTTGCCATCGGCGCACGAGCAGCACTCGGGCGACTGTCCGGCACACTGGCCGCGGCAGGCCGAATCGCCGCATCCGCAACCGCCGCAAAGCCGGGGCAACGGCGGGCAGAAGGGCTCGCACTTCACCTCCCACACCGTCTTTTTCACTTCTTTCACATCGCACACGATCTTGCAAGCCATTTTGTTGCCGCAGCGCGGGCAATGCTTGCAGTCGCAGGCCGCCTGTTGCTGGCAGCCCGCGTTGCCGCAGCCGGGATCGCAGGCGGCCTGCTGGCAGGCGTCGTTGGCCCAAGCCGCGCTCGCCGCCAGGCTCAGTCCGATAAACAGGAACCAAGTTTTCATCTTCGTTTTCTCCTGAGGCCGCCGACAGTCACGCGTTGCCGCCGGCGGCTGTTGGTGCTGTGTTGTTCAAAACGGGGCCGCTCGCCCCTGGCCGAAGTGTTCGTCCTCGAACGGTTAGAAGTCGAAGGCGGCGCGAATGGTGAAGCAATCGATGTACGTGTTCGGACCGCCGCCTTTCGCGTCCACGTTCGCGTGCGTCCAGTCGCACATCACCCGGGTGTACGGATTGAGATACCAGTTCACGCCGAAGGTGTGGTCGGAAGCGTAGCCGCCCAGCAAGATCGAGTTGTCGGCATTGAGGTACGAATAGCGATAGGCCAATTCGATTGCGCCGCTGCCGGTTTCAATCGATCCGTCGGAAGTCCGCACGCGGAAGAAGTTCGTAAACGGCTTCACCCGATCGAACACGCCTGTGCTGCGGCGGTAGGGCCGATGCTCGCCCGTGAGGAAGTAGCTCATGTAAACGTAGGCGCCATGCACGTACGGGTCTTGGTTGGTCGCCGTGCGATCGAACAGGCAGGCGATATACTCGGTTTGAATCGAGAACGGGCCGTACACCGCCGCGAGTTCGGCGCCGTAAAGCTGAGTGTCGGCAACGCCCGTCAGGGTGTCGACGCCGCCCAACCGGCTGTCGATGATCAACGGACCGGCGCCGGTTTCGGGCCGAGCCGTAAGCCGCAGGGTGTTGTTCGAGTAGTCGCGATAGCTGTAGGCTCCGCCGACGTGCAGCAGGCCGCGGCCTTCCGTGGCTTCGTCGTACCACGGCAGCCAAGTGCCGCGAGCGGTAAAGGCGTAAATGCTGGCATCGTCGGCCAAGTACGGAGGCATGTCGTCCACCGTACGGAACATGCCCATCGCCCAAGTGGCCTTCTCGTTAGCAGTATGGTTGCCGATCATGATGCCGAGGTTGCGCTGCGGCACCAACACGTTGGGCAGCGCCCGTTCCGTGAAGGTGATGAATCGCGCGCTGGTCAACTCTTCCAAGCTGAAGGGCTCTTTGAAATGGCCCACCTGGACCTTGCCCACCAGCGGAAGCTCCTTGATTCCGAAATACACGTCTTTGAACGAGGTCTGTTGTGCGGTGACCGTGTGGCTATGACCGCTTACGACCGAAGTGGTGATGTCGCGGCGAGGCGCGAAGTCAACTTCGAGCTTGTAGTACATCACGTCGAACCCTTCGCCCTCGGCCGCCAAACGCGCAGCCCGGAAGAATGACGTGTCTTGCGCGTCGCCAAGGATCGCACGGCTCGCTGCATTCTGACCGAAAAAGATCGAGTCGTAGAAGGCGCGCCCGCCGATTTTCATTGACGGCGATGAAGCGGCCTTCTTCTTGTCGGCCGCTTCCTTGTCTTTGATCTTTTTCAGGGCCGACTCGAGATCTTTCACCCGGGCGGCCAAGTCCTTTTCCGCCTCGCCCGAAGCCGCCACGAATTGGCTCTCCGGCCCCGCACCGGTCGCAAAGGCGTAGGCCGGGTCGGAAGGCAGATCGGCGTATTGCGCACAGGCAATGCCGCCGACCCCCCAGACCAACGCCGCGGCAGCGACCGCGATCGACCAAGTCCGTCTGCTTGTCCGCATCATCGATTCCCCCCAAGAAACACGTAACCGTGAAAACTCGCGTATCAGCCGCTCGGCATCACCGCCGACGGCAGAACCTGAACACAGGCGTCAGGTTCCCTTTTTCGCGAAAGCCCGGCACAATCGTGCTGTTGTGCTCTACTGTGATAAGTGTCGGATCGGGCTTTTTCACCATTGCGCTATAATTCGCGATTTGCGGAACAATCGGAACATTTGGCACTGAAAAAGGCATACAATCGCTACAACCTGCCCACCTCCAGTCGTGATTCCAGCGCCTCGCGTTGCGGCAGACCACAGAAGCTGCGGAGGGCCGCGCCCGTCTTGTCGGCCAAAAAGGACGAAACCGACGACAGCGGGGCGGCCGGCTGGCAATAATTGCCGTCCGTCGGAAGCAGGCGAAACAAAAAGGCCGTGGTAAATCCCAGGTGAGGCGTCGGCGGCGTCGCGCGCGAAGGGTGATATACCCCCGCTGGGGCGTAATCGCGCGCCATCACCCCGCCCAGAAGAAGCGGAGTACGTTCGCAGTGCGGTTGGCAAGGAGTGCCGGCTGACCGTGTGCGCCCTATTTCGGCCGCGCAACGCCGGTCAGAGCCAGCGTAGAAACACGGTTGCCATCGTCAAGATCGATGACTCGAATGAGATGGTTGTTTGTATCGGCCACGTAAAGTTTTCCGCCGGCAGCCGACAACCCCGCTGGCTCGTTGAACTCGGCCGGGTCGTCGCTACGGCCCGCTCGGCCGGTGCCCGACAGCGTTCGGGTTTCGCCCGTGGCCGGATCGACCCGTTTGATCTTGTGATTGTACGTGTCGGCCACATAGAGTTGCTGGCGATAGAACGCCACGCATAGTGGGTGCTGAAGCCGAGCCTGCGGCGGCAGACCGTCAACGTCGCCAAAGGTGAAAAGCCTGGCCCGAGGCAATTCAGCCGTTCCCACCACGGTGCGCACCCGCTTGCTTGAATCGAAAGGCACCGCACGGATCGAACTCCCCTCGCAATCGGCAACATAGAGCCATTGCCCGTCCGAAGCCAAACCGCTGGGCTGAGCAAACGAACTGAAGCCAAGCTGATACGGCCGGCGCGGGGCCAAGGGGCCGTCGATAATGTCCTCGCGACCATTGCCGGCATAAACGCCGATCGCCGTGCCGTCGAGTTTCATCCGCCAGATTTGGTGCGGCCCGGCCATCGCAATGTACAGTTGGCCGTTGTGAACGAGCAAATCCCAGGGGCTGCTCAAGGGGGTCTTCAGCGCATTGGGTGCGCCGACAAACGGAGGCAATTCACGGCTTTGGCGCCCCGTCCCGGCGATCGTCGCCACCGTCCCCGTGCTCAGATCGATCTTTCGAACCAGATGATTGCCCGCATCGGCCACGTAGAGGTTCCCTTCCCAAAGGGCCATTCCCTGCGGTTGGTTGAACTGGGCCGCGTCGGCTGTCCCGTCGCTTGCCCCGATCGTGCCGGCGCCGATCACCTTGGTCACTTTGCCATCGAGCGAAGCAATCACAATCCGATTATGATTGCTGTCGGCAATAAACAGCCGACCGCCGGCTTCGTCGGCCAAGACCTTGCCCGGGAAGCGAAGCGGGCTGTCGTACTCTTCAGCCTTTTGGGCCAGCTTCAACGGGCGGCGATCGAGGAGCTTCTGCCGGTCGTAGAACGGCACCAACCTCTTAAAGAGTGTATCAAGCTGTTCGAACGTGACTTCGCCGCTTCTAGCCCACACGACATATCCCTCGGGATCCACCAGAACGAGCGTCGGCCAAGCATCAACCGCATACTGATTCCAAACCGCGAACTCGGCATCGTTGATAACCGGATGTGCGATTCGAAAACGAGCAATTGCGTCGCCAATGCTCCGAGACTGCCGTTCGGCCGAAAACTTGCCCGAATGGACCCCGATCACCACCAGCTCGTCGGGATAGGCCTCTTCGAGCTTCGCCAGCTCGGGCATGATGTGAATGCAATTGATGCAGCCGAGCGTCCAAAAGTCGAGCAGCACGAACTTGCCGCGGAGGTCGGCCCACTGGAGCGGCCGCGGGGTGTTCAGCCAATCCAATCCCTCGGGAAACGGCCGCACCTTTACTCGATGCTCACCGGGGATGGGCGTCATCGGTTCGGCTCCCAACGCGATCGGACCGGAAATCGCCAGCAACAACAAAGTCCACACCCTCAGCCACGCAGGCCGAAACCGTCCCCCGGCGCGGCCCAACTTTCGGCCGGCAATGTTCTTGGCAAATCCAGCAGCGGCAACCTTTCTCATCGTACTACCCTGGTCAACTCGTCGGAGTCAACAAACATCGGCCGTTCCATCGGTCTGGCGCCAGCGAACCGCCGCGAAGTGACGAGCACCGCTGGTTGACCGCCATCTTCTGGTTATAATGCTTGGCGACCACGCTTGCTACAGGAAAACGCGATGGCGCAGGGGCTCGAAAGCAATGTGGGCGCGCATGCCGCCCGCGCTGTTTTGCCGGCCGAATTGGTTCGGGTGCAGCGCGATCTGGCGGTCGCGCTCTGTTCGAGCACTGAGCTGGGTGTCGCCCTCGATTTGATTCTCGCGGCCGCCACGCGGATTCCGCCCATCGAGTTGGGCGGCGTCTATCTGGTTTCGCCCGAGGGCGACCGCGTTGAATTGGTCGCCCACAAGAATCTCTCCACCGCGTTTGTCGATGCGGTGCGCGTCTACTACCGCGGGTCGCCGCAGTTGGATACGGTTCACTCAGGCGCAACGACGATCCAGCCAGTGCTTGCTCCCGATGGGTCTCTCGGGCCGGATTGCGTTGCCGAGGGCATTCGGCTGATCGTGGCCGTGCCTGTCTTGCACAACGGCCGTCCGGTGGCGTGTTTGAATGTCGGGTCCCGCACATCGGACGCCATCGATTCGGTGGCGCGCGACGCCTTGGAATCGCTGGCTGCTTGGATTGGGGGCGTGATCGCGCGAATTCAGGCCGAGGAAGCGCATCGCGCGGCAGAGGCCAAACTCCGCGATCTTCTCGCCCACCTCCCCGATGCGATCATCGAAGCCGATCCCGAAGGCACGATCATCGTGGCCAACCGAGGAATGGGCGATTTCTCCCCGGAACAAATGACCGGGCGCGCTTGCGCCGATCTCTTGCATCCGGAAAATGTGGAGTCCGCCCGGCAAGTCTTCCGCGAGGTGGTAGAAACGTGCAGCCCGCGTCTGGTCGAAGTTCGCGACTGCGTTGGCCAATACTGGCTCACCCGAGTGGCTCCCGTTTGCAACGAAGGGCGACTGCGCAGCGTGCTTCTGATTAGCGCCAATGTCACCCCGCTGAAACGTCACGCTGAGGCTCTGATTCAAGAACGCGAGAGCTTGCGACGGATCATCCGCAGCCAGGAACGCGACTGCCGATCGCTGGCCCTGAGCATTCACAACCAGTTGGCGCAACAACTGACGGCCGTAGGAATGTTGCTCGACCGTTGCCTTCCCTGCCCGTCGGAATCCATTGGCGATTCCAACGCCTTGCTCAGCCGGTGTCGAGGCCTGCTCCACGAGATGATGCCCACGTTGCGCCGCATGATCGCCGGACTGCGGCCCTTGATTCTCGACGAACTGGGGCTTTCCGCCGCCATTGAATTCCTGGTGAACGAACGGCAAGAAGGCGATGGGGCGAGCATCGAGTACCGCTGCAACTTGCGCACCGGCCGATTCCATGCCGACATTGAAGACGCGGCCTTCCGCATCGTGCAAGAGCTCCTCCGCAATGCCATCCGTCACAGCGATAGTCCGAGGATCGTCGTCGAATTGCTCGAAGAAGAAGGCAGCCTCTGCTTGTCCGTCGAAGACTTCGGATGCGGGTTCGATCCAAATGGGGTTCCCGACGATTGCCTCGGTTTGGCGCGCATCGCGGCGATTGCCCGGCTGTTCGACACCCAGTTGCAGATTAGAAGCGAGTTAGGCTGCGGTGTTCGCGCCGAAGTCCGGCTGCCGGTTCAGTGGCCGCCGAAAACGTCTTAAGATGGCTTTCGGCCCCGCCGCCCCTACACCATAGAGTGTGCGGCGCGGCCGGATCGAGGCGTTCTGCGACGATTGAGACGCCCGGGTCTGCCTATACACGACGGCCCCAACGTGCTATCGTGCAATCGTGCTTCTGTAGAACCACGATGGCAATCATCGGCGACCGAGATTGATTTATGCAGACGGCCAAGGCGGTCATCTTTGATATGGACGGCGTGCTGATCGACAGCTACCAAGCGCACTACGAAAGCTGGTGCGTTGTCGCCGCGCAAGAGGGGATCGCATTCGGCCGCGAGTTGTTCGATCGCACGTTCGGCCGCACCAGCCGCGAAATCATCCGCGATGTTTGGGGCGAACGCGCCGGCGACGATGCGCACGTCGCTTCGCTCGACGACCGAAAGGAAGCCGCCTACCGAGAGATCATCGCTCGCAACTTCCCGGCGATGCCGGGCGCGGGCGAACTGATCGACGCCTTGGCTGCCGCGGGCTTCCGCATGGCGGTCGGGTCGTCGGGCCCGCCCGAGAATGTGGCCTTGGTGCTCAACCGGTTGCAGCGGCAACGGCTGTTTTCGGCCGTCGTTAGCGGGGCCGATGTCGTGCGCGGCAAGCCCGATCCGGCGATCTTCCTTTTGGCGGCCCAGCGCATCGGCGTGCCGCCCACTCGATGCGCCGTGATCGAAGACGCCCCGCTGGGCATCGAGGCGGCCCATGCCGCCGGGATGACGGCGATTGGATTAGCAAGCACGGGGCGGCAGAGGGATCAGCTCACAGCGGCCGATGCCGTGTTTGATGCGCTGACCGATATAACACCTGAGACAATCGAACAGCTTCTTGCAGCCGGCATGACAAGAAGCTGCTGAATAGGCTTGTGCAATAGAAGAAGCGGGCGCGATCGCAGCGATGCGGCCGTTGGCGTGGCAGCGACGACTGATTCGTTCTCGGTTTTCCACGGTTTCTTTGTTCGTCTCCCCTTGGGAGCAGCGTGTTCCGTTGCGAATGCCGGCGTTTCGCCGTGCGGAGCGAACATTCGGCAGGGCGCGATTGCGACACGCGTTGGGTATAAGACGTTCTCGGAGGCGTCTTATGAAGCAATCACTCGGCCCGAAGAGTCTTGGGTTTCCGGCCCCCGTGGTGCTGGTCGGCAGTTACGACCGGCACGGCACGCCGAACATCATGACAGCCGCCTGGGTCGGCATCTGTTGTTCCAGTCCGCCGTGCGTGTCGGTCGCCTTGCGCCGCGCCACGTCCACCTACCAAAACATCAGCGATCGCAAAGGGTTTACGATCAATACTCCCGGCGTGCGGCATCTTAAGCAAGTCGACTACGCCGGAGTGGTCAGCGGCGCGCACGAAAACAAGTTCCTTGCCACCGGCCTGACGCCCGTTCACAGCGATCTGGTCGATGCCCCGTATGTCGACGAATGCCCGCTGGTGTTGGAATGCAAACTGGTGCAGTCGCTCGAATTGGGCCTGCACACCCAGTTTGTCGGCGAGGTGATCGACATCAAAGCCGATCCCGGCATTCTTGATTCCGCCGACATTCCCGACCTGAAGAAGCTCGGCCCGATTCTCTACGCGCCGGGCATGCGGGTCTATTTCGCGTTGGGCGAATCGCTGGGCAAGGCCCATGTGGTTGGGCGGAAATGAGGCGGATTGCCTGTCGTCCTATTCATCCGGCGGTTTGAAGTTCCGCCGCCGTCAGGGTGTTCTTCAGCAACATCGTTACGGTCAGCAGCCCAACCCCGCCGGGCACCGGAGTGATTGCACCGGCAACAGCGGCCGCCGAATCGAAATCGACATCACCCACCAACCGCCCATCCACGCGATTGATTCCCACGTCGATCACCGTTGCCCCCGGCTTGACCATCGCCCCGGTGACGAACTGCGGACGCCCGATGGCAACCACGAGAATGTCGGCCCGGCGCGTCACCTGGGCCAAGTCTCGCGTGCGACTGTGGCAAACCGTGACGGTCGCGTCGCCGCCGCGGCCCTTCTGAATGAGCATCGCGGCCAACGGCTTGCCGACGATGTCGCTGCGGCCGACAATCACCACCTCGGCTCCGCGAGTTTCCACGCCGGCGCTCAGCAGGAACTGCAAACACCCGTGCGGCGTGCAGGGGAGGAAACGCGGCCGGCCTTGCATCAACAGTCCCACGTTTTCCGGATGAAACGCATCGACATCCTTCAACGGCGTCACAGCGTCCAGCACCTGCTTCTCGTTGCAGCCCTTGGGAAGCGGCAACTGCACCAAAATGCCGTGAACGCTCGCGTCTCCGTTCAGCCGCGCAATCAGGCCGAGCAGCTCACTCGTCGTCGTTGCGGCCGACAAATGGTGCATTTGGCTGCGAATGCCCGCCTTTTCGCAGGCCTTTTGCTTGTTGCGCACATAGACTTGGCTGGCCGGGTCATCACCGACCAGCACGGCCGCCAAGCAGGGCGTCACGCCCGTCCGCGCCGTAAACGCGGCTGTCTGTTCGGCAATCTCGTTGCGCAGTCGCTCGGCCAAAGGCTTGCCTTCGAGAATGATCGCAGCCACGTCGCACCTCCTTCCACCAAGCCCGATGCCGGGCCGAAAAGACGCCTCAGCCTATGCCCACCCGATGCCCGCAAAGCGTCCTATTCTAACGTCGCGCCGCGGGGGCACAACCGCCCATCGCCTTGCGCCGCAGACGCCGGAGCGTTCGCCCTAATCCGCGCGGCAACACGGCGGCGAACGAAGGCCGATCGAGCCGCCCTGTCAACTCAACATCAGAATCCCCACCCCAGCAACCGAAACAAAGGCTCCGCAAACGGCACGCCATGTAACACGGTCGTGATAGATGATCGCGCTGACCGGCAGAATCAGCACCGGCATCGTCGCCACGATCGTGGCCACCACGCCCGCGTGGCAGTGGCGAATCGACTCGACGTAGCAGACAACCCCAAGATACGGACCGACGATCGCCCCCATCGAAAGAATCATCATCACCCGCGGCGCCCGCAACGTGGCGGTCATCACCGGCCAACGCCCCACCACGGTAATCAAAACGACATAGCCCACGGCCCCGCCGAGAACGCGCAAAGTGGTGGCCGCCGCCGCGTCGTAATCGGTTAGGCCGATCTTCGTCAACAAAAGCGACACCGCTTGCCAGAAGGCCCCGACGAACGCCAGCGTAATTCCGATGCCGCGCTGCCGCCGGTCTTCGGCGACCATTTGACGCGGCTGCTCGGCGACCACCCAAACCACCCCGGTCAGGGTGATGGCCATCGCAATCCATTTGATCCCCGTCAACGGGTTTCCCAGAAAGGCCCACGACATGGCAGCCGTCATCGGAGGAGCCAACGAGAAGACCATCAATGATAGACGGGGCCCGATCAGCAAGAATGCCTTGAACAGGCACAAGTCCGACAGAAAGAACCCGGTGAACCCCGACAATCCCAGAATTGTCCATTGCCACGCGTCGGCGTCGGTTGGCAAGGGCAATCCGCGCGTTACCCATCCGTGCAGCATCAGCAGTGCGCCGGCCAACACCAAACGAACAAAGCTGATCGGCAACGCGCCGATGTACCGGCCCGCCGTAGTCCAGGCGATGGCCGAGCACGTCCAAAGCACCGCGGTCGCCAGCGCCAACAACTGTCCGAATTGGGAGTCAGTCATTGCCGCACATGGCCTTTCACGCGCAACGATCGATTGTGATGTGACGCGAACCAAAAGCGGCCGCGGGCGATGCAGCGCGGTCTATTGCGAGGTCGTTCCATCGGCATTCCGCCGAGGATCGACTTTCGCGGTCGGGACTCGTAGCTGCCGTGGAAGTCGTCCCGAGCCGTGAACGAATCGGCATGCCGGCGATCAGGAATGTCCCCGACGCCCCCGTAATCGTCCCGAGACGGAAAACGCCAAGATTGTCCCGGATTTCGTCCCGGAACGCCACCCGGGGGCAACTCTTCCAACGGGCATCGTGCATCTTCGGCGTGGTTCTTATGGGGGACTTCGCCAAAACGCGAGACTGCTTCGGGCCGTTCTTGAAATGTCGGCGGCCGACAAAACGGTTTTTGAAGGCTCTATCGCTCGTGTTTCGCCCGTGCCGGGCGGCATGTTTTTCCGATTGCGCCAGTGATACGGCGGCAACGATCACTGCTCTTGCCGGTTTTGCGGCATGAATCCCTATTGTGATCCGCAGCGGCAAGCAATACTTGTTCAGGAATTTTCAAATTTCGCCGGCCTTTTTCGGGCCGCATAATGGAAGCCGATCGCCCCCCGGCTGATGCCGTAGGAACCACCCCATGTCCGTGGCCGTTGAATCCCCCTCCACAACTGTCCAAGTCGCCGATGAATTGATTGTCCGGGCCATTCTCAGCGCCACGGTCGATTGTTTGAACATGTGCGACGCCAAAGCCCGTTGCGTCGGCATTGCCGCTGTTCCCTGCCACGATTTCGGCTCGGTGACCGGCATGATCGGCCTACATGGCGACGTTTCCGGCTTCGTCACGGTCAACATGTCGGAAACCGTGGCGTGCAGCGCGGTCGGCGGATTGCTGCAAGACCGCTTCGAACGGCTTTCGCCTCAGGTGGTCGATGGCGTTGGGGAAATGACCAACATCATCTCCGGAGGAATCAAACGCACACTGGTGGGCACACGATGGGCCTTCAAGCACGTAACGGTTCCCTCGGTCATCGTCGGCCATCGATACCAGATCGCCTATGCCAAGGGGATTGAATACGCCTGCGCCACGTTCGAGCACAGCAACGCCGATGCCTTGCTGCTGACCGATCGCTTGCTCCACGTGGCCGTTTCGTTGATCAAGCTGTGATCAGTGGGCGCGACGAGGCGCCGTGTTTCGCCACGGACAAATCCGGCGCGGCCGCCCTGAAAGACGCCTCGGGGGTACAACAGTCTTTTCCGCCCGGCGGTTGGCGATTTGCGGCACTTGCCTACCGCAATGCCGATCCGCTGCCCGACGGGGCGTTCGCATTGCGACGCGCCGAGCGATCGTTCGAGAGAATCCGCGCCGTCGAGCCGCCCTGTTCTCGCCGCTGAGCCTCTCGATCTTCTTGCAGTTGCTGCAATGCCTGATTGAGCCCGGGCAAAGCTTCGCGGCGCATTTCCGGGTTTTGCAGCGTGCCGCCGACATGGATCAAAAGGATCTGCTTGCCCGCCCCGCTGAAAACTTCGCGGACAACGGGCATATTCAGCTCCCCTCGCCCCAAGATGGCATGGAAGGTCAGCCGGAGATTCTGCTGCAAGTCCATTTCGCCCTTGCCCAACAGGCTGACCGCGTCGCCGTTGAAATCGAGCTGATCGAAGTAGAGATGCTCGCCCTCGATCCGAAAGCGGATGTCGCTGCTGCTGAACGCTTTCGTGTTCGGCAACCGCACGCTGAGAATCTTCAGCAACGCGATCATCAACGGCAGTTCGTAGATGTCGGCGTCGCGCAATTGCACCGAACCGCGACCTTGCATCAGGTTGGTGCTTCGCCCCTGGCCGCGCAAGTCGATCACGGCATACATTGCCCCGCGCAAGTCTTGTTTGCCGGGCAGCATTTCTTGCGCGCACTGGGCCAGGCTGCCTCCTTCCAACTCGGCATGAAAGCCATACTTTGGGACGGCGCCGAAGGCAATCCAGCCGTCTCCCTTCGCCGTGCCGCCAAACACCCGCGAACGCACCTGCCCGGCTCGCTGCAACCAGTCTGCCGCATCGGCCGGCAGTCCTTCCGACCCGGCAGCCCGCGCCATCGGCGTTTCGGGAAGGCCGTCGCGTTGCCGAATGGCCAGCAGACGGTTTCGCAGGTTCTCGCCCTCGGGGGTAGATAAGTACTTTGCCACCCAAGCGCCGAACAAGACCTGGCTTTCATCGAAGAAGATCGGCCCATGCACTTCGGTCAACTGCAAGTCGCGGTAGCTCAACGAATCGAGCGACAACGCCCCGACGCTGGCCACAGCTTGGCCATCGAACCGCCCGATCAACTTCATTGTCCCGTTGATGTTTTCCACCCGCGGCCCGCACTCGAACGAGCACTGCTGCAACCCGAGGGTCACATCCCATTGCGACTCGAGCGCATGGTTCGGATCGAGTGTGTTGCTCAGCTCGAACATCCCGCGGATATTGATCGGGCCGGTGGGGCGCAGCTCAACCAAGGCGCGTTTCAGCCGCTCGGGCAGCGCGGGGATCAGATCGCGGTCGATGCGCAATCGGTCCACGCTCAGGTCTTCCAGCCGGCAACGCCAACGTCCGTCGGGATCGAAGTGCAGCCAGCCTCCGGTGGTGAGACGAACCAGTCCGTGCTCGGCCTTGATGTTGTGCAACACCACGTGCCCGTCGCGATACTCCAACACACCGCGAAGCCGCTCGAGCCGGTAGGGAAAATGCACGGGTTCGATGGCCGCGGTCTCGGCTTGCGGCTCGGCCCGAACCGTCACGCTCAACTGCTTCGTTTCCGTGAGGTAGCGAACTTCGGCCGTCAGATCGACTGCGCCTCGCGGACGGAAGGCCATCCACACCTGCTTTTCGGCCGGGCGCAAGGCGTCGCGCAGCTCTTGATCGAGGGGGATGTCGCGGCCGATGAACTCCAGTTTCAGTTCTTTGCCGTGAATCGACGGGGCGACAAATCCCCGGCAGGTGATTCGGCCCGTGTCGTTCATCCCCTGGAGGTTTCGGAAGGTCCATTCGTCGTCGAACATCTCCAACACCCCCGAGATGTTGCGGACGGGGTAAGGGAACTTGTCGAACAGCACGGAACATCGCTGCGCCGAGAGCGACACATGCCGGTGCAGAATGCCGTCGGGCTCGTCGCGCCACAGCCGAACATAAACGCCCAACGATCCGCGAGCCCCCAACGACTGCAAGACGGGCTGCGTTTCTCGCGGAACAGCGGCCAAGAGCTTGGCGTCGATCGGCACGTTCTCCGCGCGAACCTCCATCCACCCAACCGCCTCCGGCCCGGGGTGCCGAATTTCGCCGTTGAGTCGCGCGTTCTCCTGGCCAGTGCAAGCAGTCAGGTTGAACTGCATCACTCCATCGCGCAAAGTGATTGTGCCGCGGCCATCGTCTAACCGATACGGGAAGCGATAATGGCTGAACGACACATTGACGCACTCCACGCTCAAATCGGGAGTCCACCGCGCACCGTCGAAGCGCAATCGGGCCCGAGCGTCAATCACCCCCGAGGGCCGGTATTTGTACCAATGCTCTTGCCACTCGGGCGGCAGAACGGTGAGCAACCGCCGGTCGAGCTCCAACTGCCGCACCTCGGCGTCCACCTCCTTCACGGCCGACGCCCCCCAGCCGCTCTGCCGGTAATTCAAACGCAGATAGGCTTGATTGCTTCGGGCGACTAACTCGTCGAGCAAAACGCCCGAGTTGTCGATTCGGAAGACGGTTCGCAATTCGCTCAACGGGTGCGGCAGCCGCGAGTCTTCAAACCGTCCCTCCGAGAGCCGCCCCTGCAACTGATATCGCACCGACGGCTCGATATTCGGATCGTAACCAACAACGAAATCGACATCCGTCCGCCCGCGCAACCCCACAGCCGGCGAATCGCTGTCGCAAAGCCCATGCGGCAACGAAGCCAATAACTCGGGCCCCAAGACAAGCTGCTCGGCTCGTCCGGCGAACTCGCAAGCAAGCGATCGCGCGTCGAAAACGCCTTCGATGCTCACGCGTCCGAGATGATCGCCCGAAAACGTCGCCTGAACCCTTCTCGCCGTCGTGACCGCCGATTCCGCGGCCCCTTCCGGCGCCGCGGCCGCGACCGACGACTGCCCTCGATCCGGCCGCGATTCGGCCGCCGGGTCGGCCGCCGACAAAGACGCTGGTTTGGGCTCCGGCTCGATCGGATCAACAACCGCATGGACGTTGCGCACGTGCCATTGAGCCGGCCGGGGGCCCATGCGATCGACAACATCGATCTCGCCGTCTTCGACGACAAGCGGCACCGGACGCCGCTGGAACTGCGGCAACGGAAGCAACTCCGACGCATTCCAACGGCCATCAACCCCGCGGGCCAACCGCAGTGTCGGACGCTGCAACGTGATTTGCACGATCTCGGGCCGCTGTTTGATCAGCTCGGTGATCTTCGTAGGACAGGCGAGAATGATCTTCTCGCAAGCGAACACTTCGTCGCCTTGTTCACCGTTGGGTATGGCCAACGTCACATCGTGCAATACGATGGCCTCGCCTTCGATCAATTGCGCAGAACGAACCGAGGGGCGCAATCGCGGGTATTGCTCTGCGAGCATTGCGCAGGCCTCGGCGCGAATCTGCTCGTCGAGCGCGTGCCACAAATGAGGCATCCAGACGGCCGCAGCGATAAGCCCGAAAAGCAGGCTCCACTTGAAACAGTACCAGCAAAAATCGACCACCTGATCGACCACGCCAACCGGGCGCGCAGGGGGCAGTCGGGAAGTATCGGCGCCGGTTGACATCAGGCCCCTCCTTCCCGTCTTTTCAAGGCAACGGCCTCGCTGGCTGTGCGACCGGTCCATCGGGCCCAAAGTTGCATTGAGCCATCGGCCGCCAGCACAATCAGGCACAGCATCGCCGGCAATCGATAACGAATCGACGCGACGAACACCACGTGCAAGCCGGTAAAATAGACCGCCGGCAACCACAGCAACGCGAGCGGCCACTTCCCCCACTGTCCGCGCCAAAGGCCGTACGCGGCCAACAGCAGGACCGGCAGGTAAGTCAGCGCCACGCCCCACCGCACCGTGCCGGAGGCCAAGGCGGCGTCGTTCGGCCCGGGCAACCACATCCGCAACAGCTTCCGCCCCGACAAGCAGATTGCCTGCCAGGGGTGAGCGCGCAGCCAATCGATCGCGGCGTCCCGCATCTGCCGATCCAACTCGACCTCGCGTTGCGCCGCGGTGAGCGGAACATCACCTTCGGCAGCCAACTGCCTATCGATGAATTGCCGAGTGAACGCCATGTTGCTGCTGCCGTCCGCCGCCGGGTTCAAACCGTCGTACAAACTTGCGCCGATCTGCAAACTGGTCGGAACGAAACAGCCGGCCACTCGCGCATTCCGCCACCACCACGGTGTTAAGGTCAGAAGGCTCGTTCCGAACACGACAAGAACAACGAACAGCCGTTTCGACAGTTGTTCCCCTGATCTGTCTTCGCGGCGCCGCGCCCATGGCCATGCCAAGCCAATGAGCAGCCCCACACCGACCATCGGCACGAAGAGCAGCCAGCTTGGCCGAGACAGCACAGCCAGGCCGCCACACACCCCGGCGGCAGCGGCCGAAGTGGCCATGCCCCGGCTGCTTGGGCTCTGTTCGGCCCGAAGCCAAAAAAGCAGTTGCGCCAGCATCAATGGGCAGAAAAGCGATTCGCTGAGGATGAACGCGCCGGCGGCAATCGCCTCGGGATAAAATGCAGCGATGAGCGCGGCTGACCGCCCGGTCGGCCAACCGCACAACTGCCAAGCGATCAGCCCGACCAACGCCACTGTTGCCACGCTCAACGCGACGGACTGGAATCGCGCCGCCCACACCGCAGCGTCGCCTTGCCAAAACCAGAAGATCGGCGCCAGGGCGGCCGGATAGCCGGGCGTGCGAAAAACGCGATACTCAACCGGTTGATCGGCCGGCTGAAACACGTATCGCTCGCCTGCTGCCAACCGCTGGGCAAGTTGCCAGTAGCTCTCGGTATCGGGAAAACCGAAATCCCCCTTAAGACGTTGCTGCCAAGCAATGGCAGCGCCGGCGCGCAGCCCTAGCGCGACAAGAAGAATGAGTCCGAGTTGCTTCCATGCCACTCGATCCATCATTGAATCTTACACGCGGCGGCACGGCAGCCGCCTATTAGGTGCTTCCACACTAAGCAACAACAATCGATCCCGTTCTCGCCAAAATGCTCGCCGTACGGACAAGAGATGCGAGCGATCTCTTTTCCGGTCTTCAGACCATGGCGGGAGCATTTTCTGGAAGACTGCCCGGCCGCACCTCTTTCGAACCAACCGAACACGCTGTCGCCATCCTGCCCGACAGCCGGTTGGTCGCGCAACGGAATACGACCTCACCTCGGCCGACGACCAGCGGCGCCGGGCGGTTGGGCTAAAACCGTTGCACAGCAACACCTTGCGGCCGGTATCGTACCCCTAACACCGAACCGCGGTCAAGGGAAAAACCGAGCGCCCCAACGACGGTTGCGCCCACAGCCGGACTTCCATTAGCCGATTCGGTCCGAACACTAGCGAAAGCAACCGCCAGCCCAGTCAAGTGGCCGATTGAGTGTGATGCCCGCTTGAATCGCCTTTCGGACTCCGTGGCTTGATTCAGCCCCTCAGCCCCGATGCCTGCGCGCAGATTCTGAAGATCGAACGGCGACTGAGGCAACAACTACTAACACATTACGGGGAAAGACGTTGCGGAACATACCCATCAAAAGTCCGGGATAAGTGAAAAACAATGCTTGTTCCCCCCATTCCCAGGCTAAAACCGGGCCCACCCTGGGGTGGCGCGATGACGAAGCGAGCATCGATGCCCCAAAGGCAAGCCGGCTATTTCCATCGCTGCCTTAGTCGGAGAGCGCTGGTTGCGTTATGGCGTGCGGCCTACCACCCGTTGCGATAGCATTGTGATGCTCGTCGAGAAGTTGTGGTCGAGGGCCTCCAGCGCAACCGCCCCGGCCGTAGTCGCCGCAGCTTGACCCGGAGCCTGGGCCACCCCAAAATGCAGCCTGTTCGCACGCCGTTGTCGGCCTGCGGGCAGATCGGCGGCAAATTACAACCGCTCCGACAGAAGATACTGCCAGGCCGACCGCCCTTCGGCCCGCGTCTGCCGAAAGCGGGGGCCGTCGGTTGGTTCTCCGTTGAACATGCCAGAGAACCCGGCCCGCTCGCCGTTGAGAATCGCTCACCAAAAAAGGGGATCGCCATGCGCATCTGTTCGTCGTTCGTCGCTTTGGCCGTCTTATCTCTCTCGTCGGCAATGGGGGCCGAGTATCACGTTGCGGTTTCGGGCAACGACCGAGCCGACGGTTCGGCGCAACGGCCCTTCCGCACGATTCAGCGAGCCGCCGACGTAGCACAGCCGGGCGACGTCATCACAGTACACGGAGGCGAGTATCGCGAACGGGTCACTCCCCCGCGCGGAGGCACGGGCGACGATCGCCGGATTGTCTATCAGGCCGCCGCGGGCGAAAAGGTGGTGATCAAGGGTTCTGAAGTGGCCCGCGAATGGAAGCCGTTCGCGCCGGGCGTCTGGAAGCTGACGCTGCCCAATTCGTTCTTCGGCAAGTACAACCCGTACAAAGATCGCATATTCGGCGACTGGTTCGACGACCGCGGTCGTCCGCACCATACGGGCGAAGTGTATCTCAACGGCAAGAGCCTTTGGGAAACGCACTTGATCGAGCGGGTGCTCAATCCGCGCGAAACGCCCGGCGCCGCCGACGCCGAGGGCTCGACTTGGACTTGGTTCTGCGAAGTGGACGACCAGAACACCTATATCTACGCCCAATTCCGCGATCGCGATCCGAACAAAGAACTCGTTGAAATCAATGTCCGCGACAGTTGCTTCTATCCCGACAAGCCGGGATGCAACTTTATTACGGTTCGCGGTTTTCGAATGTGCCATGCGGCCACGCAATGGGCGGCCCCAACGGCCGAACAAATCGGATTGATCGGCACCCATTGGAGCAAAGGCTGGGTGATCGAAAACAACGTGATCAGCGACTCGAAATGCTCGGGCATCACCCTGGGCAAGGACCGGGCTACTGGGCACAACGTTTGGCGCAACGATCCGTGCAAAGACGGCGCCATTCATTACAACGAAGTGATTCAGCGGGCGCTGGCCGCCGGTTGGTCGCGAGAGAATATCGGCTCGCATATCGTGCGAAACAATGTGATTTTCGACTGCGAACAAACGGGCATCTGCGGCAGCCTCGGCCCGGTGTTCAGCACGATCACCGGCAATCACATCTACAACATCTGGCGCAAGCGTCAGTTCGCCGGAGCGGAGATGGGCGGCATCAAACTGCACGCGGCTATCGATGTGTTGATCCGCGGCAATCTGATCCACGATTGCGGCCGCGGCCTATGGATGGACTGGATGGCCCAGGGAACCCGCATCAGCGGCAATTTGCTGTACAACAACTCGACGGATGATCTGTTCGTTGAAGTGAATCACGGCCCGTTTCTCGTGGACAACAATGTCTTCCTCTCGCCGTTGAACGTCCGCGATTGGTCGCAAGGCGGGGCGTTTGTCCACAACATCTTCGCCGGACGATTCGACGTTCGCCCGGAATTGCGGCGATCGACTCCCTACCACGAACCGCATTCGACCCGCGTGGCGGGCCTGAGCAACATCGAAGGCGGCGATCACCGATTCTACAACAACATCTTCTTCGGCGGCGCGGCGCCGGCCGCCGATCCGAATCAACCCACGCCGGCCAAGCCGCAACGCGGCGTCGTTTTGGGACTATCGGTGTACGACGGCAGTCACTTCCCAGTCTCGGCCGCAGGCAACGTGTATTGCGGCGCGGCCCAGCCCTACGCGCGCGAAGAAGGACCGATCGTGCTGCCGGAGAGCACCGCGGTCCCGTCGGTAGTGCGAGACGACAACGGCACCTACCTTGTTGTCCGCATTCCGCCCGAGGCGCGCCAGGCGAAGACCGTTTGGGTTACCACCGAATTGCTCGGCAAAGCGAAGCTTCCTGGCACGCTCTTCGAGAACCCGGACGGCTCCGCCCTGAAGATTGACCACGACTATTTCGGCACGCCGCGCAAGACAGATCGCCCAGGGGTCGGGCCATTTGCCTCCCTGGGCGACGACTCGGGCCGTTGGAAGATGTGGTAGCGGCCCGCAGCGATGCAGTCCGTTCCGGCGCTCAAGAACGGCGCCGGAACGTGGACAGTCGCCTATCCGGCACGGCAGAGCGAGGGGCGACTAAAGCTCGCGAATCCAGATATTTCGGAATCGCACCGGGTTGCCGTGAAATTGCAAGCTGATCGGCGCCTTGTCCGGATGCGTCTCGTATTCCGGCGGCTTATGCCAGAACGTGCCGCCTTTGATTTCAAAGTGGTTCTGCACCAGCACCCCATTGTGCAACACCGTGACGTACGCCGGCTTGAGCACTTTGCCTTTGTCGTCGAATTTCGGCGCGGTGAAGATGATGTCGTACGTTTGCCATTGGCCCGGCTTGCGGCAAGCGTTGACCAACGGCGGGCTTTGCTTGTAGATCGACGCGGCCTGGCCGTCGTAGTAGGTGTCGTTCTCGTACGAATCGAGGATTTGCACTTCGTACTTGCCCATCAGGTACACACCGCTGTTGCCGCGTCCCTGTCCCGAACCCTCGATCTTTTCCGGCGCCGCCCATTCGACATGGAGTTGGCAACTGCCGAACGACTGCTTGGTGGTAATGCCTGTCTTGTCGGCAACGGCGTAGCCGTCCACAATCTTCCACTTATCGCCGTCGACGAATTTCGACAGGTCTTTGCCGTCGAACAACACGATGGCGTCCGACGGAGGGCCGCCCACCGGCCCCGGATCGATGACCTTCGGCTGCGGCCAAATGATCCCGCTCTTCCACTCATCCGCCGACGCGGCCGGCTGAGCAGCCCAAACCATCACGAACAAAAATGCGATTCCCAAAACAACGCTCTGTCGCATACAACCCCTCTCTCAGAAAAAGAATAAAGCCCCCAGGCCGTGAACCAGCCGCCGAACTGGGCCGCGCTCCGGCACGGCCCCCTGCTCTGTCCCGCCGGACACAGCGGCGATGTCGGGCCGGGTCGTGTACGCCGCGACAGCATGCGGCGTCGCGCCGAACGCATGCCCCCAAAGACCGCTAGCATACTTCAATGCCTTTTGCTACGCAAACCTCGGCAATGGAGGCTGCAAGCACGGGAATGATCCCCCAAACGCAGGCCCGCCGACCCACCTTTCGCCCGTGGCTCACGCGCCCGATAATGCCGAACGGATGACCGAACGGAGTGTGGCCCCAGCCTCGCGTTGGCTGAGATCAATTTGCGGCTGACGGGCCGAGCGGCCCGCCGTCGTCCCTCTGACGTTGCTTGAAATAGAACTGCGGAAAACGAAGAACGGCCCCGGCGGGCAGAACACGCCGTTCGGCTTTGCTGCTTTGGCGGCCGCGTTCGTTAGGGCGCCGCCGCATTTGGGCAAGCACCGCCAGGGCCCGTCGGACAACCCGTGTTGCGTTTGCGTTCATCTCTGACGAAAGCTGCTCGAACATGGTGGAATTGTCTCCTGCAACAACCGCCGCGGAACTCGCTGCTGAATTGCGTCGCCAGATGCCGGTCAGCCGCAAATGGGCCTTCTTCGACCATGCGGCCGTGGCGCCGATTAGCGCGCCGGCGGCACAGTGCGTCGAGCTTTGGCTGCGCCAAGCATTGGACGACGGCGACGTCCATTGCGCCGCCTGGGCGGCAGGCATCGAACAAACGCGAAGCGCCGCGGCGGCAATGATCAATGCCCCACGGGAGATGGTGGCGTTGGTTGCCAACACCACGGCCGGCATCAATATCGTCGCCGAAGGGTTTCCCTGGCAACCCGGCGACAACGTCGTAACACGCTCCGACGAGTTTCCGTCGAACCAATACCCTTGGCTGCATCTGGCCCACCGCGGCGTCGAAACGCGCCGCCTGCAATGCCCCGACGGACGACTCGACATGGACGAATTGTCGGCGGCCTGCGACGCCCGCACGCGCATCGTCTCGATCAGTTGGGTCACTTACGCCGGCGGTTTTCGCCACGATCTCGACGAGTTGTGCGACTTCTGCCATCGACGCGGGATCTTGCTTTTCCTCGACGCCATTCAAGGCCTGGGGGTCTTCCCGCTCGATGTGTCACGAACTCCCGTCGATTTCCTTTCGGCCGACGGACACAAATGGCTTCTGGGGCCCGAGGGGGCCGGAGTGTTTTACATGCGGCCCGAACACCTGAATCGGCTTCGGCCCGTCGGCGTGGGTTGGAACAGCGTGGTCAACGAGCACGACTTCCACCGCATTGATCTGACGCTGAAACCCAATGCCATTCGCTACGAGGGCGGCTCGCAGAACAGTCCGGGCTTGCTCGCCCTCGGCGCAAGCATCGAATTGCTCAATCGGTTTCCGGCGGCGTTGCGGGCCGAAGCGGTCGAGGCCGCAAGCGAGCTCGCCTGCCAGCGGCTGCGCGCCCTGGGGGCGACGATCTTCAGCGATCGAACGGCCCGCCACCGCAGCGGCATAGTCTCGTTCGAACTGCCCGGCGCCGATCCCCAAGCAGTGCGGCGGCATTGCCTTGCTGCCGGCGTGGTGCTAAGCTGTCGCGCTGGTCGATTGCGGATCAGCCCGCACGCCTACAACACCTCGGACGATGTCGATCGGCTGATCGACGCCTTGGCGGCGGCCAAATGCAGCGGGTGAGTCGTCCAACCGCGCGGCGGTGTCGGCAGTCTTGGGCGCGGTGTCGGCTGATGATCGTAGTGAACAAATCGAACCTTGTTGATTCTCGAGGGAAATTGTCTCCGGTTCACCTCCGCCGCCAAAGGGCCGCCTCGGGCCGGTCAGTCCGGCCGCGTCGGTGCGCGCCCGAGCCGTTGCGGCAAGCGTGAACCTGTTTTCGGAAAGGCGCATGATGATGGCGGAATCGGAACGCATCGCGGTTTATCCGGGATCATTCGATCCGATTACGCTCGGCCACTTAAACGTCGTGGAGCGAGCCAGTCGTCTGTTCGATCGCTTGATCGTCGGTGTCGGCGTGAACGCCGAGAAAACACCGCTGTTCGACGCCGAGGAACGAAGCCGTTTGATCCAAGAAGCGACCGAGCATCTGCCGAATATCGAGATTCGCCTGTTCACCGGCTTGGCGGTCGAGTTCGTTAAGAGCTGTAACGCCCGGGTGATGGTCCGCGGCGTCCGTCCAATCACCGACATTCAGGCCGAATTGACCATGATGATGGCCAACCGCCGGCTTGCCCCCGACGTGGAAACCCTTTTCATGATCGCCGACGGGGAACTGGCGCATGTTTCCAGTTCGCTCATTAAGCAGATTGCGCCGTTGACCGGCGATGCAGAACTATCGCGGTTCCTTCCCCGCAACGTTGTTGCCGCGTTGCGCGCCAAGATCGGCCCCTGCCAGCGTTGATGCCGCATCGCTGCGTCGTACACAAGCGATGAACATCGCCACGTTCGATCACGAACGATAACGATGCAGACGCTCGCGGAATTCGCAGCCGACAAGCACCAACAGCTTTCCTTGGCCGTTCTGGCCGTTATGGCCGTCGCGCTGGTCGCACACTTCGATCGTTCCGTCGGGCCGCTGGACGACGTTGTCGCAATGGACCACGCGCGCGGCGATATAGATGGCCTCGGGCGGCGAGCCGAAACAGACCACGAGTTTCGAGAACTCGGGCCGATACGGCAACAGGAATGAGAACCCGCGCCGAGTCAGATCGCGGCACGGCACGTCGAAGAACTCGCTCTCGGGCGGAACGCCTTCGTCGCGGGGCAGGGCAATCCGCGCCAGCGCCTGATAGGCCGCCCGATCAGGCTGCCGCCGATCACGCGGGACGCGGCGCGATTGCTCCGTGATCACGCGGTGAATCAAGGTGAAAAAGTTGGCATCGACTTCTTTGCCCGGCAGGAGCATAACGGTCCGTTTCTCACTGGAGAGCCGCGCATTCGATCTCGGAATCAGGGGGCGGTCGCAGCGGCACGGGAGTCGAAACTCGCCCCAATTCCCGCCTTGCCGCGCCCTCGCTCCGACGGTCGCCGACCGCCGAACGAAGGCGGCGGTCAACACCGGGTCGGAGACGGCCCCGCGCCGGCCATCAGCCCGCGAGGCACTGAAGCATAGCTTAGGCGGGGGAGAAGCGATGGCAGAACGAGGACGGCCGCCATGATCTGCCGCGTCTGCCGTGCCGAAAACGCAACCTTTGCCGAAGAATCGGCCCCAGGCTGCGACTAGGCGTAGGGGATTGCTTCGCGTAGCCGCAGGGCCTCACTTATCGCGTCGGGCGACGACAATCTCGGTGGAAAACGTCTGCCGATCGCGGAAAACGACCAGGGGCACTCGGGTTCCCACCGGAGTCATGCTGACCAGGTTGACCAAATGGGCGTCGTCTTCCACAGGCACGTTGTTGAACTTAAGGATGACATCCCCGACCGCCAGCCGAGCGGCCTCCGCCGGCGAACCCTTGTTCACGCCGGTGACATGCGCCCCCATTCGAGCCGGCAATCCCAGTTCCGCCGCCAGGGCCGGACCGAAACGGGAATTGAGGCTCACGCCCATGTAAGCCCGCTCCACGCTGCCTTTCTCCACCAACTGCTTGGCGACGTGGATGAACATGTTGATCGGAATGGCGAAACCGATGCCCTCGTTTCGTCCGGTGTTGCTGGCAATCGCGGTGTTCATGCCCACCACCCTTCCACGCAGGTCAACCAAAGGCCCGCCGCTATTGCCGGGATTGATCGCCGCATCCGTTTGCAGGAAATCTTGGTAGCGGAGCGATGCTTCGCCGAATCGCAGATCGCGGCGCCCCTTGGCGCTGATAATCCCGAACGTCACCGAACTGGTCAGTCCGAACGGGCTGCCCACGGCCAACACAAAGTCGCCCGTTTCTAACGCGTCGCTGTCGCCAATTTCGGCAGCGGCCAAATCGGGGGCATCGATCAGAAGCACGGCCACATCCGTATCGGGATCGTCCCACGCCTTCAAGGGGGAAAGACGGCGGCCATCGGCCAAGTGAATGCGGATGGCATCGTTGGCAGCCCCGGAAACAACGTGCCTATTGGTCAGCACGTAGTATTTGCCATCCCAAGAAACGATGACCCCCGAACCGGCTTCTTCGACTTGGCGGCCGGGCTTTTTCGCGGCCGCCGGCGCGTCGGCCTCGATATACACCACCGTAGGCCCAACCAACTTCGCCACGATCTTCACGGCGGCCGATTGAGCCTCTAAAACTTTGGCATGTTCGGCCAACTGGCGTTTCAACTCTGCACGGCGCTCGGGAGAGGTCGGGCCGACTCGTTCGAGCTTCGTCAAGCCGGCGGGTTGGGCGGCCTGCACGGCTGCCGAGGCCAAGAGCCAAAGAACCACCGCGAAAGGAATCGGGAACTTCCGGTGTTCACGCACGGTCGGATTCCTCGAATGGGCCGAAAGCCGTCAAGAAACAAAGCGTGGGTAGCCCCCAAACAGTGGTTGAGAACTACCCACGCCCGCCTCGCTTGTCAGGAAACGTCGATTTCCAGGTCGTTGATCGAAATGTCCACGTCGCTGTGAACGTCGGGAAGACGCGACCAGTCCGAACTGGAATCGTCGTCCTCGCCCAACCGCTCCAACTCCCGCTGGCACTTGATGCAGTGCGTGGCATAGGGTAGGGCGTTCAGCCGGGCCATGGGGATAGCGCACCCGCAGCCCTCGCAAACGCCGAACTGCCCGCTCCGCATCCGTTCCAGGGCGTACTCGATGCGAGCCAACTCGCGGCTTTCAACCTCGGCCAATTGCGAGCTGATCTCGTCTTGAGCCGAATCCAAGGCGGCATCGATCAAATCGCCCGAAGCCTGGGCGTTCAGTTCGCGCAACTGGCTCAAGTCGCCGGCCAGTGCTTTCCGCAGAGCGTCGCGCCTCTTAAGAAGAATCTGGCGCATGTTCAGGATCGAGTCTTTGCGGCCCATCTTGGTACCCTCCTCGCGTCCGATCCTGGCGCCGCTGAAGGCTTGCCCCCCTTCAGAGTGCCGATTTCGAACCCCTCTCCGATAAGATAAGACTGTTCCGAAAGCATTCACCGGTCGGCACCTGCGGCCTATTCATGCCGGGTGCCGCAACCAAAATATACTACGCAAAAAGACGCATCGGGGGTCAAGAATTCCCATCGGATTTATCCGGTTTTTTCTTCACCCCGACCTCAATAAATCGTTGCCGCAGGAAAACATTTCCTACTAACGTCTTACGCGAATATTCCTCGGTGCCGTTGCTCGGCCTCGTCGCTCGCCGCGTCACTCGCTGGCCGGCCTTCCACCACCACCCATCTGAGCGACATTCGGGCACCGTAGAAACCCGTCCCGACTCGCTGCCGACGAACGCTATCCGTAAATCGTCAAATCCCGCAAAGATATACAGCGCTTTTTCGGCAATCTCAACCGGGACCGACCAAATCACCCAGAGCGTCGTTGACCGGCACTGTCCATAAGCTACCAGTTTCAGAAGGAGTAAAGGCTTTCGCCCTCGCTCCTTGCGCCGAGCGGCCGCCCCTGGCCAACGGCGATCGTTTCCTCCGAACGGTGAAGAACCATGGTTAGCCCCACTTGCGCAACCGCCCAAAACGCCGCACTCTCCGCAGGCGAACTCGTGCTGTCGGTTCTCGGCGGTCCGCGTCACGGCCAAATCGTGCGTATTCGCTCGCCGAAATGCAGCATTGGCAGCGACCGGCGTTGCACCCTTCGGCTTCGAGCCCGGGGCGTGTTGCCGATGCATTGCCTGATCGTCCGTGGCTGCGCAGGCGCATACGTTCGTCGCTGGTCTCCGGACACGCGACTGAACGGCGGTGGGTTCGACGACGCAATGCTTCGCCCCGGAGATCGACTGAGTGTCGGCCCGGTGGAGTTCACCATTGTCCATACCGGCGGCGATTTCTCCGAATGCGCAGCCGAGATTGTTGCAACCTCGGCAGAACCTGCGTTCAACCGAGACGTTCCGGCCGCAATGCGATCGGCTCAAAACGAGATCCCGGCACGGCCCAGCAGCACCGCCCGGCTTGGTGCCGATGCCCAGCCAGGAACAGAACATGCAAACGACACCGGACGCGACACCACCCTGCAACAGAACCTAGACGAACAAAAACGCCGATTGCACGACGAATGGGCGGCGTTGAACGACCGGCGTCAGCAATTCGAGAGTCAGTGCCGCGAGGCTCTCGACGCGCAAGAGGCGGCCGAAGCCCGCCTCTTGGCCAAACGAGCCGAGCTTGAGCGATGGGAAGCCCGCCTTTCGCAGGTACAAAAGACCCTTTCGGACAAGTCGGGCGAGATCGAGCAACAGGCCCTTGCGCTCGCGACCGAACGCGAGGAACTCGAAAATGCCCGCGACGCGATCGAGGCTCAGCGGAGCCGCTTCACCGCCGAAAGCAGCGAGATCGATCGCCGGCTCACCCTCCAGGCCGCCGACCTGACCCGGCAGCGGATCGAGCTATCGCGGCAGCAAGAGGAATTGGATTCGTTGCGTCAAGAGCTTCTGGCCCAGCAAGCCCGCTGGCATGAGCAGGCCAACGTCCGATTACCGGATGCGGAGCGACGCGACGCCGTCGCGACCGATGTTGGCACGGCATCTCCCTTTGCTGCCGACACCGCCAATGCGGTCGCTAATGCCGAACTCCCTTCCGGTTGCGCGTCGGAACAAGAAAGCGAGTCTTTTGCCGGCGATCTCGCCGCTGCCGATTCTTCGCCCGCAAACTGCGAAGCTTGGAACGATCAATCGGACATTTCTCTTTCCCCGGCCGGCCACGATGATTCGGCCATCCGTCTCGAAGACGTGCTTCGCCGCCTCGGGCGACACGAGAGCGAATCGAGCGGCGCACGATCGGCGGGCGGTCACGAGAATGGGCCGCGTCATGGGCTCGACTACCCAGGCGCAAGCAATGCCGACATCGGGTCGCGCACGCACCAAACCGAATCGTTTAGCCCGGCAAATCCCCCGGTCGAAGACGACGCACAAACCGGCGACGAAACGAGCCTAAGCGGAGTCGAACGATGCAACCGTCGGCCCGAACCTGACTCCATCTGGGCCGAATCGGACGACGCGACGTTGCCAGTCGCAGATGAGCCGGCCGACTCCGCGAATCAGAAGGAAAGTCTCGGTGCTAAGGCTGCCCCGGCAGCCTCGGGCGACGACGACATCGACGCCTATATGGCCGAATTGATGCGGCGGCTCGGCAAGTCGCCCCCATCGGCGGCGCGGCAGCAGGCCCCCGAGCCGCAACCAAAACGACAGATGTCGAAAGAGCCCGTTCCGCAAGACGAGCAGACCACAGCCGCTGATGCCGGTGACGAACCCGAGGCGGAACGCCGCCCGCTTTCGGCCTTGGCGCCGCGGGCCATCGCTCCGGAGAAGCAAGTCGATATCGGCGCAATGCGCGAGCTGGCCAATCAATCAACCCGATCGGCACTCGACCAACATGCGTGGCGATCGCTGTGGCAAACCGCCCGCAGCCGCCTATCGACCACCGCAACAATGGCCATTGTCGGGCTGGGGCTGCTCTGGTTGCATTTCGCCTGGATTCCCAGCCAGCTTGCTCTCTACGGAGGTCTTGCGGCTTTGGGCTTCGGCGCATTCCTCTTGGCCCAGTACGCTTATGCCGCCTGCAAAATACTGACCCACCTGCGATCAACGCCTGAGGGCAATGCCCAAGGCGCGTGCAAGATCGAGACTCAGGAATCTGAAACCGCCGCCCCATCGGACGACCAATCGCCCGGCCCCAGCCCCATCGACTTGAGTCGGCTCGATGCGCAGGTCGCCCATACTCGCAACCAGGGATCCAATGCCGAGCCAAGCGCCCCGGCCGATGCGTTGAATTGATGCGGGCAGCGGAACGCGGCAGGCAGCGGGCACCGAACAGGGACGGCGCCTCGTATTTGCCACAGGACGGGCTCGGGCAGCGTCAAAGCCTCGGGGGCCAAGTTCCGGGTCGATTCGGATTTCGGATCGCCGACCCAAATCTCCGAGCGTGTTCGTTGGCCCGCACCACCTCGGCCGAATCGTGGTTGCGGTTTTCCGGGCGTTCTGCCGGTTGTTTCGACGGCTCAAGTTCGGCCGCTGCAACGCCTTGGGCATGGGCGAGCGCCAGTCCAATTCCACTGTGGGCCGGTGCTGCTTTCCGCCGACAACCGGATGACTTACAATAGTAGTCATTCACGTGCGCCGTCAGAAGCCGCAGAAGGCCCGCAGGAGTTCAGTGCAATAGGCGAATGACGTTCCGGTTTGCGCGCCCGCCGCTGAGTTCCATTCCCGAGGATCGATGAATCCGGCGCAAAACACGCGAAGGGAAGCAACATGAGGATTGCCGTGGGTAGCGATCACCGCGGAGATCATCTGCGGTTGAAGCTGATCGACCATTTGCGACGTTTGGGCGAAGAGGTCGTCGATCTGGGCGTGCCGGCCAACGACGACACCGACTACCCCGACGTTGCCGAGACCGTCGCGCGACAGGTTAGTCGGCATGAAGTGGATCGCGGCATTCTGATCTGCGGCACGGGATTAGGCATGTGCATTGTCGCCAACAAGTTCCCTGGGGTTCGGGCGGCCCCCTGCTTCGACGACATCACGGCCGAATTGAGCCGTCGACACAACGATCTAAACGTGCTGTGCCTGTCGGGCGACGTCATGGGTGAAAAGTTGGCCGACCGCATCGTCGAAATCTGGCTGCGCACTCCTTTCGAGGGCGGCCGCCATGCACGGCGGCTTCAGAAGGTGGCAGCCATCGAGCAGCGAAACGGCGCGCCGCCCGCCGCCTAACCGCTTGGGCCGCTGCGGCTGTCGCGCAGAGCTCACCGGTGAAATCGCGGCCGAGCCGCTTGGCCGCACCATTCTCGCACCGGCAAGAAATAACACAACCGTGGGCGAGGCCCGATGCCCGCGCCCACGGTTCTTCTTCCACGTCAAGCAGAGCCCGCTATTGCTCTTGCGTGTTGGCCGGCATCGGCAGCGATTGGCTCACCATGCCCGCCTTGGCCAACAAGAAGTACAGCACGAAACCGGCGACAAACGCCACGACGGGCGGGGCCGGAATCTTGCCGGACAAGACCACCAGCTGCGGAACATACTTGGCCACCAGATCGATCGATCCGATCACAAAGCCGACGAACCAAGAAATCCAGCCGGCCGGGTTGAAGCCCGCACGCGGACCGGGCCATTTGCAACCGGCCAGCAGATAGTCGGCCAACATCGCGCCGCAGATCGGCCCGAACGAAGCGCCAATCACTTTGAACACGTCCACAGCGTTGCCCGCCGCGCCGGTTACCGCCAGTACAATGGCGACCAGTGTGCCGATTCCACAGGAGATGAACGGATTCACCTTGGGCAGCGTGGTCTTGAAGCTGTTGGCCGCAATCAACGACGAAAAACACGCCGGCGGGAATGCGGCGATGGCCAGCAAATACCAGAACACGGCGGCGGTCTTCTCACCAACGATGTGGGTCATCAACGCCGAGGTTTGCAGGATCGGATCGCCCTTGGTCAAGTCGAGGCCGAACGCGCCCGCCACGATCAAGAGCGACAGTCCGCCGGCAAAGATCGTGGCCCCGGCCACGCCCACTAGGCCGCCCAATTGCACGTCCTTCTTATCGCGATTGCTCGAGGCGATGTCGGCCCCGGCGGCTCCAGCAGTGGCGAAGAAGCCGACGATGTACGTGCTCATCAGGGCAATCACCCCGAACGACGAGAGGGCCGGCTTGACTTCTTGGAACTTCTCGCCGCTGAACTGGCCGACTAACTTGGCCGAATCGAATTGGCCGACGCCGCCAATCGTGTAGGCCGCAAGAATCAACAAAATCACCAACGGAATCAACGGCAGGAACGTAGCCACTTTGGCAACATACTGAATCCCTTTGAGCCCGACGAATGCCGCGGCGATGGCCCACACGGCCGCCACGACGGAATGAGCCGCGCTGCCCGCCCCGGCGCCGAAAGGAGCGCAAAGCAGCATGGCGGAAAAATAGGCGTTCACCGCCAACCAGCCGAATTGCAACACGCCCATCAGAAAGCCGGGCATGATGAACCCGCCCTGCACACCGTAGGTCGAAGTGCCCACGATGTACAAAGGCAACCCGGTCTTCATACCCAACATGCCGGGCACCAGATAGAAGAGAAAGTGGCAGATCAAGGCCGCAACAATCAACCCCAAAAAGGCCACGCCCAACCCCTGCGCCAACGTGCCGCCGGCGAACTCGCTGTAAAACTGTTTGAAACCGGAGCCGACGGGCACCTCGTGCCAGAAGACGAACCACAGCATGATTCCGGCATAGGTTTGGGCGGTGGTCGCATACCAGGGTGCGCGCTTGTCGAGTGGAAGCGGTTTCGCTTCCGCCACATACGACGGTAGGGCTGCCATAGATCATCCTCCCGGCAGAAAGAAGCGGCTGGATCACGCTCGGCACAAACCGCCGCGCGACGGACGCGGCGTGTGGAATTCCTGACAATATATCCGCTGGCAGGAAGATGTAAACGGGCGGGCCGATGCTCTGGCGCCCCGGCCGCCCCCAAGCCAACGGCTCACACAGCGGATAATCCGCCCGATCGGCAAACTCGATCGGCGGAGCTGCTCCCTGCGCTCGTAACGTCCGAAGGCTTTCGCCGGCCGGGCCCAGTTGCCGCGACCACCGATGAGTACACCGGCGAGAGGGTTCGCCGCGGCCTTGTTGTTGCCGGCCCAAAGGCCCCCGGTACCCGCCAGCGATCCGGCCTTACTCGAAGCTCTGTTCGGGCCCGGGAAACGCACCCGAACGCACCTCGTCGCGATACCGAGTGACAGCCTCAACGACCGAGGTCTTAAGGTCGGCGAACGGGCGGACATGGCGGGGCAACCGGCCGAGAGTCAGCCCCAACAGGTCGTGAAAGACCAAGATTTGCCCGTCGCAGCCGGCGCCAGCCCCGATGCCGATGGTGGGGATGCGCAAATCGGCCGTAATTTGCCGCGCCGTTTGAGCCGGAATGCACTCGAGCACGATGGCAAACGCCCCGGCCTGCTGCGATGCCTGGGCGTCGGCCGTCAGCCGGGCTTCGTCGCGCTGCACCCGATAACCGCCCAACTGATGGATCGACTGCGGACGCAGACCACAGTGGGCCATCACGGGAATGCCGGCAGAGGTAAGCGCCTCAATTACGTCGGCCTGTTCCACGCCGCCTTCGAGCTTGACCGCTTGGCAGCGCGTGCGCTTTAGCAGCCTCGCGGCATTGGCCACGGCGCGGCGGCGTCCGAGATGGAAGCTCGGAAAAGGCATGTCTACAACGGTCAACGCGTGCCGCACCGCCCGCCCGACGATCTCGGCGTGGTAGATCATTTCGCCGAGAGAAACCGGCAAGGTGTTCTCCCGGCCTTGCACGACCATCCCCAAGCTGTCGCCCACCAGCACCCCCTCGACGCCCGCGGAATCGACCAATCGGGCCGAGGTGTAATCGTAGGCCGTCAGCATCGTGATCTTCTGCCCGGCCACTTTGAACCCCACGAAATCGGGGACGGTGATCTGCTTTTCTATCGTATCGCTCATCCCCCAATTGTAACCACTGCCATTGCCCAGTGAAAGCAGCCCAAGAACGCCTCGATCGGGCGTCGGAACCGGCGTGTTGCCCTAGGGACATGCGCAACAGAAGCCCCGCCCAGCCCAGGCCCACCAATGACCAAACCGGCGACGGCTACAATAGAACCCAACAACGCGCGGGCCGACGGAAGGCCTGCGCCAAGAGCCTGCCGCAACGGCCTGCGCCGTGGCAAAGCCCGCGGCACGCCACGCGCCGACAGCGGCAGAGCCGCACGCTGACCGTTGAGCGCTTGCTCATCCCTCGGCCCAACGGCAAGCCGGGGGCGAACGGCAGCCGGCTCGAACGGCAGCCTGCTCAAACCACGGCCTGTTCAATCAGAGCCAGTTCGTCGGGCCGCAAACGAATCTCGGCGGCGGCCGCATTGCTCAGCGATTGAGCGGCGTTCCGCGCGCCGCACAAGACAACCGTAATGCCGTTTCGGGCCGCCGTCCAAGCAATGACCAATTGAGAAACCGTGGCATGATAAGCCTCGGCCAACGGTTGCAGTGAGGCCAATGCCGCATTCATCTTCCGAATGCCTTCGGGCGTGAAACGCGGATGGCCGCGGCGTAGGTCGCCCTGGCCGAACTGCCGATCGGGCGAAAGGCTGCCAGTCAGCAGCCCGTTGGCCAACGGCGAATAGGCCAGCATGGCGATATTGTGCCGACAACAGTATTCGAGAACGCCGTTCTGCTCGATCGCGCGATCGATCAAGCTGAACTTCTCCTGATCGCAGTCGATCGGCCCGTACTGTTCGAGGTGGCTTACCGTGCAGTTCGAAACCCCGATGGCCCGAATCTTGCCTTCGCGTTTCAATTCCAGCAAACACTCCATCGTTGCGGAAATCGGCGTGGTCGAGTCTTGCCAATGCGTTTGAAGCAGGTCGATATGGTCGGTCTTTAGCCGGCGGAGGCTGTTCTCGACATCGCGGCGAATGGCATGCGGACGGAGATTCTTGAACACGCGGATCGGGCCGCCGTCGCGCCGCAGGCCCTTGTCGTCGGCAGAGAAATGAAACTCGCCCTCGTCGCCCTCCCAAGTCAAACCGCACTTGGTTGCCAGAACCACCTTGTCGCGTCGTCCGGCGATCGCACGCCCAACAATCTCCTCCGAGCGGCCGTAACCGTAGATCGGCGCAGTATCGATCAAGTTCACGCCGGCGTCGAGCGAAGCCTGCACGGCGGCAACAGCCGCATCTTCGTCGGCCCCGCCCCACATCCACCCGCCAATAGCCCAAGCCCCGAACCCGATGACAGACGACTCGATGCCCGAGTTCCCCAACACCCGATACTGCATATCGCTTTCCCCGTCGGTAATGATCGTTTCAACTGTCCCACTGCCAGAACACTCGCGCTTTGATTAACGCCGCAAACGGGCAAACAAAAACTGCACTCGGCGTGCGATCCGTCTGCTCGAACAAGGGTGGCTAGTCGGGCGCCGGCTTGGCCTGACCGTCGGGCGATTGCACACCCAAATACTGAGTCTTCCCGCGGTCGTCCACCAGCACGCGAATCGGCCCGTATGTCCACATCGACCACTGCACCTTTTGCAACGCACCGTCTTCACCGACGGGCAACTCGGCGGCAAACGAGTCGGTGCGGTCGGGCTGGCCGACCCGCTGCCGCAGGTCATCTGCCGTCACGCGTTGGGCGGGCAAAAAGACCGCTTCCTTTCCGTCAGCCAATCGGGCCTTGAACCCCCCTCGCAAAATCTGCTCTTGCCGCGACGTGCCCAACAATTCCACCAGTTTCTCCGCCAATTTCAACGTCTCTTCCGCCGATCGTTTCGGCAACTCGCCGCCCGGTGCTGCCGACGGCGACGGAGGCTGTGCGGGCCCCGGCGGCTGGTCGGCGTTGCGCCGGGGCTCCGCCTGAGCCATCGGCGGCCGCTCACCTGCGGGCGCTGCCTGGCCCGGGGGGCCGTTTGGCCCCGGACCTTCGCCATGTGGCACAGCAGACAAACCGTCGGCTGGCGGCGCCATATTCCCGCCAGGGGGCGCCGTCTTATTCCCCTCGGCACGCTCCTTGGCAATCTGATCGGCCACCTCGAAGCTTTCTCGGGGATGAGCCGGCTGCGACGGCGGATTCCGTGAAGGCGTCTTTGCAGTCTGCGGACGAGACTTCTTTCGCGGCAAACTGGTTAGCGATTCGGCCAGCGTCACTTCCAAAGAAAGCATCTCTAACGCCTGAGGCATCATCTGAATGCCCCGCCCTTGCACCTGATCGCCCGGCCGAACGACTCCGACGTCGGCCAAGTCGGCGATGATCGTGCAGCCCTCGCTCATCTCCACGCGAATCGGCGAGCGAAAGTAGTTCGTCTGCACGTTCACGGTAAGGACTGCGCCTCGCAACCCCACCACTTGGCCGCGCACATCCAACAACTCAAACTGCTCCTCCGCTTTGACCGCACGACCCGTCCGCCCTGCTTCCGGGCTCTTCTCATCGTCGGGCGCACCCGCCGCGTCGCCCGCCGGCGCGGCAGGTCCATCGGGTGATCCGACAGCCGAAGGTTGATGATAGAACGCGCCGAGCATCCGATTGCCGTCTTTCGACGGCGTAAAGAGGATGATCTGATCGACCTTGCCTCGCGAGCGCCCGTTACGCTTGTCGATCTCGGCGAAAAACCGAACCGCCGCGCCCGGTTTGAGCATGTCGGGCTCGACCTTGCCGCGAATATGAACCTCTGTTCGCTCGCCCACCCGCAATGAAACGGGCTGTTGACCGTCGTGGACGATGATCATTCCCTGCTGCACCACAGAAACCGGCGCGTTGATTTCCACCGGAACAACGACCATCGGCGCAGCCCCGCCCGGAGCCCCTGCCGCCGGCCCCGGGGGCGGCGCTGCCGGAGGACGCACAGGGCGCTGAGCCCAGGCTTGGGTCGTGCCGCCGGCAATCACTATCGAGAAGGCCGTCGCGAAAACCCATGCGATGCCGAGCGTTCGCCGGTCTAAGGACATGCGTTGCCCAACCGAACGGCCCGCGGCTTCGGCTCTCCGGTGCAAACCGAAAGTCTCGCGGCAACACCAAAAACCGAAAGGGACGGGTCGCCGGCAACCGCGCCCAGCGATGCGAGTGGGCGACGCCCGCCGGGCTGAATGACCGAATCGAGGGCCGCGTCGGAACTCCCCGATCAGCCGCATTCTCAGGCAGCAATTGGCCATGGCGACTCCCTCCCTGACGAAAAAACCCGGCGAGTACCCCCCGCGGCCGAGAAAATGGTTTTGTGCCGGGCAGCGCCGTTCATTATAGACAGATCGACCTGAAATAGTACTCATCCTTTTACAAAGATTCGCCCACCTCGGGTCGATCGGCAACGGCCGCCCCGAGTGCCCCGAGAGTCTGTCCGGCGATCGTCCCCTTGCCGCAGAAGTACAGTCGCCGGAACGCTCTTGGCGGCTTTGCAGCGGCCCGATATGGCCGCGGCCGACGCCCTTGACGCGTTCGGAGCCCGACTAGGCCGAACGCGCCCCCCATCGTCCCAGTCGGGTTGAACTCATTTGCAGGCCCACTTCTGATAGACATTCTGTTGGCGTGGTGGTACGATCGTCAGCAGTTGGCGTCGTCCGCAGAACGGGAGTATCACGTCTGGTCGGGAGGAGACGCCGACAACTGCGAATTGCCACAGGCGCCGCCTACCTGACGCATTATGTGCGGGCGACACGAACGCCGGCCGCACTCCGTCGCCACAGCCTTTGCGGCCCGAAGACGATCATGACGATCGCGAAATGGACCGCCGTGATAAAAGCGAGGCAGATGGCGCGCTGTTGCCCTCCGTGTTCGATTCGATGGCACTAGGATCGCTATTAATCCTCGGATGGCGAATGTGAGAACGAGGCAGCCTTCTTCCGCAAGATCGACTTTCGGTTGACCTGCCACGATCCATGGACTCTCCGAGGGGCGATAGGACAGACGCCGTGTTGGGAGTCGCGGGCGATGCCCGCGCTGGGAGTGATTTGGTTTCAACGCCTTTGCGAGGAAGTCTTCGATGACGCTCAAGAATCGTTTGTGGACCCGCCGTCAGTTCGTTGCTTCAGCGACTGCGGCGGCGGCAGCACCGTATGTTATCACCTCGACGGCCCTGGGCGGCGAGGGCCGACCGCCGGCCAGTGAACGCATTGTGATGGGCGGGATCGGCATCGGGAATATGGGCTCGGGCGACTTGGGCGCCTTCCTCGGACGCAACGAGGTGCAGTACGTCGCCGTTTGCGAAGTCCGACAAGGCGCGGCGCAAACCGCCAAGAAGCGAGTTGATGATCGGTACAAGAATTCCGATTGCCAGATCTATCGCGATTTCCGCGACTTGCTCGCCCGAAGCGATATCGATGCCGTGCATATCGCCACGCCCGATCACTGGCATGCCGTGATGGTGGTGTCGGCCTGCCGTGCCGGCAAAGATGTTTACTGTCAGAAGCCCGAATCGCTTACCGTACGCGAGGGTCGGCGGATGGTCGAGGCGGCACGCCGCTACGGTCGGGTTGTCTCGGGCGGCAGTCAGCGCGTGCTCGACGACTACGGACAGATAGCCCAAAAATGCTGGAACGGCGAATTGGGCACGATCAAAGAGGTGTTCGTCAACATCGGCGGTCCTTCCGTGCCCTGCACCTTGGGCGGCGAACCCGTCCCGCCCGATGTCGATTGGGATCTCTGGCTCGGCCCGGCCCCTTGGGCTCCCTACCACCCCTATCGCCTCAGCGGCACGTACTCGATCAACGGCACCGGCTGGCGTTCGTGGAAGGACTACTCCGGCGGCGGAATGACCGACTGGGGCGCCCACAAGTTCGGCGGCGCGATGTTCGCCTGCGGCGTGATGGACCAGGGGCCGGTGGAGGTCATCCCGCCGAACGGCAAAGACGTGCAATATCTGACCTTCGTGTTCGCCAACGGATTGCGGATGTACCACAGCCCGGGCAAGGGCAACGTGGATGTCGTCGGCACCCCCAACGAGCAGTTGCCGCCGAAAGAGATGCCCCGCTATAAGGGCCAGGGCGGCATCTACGGCGACTTCCTGCACTGCGTCAAGACGCGAGAGAAGCCCTTCCGCGACATCGAATACGCTCATCGCACCGTATCGCTGTGCCATCTGGGCAACATCTGCTACGAACTGAAACGACCGTTGAAGTGGGATCCGATCAAAGAGGTCTTCCCCAGCGACGCCGAAGCCAACCGCCTGCTCGACCGCGCAAAGCGGGAACCGTGGATCCTTTCGTAATTCACGGCAATCCGACAACCACAACGCCAGGGAGCGACAATCGGCATCTTTCCCCTTGTCGGGCAAACCATGCCGCGATGACTGCCCCCCATCTGATTGAGGCAACATCCGAATGCGCACACCGCGAAACGGCCCTGTCTTCGGGTTTCCGCGGTTCGCTTTCGGTCGCCCTGGAAGCGAGATGCGAATTTCCGTCAGAACGAACCATTTGCAAGGACACTGATCGATGAATAAGCCCGTTGTTTCCACTTTGGCGGCCGCCGGGGCCGCCCTGAGCGCGGCCGAGAAGTTGCAGGCCGCCGACGCGAAAACCAGCAATCCGGCCGCCGCCGTCGATGCGCTCAAGGAGTTCGATTGGGGGCAACCCTACGACAAGATCAAGCCGCTCGACGAAGCCATCGCAGCGTCGTTCGGCGACAGCGAGGCCCGAAAGGCCATCGAACAGCAACTCGTCGCTCTTCTCCGCGGCAATGCGTCGCGCGGCGCCAAAGACTTCGCCTGCCGCAAGTTGATGGTGATCGGCTCGGCGGCGTCCGTTCCGACGTTGGCCGGACTGCTCGGCGACAAAGAGATGTCGCACATGGCCCGTTTCGCGTTGGAGCGAATGGAAATCGCCGAAGCCGCCAAGGCCCTGCGCGACGCGGTCGCCACGACTTCGGGCGCACAGAAGATCGGGGTGATCGGGTCGCTGGGCGCTCGGGCCGATGCCGAAGCAGTGCCCGTCCTGGCTGCGTCGCTGAAAGACTCGAATCCCGAGATCGCCGCCGCGGCCGCCACTGCGTTGGGTCTGATCGGCACGGCCGAGGCCGCCCAGGCGCTTGCCGCTGCCGCCGTACCTGCCGCGGCCAAACCGGCATGGGCCGACGCTCGGCTCGCCTGCGCCGAAAAGCTGTTGGCCGCCGGCAACAAAGTCCAAGCGCTGGCGATCTACAAGTCGCTCAACACCGATGATCAACCGAAGCAGGTTCGTTTGGCGGCCACGCGCGGCATGTTGGCCGCTGCCGGCGCCCGATAACGAAGCGACCGTCGTTTCGAACAGACCGACAAGAGAACGACAACCATCTCTTGGATCAGCCGCGGCAGGGCTCGCGATGTCGATGCGCGCCCCCTGCCCTGCTCGACGGCGACCGACACGATCACGATCCGCCCGCGCGGCAATGGGCGCCGCGCGGGCGCGCCTGTCGTTGGCCGGCACACGTTTTTCGCTTTGCGACGGAGAATCCTCCCATGTTTCGCACGTTTGTTTGGGGCATGATCTGGGCCATCGCAATCTGGACCGTGCCGGCACGAGGCGCGGAGCCTGCCGGTGACGAATCTATTCAGATGATCGTGGAGCTGCTCGGGCAGCCCGACCCCGAGCTGCGCGGCTTGGCGCTCCAGCAGGTGCGCGAAGCAATGCCCGGCGAGGCGGCTACTCGTCGATTCGCCGAAACGCTTCCAACTCTGGCGGTGGAGGCCCAGGCGGCCCTGATCGACGCATTGGCCGCCCGTCGCGACCCGGTCGCGTTGCCCGCCATCGAAAAACTTTCGAACAGCCCCGACGACCGAGTGCAAGCAGCCGTGCTTCGGGCCATTGGTTCCCTTTCGGGCGAGGAAGCAGTGCCGCGTTTGGTCCAAGCCGTTGCCGATGCCAGCCCCGCGAAAAGTGCGGCGGCGAAGTCTACTCTCGCTCGCATCCCCGGTGTCGCAGTCAACCAGGCGTTGGCCAAGCAGTTGGGCGGCGCCGCTCCGGCGGTGCGCATCGCTTTGCTCGACGTTTTGGTGGAACGCAATGCGGCAGGCGCCGCACGCGAAATCTTGCCGCTGGCGGGCGACCGCGACGGCGCAACGCGCAGTGCAGCACTGGCGGCTCTTAGCAAGCTTGCTGGCCCCGAGGAAGTGCCGGGGCTGGTGGCCCTGCTGCTCAAGACGGAGGAACCTGCCGAGCGTGATGCCTTGGAAAAGGCCGTCATGTTCGCCTGCGTGCGAGGAAAGCAGAACGAACAGGCTGCACCGCTGCTGAAGGTCTTTCGCGACCTGCCCGCGGACGGTCGCGCCAAGGTGCTGCCGGCGCTGGGGCGTGTTGGCGGTCCCGACGCCCTTCGCGCCGCCGAAGAAGCGATGAAATCGGACCACGAAGACCTGCGCGAGGCCGGATTTCGGGCGATCTGCAACTGGCCCGACGCCTCGGTCGCCGCAAAGCTGATGGACTTGGCCCAGTCAGGCCCCTCGGCGCGTCATCAATTGTCGGCCTTGCGCGCTCTGATCCGTGTGGCCGTTTTGGCCGATGGCCGCTCCGACGCCGAACGGCTTGCGTTGCTCAAGAAGGCCGTCGCCCTTGCCTCTCGAGACGAAGAGCGCAATCTGGCGATCGATCGCGCCAAAGCAATTCGTTCCCTCGAATCGCTTCGTTTCGTGACGCCGTATCTCGACCAGCCCGCCCACGCCCAACAAGCCTGCGCCACGATTTGCGAACTAGCGCACCATAAAGAGTTGCGGGAACCAAACAAGGCCGAGTTTGATGCCGCCTTAGACCGTGTCATCGCCCTGAGCAAGGATCCCAAACTGGTCGATCGGGCCTCGCGGTACAAAGCCGGACGAACAATCGAAAAGTAACCCCCCGGCCGGCATTATCCGCTCTCCGATGTCCGCATCCGCACGCCAGCATTGAAACATCAGGCCGGTTTGCGCGCCACCGCACGGCCTTTGGCGGCACTCTCCCGTTGTTGGTCGCACTACGCATCGGCGATTGCGCCCTGCGGAGCCACTAGGCCGCTACCGGCGTGTGGTCGGCTCGCCCGCAATCGGCGGCAGGCAACGGGTTTCCGTTGCCGCGATCCAGACGCACTGTTCTTTCTCTCCGAGCCCTCCTCGCTTGGACTTTTGAAAACGGTCTTTCGGGCATTATCGAGACATTGGCAACCGAACCGACCGTCGAACACCGCCTGCCCATCGAGTTGGTTCACGTCGGTTTCGCGATGTCTGGCGGCACATTGGGGGGTGCCCGCCCGTAGGTGCCGTTCTTCAGGGCCGCGACAGCCACACTTGCCAGCAAAATCCAAGGTTCATCTCGGTCGAACGGCACGGGTTTGGTGTTTGACAGATTACCCTTAGCGCCCTAGGCTTGAGGGGAGAAGTGTGCTTCCGTTTATTCCTTTTTTGACGGATATGACGCCGGCCATGCCATCGCTCCTTCTTACTTTGGCCTTACTGGGCGCCGCGAGCGCACAAACCGCGCAGCAGGTCGATGCCGACGCGGTGGTTCGCGCCATCGCCGCCATGGAACCGGCCGCGCAACAGAGTTATCTGGCTCAGCTCGAACGACGGCTCGACCTCGCGCACCGCATCTTGCTGCCGGCCGACCAAGCGGCCCAACGACGCGAGGCCGTGGCCGCCGCGCTTCGGCAACCCAATGTCGGTTGGGACTTGGTGCGCGAACTCGTTCTCGAAACCGACCGCCGCGAGCGTGCGGCCATTGTGCGATTGATTCGCCAGTATCGCGTCAAGGTTTACGAAACGTATTACGGCAATCGCAAGGAGTACGATGCCCGTCTCGACGCCCTCAACCGCGTTCTCGACTCCTGGGGCAAGCACGGTTCGTTCGACCGTCAGCAGGTGATGGTCGATTGGCTCATCGCGGGGGTGAGCAGCGCCATGCCCAATTCCAAGGGACCGTTGCCGACCGAACCCAGATTCGATCTGCCCGGCAACATAGCCGATATCCTGGCTGCCGACCCGAAACGCGGCTCGGGAGACCTCGTTGGGCCGAGACCCGATCCCAACCCCGATCGGACCGCTCCCTCCCGCGAGCCGACCAAAGAACCCGCCCCCACCAAAGAGTCATCGCCGCCCGATCGCCCCGCACCATCGCCGCCCCCGTCGCCGCGCGGCGAGCCGCCTTCGGGCGACGATTTGCCCAAACCGCCTTCGCGCAACGAACCGGAATACTCGCCGCCGCCCCGAACCGGCGCCGGCGCGATCGACACATCGCCGTTGCCGCCGCCGATGGATCCCGAACCGGCCCCAGCGGCGACTGCAACGCCTCGCCCAACGCCAACGCCCGAACCGATGCGGCAACTGCCCGCTGGCAATGTGCCGCCGGCCGCACCGATTCCGTCCCAGGCGCCGGCAACCGCTCCAAGCCAACCTAAGGCCGAGATGAATCGCCCCAGCCGACCGGCTCATTCCGAAGCGCCGGCTGGCTCGCCGAGCGAGGCCGATTCGTCCGTGCCGGGGGCAAAGCCCTCACCGCCGCCGAAACCCGCGGCCGACCCGCCCGACGAAGACCCATTTGCCGATGAAGATTTGGCATCGCTTGCCCGCGAGGCAGCCCTGGCGAAGCGTGCGGAGCCGCCCGTTTCGCCGCCGCGGCTCACACCGCCCCCGGCCACGCTGGTCGAGAAGCGTTCGACGAACGACGCCACCGCCGCGGCCGCACCGCTCGCCATTCCGGCTGCGGGAGCCGTGCGTCCGTCGTCTTCCGCGCCCGTCGAACCGCAACAGGCCGGTCGGCGTCCGGCCGGACCATTGCACAGCAACCGCAACGACGACCGCCAGCCGATGGCCGACCCAGCCGCCGCGGTTGGCCGGCTCCGCGAACTATCGACTGTCGATCCCGAACTGATCGTGGCCCACGCCACCGACGAACCGCTGCCCGTGCAAGTCAACGTGCCGCAACTGGCCGCGAGGGTCGCCGCCAATTCACTCAATCTGCGGACCCTGGAAGCGGAACTCGACGACGACAGCCGCCCCTGGTCGCGAACAACGATTGAGAACGCTTTGCGCCGACTGAGACTATTGGTCGAGGAACAGCGACACCTGCAACAGTTCATCGAACTGGTGCCCGAGAAAGACCGCTCGCGTTTGACCGAATTCGAGTCGGCCGTCCCGATGGCGGCCCAACTGGCGCGGCGCATCAGCGAGGCGCAACGGCTCGCCGCGGGCGACGGATTCCGCGGATCGTCGGCTGAACGACAGACGGAACTCGATCATCTCGATCGGTTGGCGCATTCCCTCGAAGAAATGCACGTGGGCCGATAGCGGGCGAGCTTTGTTCGCAACAAAAGCGATCCCGCGCCAACGACCGTCGCGCCGCTTTCTCTTGTCGCAATTGTTGCGCGTCGTCCGGCACGGTTGGCAGAATGACTCAGAAATCCGGTGCCCCCGACGGGTTCGGTTTCGGTCCGCAACCAAGCGACCATTACCCCGGCTCGCCCGCAACTCGATGGCTGCATTGGCGGCCGCGCGCAGCAGCCCCACCTCGGGCGCGTCCGTGCGCCCCGGAGAGGTGAAGCTACGGCGGAGCAGCGCCACTGCCCCTGGGCAACGACGTCGCTCCGCGTCGCCTCGGCCGGCCGTCGTGGCCCTGCCGCTGGTGCGGTTCACTCGCGACCCCGCCCTCGCATTGACGGGGGCGTCACGGTGTCGGGTGGCCGATCGGCACCGCCGTAAACCCACCACAGGCGACTAACGAACGGACAACCAGTAAATACCAAAACCATACTGCGGAATACGAAAACCGGCCCAATGGGGGCATCGCAACCCACCAGACCGCGCGGCTGCATTGGCAGCCAGTCCTCTTACTGCCCGGACCTTGCCGGCTCCTTTGCGGAAGGACCATTCGAGTTGCACGCCGTTCGGGCTCGCCCGAGCTCCCTCCCGTTCAACTTCCACACATTTCTCAAACCCAAAGGGTCAACCGCCTGCGGGGCGTTGTGCGCCGCCGCATCTACTGATCGAAGGCCGACTCGGCCACCTCGTCGTACCGCGTCTGTTGACCGCTGACGTAGCTCTTCCACGACGCCGCATCCCAAACCTCGCAATGATCATGAACACCCACCAGCACAACCTCGGCTCCGGCCTTCACCCAAGGAGCCAAGTCGCTGGCAATTCGAATTCGCCCTTGCCCATCCCACTCGACGCTTTGAGCCCGCGAATAGAACAGCCGCATGTACGCCCGCACATCCTGCCGATTGGGGGACGCCTGTTCCAGGCGAGCTGCCAGTTTGGAGAACGATTCCTCGGAGTAGATCGCCAGCGAACCGTCGGTCCCGGGCGCGAGATAAAGCCGCTTGCTGCCGCTTTTTTCGAGGATTTCGCGTATCGGCTTTGGAACCGCCAGCCGAAGCTTGTCGTCGAGCGTCCGGTTGTAGGTTCCTGTCAGCAACATTCCGACGCAACCCCCGGCTGGCCCCACTCTGCCCCACTGCACCCCACAAGGCTCCAAGAATAACCATCCCGCCGATGTCGTCAAGCGGGCCAGTTAGCTCAAGCGGAGTTGATCGGCCGATTGCGTCGCGGCCGCGCGACGCAGCTTCAACGAGCGTAGCCACTTCCAGCGAACGGACGTGCCGCAACTCACCAACGAAAAAAAATCTTCCGGCGGTTTCAGCCAGCCAGCAATTCGTCCCAAAGCCGCTCGTAGCCACGAACCATCGCCGAGACGGAGAAGAACTCGGCGACACGCCGGCGATTGGCTGCACCGACAACCTCCGCCAGCGTGGGGTGCGATAAGAATTCGACCACACGAGCGGCCATTGCCTCGGGATCCCCCAGTGGAACAATTTGCGCGGCAGAGGCCGGTTCGAGCAGATCGCGCATCCCCTCGGCATCAGTAGCCACCACGGCCCGCCCCGCAGCCATCGCTTCAAGAACGCTGTTGGCCATCCCTTCCCAAGCCGCGGCATGCACCACCATGGCCGACGCGGCCAGCAACGATTCCACGTCCTCGCGAAAACCGACGAAATGCACCCGCGACGCGATCCCCAGATGATGGCTCTGCTGGGCCAACCGCGGGTGCTCCGGCCCCTCGCCCGCCAGCACCAGATCGGCATCGGGAACAACCGGCATCCATCGCGCGGCCGCTTGAAGAAGCGTTTCGACCGATTTCTGCGGAGCCAAGCGCCCCACGTAAACGGCGAACCTCCGCCCCGGCGCCATGCCCAGGTCTTCCGGAAGCGTCTTGAGCCGACCGGAAGGCGGCAGACGCACCCCGTTGGGAATAACAACCAATCGAGCCTCGGGCAAGCCGGCCTGCCGAACGGCGAATCGGGCAACCGATTGCGAAACGCAGACCCATCGCGCGACACGTTGGCCCGTCCAGCGATCGAGCCGCAAGCGCCAATGGGCATCGCGCTCGGCGACTCGCAGGCCGCAAACCACGGGCGACACCTTGGCCAAGCCGGCCGCCCATCGGCCCACCATGTTGGCATGAAACAAGAAACTCTGCACCAGCGACGGTCGATCCCGCCGAAGCAGCCTGCGCAGCCGGCCCACCACCAAGGGCAGTTGCCACCAGTGCCGAGCATTGAGAAACGACACGGAAACGCCCGAAGATTCCAGTTGATCGAGCAGGCGGCGCCGAACCGGCGGCGCCGCAAGGCAGTACACAATCGGCTCGAACCGCGATCGATCGACGCCGAGAGCCAATTCAACAAGGTTCTTTTCGGCGCCGCCCGGCTCCAGGTCGGTAATCGCCAACGCAACGCGGATCAAGGGGCTGCTCACGGTTTTGCCGAGGGAACCGCGGACGCCGGCCGTTCGTCCGGAAACTGTTCCCAATAGAGCCTTTTGAACGGATTGATCGATGGCCCTTCAGCCGCTTCATTGAAGTCGAGGCATGGCCGCACCTCGCGCCACCATTGGTCGTACTTCCCCTTCAATTGGGCCACCACCTCCGGATGCTGCCCGGCAATGTTCTTCTGTTGGCCGTAGTCGTTGCGCAGGTCGTAAAGCTGCGGCGGCTCATTCGGGCCTGTGAACACCAAACTGTAACTCGTATTGCGAATCGCCGCCCGAACGTACTGAAAATCGTCGATTGCGGCGCCCTTGGGCCATCGCCCGACGTGCGTAATCAGGTATCGGTCGGGCCAGTCGGCCGATGGATTTTGCAGCAGGGGGACCAGGCTTCGGCCGTCCAGCGCGCCGGCCTCGGCCGGAATCGTGGCGCCGGCCAGTTCCGCCAGCGTCGGCAAAACGTCGATGTGGGCGGCCAACCGGTTCACATCGCGGGGCTGAAGTTTGCCGGGCCAACTCCAGAATGAGGCCGCTCGGGTGCCACCGAGCCACATCGAACCTTTCTGCCCTTTCATTCCCGCATTGAACAGCTTGCAACCGTGCGTCCCGCCGTTGTCGTTCATGAAAATAACGAGGGTGTCGCGGTCGATGCCCCAGGCGTTTAGCTGGTCGAGCAACCGGCCCACGTTCTCGTCGATGTTGGTGATCATTCCCCAGTATTTCGCCGTTCGTTCCGGAACTCGGTCGGAATAGAGCCGTTCGTACTTCTCGGGCACAATCAACGGATCGTGCGGCGCGTTGGTGGCAATGTAGGCGAAGAACGGTCCTCGCCCCTTTTGCTGCTCGATCCAATGCGTCGCTTGTCGGAAGAAAACATCGGTGCAATAGCCTTGCGTCTTCACAAACTTCCCGTTGTGCAAGATGGCCGGGTTGAAATAGCTGTTGTCGGGAGCATCACCGCAACTGCCGGGATAGGTTTGTCCGATCCCGCCGGCCCCATGGACAAACACCTCGTCGAACCCCCGACGATTGGGCTGATACTCAGGTTCGTCGCCCAGGTGCCATTTGCCGAAGATTCCCGTCGAATACCCTGCCGCCTTCAGCACCTGCGGCAGAGTGACCGCACGAAGCGCCATCCGCTCGCGTTCCAAAATCGTGTGCGAAACGCCCGAGCGGAACTCATGTTTGCCCGTCATGATCGAGCAGCGCGTGGGCGAGCAAGTCGGGCTCACCTGAAAATCGGTGAACCGGACGCTGGCCGCATGAAGCCGATCCAAATTGGGCGTCTTGATGATCGGGTTGCCATGGCAAGCAAAGTCGCCGTAGCCTTGATCATCGGTAATAATCAGCACGATGTTCGGCCGGCTCCCCAGAGGCAGCGCCGACGCTTGCGGTTCGCCGGCCCCGGCGCACAGACTGCCTGTCAAGATCAGCCCGCCGACAACGGCGCCCCATCCAAAACGAATGAAGCTCAGGTTCCGTCGAATCCGCGCAACCATGACTTTGACTCCGAATTCTAAGAGATCCCTTCCATCAGAAGCATCGCCGAATCATCTTGTCTGCCGCCGAGCAGGCAAACGCGCCGCGGGCAGCCGAGGGTTCCAGAGCGGCAGACTCCATCGAACGAATAGTACGGCGCCCCCAACTCCTCCCTCTCATCAAGCACTGCACGCCTCCAGCAGCGTTGCCTTCAGCGGCCGTTCTTTCTGCCCGGTTCGACCTCCGCGGCCGCTCGCATCTTCGCAGCCACATCTTCGCAGCGACAAACAACGATCTTGCAGCGGCGGGCGTGCCCCTTGGGGCAACGGACTCCGCAACCGCCCACAATCGTTTCCCCTTTTTCACTGCTGAGCTTCGCGTTCCGCGGCCGAAACCTCATTGCGACGCTCGGCGAACCATGCCGCTGCCATCGTGCAAGCGGACAGGGCCGTCAGGCCGTGCGGCGCTCGGCCGCGTCCCAGCATCCGACCGCCCGCCGGCGGCGGGAACTCGGCGGGCAAGCCGATCCGGTCGAAAGGCACATGCGAAATGTAAAGCCAACCGGTGCCGTCGAGCTCCTTCTCGCCATACACTTTGGGCACATAGCGTTCGGGAGATTGGGCGATTCGACGGCGGGCGTAGGCAAGCAACTCGTCGCGCCGTCCGAAGCGAATCGCGCCCGTCGGACAAGCCTGCGCGCAGGCCGAACCGCGAAACGACTCGTGGCCTGATTCGCGACGGTCGATGCACCAATCGCACTTGACGATACGCGGCGTGTTCAGGTCGCGATACTCAAGCGAGGGAACGCTCCACGGGCATTCGTCGATGCAAACGCCGCAAGCAACGCACTTGGTCGAATCGCAGACAACCACTCCGTCGTCCGTCCGATAGTATGCCTGCGGCGGACAGGCCGAAGCGCACCGGGCGTCGGTGCAGTGAAGACATTGGCGTTTGACGAACACCCATCGCGGTTCGCCGCTCGGTTGGCTTAGCTCGTGGAAGCTGATCAACGTGCGAGTCTTCGACGACAACAAGGCGGGGTTCTGATATCCCCCGGACTGCGACGACCAACGCGTTCTCTCGGCAGCCCCAAGATGCGCCTGCTTGCAGGCCGCCTGACAACTGCGGCAACCAATGCAAAGGCTCAGATCGATCAAGCACCCGAACATCATCCGCGTCCTTCAAGACAGTCCAACAGCCCGAGACTCCGGCGACAAATTCACGCGATTCAACGAGCCGCCCTGCTGGCGGCCGACCGCCGCGCACTGGCCTGCACAGCTTGCAAACTAAGCCAAATGGCGCCGCGCCGCCCGCGCCCTCTGCCTTTCTTTCGCGCGCAGCCCCCTTCATAATAACGGCAATTGTCGCCACTTTCACCTTGGTCGAAGCCCAAAGAACGGCCCCGTAGTCCGAAGCGGTTTGCCGCCAACGCTGGTCTCAATCGACGGTTTCACGGCTCACGAAAGCCGTCGGCGCCGCTGTCAGGCCATCAATCCAATCGCAAGGCGATCAGCCTTGCTGTACAGTCGTCCGTCCAACTGCATGCGAGAAGCCTCTGCCGTGCTCTCAACACCCGAGGAACGAACGGCCCTGGTGAAAGCCCGCGCGCTGGCGATCGGGTTCGACCTCGTGGGCGTGGCCCCGGCCGTGCAGCCGCCGCATCTCGCTGCCTTTCGGCGTTGGATCGCCGACGGCTGCCGCGCAGGAATGGAGTATCTGGCCAGGCACGCCGCGTTGCGCGATCATCCAGAACGCTTGCTTCCTGGCGCACGCAGTGTGATCGTCGTAGCGATGAACTACGCCGTCGCGGGGGAAAAGCCGGCCGGGCCTTCGCAGGGCGAGGTCGCGCGCTTCGCCCGGGGGCTCGATTACCATCAGGTTATCCGCAGCCGGCTCCGCTTGCTTGCCGAAGAACTGCGTCGTCTGGCGCCCGAGGCGCGTTGCCGGGCAACCGTCGATTCGGCCCCCATAATGGAGCGCGACTTCGCTCAACTCGCCGGTCTCGGCTGGTTCGGCAAGAACACGACGCTTGTCACCGACCAATTCGGCAGTTGGGTCTTCTTGGCCACATTGATTACGACGATCGAACTGATGCCCGACATCCCCGAGGCGGACTCGCGCTGCGGTTTGTGTCGCGCCTGCATCGACGCTTGCCCAACCGGCGCGCTGACTGCCCCGTATCGGCTCGACGCGCGGCGCTGTCTGAGCTACTGGACTATCGAACATCGGGGACCCTTTCCCAAGGAGGTTGCCGAACAGATCGGCAACCGGGTTTTCGGCTGCGACGCCTGCCAGCAGGCGTGTCCGTACAACCGCAATGCGTCGCCGAGTAAACACCCCGAGTTCCAGGCGATCGACGACGTTCACCCGCTCGATCTACACCGTCTGATCGCGTCCGCCGAATCAGACTTCCAAACCATCTTCGCCCGTTCGCCGTTGTTGAGAACCGGCTGGCAACGGCTGCGCCGCAATGCCTTGGCTGTGCTCGGTCGGCAGCGGCCGCAATAGCCGGGCCTTCGGCCATGCGTCTGGGAGCCTGCGCCCCAGGCGCAACACGCGGCAAACAGCCGATCGGCACCGAGATTGAGTTGACTTTTCCGACCATTCTCGGCGAAAATAACCATGGGCAAACTCGTGCCGTCAAGGGGGTTGGTGCGCGCCGTACTTTGGCGCGTGCCGAACCGCTGCCGGCCCGCGAGGATCGGCTCAGAATCCGAGCCTTCAGGCTCGGCCGATCCACCTGCTGCATGCGAGGCGAGCTGGGCGGCGGCGGGGAGGGCTTCGCGGCGGGGCGATTGATGTTCGCCGAACTGGGTGATGCGTTGCCGGCCGAACCCACGGCCGATGCGAGTCGCTGCGGTGCGGTGAAGATCATGAAGATTTATCGATTTGTCGGAACAGACATGTCACTGGTCGGTAAGTTGAGGCGGTGAGCCTCGTGAAGGAGCCCGATCTATGGTTCCCGCGGCCGAATCGATTTTGCAGCGTTTGGACGCCACCCGCCAAAAATGGTGGTTCTTCACGCTCTTGGCATCGAGCGCATTGGCGGTGTGTGTTTGCTTGGCCGCGCTGCTCCTCTTTCTCGCCATTGACGCCCTGGTGCGTCTGCCGCAATACGCCTTGGGCGCTTTACTGGTGCTTTGGTTGAGCGTTGTCGGCAGCATGATTTGGGCCGTGGCGCGTCGGGCGGTTCGCGCTCGTCGCAGCCTCGAGGGCGCCGCGCGACGTGTGGAGGCCGAGTTCCCGGAACTCGACAGCGAACTGATCAACCTCGTTCAACTGAGCGAAGACAAACGCAACGAAAACCGCGCGTTCTGCGAGGCAGCGGTTCGGCAGGCCGCGAACCGCATCGGCGCCATGTCGTTCGAAGCGGCGGCCGAGCGTGAAAGCCGCTGGCGCCGCTTTCGCTACTGCATGCAAACCCCCCGCGATTTCGCCGAGTCGCTCGGGTTGCTCGGGCTTCTGCTGGGCATAATGATCGCCTGCAACGCCCTGATTCCCAATTGGGGCTCTGCGGCAAACCGATTGTTGAGCCCCTGGGAGTTCGTCCCTTCCGTCGGGAAGACGGGGAAGATCGAAGTCGAGCCGAAGAATAAAGAGGTTCTTATCGGCAGCAGCGTCGAAATCACGGGCGTTGTCGACAACGCCGACTCCGAACCCAAGCGCGCCGTGCTGTTGATTACGGACGAATCGGGCCAGCAAACGGAATCGCCGATGCAAGGCGACAAGGAGCAGCGCAAGTTCGCATTTACCGTGCCCTCGGTCATGAAGGGGTTCAAGTATCGGCTCGAGATCGGCGACTCGCAATCGGCCGTCTATCAGATCACGGTCCAAGAGAAGCCGACGATCCAATCGGTCGAGGTTCTTTATCGCTTCCCGCCATACATGGAGAGGAAGGAAGAGAAACTCACGATGCGCACGCCCGACCTCGATGCGCCGCAGTTTACCGTGGTTGACATGAATATCCGCAGTTCGGTCGCGTTGAGCAAAGGTTTTGTGCAAATAGGCGGCATGAGCCGCTCGGGTCGGGTTCTGTCGGAAGACCCGCGAGTTCTCGTCGTTGAACGGATTCCGTTGCTCGATGACGGCGCCTTTACCATTCACTTGACTACAGAAGCCGGTTTGACCGACCCCGCGCCGCGCGTCAATCGCGTTCGCGTCGTCAAGGACAAGCCGCCGACGGTTGAGTTGCTCAAGCCGGCCCGGCAGAGCAATGCTGCGCCCGAAGCAGAAGTGCAGGTTTCGATTCGCGCGGCCGACGATTACGGCATCGGGCGATTGCGGCTGGAGATGAAAATCGACGCCGCCCCCAGCAACAGCGACGACCCGCAGTCCCCGCCCGATCAGCCGACGGACGATGCTTCCTCGCCCGAGGCGCAAACGGGCTCGACCGACAACACCCCGGCTGAGCGGTTGGAGCAATGGGTTGACTTCGGCCGAAGCACCACAGCGGTGCGGAGTTTCGGGCTGAAGCTCGACCCGCAACGGTTCAAGCCGGGCCAAGTCGTTCGCGTTCGCGCCGTCGTTTGGGACAAGCGCGTGTTCAGCGATTTCGGCGTCGATTTGGGCCCGCAAGAAGCGGTTAGCGGCTGGCACTCGATCCGTTTGGATTCGCCGGAAGCGAAAGCGCAGGCCGCGGCGGAGAAGCTCGACAACCTTCGCAGCACCTTGTGGCGGATTCTGGAGAGACAGATCCGGGCCCGCGCCAAGGCCGCCCAGGTGGCCAACAAAGACACCTCGCTCGACGGCCGCAGGCAGTGGACCGGCGAAATCCGCGTCGATCAAGTGGAGATTCAAAAACTCACGCAGGAAACAGTCCGTTCGATCGGCGACGCCGACAAGGAAGAGCGTCTGGAAATCAAGCGGGCGCTGAACAAACTCGCCTTCGACGAGATGCTCAAGGCGGTGACTGTGGGCGACCGTTTGGGGCAAGCCGCCACGGTCGAGGCGTTCGACGGGCCGATCCAAGAGCTGATTCCCTTGCAGGAACGGATTATCGAATCGCTGCGGCGGCTGCTAGACGTTACCCGAACGGCCGAAAGCGAGGCGATTGCCGAGATGAAGCGGCGGCAGCAAGGCGACCTGCCGGACGAAACGAAAAAGAAATTCGAAGAAGCCCGCGCCAAGTTGGAAGAGTTTTTGCGGCAACAGAAAAAGGTGATCGAAGCCTCGGAAAGCTTGGCCAAAAAGCCGGTGGAGGATTTCACCGAGGCCGACGAAGAACTGCTCAAGGGCATGGCGGCAAAGCAAGACGATTTCGCCAAGATGATGCAAGAGCTGCACAGCGATTTGAGCAAGCTGCCCGAACAGGATTTCGCCAACGCTTCGATGCTTAAGGAGCTCGTCGAGATACAAACAGAATTGAAAATGGCGGAAGACGCGCTGTTGAAGAAGTCGGCCGACATCGCCGTGCCGTTGGAGCAGTTGGGATACGAACGGGCGGAAGAAATCAAGACGAACATGGAGAAATGGCTGCCCGACACGCCCGACCGCGAGAAATGGAGCCAGGAAGAAGCGTTGACCGACCAAGACAAAGAGGCCCCGATGGCTGAGTTGCCCGGCGAGCTTGAAGACCTGATCGGCGAGTTGATGGAAGAAGAGGAGGACCTTTTCGACGAGATGGAAGACGTGACCAGCAGCGCCATCGATTCGCTCGACAAGGGAGCGGGCTGGGACGTGGCCGACGGTCCAATCTCGAACAATTCGGCCAAGGGCGCCACGGGCAACCGTTTGCCGAACACCAGCGAAATCGGCGGCCGAGCCGGCGAAGGACGCACGGGCAAGAGCAGCGGCGAGTTTGTCGGCGACGAAGCCGTCGGCAAGGGCGGGCGAAAAACTCCGGCTCGCTTGACGCCGGATCCGTACGTCAAGGGCCAGATCAAAGACCACGAGAAGGACGGCCAAGGCGGCGCCACCGGCGGCGGAAAAGAAAGCGGACAAGGCAGCGAGGGCCTGGAAGGGCCGGCGCGGGCTAACGCCGGCCCGCGCGATTTGCAGCGACTCGCCGAGAAACAAGCCGCTCTGCGCAACAAAGCTGAAGGCGTTGATCTCCAGTTCGGCGTGATGAACTATCATCGCACCGACCTGAAGCGCTTGATCGACATGATGCGACAAGTCGAAATGGACCTCTTCGCCGGCCGGTACGAAAGCGCCTTGCGCGAGCGAAAGGTCGTTCTGGAAAAGATGGGCGACGTTAAGCAGTATCTCGAAGGCGAATTCGTCGTCAAACAAGATGCGACGGCCAACTTGCCCACGGACATCCAAAAAGAAATCCTCGGCAGCATGCAAGACGCTTCGCCGCCGGGGTGGGATGAATTGAACCGGCAGTATTTCGAGCGATTGTCGTCGGGCGGCCGATAGACAGAACCACGATGGTCCGAGGACGAACGCGGGGGCGTTGCAGGTTTTCGCTCGGCCCCGCGGCGTTCGTCGCCCGACAAGCACAGAGTGAAGATATCACCAAAGGTTGTTCCATGCGAGTTCACGCACGAGTGCCGGCCCAATTTGCAGCGGTTTTCTTATTTCTTGCGGCGTTGCCGCAAGCGTCCGCCGCCGATCAAAGCGTGCCGGCCGACTCGAGGAAGGTCGTCATCCCGTTCGATTTCGTGTCGCGATTCGACAAGGGCCGCTACGGCGAGATGGTCGGCGAAATGATCTGGAAGAAGCTCACCCGGGAAACGGGCTTCATCGTGCCGGAAACGATGCTCGACGTTCGCGACACGTGCAAGACGAACAACATCAAGATCGGTCCCGATACGCCGCTTTCGGAAGTCAAGCGATACGTCACAGACGATTTCGGCGCACAGATCGGCATCTGGGGCAGCGTGGAACTGGCGCCCGGTCACGACGGCGAGGTGTACGACCTGGTGATCAAGTGTGTTGATTTTTCGACGGGTTCCGAGCCGCGGGTGATCTACGAAGTCTCGGCGCGAACCAATTCGGTGAGCGAAATCCCGCACAAGTACGTCAAGGAAATGCTCGACAAACTCTACGAGCGCGTTGAAGGCGCCCCGCCCAAGCCCGACGCCATTGCCGAAGAGTTCTGGCGGAAGAACCCCAACTTGGTCGTCGGTGATTTCGAGCAGGGCGCCCGAGGCGTGCCTAAAGGATGGGAAGCGACGGGCGGGCAGGATCGGCAACCGTTGGGCGGCATCGTCGCGTGGGCCGCCGAGTCGGGCAATCCGGGCAACAAGGTCATTCGCTTCACGCTCGACAAGGGCCTGGCGGAAGGCACCGGCGTGCTGTACTACAGCGACTTGTTCCCCATCGAAGCAGGGGCGAAGTACCGCTTCCAATGCCGCTACCGAACCAATGGGCCGTCGCCCAAGGTGTTCATCAAGTGCTACGACGAGATCGGCACCGAGTACCGCACAGGCAATAACGTAACCTCGCCTGCTCGGACGAAAAAGGACTACATCCCCGAAGAGAACCAATTGCGCGAAGTGTACCGCAGCCAACAGAATCTCAAGGGAGCGGCCAACCAATGGCAGGTGCAAACCGAGGACTTCACTCCGAAACACACGAAGTACGTTCCCCGCTGGGGCCGCGTAATGCTCTATGCCTACCTGCATCCCGGCGTGGTGGAATGGGACGATGTTGTGGTGAAGCAAATCTTGCCGGCGTCGCCGGGTGAATTGCCCTCGGACGACCAGAAGAAGCACTCCATCGGGACGAAGGTCACCATCAAAGAAATGGAAGAGAACCAGCGCCGCAGCGAAGAGTTGAAATCGCAACAGCGCAATCGTCCAACGCCGCCCAAGCGATAGTTTTGGCCGGTCGAGACCGATCCGGCCGGCGTTCGGTACCGTCCAACGCTCGTCTTTTTCCGAAGTTTGCACCGCGTTGGACCGTGATTGCTCGGGGGCAGTGCTTCGGCCCGCGGCGCAAGGCAGGCAGCACACGGCGCCCGCAACAGACGAAGATCGGCCTGCGGCGCGTTCGCCCACTCAAAGTGGCATTCGAGCCGGTGCGGCAGATGCATCGGGCGGCATGCCCGAGCGTTCATGCCGCGCCTTGCCGGCCGGCATTGCGGTCTGTTCGACAGGCGGCGGGCGGGCTTGCCGAAGACAGCACGAATCCGGCATACTTCCGTTTTCCGAAACAACAAGACCGATCGAGGGCGGTCCTTCTTGCGAAGGCCGATAGAGATGCCTCATCACGACTATACGCTGCGCGACGTTCCCCTCAGTCCATTGATGTTCTATTACGAGGTGACGCAAGCCTGCGACCTCGTCTGCAAACATTGCCGCGCGTCGGCGCAAGAGACCGCCAATCCCGAACAGCTTTCGACAGCGCAGTCGTCGGCTCTGATTGAGCAGGTCGCATCCTTCCCGCGAAAACCGACAATGGTGTTCACCGGCGGCGATCCGCTGAAGCGCCCCGATCTGTTCGATCTGATCCGCCGGGCCGCGGCACTGGGCATCGAGTGCGCGCTGACGCCCTCGGCCACTCCCTTGGCTACCGCCGATGCTTTTACGCAAGCAAAGGAAGCCGGAGTGCGCTGCCTGGGAATCAGCCTCGACGGGGCCGAAGCGGCCGTCCACGACGCCTTTCGCGGATGGGAAGGCAGCTTCGCGCGCACGCTGGAGATGCTGGCCGCAGCGCGGCAGTTGGCATTGCCCGTACAAGTCAACACCAGCATCACGCAACGTAATGTCGATCAGGTGGATCGCATTGCCGAACTGCTCGCCGATTACGGCATCATGATGTGGTCGGTGTTCTTTTTGGTTCCCGTCGGCCGCGGGTTGCTCGAGCAGCGGATCTCGCCGGACGATTACGAACGCGTTTTCGCCCGGCTTTGGCGGCATGCTCAATCGAAACCGTACGCCGTGAAAACGACCGAAGCGCCCCACTACCGGCGATTCGTGCTGCAACAAGGCGGCAATCCCTTGGCCGGTCCGCCCTCTGCCCAAGGCGGCGCGGGGCGGGGCGGGCATCGCGGCCCGTTGGGCATTGGCGACGGCAAAGGAGTGATGTTCGTCAATCACATGGGCGAAATCTATCCGGCCGGATTCCTGCCGCACCTCTGCGGACGGTTTCCCGCGGATTCGGTGGTTGACGTCTATCAAAATCATCCGGTGTTTCGCGCGTTGCGCAATCCCGACGGCTTTCGCGGCCGCTGCGGAGTGTGCGAATATCGGCAGGCGTGCGGGGGCAGCCGCGCTCGCGCCTATGCGCTCACCGGCGACTATCTCGAGTCCGACCCCGATTGCGTGTACGTGCCCAAAGGCTGGACTAAGAATTGACAGCGTTTTCTCGATACAATCGATTGCCGACAATGACGAAGTCTCCTCCGCTGCCACCACCCAAACCGGCTCTTGCCACCATGGCCGATGATCCGGCACGCCGGGCGGCAACGGTCGTGGTCTTCCCGACGGCTTTGGGATGGATGGCCGTCCGCGCCGGCGATTTGGGCGTCGAGGCGATTTCATTCGGACACCGAAGTCCTGAATCGGCGCGAGAGTCGCTGCACCAAGCTGTCGGCAAGTCCGCCCCGCGGCGGCAGGTGAACGAACCAACGGGGACGCAACGAGAAGCCGTGGGTGGTGGCCTATTGCCGGGAGCTTGCGGAGGAGCCGACGTGGGCGTCCCGACGTTCAGAGTCGATCGCTTGATCGAGCGATTGCAGGCCTTTGCCCGGGGCGCTGCCGACGATTTCCTCGATGTGCCTGTGGATTTCGGCCGGGCGGCCGACTTCACCCGTCGGGTGTGGACGGCTTGCCGAACGATCGGCTACGGAATGGTCGCCACCTACGCCGAGTTGGCGGCGCGCGTCGGCTCGCCCCGCGCAGCCCGCGCCGTTGGCAACGCGATGGCGGCGAATCGAGTTCCGCTGATTATTCCCTGCCATCGCGTGATTGCCTGCGGCGGTCGGATTGGGCGCTACTCGGCGCCCGGGGGACCGCTAATGAAACGGCGGTTGCTCGATCTGGAAGCGGCCGCGCGCTGTGCCGGCCCACCCGCCGGCGACTGACCCGGGCCGCCTACTCGAACTCTAAGGGGTAGTCCGAATCGGGATCGGCCACGCGCACAGCCCGGCGACCAGAAAGCAATTCGTCAAACAGATCGCCGATGAATTGCTTGCGCCAACCTCGGGCGAGTTTCGGCGGGTTCGAGGCGCGGCCCGAGTCGGCGCGGGCCGCCAGCAGGTCGCGAATATCGTTTGGTCCGCCCACCAGGTTCGGGGCCAGTTCCGCCTTTCGCGCCACGCTTCCCAAGGCCGCGAAGAGAAACTGCCCCAGCACGCTCATCTCTTGGTTGCGTTGCGCCGGCGCCTTCTTCGGGCGCTGTTCGACAGGCAAATCCAGCCCGCGCTCGATGCACTGGGCCAGTTCGCCGATGTAGATCGACACCCCGCGCCAATTCATTCCCCGCACAGCCCGAATCCGCGATGGGTCGGCCGTTTTGCGACGCGCCAGCTCGACAATCAGATCGTCGCGCAGCACGCGACGCGGAGGCTGGTTGCGGCGACGAGCCTCTTGTTCTCGCCAAAAGAACAGCTCGCGGACCACCGCCAGAGATTGCGGATCGAGCCCGGAAATGCCGGGGATGCGCCGCCATCGCTCGTCCGAAACGGCGTGTTCCACCTGCCGCACGATCTCTTCCATTTCTTCCTGCAACCAAGCCGATCGGCCTAGACGCCTCAGGTGAGCGTCGATTTGCTCGTACATCGCGTGCAGGTGCGAAACGTCGTCCAGCGCGTACTCAATTTGCCGGGTGGAGAGCGGCCGACGCCGCCAATCGGTGCGAGTCTCTTCCTTCTTCGGCTTATAGCCCAACAGTCGCTCGATCAACGCGGCATAGGCAGCCGGATATGCGAACCCCGCCAGCCCGGCGGCGATTTGCGTATCGACCAAGCCGCCGGGCGGCCGGCCCACGGCCGCCACCGAGAACTCCAGTTCGACGCGGCAGGCATGAACAATCGTTTGAGGCGACTCGGCCAGCGTCCGCCAAAAAGGTTCCAGATCGTCGATCCGCAAAGGATCGATCAACGACAATTGCCCGCCTGCTGCTACTTGAATCAGACAGATTTGCGGCTGAAACGTGTCTTCGGCGACGAACTCCGTATCGAACCCGACTGACGGCGCCGTGCGGAGCACGTCGTCGCAGTAGTCTCGCAACTGCGATCCCGACTCGATCAAATGATACTTCGGCACGCTAAGCAGGCCCAACCATTAGGGAAAGCGGCCGCGAGCAAGGCAAGTCGGCCGGTCGTGAACGAACGCTCGCGGCACTTCCCAAGTTCCGCGGTTTGATTGTCTGGTCTCCGACATGGCAATGCAACACGCACGATCAACGGCAACCCAGCCTCCGCCGCCCCTGGGGAAGGCCGGATTCGCCCCGCGCCGGCCCCGCCCGGCGCCATCGGCAGGCAGCCCCGGAGGCGGCGCGCAAAATCGCCCGCCGTCAAACCGTGGGAATCATGCCGAGCATGAACACCATCGTGAAGATGCCGACGGTCTCCACCACGCCCATGGCGATGATGATAAAGGCGAACCCCTTGCCGCCGCCGTCGCTCAGGGCGCGAATGCCCGCTGCGCCGATCATTCCCTGCATCCAAGCGGAGAACATTTCGCCCAGCCCGGTGGTCAGCCCGATTCCGAGCAGCAAACCGGCATGGCTGATGGTGAGCGCTTCGTTGCTCAGAACGGAGCGGATGTTGTTCATCACGATCAGGGCGTAGAGGGTTTGGCTCATCGGCATGCCCACCAAGATCACATAGGTGAAGCTCAGCGAGCGTCCGGCTCGGGCTTCTTTCGCCCAAGCGCCGGCAGCCGCCTGACCGGCCAGCCCGATTCCGAGCGCGCTGCCCGTTGCGCCGAGCCCCAGCGCGATCACATCCCCGAATTCGGCCAGGAACCGCCAGAACCCGTCCGTGGTCGCCGAGGCCAGCGGCAGAGCCGCCGCGAAGAGCCCACCGAGAATCACCGTCGTCGCCATACTCATTGCTCCCGAATCATTCGTTTGGAAAAGGGACTGAATGCATACCCCGTCCATTGCATGCCGAGGTGACTGCAAAACTCCAGCATATTCAAGCGGACGCCATGAGCGAACATGGCGATCATCGCCAGGGCGATGTTCAATCCGTGGCCGAACAATAAAATCGGAATGGTCAGCAGCCAATTGTCCAACCCAACCGCCATCTGGTTGAAACTGACGCCCAACACGCTGCTGGCCAATCCCACAGCCATCAGGCGGACATAGCTGATCACGTCCGAAAAGGCAGATAGCATGGAAAGCGGGAAGGCACCCAGTCCGAAGCCGATCATCTTCAGCGGATTCCGGCAAGGGTAGTGGAACAGAATCGCCAGGGCGGCCCCGACTGCCAGGAAATACGGCCAGGGCGTCGACCAATCCAGGGGCGACTTGAGCACGAAGAACTGCACCACGCCCAACATTCCCCAGATGAAAGACGCCCAGCCCACCTTGCTGAGAAAACGAAGACTGGGGAACAGGCACGTCGCTTGCCAAAGCTGCGCGATGCTCAGGTGGATCGCTCCCATCACGAAACTCAGTCGCATCATGAAATTGCGCGAAGCTTCACTCAGATCGACCGTTATCAACGGCTCGTACAAGGTGACGCCAAAAAACGTGGCGCACACCAGGCCCCAAACCAAAGTGACGCTCGAAACGATAATCATCAATTGCGTAAACTGCGGCCCCAGAATGTTCGACGCGCGGCGATACCCGAGGATCAACGCCAGCAGCAACAGCGCGCCGTAGCCGCCGTCGCCAATCAGCATCGCCGCAAAGATCGGCAACGCAATGAGGAACGGGATCGAAACGTCGAATTCCCGGTAGCCGGCGACCGTGCCGAGAATCTTGAATAACCCTTGAATGGGGCGAGCCCAGAAGGGCACCTGAATGAGCGTGGGCGGTTGTTCGTCTTCGGCCGGCTCAAACCACTGAACGGCTGCGGCGATGCCCGCCGACTGCAACGCCTGGGCCAGCGCCGCCGTCCTGTCGGCGGGGCACCAGCCTTGCACGGCAAACAGTTCGTCGCGCTCGAGCCCGCCGCGGAGCGCCGCGGTGAACTCGGCCTTCTGCTCCTGCTGATGCAGTTCTTCTTGCATGGCGGCGGCCAGATGAGCCAACCGAGCCAATTCCGCGGCATCTTCGCGCAGGGCCGCCTCGATCCGCGCCGCCTCGGCCCGGATCGAAGGAGCGTCGCGCGGCGGCAAGGGAATCGGCGTCGCGCCCTCGGGCAACCGGCACGCGTCGCTTGCGCCGGCCGTTGTCGCCGCAGATTCTCGATCCGACACGTCTTGCACCGGCTCGGCGCGCGCTGTTTCGGCGGCGCGCCGCAAAGCCACGGCCGCGACCAGCCGGCCATCGGACAACTCGCCGACAATCGCCCGGCACGGTGCGTCGATCGCCGACGCGTCGGCCGCCGACAGGGCGAAGAACTGCACGTCGATGCCCGCCTCGCGGAGCGACTCGATCCATTCCAGCCGCATGTCGCCCCATAGATCGAGCTGAGCCAATTGATGGCTCAAGGCCGCCAGCCGGTTGTTGCACTCGGCGCTGCGGTGTTCGATTTCCAACACGCGATAGGCGGCTTCGACGGGCGGAAGCTCGGGCGGCGCGCCTTGCGGCTGGATGCCGTGGAGCACTTGAAGCGCCCGTTGCAGCGTGCGCACGCGATCGCGCGTTTGATCATCGGCAACGGCGCGCGAGGGATCGTCGGCAACGAGGTGAACCACGCCCTCGTCCCGAATCGTTTCCAGCAGTCGTTCTTGGTCGCGGAGCCGACCCACGACAAAGACCTTGCGCATGGCGACGATCATGACTGAGCCCCTTCCGTCTCGCCCGCGGCCGACTGCTCGGCCAGCGCAATTGCGTCGTCCGGCGCATTGACAAAGGCCTCGGCAAGCTTGCCCTTGGCGATCTTGGCCCGTCCCACGCCGGCGGTCATTTCATCCCCCAGCTTGATGCGGATGCGGCGAATGGCCTCGCGGCACTGCGGAATGACGATCTTCTCGAAAAGGTTGACTCGCTGAATGGTGCGCGACAACTCGCGATGCAACACGGCCTCTTCTTGGCACAGCACCTCGACGGCGGCCTTGCGCCGCGCCTTCTCGCGCAAGTCCGCCAACGCCTGGTCCACCCATGCCGGAGTGGCGAACAGGCTGTACTCCGCCACGGGAAAAACCACCTCTTCCAAGACGGGAATCTCCACCCCGGCGATATTGCGCACCGACGTGCGCACCTCTTCGGCCGCGGCCAGCTTTTGCATCGGCATGCCCGGCAAGTCGCGAAGCACGGACGAATACCGTTCGACCTGTTCGGCCGCCTCGTCAGCCGCTTTCTCCGCCTCGCGGCGCCGATCGGCAATTTCGCGCAACGTCACTTGAAGCTGCTGCTGTTTGAGCTTCAGCATCGGCAAGTAACGCTGAAATCGCACAAGCCGATCCCGATAGCGCTTCAGTTCCGGGCGGGTCAACTTGATTTTCGCAGCCATGGGCCAACGTACCTCACGCACCCTTTGGCCAGTGACGTTCCGAAATCGCTCGGCGAATGCCGGTTTCCGCCGGGTCGAAGCAGTCGGCCAAAATCCGCCAACAGCGATCGAGGGCGTCGAACAACGGAATGTTGATCGACAAATCCATGATCTTCCGCTCGAAAAGCATTCCGTACTTGAGCAACTTCCGATCCCAATCCGACATCTCGAAGCCCATGTCGCGTTTCTCGCGGCTCTCGCGGCACAGCGCGTACAACTGAATGCAAGCGTCCATAATGGCGCGATGGTCGTCGCGAGTTTTGCCGTTCACCTGCTGCTTCAACCGCGACAGCGAGCCGAACGGCTCGATCCGCCCGTTGCGCAGGTAGAACTGCCCCTCGGTGATGTAGCCCGTGTTGTCGGGCACCGGATGGGTCACATCGTCGCCAGGCATAGTGACGCAGGCCAATACGGTCATCGAGCCGGCCTCGTCGAAATCGACGGCCTTCTCGTAGCGCTTGGCCAACTGAGTGTAGAGATCGCCCGGGTAGCCCCGATTCGAGGGAATCTGCTCCATCGTAATAGCGATCTCTTTCAGCGCGTCGGCGAAGGCCGTCATGTCGGTCAGCAACACCAGCACGCGTTTGCCCTGCAACGCCAGTTGCTCGCCGACGGCCAAACACAAGTCGGGCACCATCAAACACTCGACCACGGGATCGGCGGCCGTGTGAATGAAAAGGATGGCGCGGCCCAGCACCCCGCCCTCCTCGAAGGCGTTGCGAAACTTCAAGTAGTCGTCGTGCCGCAGCCCCATGCCGCCGAGAATGATGATGTCGGCGTCGGCCTGGAGTCCGATGCGGGCCAAGAGCTCGTTGTACGGCTCGCCGGCCACCGAGAAAATCGGCAACTTCTGCGATTCCACCAGCGTGTTGAACACGTCGATCATCGGGATGCCCGTGGCGATCATCCGATCGGGCATGCGGCGGCGAACGGGATTGATCACCGGGGAACCGATGTCGAGCGGAGTGCCCTCGACCGGACCACGGCCGTCTCGGGGCCGCGCCGAGCCGTCGAACACGCGCCCGAACAACGCTTCGGAAAAGGGAACCTGCATCGGCCGGTGCAGAAAGCGCACGCGGTCGTTGTTGGAAACGCCTTGCGAGCCGGCAAACACCTGCAAACTGACTTCTTGCCTCTCGATCCCGATGACTTGCGCCAACGAGTCGCCGCGCGAGGTGCTGATGATCGCCAATTCGTCGTAGCCAACATCTGGGGCGCGCACCGTCACCACATTGCCGGCGATTCGCTGAATCGAATCAAAATACTTTCTCATGGTCTTGGTCGTCCTCGGTCGGCAATGAACCGGTCAATCTCTTGCAGCCAGCGATCGTACTCCTCCGTTCCCTCCGCGGCATAATTCCAGTTGCGGAACAGATCGGCGGCGCGAACCATCAATTCGCGCAGGTGGCTCTTGTCCAATTGGCCCAGTTCCAAATCGATGATCTGACAGGCCTTTTCGAACATGAACCGCTGCCGCTCGGCGGGCGTGGCGCCGTCAACATCGTCGAAGGCGTTCTGCTGCAAAATGCATTGATCGAAGAACTCGGCCTTCAACGCCACGACGAAGTCTTCGGCCGAGGTGCCTTCCTCGCCCACCACCGTCATCATCTGGCGCACGTCGTTGCCTTGGGCCAAGAGGCGCCGCATGCGGGCGACTTTGTCCGGGTCGATGATTCCCCGATACTTGCTCCACGAGTCGAGCGGGTCGATCGCCGGGAAGCGGCGCGCGTCGCTCCGCCCCCGCGAAAGCCCCAAAAACGCGCCAACCACCTTCAGCGTTCCCTGCGTGACCGGCTCCTCGAAGTTCCCACCGGCCGGGCTGACCGTGCCGCCGATGGTCAGCGAACCGCGGCGGCCGTCGGCCAGTTCGATCGTTCCGGCCCGCTCGTAAAACGCCGCAATCCGGCTTTCGAGATAGGCCGGAAACGCCTCCTCGCCGGGAATCTCCTCCAGCCGGCCGGAAAGCTCGCGCATCGCCTGCGCCCACCGCGAAGTCGAATCGGCCAGCAGCAACACGTCGAGGCCCATCTGCCGATAGTATTCGGCCATGGTCGCCCCGGTGTACACCGAGGCCTCGCGCGCGGCCACGGGCATCGCAGAGGTGTTGCACACGATGATCGTCCGCTCCATCAGGCTCCGCCCGGTGCGAGGATCGATGATCTTCGGGAAATCGCGGAGCGTTTCCACGACCTCGCCCGCGCGCTCGCCGCAGGCGGCGATCACCACGACATCAATCTCGGCATAGCGCGAGATGATTTGCTGCAACACCGTCTTGCCCGCCCCGAACGGCCCGGGAATGCAGTACGTGCCGCCGCGGACAATCGGGAACACCGAGTCGATGATGCGCACGCGCGTTACCAACGGATCGGTCGGCATGAGGCGTCGGCGCGACACGTTCAGCGCCAGCTTCACCGGCCAAGTCTGCTGCATGGAAACGCTGACATTCCGTCCGGCTGCGTCGGCCAACACGGCAATCTCGTCTTCCACCGTGTAGCGGCCGGCCGGAACCACTTTCTCCACCGTCAGCTTCTCGCGATGCCGAAACGGCGCCATGATGCGATGCGTGAAGATTCCTTCGGGCACGGTGCCCAGCGTGTCGCCGGCGGAAACGATGTCGCCCGGCCGCGCCGTCGGAGTGAATTCCCATTGGATCGTGGTGGGCAGCCCGTGAATGTACAGCCCCGGCTTGAGGAAGTAACCGACCTGTTCGGCTAGTTGCGGAAGCGGGTTTTGCAGCCCGTCGTAAATCTGGCCGAGCAGCCCCGGCCCAAGCACCACCGAGAGCATCTCCGAGCCGAACTCGACGTCGTCGCCGGCTCGCAACCCGCGTGTTTCTTCAAACACTTGCAGGTCGGCCAATTGGCCGCGCACGCGAATCACTTCGCTCAGCAGCCGGGTGCCGTCGGAGCGCACGCAGTGCCCGACCGAGTTCTGCACCACTCGGCCCTCCATCTCCGCGATCACCAAACTGCCGAAAACGGATACAATCTTACCTTTCATCCCATCGCTCTTCATTCGTTGCCCGCAATCCGCTGCCATTGCCGCAGCAAGATCAGCCTCGCGGTGTACACGAGCAGTTCGTCGTCGTCGAACGTGAAATGCGGGTCATGGGCCTCAATCCAAGTCCATCTCGCCCGCAACAATCTCTGCTGCCCAATCAAAGGGCTTGTCGCAGCGGCCCATTCGCTGAGCAAGCTGCCGAAGTCGTCGTCGCTTTGCGCCAACTCGGGCGCCACAAGGTAGCCGGCCGGCTCAAGCCCCAAGCGCTCGGCCCGCGCGGCGGCCAACGCATTGCGCAACGCGACTTCGTGGCCGACCCACGCTTCCGAAAAAGGGCTTTTTCGCGCCGCGGCCAACTGGGCCGTGTAACGGAAATACGTCTCCCAAAGCTGGTCGCCGGCAATGCGTCGGGCCGAACCCGCGGCCTCGTCCGGCTCGGGCACAAGATAAGCCGGCAAGGGGCTCCGCCCGAGCGTCTGCGAAAGACTGAGCACGGTCGGTTCAAGATAATCGATCTCGCCGGCCAAATACGACTCGCGCTGCCGAAGATCGTCCATCAGCAGCAACGCACCGGCCAACTCTCGGATCCGACGGTGGTCGGCGATCAACTCCCAAAGCTCGGCGAAGCCCATCGGCGGCAACGTGCCCAAATCACCGAGCGCAGGCAGCGAGGTGATGAAATACCGATCAAGCATCATGACCCCGCCGCATCGGAGATCAATTTCCTCACCTCAGGCCCGACCAGTTCCGCCAGCGAATCGACCACGGCCTCAGTGGTAACCTCCACGGCGCCGTCGCGCAGCACCAATTCGAAGCCCGCTTCGCCCAACACCGCGTCCAGATCGATCGAGGCAAGCTGCCCGCCCCGCTGTGCAAGCGATTCGAGCAATAGCGCAGCCAATCGCTGCCGTTGCTCGTCCGAAATCTCCTTCGACACACGAACGGCCGGTGAGTTGCGATCGATCGCGTCGTTCTCCGCATAACGCAGAACCACATCGCGAATCAACTCGGAGAGGAATTGCGGATCCATCAACGTCCGGCGCACGGCCGGGAACAGTACGGCCCGAAGCGCGGAATTCAACGCATCTTGAAGCCGCGTGATCGTGTCGCGGGCAGCCAACCGCAGCTCCGTTTCGCCCCGAACACGCGTCCGCTGGGCCTCTTGGCGGGCCTCTTCGACGATCTCAGCCGCCTGTTGCCGTGCCTGCTCGACGATCTTCTCGGCCTGCACTTTGGCCTCGGCCAACAGCTTTTCCGCGCCGCGGCGGCCGGCCTCAACCCCCTCTTCCTGGAGGGTCTTCACGAATTCCTCGATTGTCTGCACCATGAGCTCGCCACCCACTACTGATCGATGCCCTATTGGTTGATAAGCGCCGCCCGACCCGCGCCACCACCTGGCCGGCACTTGCCTCATCCGACGCCCAGTGCCGCACGCCAAAATGGTGAACGGCACATAACAACAGCTTGGCCTGTAGAAAACACCGCCGTTTTCGAGAGGACCGCCGCTCTCGTCCGTCTGGTCGGAGTACGATCCGCAAATGGTACCCGATTTTCGCTGCGTTGCCAATGCGCCAAAAGCGGCCAGGTGGGATTCCCACGGCGAGAAAAGCGAGGAACACGCCGTGCAGCGCACTTTGGCAACACTGGGCAGCAGAACCAAAGCCCCAGCACACGTCGCGACGTTGCCGCGCGTGCAAGAAACGGCCTTGGGCGAGCAGCCTGCAAAAGACCACTCGCCCAAGGTTGATTTCAGCAGATTGGCCGAACAATCCGTCAAAGATGCCGCGTCATACCGGCCAACCGCTTGCCCGCAGCCGCACCCGAAGGCCGACTACTCGAAGTTCAACTGTTTGTGCTGCATCGGGTTGTTGAGGAACAGACCGTTGAACATGCGGCCCTGCTCCACTTCCACCGCATTGCTGCGGTAGCCAGTCGCCTCGCTCACAGCAGCGCCGGTGACCGGGAAGCCCGGGTTCAGGTACTTGTCGCCGTTGCTGTCACCAAACGACTGCACGCTGCCATCGGCCATGAGAATGTTGCACTCGTTGCCGTGGACGGCCATCCAGTCGCGGGTGTCTTGCAAAACCACTACTCCGGCAGGGTCGACCGCACCGGTGGTAAGATCAATCTTCACGCCTTGGCCGTTCCGGTACTCTTCGACAGCAACGCCACTATAGGTCGGCGTCGCAGTGTTCAGATCAATTCCCGAGAATGCAACCAACTTGTGTCCACCACCAGAGTATGCTTTCACAATACCCACTTTTCCGGTCGTTTCGTCAAAGTACGAAGGGCCGTCGTTGAACGACTCGCACAGCCGGTCGCCGGCGTTGAAGAGCGGCTTGCCTTGGTAGTTCACTGCCTGGATCGCGAACGCTTCGTTCGGGTCGCCCGGGGCCGCGTCGCCCAACAGCCCAATCGTGCTCGAAGGCACATAGGCGCGGTCGGTCTGGTTGCGGGTCAACGGGCCGGTGGTACCACCCAATCCTTTGAAGTTGTAAGTGCCGCCCGAAGCCTCAATGGTCACCGTAGCAAGCTTGCCACCGGCTTGGGTGGACGACCCCGTCTGCTTCATCGAACCGCGCACAAGGAACCAGCCCGCCGCATAGTTCGAAGAATAGCCTTTGTTGAACAGATTGGCTTCCAATTCAGCAGCGGTGAAGCCGGTCGCCGTCTTTCCCTTGCACGCCCCGTGCTCCAAACGCGCGGCATCGGGAAGACCGTCTTTCGCGCTGATCGTGCTGATGCCCAACAGGTCGTTGTGCTTCTCGCTGCCGCGGAGCTTGTTGCTCGGGCACATCAGGTCGATCGGGCGGCAGATTTCGGCGTTGACCAGGTCGGCCACCCAGCCCCAGCTATCCGGGCAACCGTCGCGGCGCCAGTCGTAGGCGCCCGAGCAGTACTTGCCGGCCGGATCGCGATCGGCGTGCATCAACAGGCCGATACCGATCTGACGCAGGTTCGCCTTGCAGTTCGCGCTGCGGGCGGCTTCGCGGGCCGCGCTGAGGGCCGGCAGCAACAACGCAATGAGAATCGCGATGATGGTGATCACCACCAACATCTCAACCAGAGTAAAACCCTTCTTCTTCATACCATCTCTCCAAAAAAAAGAAACAGTTCGACCACCGCATACGGGCCGGGAGAACCCACCAGTTCCAGTCCTTGCGGCAGAAGGTCGCGGGCCTGTTCGTTCGGGCGCGCGGTTCAACCACAGACCGCCGCGCACGGCAACGAACACGACACCCCAACGACGAACCTGCCGCGGCCTTGCGAGCAACTTCGCACCGGGGCCAAACCGACGGCCGGGGCAAAAGCCCTACGCGGCAGCACGGTCGGCAGCGGCCAAGCGATTGCCCGTAACGCCTCAGACCATCTCCCCCGAACAACAAGCAACGTGTCGAAGCCCGGCGACCGTTGAGCGGTCGAAGCGCCCGTCAGAGCAGTTCATCGCGGTTCGCCGGAAAGCCTTCTCGCGTTTCCACGCGATTTCGACGGAAAGCGTCGAACCTTCTGCGAACTGCGTGCGTAGAAGCTGTTGAACACCGCCCGAGGATCGAGACCGAGGAGTTTCCGGAATCGACGGGAACGTGCTCGTCCGGATTCGCGCCGCCGTACCTCAACAGCTTCCGCTCTTCGCCTTCGTCCCGGCGTTAGGATTGCGCGACACGCGCCGTCCGATCCGCCAAGCTTCGAATGAGAACTATTCTCTGCGCGGGCATTAGCCGTTGATGGTCCGCTGTTGAGCTTTGTGCTAGCGTTTTTTTGCGGGACGATTCAGGCGTTTCGGGCATCGAGCCACGAGCTAAACTGAGGAAAGCAGAACACGTCGGCGATTTGACCGAAGCCATTTCAGATAAGCACTATCGAGTTATTACAGCCTGAGCAGACGCAGCGGTCGATCGAGGGCAACCGCCAACCGCTTTATGCCGACACCGGCTGTTTTTTTCGGGCTTGTCGATCGGCCGCTCGGCGACGAAATGCTGCCGGCAGCAGCAACGCAGCGAGCACGGCGAAACGATCGCCCGGCACTTCAAAGAGCGCGGCGCTGCCGCGTCTTCAGCCGCCCGAGGCCGGGCAAAGATCGGCGGCAGGCAAGGTGAAATAGAACGTCGATCCCTGGCCCGGTTTCGATTCGATCCAGATGCGTCCGCCGTGGCGCTCGACGATCTTTTGGCAAAGCGCCAGGCCGATGCCGGTGCCCGGGTATTCCTTGCCGTGCAATCGCTGGAACACCCGAAAGACGCGTTCGTAATCTTTCGGGTCGATGCCGATGCCATTATCGGCAACCGAAAATCGGTGCATCGTTCCTTCGGCCTCGCAACGAATCCGCACAACCACCGGGCGCGCATCGCGAAACTTGACGGCATTGCCGACCAGATTCTGGAAGAGCTGAATCAACTGCGTTTGGTCGCCCCGCACCGCCGGAAGTCGCTCGACTTCGATCTTCGCGTCGGCATCGCGAATGGCCGCGTCGAGATTGGCCCGCACCTGATCGACCACTGCATTCAAATCTACGGCGCGCATCGGGTCGCGGCCGCGCCCCACGCGGCTGTAGTCGAGCAGATCGTCGATCAATCGCCCCATCCGACCGGCAGCCATCGTGATATGGTTGAGATACTCTTTGGCGCCTTGCGGCAGCTGCGAGCCGAATTCCTCGACCAAAATCTCGCAGTAGCCCGAGATCGTCAGAAGCGGCGAGCGGAGGTCGTGCGCCACGACAGACGCGAAAGCCTGAAGCTCTTGGTTCGATCGAGCCAATTCCTCCGTACGTTTGGCGACAGCCGCCTCCAAGTCGGCGGCATAACGCCCCACCCGTGCTCGGGCGGCCCGATGAACGTGCCGAAGCAATTCGCCCGGGTCGCTCAGCTTCTCGATATATCCGAACGCCCCCGCATTGAGCGCCTCCTTCACCGAATCGAACGATGAGGCGCCCGTATAGATAATCACCCGAACGTCGGGGTCGATCTTCAGAATCTCTTGCAGCAGCGAGATCCCGTTGAGATCGGGCAGCAACAAATCCACCACGCCCACGCCGAAGCGGCCCGGTTCAAGCTGCCGAAGCGCCTCGGTCGCCGACGTGCAGCCAATCACCTGAAAACCATCCTCTTCGAGAATGTCGGTCAGCAAACGCAGTTCGGTTGCGCTGTCTTCCACGGCCAAAATTCGTGCAAACTTTTCCGAAGGCACCGTCGGTTCTCCCTGCGAATCTTCTCGCACCCCCGGCCGATCAACATGCCTGCACCGGCGACGAAGCCGAGCTTGCCGTCTTCAAAGCGGCAACGCCTAGTGCGACTGACGTTGATCCTTTTGAGCCCTGCCTCCGGCTGGCCGGACTCACAACGATCTTTTCCGCGACGCAACAATCGACACTGCCGTTGCTGCCGCGGCAACGGAGAACGTCAATCGACCGCGGCAACGGCGTCGTCGGGCCGGCGCGGCGCGATCGACACCCCTTCATCGTACACGCGCCCCAGGAACGCCTTGGCGATTCGGCAATGCACCCGGACGCGTCCGTCGAGATATTGCCGCGAAAGGATTTCGCCGTGGGCCGCCAGAAGCGCCAAAGTCCGGCCATTCTCCACGCCCATCTCGACATCGACATCGACATAGGCGCGGCTCAGCGCTTCGGCCACCGCCGAAGCAAGCTGCCTGATCCCCTCGCCGGTTTTCGCGCTGATCCCGATCGAATGCGGATACTTGGCCAACAGCGATTCGACGCGGGCGCGCTCTTCGATGCGATCGACTTTGTTGATCACCAGCAAGGTGTCCTTCCGCTGAATGCCGATCTGTTCGAGAACGCGGTAGGCGGAGGCGATCTGTTCGGCCATCGCCGGATTTCCGCCGTCGGCAACGTGCAACAGCAGGTCGGCCTGTCGGGCCTCTTCCAACGTGGCTTTGAAGCTGGCGATCAGATGATGGGGCAAGTCGCGAATAAAACCGACCGTGTCGCTCAGCAACACCGGTCCCCAGCCGGGCAAGTCCCAACGGCGCGTGCGCGTGTCGAGCGTGGCGAACAATGCGTCTTGTGTGAACACGCCTGCGTCGGTCAGAGCGTTCATCAAGGTGCTCTTGCCGGCGTTCGTGTAGCCGACCAACGAAACGGTGAGAAAGTCGCGGCGGGCGGCCACCTCGCGCTCTTTGCGGCGTTCGATCGCCCGCAGGTCGCGGCGAAGATCCTTGATGCGATGCTCGACGAGCCGACGGTCTTCTTCGAGCTGCGTTTCGCCCGGCCCGCGAAGGCCCACGCCCTTCTTCTGACGCGAAAGGTGGGTCCACATCCGCTTCAGCCGCGGCATCGAGTATTCGAGTTGAGCTAGTTCGACGGCCAGCCGCGCTTCGACCGTTCGCGCCCGGCCGGCAAAGATGTCGAGGATCAATTCGGTCCGGTCGATCACCTTCAGCTTTGTCGCCTTTTCGAGGTTCCGAGTTTGCCCGGGGCTCAGGTCGTTGTCGAAGATCACGACATCGGCGTCGGTCCTTCGGGCCAAAAGCACCAGTTCTTCCACCTTGCCCGGGCCGATGTACGTCGCCGCGTCGGGCGATTCCCTTCGCTGGGTCAAGCGTCCGACGACGCGCACCCCGGCCGCCTCGGCCAATCCGGCCAACTCGTCCAGCGGCGCCTCTTGCGACTTGCGATCGGCGGCGATCAGACCGACGAGCACAGCCGCCTCGCTCACCGCGCCGTTGATGCGACGGATCTCTTTCACGATGGCTCTTCTTCCTCCGCAATCATATGACAATAGCTTTCGTAGCGCCGCTGGTCCAGCCGGCCGTCCGCCACGGCGCCTTTCACCGCGCACGCTTCCTCATGCGTATGGGTGCAATCGGGAAACCGGCACAGGCTCACATAGGGCCGCAAGTCGCGGAACAGCGCGCAAACCTCCATCGGCACGAAATCCCAAAGCTGGAACTGGCGAATGCCGGGAGTATCGACGACGAACCCTCCGCCCGACAAGGGCAATAACCGCGCGGCCGTGGTCGTATGACGCCCTTTGAGCGTGTCGCGCACCACTGCGCCGGTCTTGAGGCTCAACGACGGATCGATCGCATTGATCAACGACGACTTGCCCACGCCGCTCTGGCCGGCCATCACCGTTTCGCGTCCGGTCAGCAGCGCACGGAGCCGTGCCAGCCCCGCGCCGGTGGTGGCGCTGCAAGCGATCGCCTCGCAGCCCATTCGCGCGTAAACCCCGATCAACGGCATCAGTTCCGCCGGATCAACCAAGTCGATCTTGTTGATGCAGACGAACGGGCGAACGCGCCCTTTCTCGGCCGACACCAAGAGCCGATCTATCAGGTTCGGCTTCAGCGGGGGCTCGTCGGCGCTGGCCACCACGGCCACCTGATCGACGTTGGCGACGAGCACCTGCTGCCTTCCGCGGATTTCGCGGCAAATGCAGCCGTGCCGCGGCTCGACCCGCTCGATGAACGCCTCAGGCGGATCCGACCCCGGAGCCGGCCGAAGCAAAACATGGTCGCCCACCGCCACCGCGTGCCGCTGATCGCCTTGCAGCGTCTTGAGAATGCGCCGAACGGCGCTGCGATACACCACGCCGTCTTCGGCCGCCACGAAATGGGCGATTCCGTGGATCGAGAGCACCCGCCCGCGCAGGCATGCTCGCGGATCGACATCCAAGACGATCTTCTCGCCGGCGGCGTCGGCGATCATCTCGCCGTGTACGGTCCGCTTGCGGCTCAATTCATCCTTGCCGACTCGCTGCGACGAAAGGAGTTCGTCGCCCTCGTCGGCGGCGATCGCGTCGCTCCAATCCTTGCGGCGCCGACGCTGGCTGCGGTTCTTGCGAAACTCGGCTCGCAATCGTTTCCGTGGTTCGCTCATCAACGCTGCTTGAACCGAAGCTGGCCCGGGGCATCCTTTGACGGGTCGAACGTCGGCGGCTCCTCGTAGTCGGCCGCCTGCTGGTAACGCGCGGCCTTGCCGCGATCAAGACCGGCGCGCTCCAGCAACGACTTTCCGAAGATGTTGTCATCGGGCTTGTCGGGCGGCGGCGGACCGACGGCCCCCAACTCGATGGGCGAATACCGCACCTCATATTGATGCTTGGCAACCGACAACGTGTCGCCCGGATCAAGCCGCCGCTCGACGCTCTCGGGCACCCGCACTCCATTGATCTTGCAACCGTTGCGGCTCTTCAGATCGCGGACATACCAGTACCCGCCCACCACGGTCAGCTGGCAGTGGTGGGCCGAGACGTTCGAAAATCGCAGAACAATGTCGCAACTTTCGCGACGACCGACCAGGAGACTCCGCTTCAACAACGGGATCGGATCTCCACCGCCCACCGGAATCAATTCCCCATACATTGCATCGGCCTCCGGCCCTCGGCTGCCCAATTCGCCGAGGGCGACTGACCAAGATGGCCCGAGTCACCCACCCTGGCCGCCCGGCGCGGCTTGGCCGCCGAATCGCCATACGACGATCTTCGACCCGAGCGGCCTGCAAGCACCCAGCGGCCTTCAGCGCCGCCGCAATAACGTCGGAAAAACGCCCGAGCTATTGCGCCGGCATCCGCCCCTACGAGGGAGAACAAACCTCATTTAGTGTATTCATCCTCGGGGAAACGGTCAATCAAACCGCCCATTCCGCTTCGAGTGTTCTCCCATGCCGCCGTAAGGCGATTAAGCCGCCGCAAGGCCGCTACAAAGCAGCCAGTCCGGCTTCGGCGGCCTGGCGGATGTAGGCGTCTTTCGGATCGGTCCGAGTCGCTTTTAGGTGTTCGTAAATCCGCCGCGCCGGCGGTTTGTTGCCCGCCGCCGCCAATTTTTCGGCCAGAATCAGACAATGCTTCGTCGCTTGAATGCGTTCCCAGCCCTCCGTTTCGGCCGACTTGAGCAGCGGTTCCACCGCCTCGGCGTCGGCAAGTTTCATCAAACCATATCCTGCCGCCAAGCGGATCTCGCGATCGGCATCGGCCAGCGCGGCCAGCATGATCGGCTTCGCTTCGGCAACCACCAACACGGCCAAGTTCTGCAAGATCGTCAGGCGGCAGGCCCCGCCCGCTTTCGGCCAAGCGGCGAGGAACAGCGGGCCCGCCGATTTCCCGATGGCCGTCATCGCCATGGCCGCCGGTTCGCACAGTTCAGCGTCGGTCAGAAGCTCTGCCAGCGCCGCCAACGCCTCGGCGCCGCCGGCAGTCTGCAATTGCTGGCAGAGGTAGGTTTTGACGGCCTTCGGGCGATCGGCCCCCAGCAAGGCGGCCAGCGTTTCGCCAAACGCCCGACGCGACTCGCGTCCCTCGGGCTTGCACACTGCAACTGCCAGAGCGTGCAGGGCGTAGCGAGCCTTCACGTCGTCGCCCTCGCCCGGCGGAACAATTAGATCGGCCAGCGCGCGCCAGTGCTCCGGCCCGCCGCGGCGCAACGCCTCGATGGCCGCATCGATCTTGGCCTTGTCGATATTCTCGCAATACATCCCGCGTTGGTCGGGATCGGGCATTTGGGCCACCAAGCCCTTCACTTCGTCCACGGTTGCCATGATGGGTTCTCCCCTGAGTTCTCGATGAAACACGAATTCCGACACGACCGACTCACCCAATCGGTTCTCAGAACGGATCACACGCGCCAGGGAGCCCGCATCGGCTGCCGCACCAGTCGATTCGCTTCTTCGTCGCCGACGATCTCTTCCTTCACCGGGTCGTAGCGAATCTTGCGTCCCATGCGAATGGCGATATTCGCCAGATGCAGCAAGGTGGACGAGCGATGCGCCGCTTCGGCGTGTCCGCCCGACTTCTTCCGCTGCTTGACCGCTTCGCCGAACTCGAGCAAGGGATCGGGATCGGGCATTTCCGCCAGTTGCCGCCTCGCCTGTTCGTCGAGGTCGTTGATGCTCAACTCGCGCGGTTTGGCCCGCTCGTAAGGTTCGCCCCACTCAGCGCTTTCGAAAACGAAGGTGCAACCGTCTTCGTATTTCAGCTCGACCCAGCCCCACATCCCGCAAGCCTCGGGGTGCGCCGGCGGGGCATAGGCCTCGATCTCCACCGGGCTCGTGTGGTCCTTCGCATAGGTCCACTGCACCGGGTCGAAATGGTGTTGCCCCATGTCGGCCAAACCGCCGCCTTCGTAATCCCAGTAGCCGCGGTGCGTGCCGCCGACGCGGTGCGGTTGATACGGCCGCAGCGGCGCAGGCCCGCAATACATGTCCCAATCGAGCGAGGGCGGGGCCTTCGCCGGCTGGTACACCACGCGGCCGCTCCACTCGCGCACCTTCAGCCCGCCTTTCTTGATGTGGACGACGGGGCACTTCTTCAACAAGCCGCTGGCCATCATCTTGTGGATTTGGCGGCGTCCGGGATCGCGCGAAGCCCCGAATCGCCCGAACGTACAAAGCTGGAAAACGCGGTTGTAACGTTTTTCCGCCTCAACCACGGCGCGGCCTTCGGCAATGAACCGCGTCATCGGCTTCTCGCACATCACGTCTTTGCCGGCTTCCATGGCGGCAATCGAGATCAGCGCGTGCCAGCCGGGATGGGTGGCGATGGCCACAAAATCAACGTCGCGCCGTTCCAGCACCCGGCGATAGTCGGTGTAGGTCTCCTTGTTGTCGGCCCGATCGGCGAACTTCACGTCGCACCGAGCCAAGAGTTTCACCTCGATGCCGACGGCCCGCAGCCGCGTGATCATGTCGTTATAGGTGCCGCCGCTGCGGCCCCCGCAACCGATCAGGGCGGCGCCCAGCGTTTCGCTCGGCGGGGCAATCCCCTCGCCGCCCAACACGTTGCGGGGAACGATCGACAAGCTCGCCGCGGCGCCGGCCGCCTGCACGAACTGTCGTCGGGTCAGCCCATTGTTCATGGTCATTGCGCCATCTCCCAGTTTTTTGGCAGTGTCGAAAAAGAGTCGGATCGATCAGCCCACGGCCTTCGAACGGACTTCGATTGCTGAAGCGGTTCACCCATCGAAAAACCGCAATCGATTGCCCCAACCAGCAGGATTTTTCGATTGGGCAGCGCGCGGCCGTTCGGGCCATGCAGGCTACGGCATCACAACGGCTTCACTCGAATATTTCGATACCATACCGGCTGCCCGTGATCTTGCAGCCCCAAATGACCTCGTTTGGCCATATCTTTGTAGGCCGTGGTGAACTTGTTGGGCGTGCCGTCCGGATTCTTGCCCGCGGTGGTCCATTGGTCGAGGTCGGCGTCGATAATCAGTTGACCGTTCAGGGTGATTTTCAGCTTATTGCCGCGGAAGTCGATTTGCATCGCATTCCATTCGCCCAGGGGCTTTTCGGCAGCGACGCTCGGCGCCAAGCAGTCGTAGATCGATCCCATGTCGTGTTTGCCCGGCTTCTGCTTGCCGAACGAGCCGAGAACCTGAATCTCGATCGACCCCTGCAACCAGTTCTTCTCGCCCTGTGGCGACCGGAGAAACACGCCGCTGTTGGTGTCCTTCGCACATTTCGCCTCGAGTTCGAGAATGAAGTCGCCATACTGCTCTTTGGTCCAAAGGTTTCCGCATCCTTTGTCCCAAGTCAGAACGCCGTCGACAATCTTCCATCGCTTGGCGCTGGGTTCCTGCCAAGCGTTCAAGTCCGTGCCGTCGAACAACACGATCCATCCGCTCTGTTTGCCGGACGTTTCGGCGGCCGTGGCAACGCCGGCATACCCGAAACCCATGCTCGCGGCAATCAACAGAACCGCACTGACAACTCTCGTCGCCATGACATTCTCTCCAAGACAAATGGGGGAAACAGTTGCAAAGGACAGCGTGAAAGAACCGACGTTCCGATCATTCGACGGAACGGCCGATGCGACTCTCTCTGGTCAACAGGCTTGCTGCCGGTCGACCGTCTTGCGTTGTTCGGCCGATGGGCTTGCGATCGGCAGCCGCCGAGGCGCAGTCGCCCTTTGAGCCAGGGTCAATCGGCACTTTGGGGAAGCGTCTCTCGGGGTATGGTTCTCGGGGTATGGTTCGGCGGGGAGGCGGCCATTGCCGACGGCGGGGGCGGGCGGCGGCAACTCATCTTTACGCCGGCGTCGAGCAACCTCGACACCGGGCGTCAACGGCGAAAGGCGCAAACGGCGAAAATCGTCCCACGACCGTCGATGCCCGGGGCGATCACGCAGCCCAGGCGGCGCCCGATTCGGCTCACCACAGCGTAATCCAACCAGTGCCGCTTGACAACACTCGGACGCCGCCCATCGACGCCCGAGAACCGCCGCCAACCGCGGCGGCCCGCAACCGCGAGCCCCCTATCTTTTCGCGCACGTTGTTCCTACACTATAACTTTGCCAGATAACGACCTGCAACACGCCGCGGGCGGCCGAAACGCCATGCAATCGGCCGGGGGGCGGCGTCGAACGGGGGCGCAGCCGCACGGGCCCGCCCGGGAGTGCGGCGCGTTGATCGCGAGGGCCCATTTCTCGGCCGCGGCGGCAGCCCGCGTTGCGCTGCCGGAGACTGTGATTAGCAAGTATTAGTTGGCTTATTCGTTGGCTGCCGCAGCTTCACTGACTGACGAGTATCAGGAGACGGGGACGTGCAAGAAACGGTTAAATTGATCGTGGGCGACCAAACCATTGAGCTCCCGGTGATTGTCGGCACTGAAGGCGAACGCGCGATCGACATTACCAAGCTTCGCGATCAAACGGGAATGATCACGTACGATCCTTCGCTGGGCAACACGGGCGTTTGCCGTAGCGAAATCACCTTCATCGACGGAGAGAAAGGGATTCTCCGCTACCGGGGCATTCCGATCGAGCAATTCGCCGACCATCCCAATTTCGTCGAGGTGGCGTGGATGCTGATCTTCGGCCGGCTGCCCAAGCCCGACGAGTTGGCCCGCTTCAGCAGCTTGCTTACCGCCAACGAACTGCTGCACGAAGGTCTGAAGCACCAATTCGACCACATTCCGCCCGACGCGCCGCCGATGGCGATTCTTTCGGCCACGCTCAATAATCTTTCGTTCTATCACGAACAGTTCCTGTCGCCGCAAGACGAAGAGTCGTTCGAACTGGCTGCCGCGCGGTTGATCAGCAAGGTGCGGACCATCGCCGCGTTCTCCTACCGGCGGTCGTTGGGCCTGCCGTTCATCTATCCCGACCCGAACCTGCGGTACTGCGCGAACTTTCTGCACATGATGTTTTCGATTCCGTTCCAGCAATACATCGTTACGCCGGAAATCGAAGACGCATTGAACTTGGTGTTCGTTCTCCATGCCGATCACGAACAGAATTGCAGCACCTCGACCGTCCGCACCGTCGGTTCGGCTCGAGCGAATCTGTTCGCCTCGTGCGCCGCGGGCGTTTGCGCGCTGTGGGGGCCGCTGCACGGCGGGGCCAACGTGGAGGTGATCGACATGCTCGAGCGAATCCACCAAGGCGGCATGTCGCCCGAAGATTGCATCCGCGCCGCCAAAGACAAATCGAATCCGTTCCGCCTGTTCGGTTTCGGGCATCGGGTTTACAAGAACTACGATCCGCGGGCGAAGCTGCTGAAGGCCTCGTGCGACAAAGTGCTCGCAAAACTGCGCCGACAAGACCCTCTGCTCGACATCGCGCGCAAGCTGGAAGAGGCGGCGCTGAACGATCCCTACTTCGTCGAACGCAAATTGTATCCGAACGTCGATTTCTACAGCGGCATTCTCTTGCGAGCGATGGGGATTCCCACGAATATGTTCACCGTTTGTTTCGCCATCGGCCGGTTGCCCGGATGGATCGCTCAATGGCGGGAACAGCATGTTGACGCCAGCACGCGCATTCTGCGGCCCCGCCAGGTTTACACCGGTCCGGCCGAGTCGCCTTACGTCCCGATGGAAGACCGCTGAGGGTTCTGACCGGCCCCCGTCCGGCTGCGCCGCCGCCCGCAGAAACGAGGTCGAAGCCCCGCTTTGAACCATTTGGCCGTTGGCGAGCGTTGGCTGGGCGTTGGATCGGGGGCGGTTGGCCGTCTTGGAGAGACGTTCCCATGAAATTGATCATCGCCATCATTCAGCCGCACCGACTCGAAGCAGTCAAACAAGCGTTGGCGGAAGTCGAGGTGTTCCGACTGACGGTGATGGACGTGCAGGGTTTCGGACGCCAGCGAGGGCAGTCGGAAGCGTTTCGCGGTCGGGAGTTCTCAGTCAATCTCGTCCGCAAGGTTCAATTGTTGATCGCCGTCAACGACGACTCCCTTCAACCGACGATCGACGCGCTCGTCCGCGGCGGTCGAACCGGGACGAGCGGCGAGATCGGCGACGGCAAGATCTTCGTTCTGCCGCTGGAAGAGTGCATTCGAATTCGCACCGGCGAACGGGGAGGAGAAGCGATCTGAGCCCGAGGGGCTGCGGGCCGCTCAAAACGCCCGCGAGAACGCGGCTTCTTGCAACGCACGAAAGCAACGCGCCGGCAGGAGCTTGTGATGGCGTCGCGGCCCAGAGGGCCGATCGGTTTGCCCGGCCGTCGTTCGGCACGGTTGCCTGCTAGCCGCCGGCGGTCACGCCGCGGCGTAGTCTTGAGCGCGGCTGCCCAATCGCGGCATCAATCGGCACAGAAGAACGCCGCCGAAATACAAACCGGTGAGCGGACCGGCCAAGAGCATCATGCTGTACGGATCGCCGCTGGGCGTAAACAACATCGCGGCCACGAACACGCCGAACACCGCCACTTTCCAATAGGCTAAATAGCCGCTGACGGTGAACACGCCGATCCGTTCCAGAAAGAGCATCACCAAGGGCAACTGGAAACTGATGCCGAAACCCAAGGGCATGAACAGCACGAACCCAAGCCACTCGCTGATGCGGGGGTCGGGATCGATTCCCACCCACGCATTGATCCCGAATAGGAAGTCGAGCACCGGGCGAAAGACGATGCACGCCAACCCCACGCCGGCAAGGAACAGCCCGATGCTGAACGGCAGGAAAACGTAAACGTAACGCCGTTCATGCCGGTAGAGGCCCGCCGCTACGAACGTCCAAAGTTGAAAGAAGACCCACGGGCTCGACAGCACCAAGCCCACGACCAGCGACGCCTTCATCCATACCATAAAGCCTTCTTGGGCGTTCAGGGTTTTGATGCGGGTCCGCGGATCGTCGGCGGCTTTTCGCCACAGGAAAATCGGAATCAGCCCGGTCTGATCGCCTCCCGAAGGCAGAACCACCGCCGGCGCATCGTACTCGGCCCCCCGATCCAACATCGACGCCAGCTCGCGCGGGTTGACGTACACCTCCTCGACGATCATGCCCGTTTCCAGAATGAACTGCTGCACTTTGGCCGGGTCGTCGGCGAAGGCGTAACCGCCCTTCTTCAGCGACTCGACGGATTGCCGGGCGAATTCGACCGCGCGATTCTCGTAATAACGCGTCAGGGCGGCCTCAAGCGGAGCAACGATCAATCCGACCACGTAGCGCCCGACGGCCAAGCCGACGAGCGTGCCCAGGGCCAATCCCATCACGGCGCGAAACAGGCACACCCGCAACTCGGCCAGGTGCTGCCCGAAGGTCATCGTGCTTTCGCGAAACAGGTCTTCGTCCGATTTGCGTCGCAACAATGCCATAAACCTCGCACCGTAGAAACCGAAACCTGTTGCCTCGGCCTTGCCGCCCGTCGCGGAGCAGGCGAGGCAGTCCGTTCACTGCGTGCGTCCGCGCCGTGGGCGGACGACCGCGATGAGCCGTCGGGATCATGGCCGGAGAGAAAACTGCCCTAACGCCAACACCAGCCGCCGGGCACGACTGGGACTCACCATGCCAACCGGGCCCGTCGCCACCCAACACGAATCCCAACCAAAAGTTGATAGACTTTTATGATACTGTCCGATCCCCGTGCTCGCAATGCGCCGGACTATCGTACAACCCATGCCATCGGGACGAACTGCGGAACGCCCGGCTGCGGATGTTCTCGGCAGGCTCGGGACGACGCGTTTTCCATCCGGTTTTTTATGATTGCCGGACAGTTTGTCCGCATTGCTCTCCGAGGTCCGGCCGCCGCGGCAAACAAGGGCCCACAGACGCAACCCTCTGCCGCATCGATGGATCGTGCCGCTGTTGCGACGCCAGTTCGGGCGAGCAACCGATGTCTGCACCGCAAGGCAAACCACTTCCGACGCGCCAACCAAAGCGATATGATGTCTGGTATTCGGCCGAACGGTCATGCAACTCATCGCTAAAGCCGCCAAGACATTCGAAAGCCATCGTGGCTGTGGTCTTTAGCGACAAAACAGCGTTTGCTCGCATCAACAGCTTTCCGAACGCGCAATCCCGGCGGAAATCGCCGGCCCATTCCGTGCATAGTTTGGCTTTTCGTTCGCTGCCGGTAATTCTCAACGAAGGCTAGAAAGCGTACTGCCTGCGTCTGCGGGCAGAAAGGGCGGTCGTTCCATGAAGCGGGTGTCGGACAAGAGAAACAGAGATCGGGCGGAGAATCGGGGCCCAAATCAAGGCCGGTCCGGCCGGTCGCTGCCTCGCGGCGCTCAGTCACAGGGCATGGGCAAGCCCTCTCGAAGGAAAAGAGCAACGGCCGCCGAATCGCAAGGCCCGGCCCGAAATCGTCGTCCGGCAGACGACCGCGCCAAATCGCGGCGCGGCGATCGCCGCATTCGTCCGGTTCAGCGAAACGCATCGGCGGCTTCACCGCCCGAGCCCTCTGGCGAATCACGATTGCAGAAGGTTCTGGCGGCTGCCGGATTCGGCAGTCGGCGGCAGTGCGAAGAACTGATTGTCACGGGCCGCGTCGAGGTTGACGGCAAGCCCGTAACACAGCTCGGCGTCCGCGTCGATCCGCAAAAAAGTCGAATCACCGTCGATGGCGATTTGTTGAAACCGGCTCGTCTGGTCTATTACGCGGTCAACAAGCCGGCCGGTGTGGTTTGCACCAATCGCGATCCAGCCGGTCGGCCCCGAGTGATTGATTTGGCGCCGTCGGGCGACAGCCGGCTGTTCTCCGTGGGCCGGCTCGATCTCAACAGCGAGGGCCTGATCCTGTTGACCAACGACGGAGAGCTAACCCAACGGCTTACCCACCCTCGTTACGAGGTTGCCAAGGCCTATCGCGTATTAGTTGCCGGCCGCCCTTCGCCCGAAGTGCTCGCGCGTTTGAAACGCGGAGTGCATTTGGCCGAGGGAATGGCCCGCGTCGAGCAGATTCGCGTTCGTTCGCATCAAAAAGACAGCACGATGCTCGAGCTGGTTCTTCGCGAAGGAAAGAACCGCGAGGTCCGCCGCGTTCTGGCGCGTGTCGGTCATAAGGTGATGCGTCTGACCCGGCTGGCCGTGGGCCCGGTTCGGCTTGGCTCGCTGCCTTTGGGCGCGGCCCGAGCGCTGACTCGCGACGAGGTCGCGCAACTGCGGCGCGCCGCCGGTCTCCGCTCGTAACTGCCGAAAGCAACGCCTTGCCCATCTGACATCTTCAAGCGGAATCCATGCCCAAAGAGAGTACACCGATGCCGATGGAACGAACCGCCTGCTACGCCGATCGGGCGTGGCACGGCCCGGTCGAGGTTGTCGAGCATGTGCCGCTGGCTCGCGATACGTATCGCCTGCGGCTCCTTTGCCCGCCGATCGCGCGGCAGATCACGCCGGGCCAATTCGTCATGCTTCGGCTGACCGGCTGCAACGACCCGTTGCTGGGCCGGCCCTTGGCCTTGTACGACGTGGCGTGCGACGGCGCCGGGCGCCGCGAGGCGTTCGATGTTGTGTATCTGGCCGTCGGCAAGTTCACGCGGAAGGTGGCCGAATTGGGCGCGCAGTCGCGACTGGAGGCTTGGGGGCCGTTGGGCAACGGCTTCGCCGTTGAGGCAACCGATCATCTCTTGATGGCCGCTGGCGGAATCGGGCAAACACCGTTCATGGCGCTGGCGCGCGAGGCCTTGGGCCAAATGGAGTTCGGCGATCCGCCCCGCAGCCCGAACCGGGTCGCCAAGGCCACGCTTTGCTACGGGGCCCGAACGGCCGAGTACTTGGCTGGCGTCGAGGATTTTCGCCGCATCGGCGTCGATGTTCGGGTCAGCACGGACGACGGCTCCGCGGGACATCGCGGGCTGGTGACCGAACTGATCGCCCCGGCCGCCGGCGATGGCCCTGGTCGCTGCCTGATGGTCTGCTGCGGCCCGGAAAAGATGATGGCCGCCGCGGCCGCCGAGGCGCGCCGTTTGCAGATTCCCTGCCGGCTTTCACTCGAATCGCCCATGGCCTGCGGCATCGGCATCTGTTTCAGTTGCGTCGCGAAGATTCGCGACGCCTCGGGAAATTGGGATTATCGCCGCACGTGCATCGATGGGCCGGTTTTCAACGCCGACGACGTTGATTTGGAGCCGTAGCCGTCGTCGCCGGGGTCTCTGACGCCCGCCACGGGTGCGGCAAGGCCGCTGGTTCTCTGAAGCAGTGAACGAAACATGGCACGAATCCTCTGCATTGAAACAACGTGCGACGAGACGGCGGCGGCTGTCGTCGGCGATGGTCCGACGGTTCTCGGCGAAGTGGTGGCGTCGCAAGACGCGCTGCATCAACGATTCGGCGGCGTGGTGCCGGAGATCGCCTCGCGCGCCCATCTGGAGCGAATTCTTCCGGTAATTGACGAGGCGCTCCGCCGCGCGCAATTGACGCTCGACCAAATCGACGCAGTGGCCGTGGCGAATACGCCCGGCCTGGCCGGCTCGTTGCTGGTGGGCTTGGTGGCCGCCAAAACGCTCTGTGCCGCCGCCGGAAAGCCTTTGATCGCCATCAATCATCTTCAGGCCCACATCTACGCCTGCCGCATTGCGGCCGGCCGCGAGGTCTTCCCGTGTGTCGGTCTGATCGTCAGCGGCGGACACACCAGCCTCTTTCGCTGTTCCAGCCCGCTGGAATTCGAATATCTCGGCGGCACGATCGACGATGCCGCTGGAGAGGCGTTCGACAAGGTTGCGCAAATGCTCGGCCTGCCTTTCCCGGGCGGCCCATCGATCCAGAAGGCCGCCGCCAGCGGCAACCCCCGGGCGTTCGCGTTTCCGCGAGCGTTGATCGACGAACCTCGGCTCGATTTCAGTTTTAGCGGACTGAAAACCGCAGTGCGTTACCAACTGGTCGGGCCGGGCAAGCCGGATTTTTCGTCGTTGAATCTGCCGCCGCAATTCGTGGCGGACATCGCGGCCAGCTTTCAAGAGGCCGTGGTCGATTGCCTCGTGGCCAAAGCCATGCAGGCGTTGCGGGCATCGGGGCTTTCGACGCTTTGTGTCGGCGGCGGTGTGGCGGCCAACGCGCGATTCCGAGAGCGGCTCCAGTTCGAGGCCGAACGCCGAGGCATCAGTCTGGTGATTGCCCCCTTGAAGCTCTGCACCGACAACGCGGTGATGGGCGCCATCGCCCTGGAACGCCTTCGCGCCGGATTGATTGAAACGCTGGACCTCGACGCCTTTCCAGGCCTGATCCGGCCGAAACATGCGACTGCGAAAAAAGCTTAGCCTCCCGCGAACAAGCGTGGGCATGCGGCCGCATGGCAGGCGACAGGCGATTGAGAACACGTATGAATCGGCCCGACATCGCTTCGCCGGAAATCGATTGCGCCGTTCGATTCGATCAATCGGTCCCGTGCATCAGCATGCCGCTGGCGAAGCAACGCATTCCCGCCGGAGGAACAAGCAGGCAAAGTCGGCCCCAACGATCGATACCCTCGCACCGGCCGGTGGCCTCGGTTTGCCCGTCGCGAATCGTCAACGTCCATCCCCGCTGCAAACATGCGCGATCGGCCGCCTCGGCTACGGCATGGGCGTCTTCCCTCAACTGCTCCAGCCAACGCCGCAGGCCCTCGCAAAAAGCCACGACCAACGCCGCCCGATCGACGGGCTGTGAACACAGCTCAGCCAGGCTAATCAATCGCCGGCGCAGCCCATCGGGCGCTGCGGCCGACGAGTTGTTCGCATTGACGCCCACGCCAAGAATGTGTCGGCCGTTGGGCAGCACCTCGATCAACACCCCCGACAGCTTTCGCCCCGACGCAAACACATCGTTGGGCCAATGCAGCCCAACCTCGACATCAACGAGCGGCCGGACTGCGTCGATCACAGCCAACGCGGCAGCAAGCGACACCAGCGCAGAACGCGAAACGGACGGACGCTGCGGCCGTTGCCAATCTGATTGCCCCTTCAACGCTTCGGCGTCCCAAGGGCGGGCCGAAACAGCGCCGCCCAATCCATCAGGCGCTGTCAGGAAGCGGCCGGAACAGTCTTTGCCTTCCATGAGAAGACTGATGGTCAACGCGCCCTCGGCCGACCACCAATGATGACCGCCCCGTCCGCGTCCGGCCGTCTGGCGCTCGGCCCAGACGAGCAGCGGAAGCCGCTCGGGTTCCACGTCCGCCAACGCGGCCGCGCGGTCGTTCGTCGATGCAAGCTGTTCCCAGAACTCGCATGTTCGGACGAACGTTTGCGAACAGATCGACGCCGCCAAGGAATCGCCATTCGGTGCGTTTTCAACCATCGCCGCGATTGTCGCTCCCAGTACAGGCCGACAGTCGGCCTGCCGTTCGTTGTTCCAGCCACGCAAATGCCAGACGGCTCGCGGCGCGGCCCCGCGCAACCTACCGAGCCATCGCGCCGAGCAGCCGCTGCGTCTCAACCGGCCGCGCCTCGCGCCGAGCCGGATGCGCGTAGCGCCATTTCAGGAGCGGTTCGGACGGCGCCGCCTCGCCCGCACCAAGCGGCAGTTTCCGAGCATCGAAATCGCCGCGGAAAAGGGCGACCCGGGCGGCCTCGGCCGTCAAGCGAAAATCATGCCGATCAGGCGCAACGAACCATCCGCCGGCCGGAGGCGTCAGACGCTGCGACTCAACGTCAATCGCAGCGCCGGGCGCGGAAAAGCTGCCCGCAAAACCGTTGTGCGCCCCGGTGACCCGGTCGATCTTGGCCCCCGCGCGGGCCCAGGCAAGCACTTGTCCCGCCTGCCGTCCCCCGCGGTCGACGACCAAGTTGCCCACCAACGCCGCCGACGCCTGGGGCGAAGAAAGCTCCACCACCGGCGCAATAAACGGCGTGACAATGGTGTTGAAGCACAGATGCAACGTTCCGTCATGCTCCCGTCCGCCATCCTGTCCGAAATGCACGACCGCGCGATTGCCGGAGCAATTCGGATCCTTAACGATCACGTTAGCCAGAAGCAACGTGTGACTGCCCGGCTGGGCCGTCTCCGCGGCATCGACCAGGTCGAACTCGCGATTGGCCGAGCTATGGATGTAGCAGTACTCAACCCGGTTGTAATGGGCGCGGCTCTTGACGTTGTGCCCTGTTGTGCTGCCGTGAATATGACAGAACCGAACAACGACGCTGGTTCCTCCCAGATACAGGTTGTGGTTCCTGCCCGGATCGGCAGTCGCGCCGTTGCGGAAGATTTCGCAGTACTCGATCAATTGATTCCGGCCGCGTTCGAGCGAGCCATCGCCGTTCGACATGATTCCCATGTCGTTGTCGTGGATCGAGCAGTTGCGGATAACGACATTATTGGCCTGGTTGATCCGCACGCCGGCCCCGTTGTGGCTTTGGTTCTTGGCGCCGAAGAGTTCGAAGTTTTCCAGCACGCAATCGTCCGTTCCGGCGTTGAATTGGAAGATGGCTCGCGGAGTGCTGCCGCGGCCGCTGTAATCGAAGCCCTTGCCGTCGATCGCCACGCGCTGCCCGGGCTGAGCCGGCATGCCGCAAATTGTCAGCCGCTTCTGCCGGACGAAGACAGCAGTCTGCTCGTACGGACGACCGCCTTCCTGCGGGAAGACGCGAATCACATCGCCGTCGGCTGCGCGGGCCACGGCGTCTTCGATCCGCTTGAATTGCTTGCCCGGCCCAACATCCCACTGCTCGGCCTGCGCCGAGGCAGCGGCAATCGCGCCGGCCGCTGCCAGTGCCGGCAGAAGAGCCGCGATCGGTCGCATCTGCCGCCAGAACCACCGCCCGAAATCTGCTGCAACCCGCATGGCTGCCTCCTGCCGACGCCCGACCGCTCGCTCCGAAACCAGGAAGCACGGTCTGCGCGGCCTCCCAAGGGTATTCATGAAACCAGAAGACGCTTGATCGCCCGACAACGGCCGACCTGCTTGATAGCGATTCGCGAGAGACAACCAACGTCCGGCTTCCGCGGAACGCCGGTTGCCGCGCCGTTGACGCGCGGACTCGCAGGCTCCGCCTTCCGCCGGCCTAATCTCACGGGGCGCAAGCTGACGCGAACGATTGTGATCGGCGCCGTCGGGCAACGCAAGTGTCGCCCGGAAAAATAGTGCCGGTGCTTCGTGCTTCAACAGAGCTGCGTCCGGCGGTTTTGCCGCAATCGCGAGGCCTTGGGCGGGCAAAGAAATCGCCCTTGGGGCGGGAAACGAAACGGCCCGATGCCCACGATATGATCCGCCGCCGGACGAGCGACGGCTGTGTCCTTGATGATTCCCTAGGGATCGTCCGCGGACGGTTGCTCGCTCTCATCCGCTTCATCCGGGCTCTCAATGGGAATCTGGTAGCGTTCGTCGAGCCATCGGCCCAAATCGATCAGCCGGCATCGTTCGCAGCAAAAGGGCATCGCCGGGCTTCGCTCGGCTTCAAACTCGCGGCGGCAGATCGGACATTCAATGCGAGCCATGGCCGTTGGGTGACAGATCGTTCACGCGACCGAGCGAATTCATACAAGGCGCAGAACCAACATGGGCGGCGAGAATCACCGGGCCGTCGGCTGCGAGAAACCCAATAATGAGTCGCTCTTTATGCCGCCGTTTCGATCCGGAGAAGGCGCCCCCTCGCAAACTGCTCCATGCAGACCTCGGCCGAGCATCGAAATCCGTCGATCGCCGCAGCACGAAAGACAACACGTCACACTCTGCGGCTCTGTCGCGGTTCGATTGCCCTACTCTTTACTCGGGGCCGCGGCGCACTTGCTCTCGGCCTTGCACGCCCCGTTGCCGCACGTGCTCTTGCCGCCGCCCGATTCCGAGGCTGCGGCCTTCTTGTACGATTCACTACGATAGTCGGTTTGATAGAACCCCGAACCTTTGAACACAACTGCCGCCCCGCCGCCGATCAATCGCCGCAGTTTCTTGCGCCCGCAGGCCGGGCATTTCTTCAACGGCTCTGCCGTGATCGACTGGAATTCCTCGAACTCGTGGCGGCAAGCCTCGCACAGGTAGTCGTAAGTCGGCATGATGCATCACCTTTGCGAAAAAACGGCTCTCAGACCAGCGATTCAAACGGACGAACAGATGGCGGGCCGAAGTTGTCGGCAACGTCGCGCCGCCGTCGCTGCATTCGCTGCTGAGACCCCAACTTAGTCCATCAAAGCCAAAACAACTGAGTACACACTAATCTTCGCCCGCACGGCGGCGGTGTTCTTCGCCCCCAAAAAGTTCGCCACGGTTGAGGCAATACTAATGTTCTGGGTGCGAAGCGCGGCTCGGCCCCAATCCGCCGCCACCGCCGCAACGCCCTGCTAACTGTCGGCTGACGACGCCGAGTCGGCCGCTGGGCCCGCATCGGCCCCCGCCGTTGCCGTTCCACCCGCTGGCCCGGAAGAAACCACGACTTGGCTCGGCCGCACCACGCGATCGTGCAAGCGAAAACCTTGCAGAGCCACGGCCGAAACGTGTTGCGCCGGCGTTTCATTGCTCGCCATTTGCGCAATCGCCTCGTGCTGGTGCGGATCGAACGCGGCGCCTTGGGCCTCGATTCGCACGCAATGATGCCGCCGCAACACGTTCTCCAACTGTTCGGCCACCAACCGCATCCCCTGTACGATCGGCTCGGCCCCCGGCGACTTCTCCCCCGCCTCAATCGCCCGAAACACGTTGTCGAGCACCGGCAACAAGTCGCGCATCAACGGCAGATTGGCGTAGCGGCGCTCTTCGGCAATCTCGCGCTCGGCGCGCTTCCGCGTGTTGTCCAACTCGGCCAGCAGCCTCAGTTCGCGGTCGCGAGCAGCGGCCAATTGTGCGGCAATTTCGGCCGGCAGTTCGCCTGCATGCTGCGGCGGGGCCGACTCGGCTTCGCCCGACGCTGGCTGCCCAACTTCCGCCCCTTTGGCGGCGGCTTGCTCCGCTGTCGCCCCCGGGTCCGCCTTCGGTTCCGCGCCCTTGGCGGCCGAATGTTCGTGCAGATTTTGCTTCGCTTCGTGTTCGTGATGTTTCGCGTGTTTGCTCACGGTTGTCGCCCTCGCTATTTGGCCGGTGGACTTCACTCATCTTTCGGATGTCCGCAGGTGAATCGGGTGAATCAATCGTGCGGACGAATCACACAGCGTCCATCGGCGGCTCAACTTCTCCGCCGCACATCACTCCGACTGGAAATAGGCCCTAATTTTCTCGAAAAACGATTTGCGGCGCGGAGACACCTGGCGCTCTTCAATGTCGGCCAACCGGCGGAGCAGGTTTTCGTGATCAGCCGACAACTTCCGCGGCACCTCGATATGCACTTGAACCAGCAGGTCGCCTCGCCGGCGCGAGTGGGGATCGGGCATGCCCATGCCCTTTAGGGGAAACACTTCGCCCGATTGAGTGCCCGGCGGCACTTCAAGCTGCCGTCGGCCGTCGAGTGTGGGAACGTCGATCATCGCCCCCAAGGCGGCCTGACTGTAGCTGATCGGCACCTGGCACACCAAATGATGCCCGTTGCGCTGGAAAAGCTCGTGTTCGCGCACGTGAACCAGCACGATGCAATCGCCGGGCGGGCCGCCGCTCGGACTGGGATGGCCTTCCCCACGAACGCGCAATTGAACTTGATCGTCGACGCCGGCCGGGATGTTCACGCGGAGCGAAACTCGGCGCGACAGGTATCCTTCGCCGCGGCAATCGTCGCATTTTTCACGGATCGTCGATCCTTCGCCGCGGCACGAAGGGCACGTTGTTTGCATCGAGAAGATGCCCATCGATTGCACCACGCGACCGCGCCCGCCGCAATAACGACATCGTTCGGGCTGTGTGCCGGGCCGTGCCCCGGTTCCACCGCATGTTTCGCACGGCTGCATGCGATGGAATTGAATCTCCTTGGTCACCCCGCGCGAGGCCTCGATCAGATCGATCGTCACTTCGCACTGGGTATCGGCGCCGCGCCGCGAACGGCTGCCGCCACCCCCGAAGATATCGCCGAAACCGAAGATGTCGCCGAACGCGGAAAAAATGTCGTTGACATCGTGGAACCGCGGCGAACCGCCGTTTTCCAACCCGGCGTGCCCGTAGCGATCATACAGCTCGCGCTTCTGGGAATCGTTGAGCACCTCGAAGGCTTCCGCCGCCTCCTTGAACCGCTCGACGGCCTCGGCGTCGCCGGGGTTGCGGTCGGGGTGGTATTTCAGCGCGAGCTTGCGATAGGCCTCCGCCAACTCTTTCGCCGTGGCGGACCGGCTCACCCCGAGCACTTCGTAGTAGTCGCGTTTGGCCGCCATAACTGGCATAACTCGCCGTTGGTCGATTCGAAAACGACGCTTTCGCGCAACTGGCGTTCGGTTCTTTCCCGCAAGCGATCAGCGCGCCCCCGCCGGAGCAACTCCGCTCTGAGCGGTCGGCTGCATCGGTGCAGCGGGGCATCCCGGGCAGCGGCCGTTGCGTCCAATCGCCCGAGATTGAAAACGGGCCACCTCGCCGCCGAGGTGGCCCGCGGGTCGCATCACCTTCTCCACCACACTGCGCCTGCCCAGCCCCAGCGCCAAGCAAAGCCCGGCCGAACCGTCGGGCAACGAAACAGGTTCGCACAACGAGGAAAACGGCCGAAAGCAAGGCGCACGGACAACTGCGCGTCGCACTCGCCCAGGCCGCCTGAACTCCTCCGCGGTTTGCTTTAGCGGATCGCCCCCTCAACCGCGACTTTCTTCTTGTCCTCCGGCTTCAGGTCGGTCACAAGCGTTTCCGTCGTCAGCATCAGTCCGGCAATGCTGGCGGCGTTTTCCAAGGCCGTACGAACGACCTTCAGCGGGTCGATGATGCCGGCCTTGAACATATCGACGTACTTGCCGGACTGGGCGTCGTAGCCGATCGAATCGGCCTTCTCGAACACCTCATCCACGACCACCGAACCGTCTCCCCCGCCATTATCGACGATCTGACGCATCGGGCCGCCCAAGGCGCGGTAAACGATGTCGATGCCGATCTTCTCGTCGCCGCGGGCAGAACCGCGAACCTTTTCCAACGCGCGGCGGCAGCGCAACAGGGCCACGCCGCCGCCCGGCAGAATGCCTTCCTGAGCGGCCGCGCGCGTCGCGTGCAGCGCGTCTTCAATGCGAGCCTTCTTCTGCTTCATTTCCGCTTCGGTGCTCGCACCAACTTTGATCACCGCCACGCCGCCGCTGAGCTTGGCCAATCGCTCTTGGTACTTCTCGCGGTCGTAGTCGCTTTCGGTTTCTTCGATCTGCCGCTTGAGCAGGTCGACTCGGGCCTTGATGTCGGCCTTTTTGCCGCCGCCCTCGACGATCGTCGTCCGCTCGCGGTCAACCGTGATCTTCTTGGCGCGGCCGAGCTGGTTCAGTTGCAGATTCTCGAGCTTGAGGCCCAAGTCTTCGCTGATCATCGTGCCGCCGGTCAAAATCGCAATGTCTTGCAACATCGCCTTGCGGCGATCGCCGAAACCGGGCGCCTTCACCGCGCAAACGTTGAGGATGCCGCGAAGCTTGTTCACCACCAAGGCCGTCAGCGCCTCGCCCTCGACGTCTTCGGCGATGATCAGCAACGGCTTGCCCGAATGAACCACCTTTTCGAGCAGCGGAATCAGATCGCGGAGGTTGCTGATCTTCTTCTCGTGGATCAGGATTAGCGCGTCCTCGAGCACGCAGTCCATCTCGGGCGTGCGATTGATGAAGTAGGGCGACAGATAGCCCTTATCGAACTGCATGCCCTCGACAACTTCGTAGGTGGTCTCGGCCGTCTTGCCTTCTTCGACGGTAATCACCCCGTCGTTGCCCACCTTCTCCATCGCCTCGGCTAGAAGATTGCCGATGAACTGATCGTTGTTGGCGCTGATGGCGCCGACCTGCGCGATCTCTTCCTTATTCGTCACCGCCTTGGCCATCTTGTGCAGATGCTCGACAGCGGCCGACACGGCCTTGTCGATTCCGCGGCGGATCGCCGTGGGGTTGCTGCCGGCGGTGATGTTCCGCAGCCCCTCGGCGAGGATCGTTCGGGCCAGCACGGTCGCCGTCGTCGTGCCGTCGCCGGCAATGTCGGAGGTTTTCGAAGCAACCTCGTTGACGAGCTTCGCGCCCATGTTCTCGAACCGGTCTTCCAGTTCGATCTCTTTCGACACCGTTACGCCGTCCTTGGTGACGGTCGGGCCGCCGTACGACTTGTCGAGAATGACGTTGCGGCCGGTCGGGCCGAGGGTGACTGCCACCACGTCGGCCAGTTTGTTGACGCCCTGCAGCAGGCGCGCTCGGGCGTGGTCATCAAATAACAGTTGCTTAGGCACGTTGGCGTTCCTTCAATCAGAAAAGGTCCGAGTTGCAGCGGGAAGTTACGACTTGACCACCTTCGCCAAAATGTCGCTTTCGCGAAGAATCTTCACCTCGCGGCCGTCGATTTCAACCTCCGACCCCGAGTATTTGCCGTAGATCACCTCGTCGCCAAGCGCCACGGCTACCTCGGCCCGGCTGCCGTTGTCGAGCAGCTTGCCCGGCCCAACGGCAATCACCGTTCCCCGCTGCGGCTTCTCTTTAGCCGTATCGGGCAGCACGATCCCGCCGGCGGTGGTCTCTTCCGCCTCCATCGGCTCCACCACAACTCGATCATCCAACGGACGCAGTTTGATTTCCTTCATTGCTCGATCCCTTATTGACTGAGTATCTCGAAGCTGGTTATTCATCAGACAATGATCACTACCAAGAACCACTCAATCGCGCTGCGGCGACGCGGCCGATCAGGCCCACGGGCCGGCGTCATCGTTCGCCGCCAAACAGAGCCGAGAGCCGCGTGACGCCGGAGCCGACCTTTTCGGCAATTGGCGTCCCTAGAACCCCATGCCGCCCATGCCTCCCATGTCGTGATCGTGCCCGGGGCCTCCCGGACCCGGCTTCTTGTCGTCCTTGCTCGGCAGGTCCGTAATGCAACACGAAGTCGTCAACAGCAAACCGGCCACGCTGGCCGCGTTTTGCAGGGCAGTGCGAACGACCTTCGCCGGATCGACTACGCCCGCTTCAAACAGGTCGCAGTATTCGTCCTTGTCGGCATCGTAACCGTCGCCCTTGCCCTTCATCTGCCGAACCCGATTGACGACCACCGCGCCGTCTTTGCCGGCGTTTTCGGCAATTGCCCGCAACGGAGCGTCGAGCACCTGCTGAACGATCTTCACGCCCAGCGCCTCGTCGCCTTCAAGCCCCAGCTTCTCCAGGGCCTTCGCGCTGCGCAATAGCGCGACGCCGCCGCCGGGCACAATTCCCTCTTCCAAGGCCGCCTTGGTGGCGTGATGAGCGTCTTCCATCAACGCCTTCCGCTCTTTCATTTCGGTTTCCGTCGCCGCCCCGACGCTGATCTGCGCCACCCCTCCGGCGAGCTTGGCCAACCGTTCCTGGAGCTTTTCGCGATCGTAGTCGCTGGTGGTCGTTTCGATTTCCTTGCGAATCTGCTCGGCGCGGCCCTCGATCGCCTTCTTGTCGCCGCCGCCGCCGACCATCGTCGTTTCCTCGGAAGTGATGACCACCTTCTTGGCCGCGCCCAGATCCGACAGCTTCACGCCGTCGAGCTGAACGCCCAAATCTTTGAAGATCGGCTGAGCCCCAGTCAGCGTGGCGATATCGCCCAACATCGCCTTGCGACGATCGCCGTAGCCCGGCGCCTTAACCGCGCACACCTGCAAAATGCCGCGAAGCTTGTTCACCACCAAAGTCGCCAACGCCTCGCCTTCCACATCCTCGGCGATGATCAACAGCGGGCGGCCTTCCTTGCTCACCGCCTCAAGCAACGGCACCAGGTTCTTCGCGCTCGAAATCTTGTCTTCGTGAACAAGAACGAGGCACTTCTCGAATTCCACTGTCTGCGATTCTTGATTTGTAACAAAATGCGGTGAGAGATAGCCGCGGTCGAACTGCATCCCCTCGACCACCTCGAAGGTCGTTTCCGACGACTTGCCCTCCTCCACCGTAATCACGCCGTTTCGGCCCACGCGCAGCAACGCATCGGCCAAGATGTTGCCGATCGAAGGATCATTGTTGCCGGCGATGGTCGCCACTTGTGCAATCTCTTTCTTGCTCTTCTCGTCGATCTTCACGGCCATCTTCTTGATCGACTCGACCACCGCCTCAACGGCTTTGTGGATCCCGCGCGACAGCGACATCGGGTCGGCGCCGGCGGCCACCATCTTCAGCCCCTCGCGGAAAATCGCCTCGGCCAGCAACGTGGCCGTGGTCGTCCCGTCGCCCGCGACATCGTTGGTCTTCGAGGCAGCCTCTTTGACCAACTGTGCGCCGAGGTTCTCGTACGGGTCGTCCAAATCGATCTCTTTCGCCACCGTGACGCCGTCTTTGGTGATCTTCGGGGATCCCCAACCTTTGTCCAAAACGGCGTTGCGACCGCGCGGCCCCAAGGTGCTCACGACCGCTCGGGCCAATTTCCCGACCCCGGCGGCCAACGGCTGCCGCGCCGCGTCTTCAAAGACCAGTTGTTTTGCCACAGCGGATTCCTCCTGTTGCGGGCTGGAAACAATCGTTGTGTATGGGACTTCCACAGGCCAATAGTGGCAGCCTGATCCGTTTTGCGCCCAACAAAACGCAACTAGCGCGCCAATACGAGCAAATAATTCCGCAAATATTTGGCACACAATGCTTTACGGAACTGAGCCTTTCGGCCGGGGCGGGAGGGGACCGGCGAACGCTCCGAGCAACGTGCCAATTTGGCAGTCGGCCGCGCTTCCGACGGACAGCCGACTGAGGCTCTCCGCCAAGAACCAAGCAGTTCACATGGAGTGAACTTTAGGAAACGGCCCGGCCGGACGCGAGTTCCCGATCTTGCAAGAGCCGGCAGCCCGTCGGCACATGGGGGGCCAAATGCGGGAGACCGAAACCGCGAAACTGCCGGGCCCATCTCCGTGCCGGCTGCAACCGACAATGTTGCCTGGAGCAGCGGCCTCGCTTCAGTCTCGTCGAATCACAACAGCAAGTTGAAGGAATGATGTTGCCCGGAGCACCGGCCCGACTTCAGCCCCCTCGGGTAAGCCACTGCTCCTCCGACTCGGGAAAACGGCCGACGTGGCGTACCGCCTGACGAGGCTCGGCCATCCAATTGGCCACTGCATCGCGCCATTGCAGGTAATGGGGCGTTGACTTGTGCGCAGTGGCAGCCTGCTCGTCGCGATAGACTTCGTAAAGCAAGAAGTAGTCGGGATTGTCCGCTCCTTGATTCACATCGAATCGCAGGCAACCGGGCTCCTTGATGGAATTCCGGGCGTTTTCCAGCGTTGCTGTCAGGAAAGCGTCGCGGTATTCGGGCAGAACATGCACGTAAACGCATGCAACCAGCATGGCCCACTCCCTAAGAACAAGGTCGACGGCGTTGTGACAGCAGCTTTGGGTTCTCCCACGAACAGTATTCTCAGAAATCCCATGACGCCGCACAAGCCCGGGCCGCCGCCACGCACCCGGACCGCTCGCCCGGCCCCCGCTCGCCCGCTCCTGCCATTTGTTCACTAGTTCGTTCAGTTCCATTGGCTTCCAAGCCTTGTCGGCTTGGTTCCAACTGCGGCCGACAGCAGATCCGCCGAAAATCGTGAACTTGGATCAACTGGACAAACTTTCGCAATTCGAGCGATTTTCTCGATTGTAGCGATTTTTTGTCCGATAGAGCCCTATGGACGGCCAGATGGGCAGCCCAGTCTTTGGGTTGCCATCTGGCCGATGCGGGACGAATCGACCTCGGCAGACGCTATCGCAATCGCTGATCGGTCTGCCAACATGATCGCCCGCGACGAATCCGGCCGTTCGATAGGGTGGGCGGGCAGTTCAACAAAGCGCATCTCCATCTAGGAGAAACCGACGCCCTAACTCGTTGGGCCGCCCAACGCAGAGGTGGATGAAATGTCGAAAAATCTTGTCGTCATCGGTTTGGCCGCCGTGTTGGCCGCCGTCAACGCCGGCTGCTGTGTTTTGGGCGGCCATTGCGGTTCCCGCGGTTGCGGTGTTGGCGACTGCGGCATCGGATGCAATCCGGTGGCCAACGCAGTGGATTGCAGCGCGGCCGGCCCGCGCTGCGGCAACGATTGCTGCTGCGAACGGCGGCTTGGCCCGCTCGACTTCGTCTTGGGGCTGTTCAACTGGAACTGCTATCCCTGTGACGGCTGCGGTGAGACTTACTGGCCGCGGATTCAAGGCGCCCGCATCGGCTGCGAAGGCTGCGACCACGACGGCAACTACATCGGCTCGGGTTGTCGGTGCGGGTCGGCCGCCCCGATCGGATCGCCGCCTTCGGTGGTCGAAGGCGAAGTAATTCACGAAGGCCGACGCCCGTCGCCCCCGGTGAAACCCGCCCCGCCGCCGAAGGTCAGCGTCACCCCGTCGCCGCCGGTCGCGCAGTACGTGGGCAAACCCAGAATCTTGTACGAAACCGACGAAGTCGTTGCCCCAAAGCGGATCGACCAAGCATCGACTCCGGCCATGCCCGTCGCACCGGCCGAAGCCACCGCTGCCTCGCAGCGTGTCGACCGCGATGGCTGGCGGGCCGCTGGCACGCGGACAACCTACCGGTAAGCCCCTGCATCTCGAATCAGCGCAAAGCGGTCTCCGGGCGCTTGCCCGAAGACCGCTTCTGTGTTTTCTCAACTAGTCCGCTCTGCGCGGCCTTGCTCTGGCAGGCTTTGGCAGCGAGGCCATGCCGGCAATTCCGATCGGGCCCGATTAGTAGTTCAAATCGAACCGGTAGCCCGCTTCCATTCCTTCGGCATCAAGCGCGACTTCGATCCCCAACGTTGTCTTGGTGTTGTAGCGTTCGGGAATGTTGTCGCCATCCTTGGTGATTTGCACCAAGTAGATCCCCGGCGGAACGCCCGGCGGATCCGTCGGACCGCTCGTCGGGGCACTTACGCTGCACGAACCGCTCTCGTCGGTAACTCCGGTGCAAACCGGCAGGTTCTGGCCGAGGAACTTCTCGGGGACAAGCGTTACCTTTGCGCCAGCCAAGGGACGGCCCTTGCGCGTGATCGTGCAGGCGACGCTCGTTCGCCCAACGCGCGAGTCCTTCCACTTCTGAATCCGCGCGGCAATCTGAGAGGCATCGACCGAGTTGCCGCCGGGATTGATCCGCGACAAGGCCGCCTTCAGTCCGGGCGCCGCATCCAGCTCCGGCCCTTGAATCTTGCCGTCCTTATTCGTGTCGTACTGATCCATAGCTGCGGCAGCCGCCGCGCTGGGGTTGATTTCGGGCGCCACGACGCGCGACGGACCGCGCCCCCAACAACCCGCCGAAACGATTGCCACCGACACCACGATCCCGCTCAATGCGATGAAGCGACCCATGTTTCGATAATCTCCCGATACGGAACGAGCCCACCGCGGGCAACACCCTCAACCCAGAATCGCCGAACCCGAAAAACCTTGAACGGCGCATCGGCGGACCACAAGATGGCATCCCCTCGAAAATGCGCCGGTCGAAAAACAAGAACAGCCGCAACGCAACGACGGCCGCTGACCGAATCGCCGCACAAGCCCGACCTAGCGCTAAGTTAGCAAAATGGGCGCGCAACGTCAAAGGGGGCGAGCAGAGTGAACGCCGTGGGGCTTCCCACCGATGCGCCGGCTGGCCGGCCAGGCACCCACCGCGCCGTCGCCCCAGGCGCAATTCGTGGTTCGGCTCGACCGATTCGCCGGGCTGTTCGGCAACGCGCCGAGCGTCTCGCCAAGGCCCCATGAGCAACAAAGATCGCTTGTTGCCGCTCTTGCCAACGAAAGGCCCTTTGGGTTACGCTCATGGCAACCGATTGTCGAACGGCGACGCCCGCGCCGCGTTCGGTTCGTTGGTCAGAGGCACGTGCCACGGTTCCAAGCCGGCGCCACGACCGGGTTGCCCTTCCCGTTTCGCAACCGAGTGAATCGACCAGTTATGCATCAGAATGCCGATCTTTGGGCAGAATGCCTGCAATACGCAACCGCAAGCGACGTGGGGTTGCGCCGCGCGAACAACCAGGATTCGTTCAATGTGGCGTTGGCCGCGGATCAGGCCGCCTGGCAGAATCGGGGACATCTGTTTCTGGTGGCCGACGGCATGGGCGCGCACGCGGCCGGCGAGCTGGCCAGCAAGATCGCCGCCGACGTCATCCCGCTGACCTATCACAAGCTGTCCTCGCTATCGCCGCCCGAGGCGCTGGTCAACGCCATTTGGGATGCGAACAAACAGATTCATGCCCGCGGGCAAGCAAGCGAAGATTTCAAGGGCATGGGCACGACATGCAGCGTGCTCAGCCTTTTGCCGTTGGGCGCCCTCGTGGCCCATGTGGGTGACAGCCGAGTCTATCGCATCCGCCAAGGCCGGCTCGAACAAATCACCTTCGATCACAGTTTGGTCTGGGAAATGAACTACAACCAGGCCAAGCTGCCCGCCGGCGCCGCCGAACTGGTGGGCAAGAACATCATCACCCGATCCCTCGGACCGAACCCGGTGGTGCGCGTCGATCTGGAAGGCCCCCTGCCTCTGCTGCCCGGCGACACGTTTGTTTTGTGCAGCGACGGGCTTTCCGGACCGGTAAAGGATGAAGAAATCGGACTGACGGCTTCGTGCCTGCCGCCGAAGGAGGCAGTTGCCGCTTTGGTCAACTTGGCCAATTTGCGCGGCGGGCCAGACAACATTACGGTAATCGTCGTCAAGGTGCTCGGTCCGCAGGTGTGCTCCGAGGCCGGCGTTTCGGCTCCGCCCGCGCCGGCCCCGGTTCGTCATGGACGGGTGGCCCCATGGGTTTGGCTTTGGCTGTGGGTCGGCTTGGCGGCAGCGGCACTGCTGGGAGTGCTTGCTCAATGGCTGCCCGCGATCATCGCATTGGGCGCTGCGGCGGCGGCCGGCATCGTCGCGCTGGCTCAGTACAATGCCGGTTCCGCCGGAGGCATTCCATACGACGGGCGGCCGTTGGGGCGCGGGCCGTACATCGCCGTCGATTGCGGGGCGACGGCCGAATTGCTCGACCGGCTGGCGAAGATCATCGACGAGCTTCGGCAGACCGCGATCTCGGAGCGGTGGGAAATGGACTTCTCGCGACTAGACGCCCGAGTAGAAGAAGCGCGGCGGTGCGCCGCCAAAGGCGACGCGCAACAGGCAGCCGCCGAGTACCTTAGGGGCGTTTGCGTCTTGATGGATGAGCTGAAGCAGCAGCGGCGCGCCGGCGACAGCAGCATCTTTGGGCCGTAGCACCCCTCCGCACGTTGATGCGTCGAGGCGGCCCAGTCGCTACGTGCAGCCCAACTCGCTGCGCAGACGTTGCAATTCCGCTTCAAGCCGCACTTGCCGCTCGCTCAGCGCGGCCGACTCCGCCCGCAATCGCTCGACGTCGGCCCGCAAAGCATCAATCGTGGCCGCCACCTCGCGGCCTGCCGCAGATCCGGAATCTGCGACACCGTGGCAAACCGGGCCGGCAGCGGGGCTTCCGGCCGAATCTTCTTCACCAGACACTGCCGGCAACCCCGCGCCGCCCCCGACTGCCGCGTATTGCGCCCGCAATTGCTCCAGTTCGCGCGGCTTGTACAAGTTGTGCGTAAGCACGTGACCCCGGCCCTCCGAGGTCAGCGAGACGATAAGCCCCTTGCGTTTGAGCGACTCGAGCACGGGCCGCAACGCCGCCAAATCGGTAATCGGTTCCATCCGAGCCGCCCGGCTGCGAAGCTCGCCCTCGGTTTGCGCGCCGCGAAGCAGCAATTCGGTCATCACGGCCAACTCGACCTTCTCCACTCCCAACCATTGGCAGAGCAAGTGCCGATATTTGGGTACTCGGCCCAGGCCCTCGATCATCGCCACGGCGCGCATTTCGCGCAGTTCGTCGAGCGTTTCTTCCACCGCGTCCGCCTCGTAGGCCGAGACGGGATAGCGATTGGTCTTCTGATTGCAACCGACAACAATCGCATTGAGCGACATCGGGTAGCTCTCCGGCGTCGTCTTGGCCTTTTCGGCCAGCACTCCGACAACGCGGCGCTGGATGGCGCTGAGCGGCTGCCACTGCGGTCCGCCCGATCCGCTGGCTTCTTCAGTCATCACCATGCCCTCCGACTATCGCTTGAAACGATCGGCCGCGACACGACGGCGTCAAATACTGGAATGTTGGCTCGCCGCAAACCACGCATGCCGCGAAGCCCAGAGCTTACCACGAACGATGCCGGTTGATCCAGAGGCCCAAAATACGTCCGCGCCCATGCGAACATGCGCGGCGCCGAACCAAGCTCGATGGCACGCCCCCTGATCCGATGAGAAGTCGAGCGCGCCTTCCGCGCATCCGGCAAAAGCGGTCGGCCATGCCCCGCCTTCTCGGCAACGGAGGTTGGAATCACCGCTCCGCGCCCGGAGTCGCCGGGGCGAATCACCGGGCCGGCGCCGCGTCGTACGTTCGGCCAGACACGTTGTTGCGGAAGTTTTGATGGGCGATTTCGGCCAGTTGTTGCCCGCACGGGGTGGGATATTGTCCGGTAATGCACGCGCGACAGAGCCCCCGCGCGGGAATGCCGATGGCGCGTTCGATCGCATCGACGGGAAGATACCGCAGCGAATCGGCCCCCAACTGCTCGGCCATGCGGGCTTCGACTTCTTCGGTCAGCGGGGCGCCGCGAAGGAACTGCGGCGCGAACAGCTCGCCCACCGTCGACATGTCAATCCCGTAAAAACAAGGCGAGACGATCGGCGGACACGCCACTCGAACATGAATTTCGCGGGCATGCCCCAATCGCCGAATCCGATCGAGCAACACCTTCATCGTCGTCGATCGGACAATCGAATCCTCAACCAACAACACTCGTTTTCCCTCAAGCACCTCGCGGAGCGGCGTGTATTTCGTTTCCGCTTTCCGGCGCCGGCTGCCCGTTCCCTCGATGAAGGTTCGTCCGGTGTAACGGTTGCGGATCAGCCCTTCCAAGCAGGGTACCCCCAGGGAATAGGCCATCGAGTCGGCAGCCGCCTTGCTTGTGTCGGGCACGGGAACGACGATCAGATCGTCATCCTTCGGAACAGTTTCCAAGCGGGCCAGCTCCTCGCCCAACGCCTTGCGCGCCAGGTAAACGCTTCGGCCGTCGAGCGAACTGGCGACGTTGGCGAAATAGACCCACTCGAAGAAGCAATGAGCCGATCGGCGGGAATCGGAGAACCGCTCGATCGACAAGCGACCATTGCTGATCACGGCCGCGTGCCCGGGAGGAAGCGAATGAATGTTCTCGGCCGCAAAACCGAGATTCAGCAGAGCCACGCTCTCGCTGGCGGCCGCGAACAACGGCCCTTCGCACGCGTAGCTCAACGGCTTGATGCCCAAAGGATCGCGAGCGACGAGCATGTTCCCCAGGGCGTCGAGAAAGACGATGCTGTACGCCCCGTCGAACTTCCGCGACAACTCGCGGCACACCTCGACCAACGGCACCGGCTGCTCCACCGACAAGGCAGAGCTGATCCAATGCATGAACACTTCCGTGTCGGTTTCGCGGGCCAGGTAATTGTCGTTGTCGCTCAGCAGCTCCTCGCGCAGGTCGAGGTAGTTGGCCAATTGGCCGTTAAAGGCGAAACTGAACCACTTGTGCTTCTTGATGTGATGCCGCTCAAACGGCTGAGCGTAACTTCGGTCGTCTGCCCCGCAGGTGGCATAGCGCACGTGGCCTATGGCCGCCACGCCCGCGTACTCTTTCATCACCGTCTCGTATTGAGCGCGGTGATTCATGCGAAAAACCTCGGCGACCGTGCCCACTTCCTTGTGGGTGTCGATAAGCTGTCGCCGCCGCGGATTAAACGTGGTCATTCCGGCGGCAAGCTGACCGCGGTTCTGCACGTCGAGCAGCATTCGCGGCATCAACCGCGAAATCTCGTCGGGGCCCTGCTCCGGGCACAAGGGGCTGAATCCCCGGCCCGGGAGATGATAAACCGCGGCAATGCCGCATTCCTCGCGCAGTTCGTCGCTCATTCGTGTGTCGCCCGCCTCACGCATCCGCCGGCCCAAGCCGCGCAAGTCGCGGCCCGCAACACCGAGGGCTGCTTCTTGCGAGCGTCCCCAAGACCTACGAAAAGAACGTGCTTAACGCTCAACCGCCCCAAGTGCCGAGAACGCCGACCGGACAAAGATCACGCCGCACCCGCAAGACGCAGCCGCGACGACCGATTGATCTTCAACCAGTCGCACGGCGCGCTATCGCACGAAAACACGGCAGGATCGCCTTTTCTCGATTGGCTTAGATCAATCATCCGGTTCGCATGCTGAAACAGGTCGCTCTCTTACCCAAAACCAGCGTGGTTTCCCAAGGGGCGCAGAACGCACGGCAGATCGCTGTTTCAACGCGAACACAGAATCAGATGCCCGGCCGAACCCATGCATTATAGCCAATCGGCCGCCCGTTCACAACGACCGCGTTGCCAACGAACCGCGCGACCGATTCTCACGGATCAGACGCAAGCGGCGCCGCCGCGCAAATTGCCGCACTTTTCGCATCCTCCTTATTGATCCTCGAATCGGTAATGTTGATCTGATCGGGAAGGTTGAGTGCGGCTCAAGTCGTTCCGGTTGCCGGCGAAACCCGGCCACCCGTTGGCCGGCCTCTGGGCCTTGCTTCTCTTCGACAGTAGCGGGCCAGCCTGGCGATGCATTCGAATTTCGCAGTCGGAATCGCTCGGCGACAAAAGCCACGCGCTGCACCAACTCCATGAAGGATGCGCCGCGAGCCTCCGCATCAGTCCGGCGACGAGCCCCTTTCCGCTTCCCGCCGCGGATAAACCCGTCGCGCGGCACTGGGCGCATCCACTGGATGGGGAGCACAAAACCGAGAGACTGCTCACCGAGTCCGTCAAGACTACAAGAAGCGATCCAGAACACGGCGGCTTGCCCGGTCGAGCCGTCGCGGATCGGGAATCAGGTAACGGATGCCGTTCGAATCGACGATCGTCACTTGGTTGCGATCGTTCCGGTGAACGTCGTCCTCGCTTTCCAACACGAAGGTTGTTCGCCCACGGTCGGTTTCCACAACCCACTCGGTCGGCTCGCTGTCGGGCGGATCGTTCAACACGCGAGTAATGACCGGCAGGAATTCCCGTCGCGCCAACTCCTCGCGCACTACCGCTTGGCACGAATCGGGAAGCTCTCGCAGCGAATCGAAGTACAGCAGTTCTTTTCCCGCTGCATCGAGCACGGAAATCGAGCGATCGGGATCGGATAGCGGAAACCCGCGGACAACCTGCACGCCCGAATGCTTCGTTCCGTCGTCCAACGTCAGCACAAGCCGCTCCCATTCGTCCCGAGTGAGAGAAAATGCTAGAGGTGCGGCCCGGCGGCCCGGCGGCGACGATTCATCGGGCGTTCGAGATTCATCGGGCGTTCGATTCGAAACAGTCATGGATTCACGCTCTTTCCTCGCAGCGCGTCAACAACCACCGAGACTCCAACGGCATGAAACGCTCATCGCCGGCGTCCCCCTGCACAGCCGCGAACAGGGCCCATGGGTCATTCCTCGCCCTCTTCGACAACCGGCGGCTGGCGGCGGCTCATTTCCAATTGGGCGTTATAGAGCCGCGCGTAGGTGCCGCTCCGCTTGATCAACTCGGCATGCGGGCCTACCTCGGTGATCCGTCCCCGTTCGACTACAACCAGACGGTCGGCGCGGTGCAGGGTGCTCAAACGGTGAGCGATTGCGATGGTCGTCCGCCCTCGGATCAAATTCTCCAGTGCCTCTTGGATCTCGCGCTCCGTCTCGGTATCGACCGACGAAGTGGCTTCGTCGAGAATAAGAATCCGCGGATCGATCAAAAGCGCACGGGCAATGCTGATGCGCTGCCTCTCTCCGCCGGAAAGAAACTGCCCTCGTTCGCCGCACAGCGAATCGTATCCGTTGGGCAGACGCAAGATGAACTCGTGGGCCCGGGCCGCCCGAGCTGCGGTGATAATCTCCTCGCGCGTGGCGTTGGGCCGGCCATAAGCGATGTTCTCCGCGATCGTGCCGTAAAACAGGAACGGTTCCTGCAAGACGATCCCGATGTGGCGGCGATACTGCTCGATCGCGTATTGTCGGATATCGACCCCGTCCACCAGAATCGCGCCTTCGACGACATCGTAAAATCGGCAGACAAGATTGATAAACGTCGTTTTGCCCGCGCCGCTCGGACCAACCAGCCCGATCATTTCACCCGGCGCGATTTGAAGGTCGATTCCCTCCAACACTTGGCGGGTACCGTAGCGGAAGCCGACGTGACGAAACTCAATCGCTCCCCGCAGGGCAGGGACGGGAACCGGCTGACTTGGTTCTTTCACGCTCGGAACTCGGTCTAAAATCGCGAACACCCGCTGCGCGCTGGCGCCCGCCCTCTGTGTGGCCGAAACCATTCGGCTCATCGAATCGAGCCTGGCGTAGAAGCGGCTGATGAAGAATACGAAGGCCGTTAGCGTGCCGACGGTTGTGCCGCTGCGGAAGACCAGCCACACCCCGAACACCCAGATGACCAAAACACCCAAATCGGTCAGATAAGTGACCATCGGTCCGAAAAACGCCCAAAGCCGATTCACGCGGTCGTTGGCCCCCAAGACTCGGTCGTTGGCCCGCGCGAATCGCTCGATCTCGCGGCTCTCTTGTGCAAACGCCTTGACGACGCGAATCCCCGGAATCGTGTCGGCCAAAACGCTGGTCATTTCTGCCCACGCGCGGCTGCCCAACGAAAACCCGCGGCGCAACCGGCTTCGCACCAGATGAACCAAATAGGCGATCAGCGGCAGCGGCGCCAACGTAACGACGGCCAATCGCAAATCCATCGTCAGCAAAATCGCCGCGGTCATCACGAACATCAGCACGTCGTTGAAAAAATCGAGAAGATGCACCGAGAGGAAATAGCAAATGCGATCTGTGTCGGTGCTGACTCGGGCGATAAGATCTCCGGTTCGCTTTCCGCCGAAATACTCGAGCGAAAGCCGCTGCAAGTGCTGATAGGTCTTATTGCGCAAGTCGGCGGCCACGCGTTCGCTGACCCACGCCAAGACGTAGGTGCGTCCCCAACCGAAGAGCCACGCGGCCGTCCACGCCCCGAAAAGCCCAAGCAAGTACCACTTGACCGCCCCAAAGTTCTCGCGCCCGTGCTCCTGAAAAGGAATCAGCACGTTGTCCACCAGCGGGCGCGTCAGATAGGGAGGAATCAGGCCCGTCCCGGTGGCCAAGAGGCTCAACACCACCCCCAACAAGGCCATGGGCAATCGTGACTTGAAATACTTCAGCAGGCGAACGAGCGACTGGGCCGGCGGTTTCGTCAACGACACGCCGCAGGCCGGGCAAGCGGCCAGATCGCTGGTGAAGGTCGCCCCGCACATCGAGCATTCAATGGCCCCAACTCCCGCGGGAACATCGGGCTCAGGTTCAACTCCCTGGTGCAGCAGCAAAAGGCGGTCGAGCACGCGCCGAGCGCCCGGCGAACGAGCCGCCGTATAGCGCCACGACGCCAAACGGCGTTCGCCATCGGCCAAATCAAGCCGTCCAATGCCGCCGAACTCCCGAGCCTCAAAACGGCTGTCGGGGCCCAACGGGTGCGACTCGGCCAAGACCAACGAGCAGGCTTCGCCCTGAAGCGGCGAACCATTGCCCGGCTCGAAACTCAGGACCCGCCGATCCGTTAGAAGGACCAAACTGTCCGCATAGCATAGATCCCGATTCAAGTCGGGCTCAAACCATGCCAACGGTGTTTCGTCGGGCAGAAGGTGGGGGCCTGCCAACTCGCGGAGGCGGGTCGGCAGGGAATCGAAGGAACAAGTAGGCATTTCAAGGGGCCAGAACCCCCTCGTGAGGTGCAGGAACTCAACCTTCCGGCAGAGAAAGGCCGCCGCCTTCCACCCGCAAGAGGGGCATTTTCCACAGAATCGTTACTTTAGGTTCAGCCAACGCTCCGCCCATCTGCAACGGCTCGGGCAGAACCGCGTTTCCGCTCGGCAATTCAAGTCTATCGGTGAACCCTCCGAATTGTATCATAAATATCGATCAGGTTACGAGGGCAAGAAATCGAGAAAGAAGACTATTGCGTTGACCCAATTTGTATAGTTCAATCAAAGTGTCCACTTTACGAGGACATTCATCGATGACCTGCCAGGACGGCGATGACCGAAGCGCCCGCATCGGCTTCCCGAGCCCGCGGCTTTGATAAGCCGTGGCGATGTGCTTGCGGTAAACGAGGAAACAAAAGGCCGTCTCGCTTCTGACTGTCGCCGGTCATCCCTGATTCGCCCTGCTGGTGGATCGTTCGCAGAGTTGCGTCGCACCGCGTCGATTTGCGGTTGATGTGCGCGCACTTCCGCGACTTGCCCCCCAAGCCAAGACCTCAGTGTACCATTCCGCGCCGATTGCCTTTACGTGCGGCACAGCAAGCAGCAATATCAAACAAATTACTAAGCTGGAGCGCGCAAAAGGCCGATCGAGCCCCGGTTTGCGTTACGTTTCCAGGATTTTTTGATGATCAGACAGCCAGTGCATTCGAGGGCGTGCGTACTTCCTAGAAATCAAACCTCCTTTGCACGGCTCGGTTGCGTTTTGGCTCGACGCTGCATTCCCTCTGCGAAAAGCGAGAAAGAAAGACAGCCAAACCGAGTTTGAAGCGTTTCGCTCCCGCCGAACCGAACGATCGTTGGGTGGGCAGCGGCGTACGACGATTGATGAAAGATTCGAAAATCGAACTTTCGAAGAAAACTGATTGACGGCCGAGACCGTACAACATAATGATTAGTTGCTCGATCACGCCCTACGGCGGGCCAAGCCGGTGCGCTCTTTGAGAGACTTACATGGAATTCCGCAAGGTTCTGGCATTGCGAGGACCCAACATCTGGGCCAATTTTCCGGTCATTGAGGCTTGGGTGGACCTGGGCGAGTTGAAAGACTCCGCGTCGAACGCCATCCCCGGGTTCAACGAGCGTTTGATGGCTTGGCTGCCTTCGATGATCGAACACCGCTGTTCGATCGGCGAACGCGGCGGTTTCTTCGAGCGACTGCGTCGGGGCACCTATCCGGCGCACATTCTCGAGCATGTTACGTTAGAGCTGCAATCGTTGGCAGGCGCCGACGTGGGGTTCGGCAAGGCCCGGGAAACCTCGGAAGAGGGCGTTTACCGCGTCATCTTCCGGTATCGCGAAGAATCGTTGGGCAGGGCGTGCCTTGAGGCGGCGCGCGATCTGTTGCTGGCGGCCATTTACGATCGCCCCTTCGACGTGGCGGCCACGATCAATCGCCTGCGCGACTTGGGCGCCCGCGTTCTGCTCGGCCCGAGCACCAACGCGATTGTCGAGGCGGCCCGTGCGCGGAACATCCCGCACATGCGGATGAATACGGCCAGCTTGGTGCAATTCGGCTATGGCTCGAAACAACGTCGGATTCAGGCGGCCGAGACCGACCGCACCTCGGCCATCGCCGAGTCGATCGCTCAAGACAAAGAATTGACTCGGATGTTCCTTCGTTCGGTCGGTGTGCCGTGCGCCGAAGGACGGCCGGTCGTCAGCGCCGAAGACGCTTGGGAAGCCGCCCAGGAGATCGGCGGCGCGGTCGTCGTCAAACCGCGCGACGGCAACCAAGGGCGAGGCGTAGCGGCCAACATCAGCACGCGCGAACAGGTTCTGCAAGCGTACCAAGCCGCGTCCGAGATCAGCGACTCCGTGCTTGTCGAGAAGTACGCTCCCGGACACGATTATCGGGTTTTGGTGGTGGGCGGCAAGGTGGTGGCCGCCGCGCGGCGCGAACCGGCTCAGGTCATCGGCGATGGCGTTCGCACCGTGGCGGAACTGGTCGAAATCGTCAATGCCGATCCGCGCCGCGGAGAGCATCACGCCACAGTGCTTAGCAAAATCAAGCTCGACGTGATCGCGCTGGCCGTGTTGGCCGAACAGGGCCTCTCGCCCGAATCGGTGCCACCGGCAGGCAAAGTCGTCTTCATCCGCCGCAACGCCAACCTGAGCACGGGCGGAACGGCCATCGACGTGACCGAGCGAGTCCATCCGGCCGTGGCGGCTCGGGCGATCGACGCCGCCCGCGCCATCGGTCTCGACATTGCCGGAATCGACATCATCGCACAAGACATCAGCATCCCGTTGGAGGAGCAGGGCGGCATCGTTGTCGAGGTCAACGCAGCGCCGGGGTTGCGCATGCATTTGGAGCCTTCCGTGGGAATCTCTCGGCCGGTCGGGCAAGCGATCATCGACATGATGTTCGAGCCCGGCGACAACGGCCGCATACCCATTGCCGCTGTGACCGGAGTGAACGGCAAGACGACGGTCACCCGCTTCATCGCACACATCCTCAAGGGCACGGGCAAGCGGGTCGGAATGACCTGCACCGACGGAATCTACGTGGACGACCGCCGCATCGACACCGGCGATTGCAGCGGTCCGCAGAGCGCGCGCAACATTCTCATGAATCCGACCGTTGATGCGGCCGTGTTCGAAACAGCGCGCGGCGGCATTCTCCGGGCCGGTTTGGCGTTCGACCAATGCGACGTGGCCGTGGTGACCAACATCGGCGACGGCGACCACCTCGGCCTGAGCGAAATCCACACCGTCGAAGATTTGGCCAAAGTGAAGCGCTGCATCATCGACGTCGTCGCGCCGACCGGCGCGGGCGTGCTCAACGCCGAAGACCCGCTGACGGCCGCTATGGCCCCCTACTGCCCGGGCAGCGTCGTGTTCTTCGCCGTTGACGGGCAGAATCCGGTTCTAGCGCAACACCGCGCCGATGGCGGGCGAGCCGTCTTCGTCCGCGATGGAATCGTCGTCTTCGCGCAGGGCGATCGAGAAGAGCCCGTGCTGGCCCTCGAGCGCGTTCCTTTGACCCACGGCGGAACGATCCGTTTCGAGGTGGAAAACACGCTGGCTGCCGTCGGCGCGGCGTTGGCCTTGCAGGTTCCCACCGAGATTATCGCCGCCCGAGCGGAATCGTTCGCCGCCGACATGAGCAAGGTGCCCGGAAGATTCAACATCCTCGAAATCAACGGGGCCACCTGCGTGATCGATTACGGACACAACGCGCATGCTTTGCAGGCGATGATCGACGCGCTGAACACCTTCCCGCATCAACGCCGCACCGCTGTTTACTCGACCGCCGGCGATCGCCGCGACTGCGACATCGTGCGGATGGGCGAGCTGCTGGGCGGCGCCTTCGATCGCGTGATTCTGTACGAAGACCATTACACGCGCGGTCGGGCCGATGGCGAGATCATCGGACTCTTTCGCCAGGGATTGGCCGCCAACGCCACGCGCGTTCAGTCGATCGAGGAGATTCGCGGCGCGGTTGCGTCGGTCGAGCACGCGCTGAACACGGCTCAGCCGGGCGAATTGATGCTCATCCAGGCCGACGCCATCGACGAAACGGTTGATTGCGTGCGGCGCTATCTCGACGCTTTGGCCGTGCCTCAGCAAGCGGCCGAGGTGGAACAGATCGCCGCCAAAGTGGCCGCGCAGGCTTCCGCGCCGGCCGACGAAGCCGCGGCGCCGGTGAAGCCCTCGGCGACAACCGCCAAGGCGTCGCTAAAGGTGAAGTGATCGGAACAACGTCGAGGTGATTTCGGCCAGGCAAAAGAACCAATTGGACGAAACCGCCTGGCGCCCGCGATGGCGAGGCGCCGACCACGGCGCACCGGTTGCGTCGATGGCACGACGCAGCCTTCAACCTTGATCCACCGCAGTTGAGGGCAAGCGGCATCATGGGGACTTCATCGCCCAATGCGCTGGCCGGCAAAGACACGTTCTCCGTCGAGGCGATCCTGATTGGCGACCGGCTGGACCTGCGCGGGCTGGCCGGCGGCGAACGGCTTGCGGCCGGCCCGCTGACAATGTCGCTGGAAGGCGGCGGTGTGGCCGTTCTGTTTCGATTCGGCGCGGTGATCTTTTTCGGCGCTGCTCCCGACACCAAGAAAGCCTTCCTCGATTGGCTTGCTCCGCGGGTGACTCAACCCCATAGCGAGCCGGAACGCGAGTCGATCGACGTGCGGATCGTGCCCTCGGGCCTCGAAGGAATCGAGGGTGCGGAAGGCAACGTGCTTGCGCTTCAAGACGCGACCATCGAGCGGCTTCAGATCGTTGCCGACGTGCTGGCCCAAAGCGTTGTGCTGGCCCGATACGAGGCCTTAGTGGCCCGCGATTTCGACCTCGTTGAACCGTTTGCCGCTGAGTTGAGCCGTCGCGGTCGGACCTCGGCCGACATGCGTTCGCTGCTTCGCTCTATCGGAAGAGCCCTTCTTAGCGAGCATACGATGGTCGGGCGTGTGGAGATCGGCGACAAACCCGAGCTGCTTTGGGAACGCCCCGACCTGGAACGGCTCTATCAGCGACTGGCCGACGAGTATGAACTGAACGAGCGCCACGCCGGCCTCGACCGCAAGCTGAACCTGCTGGCGCGGACCGCGCAGACTGTTTCGGGCCTCATTCACAATCGCCACTCGTTGCGCGTCGAGTGGTATATCGTGATCCTCATCCTCTTCGACATCTGCCTTTCGCTGCTGGAGAAGTACGTCTTCTGACCTCTCCCCTCAATCGACCAGCGAGGGAAGAGACCGCCGAAGCAAGGCGACCGTGCGCCGCTATTGCAAAATTGTCGCCGCACAGCCGCGGGCCTCGCCGCAGCGCCGCCCTATTGGTCCGAAACCGGGCCGGCGCCTTCAACCGGCTCGTCGGCGATCAATCGGCCGTCTTTCAATCGCAGCACGCGTTGCGCTCGCCGGCTGAGCGCCGGATCGTGCGTGATCACCACCAGCGTCAGCCGGTGTTCTCCGTGCAACCGCGCGAAGAGATCGAGAACGGCCTCCGCTGCCGCCGAATCGAGATTGCCCGTCGGCTCGTCGGCCAGCAGAAGCGGCGGATTGTTGGCCAGCGCCCGCGCGACGGCCACACGCTGCCGCTCGCCCACCGAAAGCGTCTGCGGAAGATGATGCCGCCGCGATGCCAAGCCCACCAGTTCCAGCAGCGACTCGGCCGCCGACGCTCGTTCCGCGGCGCTGCGGCGGGTTTCGAGCATCGGTATCTGCACGTTCTCCAGCGCGGTTAGCGCGGGCAGCAGATGAAACGACTGGAAGACGAACCCCACTTGTTCGCAGCGGAAGCGGTCCCAGGGGTAGAACTCCGACAGCGGCCTGCCTTCGAAGAACACCTCGCCGCTGCTCGGGCGGTCCAACGCGCCGAGCATGTTCAACAGCGTCGATTTGCCGCTGCCGCTCGGGCCCATCACCGCCAAGTACTCACCGCGGTTCACGTGAAACGAAACGCGGTCGAGCGCCTGAACGCGCCCGTCCGGATAGAACTTGCTCAGTTCCTGCGCGCAAAGCAGGCATTCGCTTGTTGCGCCTCGATGAGTCGCTTCAGTGCGGGCGTTACTCATGGCGCAGCCCCTCCGTGGGCAACAGCTTCGCTGCGCGCCAAGCGGGGTAGCCTCCTCCGGCAATCCCCACGAGCAGAGCCAAGCCGCAACCCTGCGCAACGACGTACCAGCCGATTTCGCCCGAGATCAAGCGGCCGGTCGGAGTCAGTCGCAACATTTGCGTAAGAAACCACGCCATCGCACAGCCGACCACGGCGCCCAACATGCTCAGCAGCGCCGACTCGAAGAGGATCATCCGCACGATTGTTGCCCGCCGCCAACCCACGGCCCGCAACACGGCCAACTCCCGCGTTCGCTCGAATACGGCCGTCAACATCGTGTTCACCACGCCGATCGTGCCGACGATCAGCGCCAAGGTCGACGTGAACCAAGCCACCGCCCGCGCCAAGCGAACTTCGATCAGCGAATCGACGTACTGTCGCGCCGGCAAAACGTCGATGTTCGGCGCAAGCGGCTTGATCTGCGCCGCGAGCGACTCGACCGCGGCCTGCGAACTCTCGGCGGCCACGACCATGAACACTGTGGCCTTGCCGCGGCGGTCCATCAGGTCTTGCAACGCATCCAACGGCACAACGAGCGAGTTGCTTTCGAGAAGATTGTACGAATCGTACACGCCGACAATCCGAAAGCTCCGGCCCGGGACGAGTTCGAATTGATCGCCGGCTCGTTTCGAAAGCGTGTTGGCCAAAACCTTGCCGATCAGCATCACGTCGCCGTCGCCCGGTTCGAGTTTGCGTCCCTCGATCAGGGCGACTTCGTTGAGAACGAAGCTGTTCGGCTCCAGTCCGCGAACCACGACCCCCAACACATCGAGTTCCGGAAACGAGAAGTTCTCGATCAGTGCGCAGGCCACATGTTTGACGCCGGGCAAGCGGCCGATGCGGCGTCCGAGATCTTCTTCGAGATTGCTTTGAAGTCGTTGCACGGTTGTCGCGCCGGCCACAACCAAGTCGATGCCCCGGTTCTGGAAAACCGCCAGCAACTGCCGCTCGAACGACCCGACCGCGCCGACCAGCGCCACCACGGCGGCCACCGCCACAGAAACGCCGGCAATCGTCAGCGCCGATCGCAAGCGCCGCCGCTGCATGTTCTTGTATGCCACATGAATCAATCGCATGATCGCGCTATTCTCTCCCAAGCCCGGCCAACGAACAAGTGGCCGCGCCGCCCGCCCCTTGGCCGACGAAGTGGAGGGCAACGCACCACGCCGTGGAACGGAACAACTCGGCAAGGATGAACTTGGCCCCCGTCAGCCGGCACGTTTTGCCGACAGAGCAGCCGCCCATCCGCCGGCGGCAGACGGCAATCGGCGGCAGCCGCAGCAGCAACAGCCCGAAGTCGCTCGGGACATCTGCCACGGCGGCGGGCCGTTACGCTAAAATGGCCTGTCCGATCCAAAAACCGCCGGCGAGGCGAGCCGCCTTACGCGGGTCAACTCGGACCGAAGGGCAAGCGTTGCGCTTCGCCCTCTTCTGGTCGGAAAACGCTCAACTCGTCGCAAATACGGAGCGACCACAATGACCAATACGCTCTATCTGCCCGAACTGCGCGAAATGCTGGCCGAAAACAATTCGGCCGAGCTGCAAGAGTTCTGCACGGCCATCCACCCGGCGCGCGCGGCGGAGTTTATGGAGGGCCTGACGCCGGCGGAGGCTTGGGCTGTGCTCCGGCACGCCGAATTGCCGGTGCGAGCCGAGATCTTCCGCTACTTCGATGCCTCGAAGCAAATCGAGATTATCGAAACGGCCCCGCGCAACGAAATCGCCGAGCTGATTGGTGCACTGCCTTCGGACGATCGCGTGGACTTCCTCAACGAGGTGGACGATCGAATCGTCGCTGAGATTCTGCCCTTGGTGCCCACGGCCGAACGCCGCGACATTCAGCGGCTCAGCGCCTACGCCGAAGGAACGGCCGGCGCAGAGATGACCACCGAATTCGCCCGACTCGGCGAAACCCTGACTGTGAGCCAGGCGCTGACGGAAATCGCCAAGCAGGCAGAGAATCTGGAAACGATCTATTACTTGTATGTGGTGGATGACGAGGACCATCTGCGCGGGCTGGTTTCGGCCCGGCAGTTGGTTTCGTCGATTGGCCGGCCGGATACGCCGGTGGCCGAGTTGATGGAACGCGACCTCGTCACAGTGCATGTCAACGAGCCGATCACCAGCGTGGCGCAAAAGGTGGCGCGTTACAACCTGCTGGCCATTCCCGTGGTGGACGATCAACAGCGGCTCGTCGGAATCATCACGCACGACGACGTGATCGACATGGTCGTTGACGAAGCGACCGAAGACATCCACCGCATGGGCGGTGTCGCGCCGCTGGTCGACAGCTACTTGGAAAGCCCATTCCTCACGCTTTGGCGAAAACGGGCCGGCTGGCTGGCGTTGCTGTTCTTGGCCGAGCTATTCACGTTCACTGCCTTGGCCCGATTCGAGCACGCCATCGCCGCCATCGTGGCCTTGGCTCTTTTCGTCCCCCTGTGCATCTCCACCGGCGGAAACTCAGGCTCGCAAGCGGCCACCCTCATCACTCGGGCTATTGCGCTGGGCCAAGTTACGCGCCACGACTGGTGGAGAGTTCTCAAACACGAAATCCTTATGGGGCTCGCCCTCGGAGCAACGCTGGGCGCCATCGCATTCGTTCGCGCCGCGCTCACCCCGCAACACATCTTGGGCGACGACACCAGCCGTTGGTTGTTGGCCATCACCATTTCGCAGTCCGTGGCCATGATCTGCCTATGGGGCACGTTGATCGGCTCGATGCTGCCGCTGGTGTTTCACCGCTTGGGATTCGATCCGGGCTTCGCTTCGAGCCCATTTGTGGCCACATTCGTCGATGTCACCGGCATCGTGATCTACTTCTCGATCGCGCACTTCTGGCTGTTCTGACGCCATTGGCGCGCCCGGCGACGCCGGCAGGGTTCCCCTGGGCCGAAAAGACCCCGCCGCCCGTGGGTCGGCCGTGCAACATTGCCGTTCCGAGGCGCAATCGTAATCGCAAGCATTTTTCGCTAAGCATTGATCGTCCGGCTGTGCTCGTCGGGAATCGCCCGCCAAGACTTGATCGTCGGGCAAGCGGAGGCAACCGCTCGCTCGTCTTCGCATTGCATGGACCGGCCTGAAGTCGGCGGGCGTGTCGCGCAGTGCGTTATGCTTCGGCCCATCACTCGCTAGCCGCGGCGCGGGTGGCCAAGCTGAGCCAACGATCGTCGAGGCGAACCGCCCATTGGTTCTCGGTCCATCGCTCCAACGCGGCGGCCAGTCGATCGGCTTGGGTCAACGAGGCGTCGGGACATTGCCGAGCTCGATGCGTCAATTCCTCGAAGCTTCGGCCCGTGTCTGCAAAAAGATACAGGTCGCGTTCTGCGCCCGTCATGCGCGACTGGAACTGGCGGGCAACCGGCCGCGTGTCTGTCAGAATCAACACGCCGTCCGACCGATCGAAGTAGTTCAACGTCGTCTGCCCCGCATTCTCTTGCCATTGCTCAACCAGCTTCACGACGGGCGCGGCATACTGCCACGGATCGCGCCCGTCGGCAAAATCAAACTCGTGATAGTAAGCCAGTTCAGCCAGCGATCGGGCATCGAAGGGGTACACGTAGCCGAAGGCTCGGTGCGGTCGCGGGCGCACCAAGCCGAAATCGGCCGGGCGCTCATGATAAGGCGAGAAACGGTCCATCCGCACCCGGCCCACGGCCAGCGGCGGCGCCAAGTGGAACAGGGCCGGCAGCAATCTCGCCAGGGCGGCGTACTCCTCGGGCGGCTCCAGCGGGAAGCCGTAGAGGAGATTCCATTTCACCTCGATCCCGGCCTCCGTAAACCACTTCAGCGCCTGAACATTGTGAACGGCCGTCGCTCCTTTGCCGATCAGCTTGAGGATCGGGGTGCTGAAGGTTTCAATGCCCAGTTGCGCCGCGCCTAAACCCGCCCGAAGCAAAGCGTCCGCCTGCTCCCGTCGCAAATGGGTTTTCATCTCGTACACGAAGGCCACGGGAAAGTCGGCCTCGGCCAGCAAGGGCAGCAAGGTGTCGTAGTAGCGCGGATCGAAGTTGTTGTCGGCCGAACACGCGCGACTGACTCCGTAGCGCTGCACCAACCGCCGGAGCTCGTCGAACGCCCGTTGCGGCTCTTTGCTGCGGAACGCTAAACGGCTGCCGTTGAGCCCGCAAAACGCGCAATGCCGTTTCTGGCCCCACCAACATCCCCGCGAGGTCTCGAAATAGAGCAGCGGCTCAATGGCCGCTTTTGCGGGACTGCGGCTCCACCGGGCGAAATAGTCGTCGAAATCCGGATCGGGCAACGCATTGAGATCCACAAAGCGGCCGGCCGCGACGCAAGACAACGCCGTGGAGTTCGCGCACGGCGCCCCCTCGGGCGGCAACGAGGCCCGGCCCAGCAGCCCGGCGCCGCCTTGCGGAACGCGGTCCGCAAGCAAGTCATCGACGAACTGCGGAAACGACTCGTCGGCCTCGCCGAGAAAGACGTAGTCGAGCCACGGAAAACGGCGCAAGAGTTCTACGCCCATCGGCCCTTCGCACGCCGCGCCGCCAAAGACGATGGTCGTGCCCGGGCTGGCCATCTTGATCCACCGAGCCAAGCACAGCGAGGCCAGGGTTTGTTGAAAGTTCGTGGCGAATCCCACAACGGCATACTGTGCCCAGTCGTAGGCTGCCATGCAGCGGTTCAAGAATGGCTCAACGAACTGGCCCATCCCCTCGAAATCGCGGCGATCCGCCTCGGTGAGCTGCCGATCGCCCGGAAGCAGCACGTCGTGCCAGTAGCGGTCGTCCGAAGGCAACTGTTGCCCGAACAGACTCCGGGCGAACAAGCGTTCGCCGCCGAGCACGAAGGCGAAACGGTCGGCCACCCATGTGTAGAGATCCAGCCCAACGGCCTCGGCGAAGTCGAAGTTCAGATACGCAATCTCGCACGACACCGACCGCCGCACCAACTGGGCCTTCAGCAGGCTCAAGCCCAAATTCGGCCAGCGCACCTGACCGAACGGCATGTTAACCAGCAAAGTCTTGCCCGAGCGACTCATTGACGCAGCCCAAACCAAGTCTCAAAGGCCGGAGGGACAAACCGAATTATCGCACGGCTTCGGCCGGCACGTAATTGGCCAGCTCACGGCCGAGCGCCCCCGCGCAGGCGAGCCAACGCAACCCAACACACAAGAGCGAATTCGGTCGGCCCACGGCAGTCTGCGTCTGCCCGCACTCGGGTTCCAAGCGGCACTTGCCGCGGACATCTCAGCTTGATCTTGTCGATTGCTCCACCGATAGCCACCCCGCCGGTCGGCGGCCGCGCGCTGCCTGATTCCGCGCCAAGCCACCGCCAAACGGCACCTGCCGACCTGCCCCGCAAGCAGCATGCCCCGGGTGCGATGCCGCGGCAAAAAACGGAGCGAACTGGTGATCTCGCTTGGCAACGCGCCAGCCCCCACGCCGAACTAGCCCTTGGGACGAACCCGCGGGAATCGTCAAGCTTGGCAAATTGGCGATCTCGCGCGGCCGCGGCCGCCCGCCTTTTCCCAACTCGGGAAAGGCGTTATCCTATAGGGTCTTACCGCTTCTGTGCGGATGCGGATCGGCCCTGCGAACCGAACCGGCCATGCCCTGGCGGCTATGCCCCGGCGGACTGCGGCAGCCGGCGGGCAGCGACTTGCCGCGAATGCCGCTAAGATGTTTGCCCAATAATACTTACGCAACGGATCGTGCTCCCCCATGAAAACGGATGAACTGCGCGAAAAATACCTGGCGTTCTTCGAGCAAAAAGGGTGTGTGCGCCGGCCCAGCGATGTGTTGGTGCCCCGCTGGGATCCCTCGGTTCTTTTCACGCCAGCGGGCATGAACCAGTTTAAGGACCATTTTCTCGGTCGATGCAAGCTGGAGTTCACCCGGGCAACCACCTGCCAGAAATGCCTCCGCACGGGCGACATCGAGAACGTCGGCCGAACCGCGTATCATCATACGTTCTTCGAAATGCTCGGCAATTTCAGTTTCGGCGACTATTTCAAACGCGAAGCGATCAACTGGGCCTGGGAATTTCTTACCAGCAAGAAATGGCTCGGGCTCGATCCCCAGCGGCTTTCCGTTACCGTTTACCTCGACGACGACGAGGCGGCCGACATCTGGCAACGCGATATCAAGCTTCCGCCCGAAAAAATCCAGCGCCTCGGCGAAGACGAAAACTTCTGGCCGGCCAGCGCGCCCTCGCAAGGGCCCGACGGCGTTTGCGGCCCGTGCAGCGAAATCTACTACCACACCGATTTCGGATCGGTCGAAATTTGGAACTTGGTCTTCACTCAGTTCAATCGCGTCGGCGCGCCGCCGAACAATCTGCGGCCGTTGCCCAGCAAGAATATCGACACGGGCATGGGTTTAGAGCGCACCGCGGCGGCGTTGCAAGGCGTCGATTCGAACTTCCATATCGATATCCTCCGGCCGCTGGTCGAGGCCGCCGGCGAAGCGTGCGGCATTCGCTATAACCCGGGCGATGAAAACGGACGCCGCATGCGCCGCATTGCCGACCACATTCGCGCCTGCACGCTGGCCATTCACGAGGACGTTCGGCCCGGACCGAAAAAACAAGGCTACGTCATCCGCCGCTTATTGCGCCGCGCCGTGCTTGATGGACATCAAATGGGCGTGCGCCGTCCGGCGCTGTTTCAGCTTGTCCCGATCGTTGCCGACCTGATGAAAACGCCCTACCCGGAACTGCAAGAAACGGTGGCGCGCGTGCAAGAGGTCGTCAAATCGGAAGAAGAGCACTTCCTCGGAAATCTCGACTTGGGGTTGAATCGAATCGAGTCGCTTTTCGCCGAAATGAAGCGCCAGCACCGCGGAGTGATTTCCGGGGCGGAAGCCGCCGATATGTACCAGACCTACGGTTTCCCGCCCGAACTGTTCGAAAGCATTGCCGCCGAACACAACCTCACGTTCGACTGGACCGGCTTCCACGACGAGATGGCGCGGCATGCCAAAGAGTCGGGCGCCGGCCAGGTGGTCGATGTCTTCAAGACCGGCCCGATCGAATCGCTCAAGCGCGTCGTTCATGCCACCCAATTCGTCGGGTACGACGCCACGGACCTCGAAGGCGCTCGCGTGGTCGGCATTGTCGCCAAGAACCGCCTGTGCGATCAACTGGAAGAGATCGGCCAAGATCAGCCGGTGGTCGTCGTGCTCGACAAAACGCCGTTCTATGGCGAAAAGGGCGGCCAAGTCGGCGACACCGGCGCGCTGGTCGATGGCGACATGCGGTTCGAAGTGATCGACACGCAAATCGACGGCGACCTCGTTTTGCATCGCGGCCATCTGCGCGCAGGCAAAATTACGCTCGAAGAGACGGTCACGGCCCAGGTCAATCGCGCTCGGCGGCAGGGCATCCGCCGCGCGCATTCGGCCACGCATTTGCTCCATTACGCACTGAGAAAGCATCTGGGCGAACACGCCGTCCAACAAGGTTCGAAGGTGGACGACGACTGGCTTCGTTTCGATTTCGCGCACAATGCGGCGCTCACCCCCGAGCAACTGGCGAGGATCGAAGAAGAGGTCAACGCGTTGATCCTTTCGGGCGATGCGGTCACCTGGGCCAATATGCCGCTTGCCGACGCCCGCCGCTGCGGCGCGATGATGCTCTTCGGAGAGAAGTACCCCGACACCGTCCGCCTAGTCACGATGGGGGAATACAGCAAAGAACTGTGCGGCGGCACCCACTTGAACAACACGGCCGAGGTCGGTTGCTTCAAGATCGTCGCCGAGGAAAGCGTTGCAGCCGGCACCCGCCGGATCACGGCCCTGACCGGCTTGGCCGCCGTCCGCCAGGCGCGCCGCGAGCATTCTGTTTTGTCCGAGATTGCCGCGTTGCTCCGTTCGCCCGTTGACGAAGCCGCCGCGCGAATCGAGGGGCTTCAGAAGGAGCTTCGCCTATTGAAAAAGCAGGCGGCTGCCGGCGGCAAGGTATCGTCGGTGAGCGTTGAGTCGCTGCTGGCCGGCGCGGAAAAGATCGGTGGCGTAAACGTTGTTGTGGCCGAACTTCCGCCAACCGGCCCGGCTGAATTGCGGCAATTGATCGACCAATTGCGGCGAAAATCGCCGCCGCTGGCAGCCATGCTCGCCTGCCGCGACGAAGAGGGAACAAAACTGACGCTGCTGGCCGGACTGAGCGACGAATTGACCGCGATGAAACTCAGTGCGGTGGATTGGGTCAAGTCGGCCGCAGCCGTGGTGGGCGGCAGTGGCGGTGGGCGGCCCGACATGGCCCAGGCCGGCGGCAAGACGCCGGAGAAACTCGGCGAGGCCCTCGACGTTGCTCGCAGCGCCATTCGGAAAAGCCTCGAATCCTGACAGGTTCACGCAATACGCAAAGCCACTGTAAGCGGAACAAACCTGCCGACTAATTTGATAGAGACGACCAAGCCTCCGTCCGTCTTGAGTGCGATCGCTGTGAGGCCTTCGGCCGACTATCGACGGCGCCGCGCGGCGGAATTACAATGAATCAGTTCGTATCTTGCGTCGCGATGGCACCGTAATGTTCGATGGAACGCTACGCACAGAGAACGAGTTCAACCGAAGGGGATACGGGAATTTTGGGGTGATTGCAAACGGGCATGTTCTTCGCAGCCCGCACCCCGATTCGTTGGACGAGAACGAGTGATATGGCGATAGGGCAACTGCCAAAGCGGCGCGTGGTGATCACGGGAGTCGGCGTGGTTTCGCCGTTGGGCAATTCAACGGCCGACGTGTGGGATGCGCTCGCAAACGGAAGGTCGGCGATCGACACCATCCGGTCGGTCCCGGTTGACGGCCTGCCGATTCGGATTGCCGCCGAAGCCCGTCAATTCGCCACCGACGACATCGACAGTTTCGGCCCCCTGGAAAAAGACCGAAAAAAGGCGATTCGCAAGGCTCTCAAGATGATGAGCCGCGAATGTCAAATGGGTTTGGCGGCCGGGCAGTTGGCCCTCGGCGACGCCAGACTCGATGCGCAAGCGGTTGCTCCCGAGCGAATCGGCGTCGAGTACAACGCCGATTTCATGATCACCATGCCCGACGACTTCACCGACTCGATCGCCGCCTGCCTCGACGAGTCGGGCCGATTCGTCTTCGATCGCTGGGCCGCCGACGGAATGCCGCGGATGAACCCTCTGTGGCTCCTTCGCTACCTGCCCAACATGCCTGCCGCGCATCTGGCGATATACAACGACCTGCGCGGCCCCAACAACTCGCTGACCCTTCGCGAAGCCGGCGGCAACGCGGCCTTGGTCGAAGCGTTCCATGTCATCCAACGCGGCGCTGCCGACGCAATGGTGGTCGGAGCCACGGGCAGCCGACTCAACCCCCTTCAGTTCGTTCACTCGATTCAGCAAGAGCAACTCTCCGACCTGAACGACTCGCCGGCCGAGTCGATCCGCCCCTTCGATCTGAACCGTCGCGGAACCGTGCTGGGCGAGGGCGCCGCTGCCGTCGTGCTCGAAGACGAGGAAATCGCCCGGAAGCGGGGCGCTGTGATCTACGGCGAACTGCTCGGCGGGGCCGTGGTGGCGTCCACCGGCGCGCAAATGCGGGCCGACCGGCGCAAAGGCCTGCAAAACGCGATGGCCTTGGCCCTTCAACGCTGCCAACTGACACCCGCGGCGATCGGGCACGTCAACGCACACGGCCTGGGCACCCAGCTTTGCGATCAAGAGGAAGCCCAAGCCATCAATGGCGTTTTTTCGGCCGCAAACCGAGATGTTCCCGTCGTCGCCGTGAAAAGCTACTGCGGCAGTTTGGGCGCGGCCGGCGGTTTGGTGGAGATCGTTGCTAGCCTGCTAGCCCTGAAGAACAACCGGTTGTTCCGAGTGCTTAACTATCAAACGCCCGACCCCAATTGCCCGGTCCATCCGGTTGTGGACGAAGGGGTTCCACCGGGCGATTGCTTCATCAACATCAATGTCACCCCGCAAGGCTTGTCCAGCGCCGCTGTCATCCGCAGGGCCGAGTAACGCCCCGGTTGTCCCTTCGCACGAAAGACGGACTGAGCCGGCCACCTTCAAGCAAGACAAGCGGATAATCTACGCCAGAGCGCGCCGGTTTCGATCAACACCCGGCGACACACCCCTGCGATTCTTTCCCGAGCAGCCCGTTGAAATAGTATTTGCAAGCACACTTGGTACCGGTTGCAGACTATTTTGCCCACAAGGGCTTGTGCAAGCATTTTGTTTTTCAACGGGCGGCCTAGGGTCAGCGATCGCTTCGGCGTCCTTCAACGCCGACTCGCATCTGCCGTCGGCCATCGGGCAGTCTTCGCCCCGCCCGTTTGCGACGCGGCAGCACGCGGGATGGTTCGACCGGGCCAAAGCGGCTTGCTGCCAATGAATTGCCCACCATCTTCCGGGAGAGGCGAAGCGAAATCCGACGTCGCTTCGCGCGAGAAGACGACCGCCCGAGCGCCAACCGAGTTCGGCCAAGCTCTGAGAAGAACACTGCGCGGCGGATCAAAGAGACCGATGGCCCCCAGGGCGCCAACCGCGTTCGACGGGCGCCGTGGCGACCGCTGCGGCCCCCGATTCGCCGAAATCTTGCTCTTGGGCCGCTGTTGGCTCATGCCGGCAACACAGTACCTTTTTTTGTGGCGTCAACACGATACCTGACACTTGCTGGAACCACGATACCCGACTTGTGCCGGCAACACGGCAACGGCCGCACGATAATGCCGCCCCACCTCCGAAACGCAAGGTAATTGTCGGCATCGGCAGGGCATTGCAAAACAGGCGACGGCATCTTATCCTATGTCTAGTAAACGCGAGCCTATTCATCAACGTGCAAGCGTCGCGGTTGCCATTCAAACAGCGCCGCCGACAGCGGGATAATAGGCCGTTGCGGGAGTAACTCAGTGGTAGAGTGCTAGCTTCCCAAGCTGGACGTCGCGGGTTCGAATCCCGTCTCCCGCTCTGGCTGGCATGCGGTGGGGCGTCGCATGATTGAGTGGTGTTCATGCGGGCTTGCCCGTTTAGGCACCACATGTGGGCCATCATTTTCTAAAGGATTGCGGTTATAGGGATTGCCTAAACAATCGCTGTAACCGCTCAAAACGGACACCACTATCTTCGCCGCGGTTCTGTGCCGCGTCTCGGGTGGTCGAGCACGAAGCGATTCCACCATGTTCGGACTCATGGTGCGGCTATTACTCTGTAGGATGTGCACGCTTTCTGTGGCTTTCCACCGCACCGAAGGCATCGTGGCGGCAATAACCGAATACCCAAATAGCTCCAACACGTCAGCGTAGCGCTAGCTGGCGAGTTTGTACATGGTACGAAAGCTGTGAGTTTGCTCGTAGAACGTGTGTTGGGCGGCGGCCCACTGGTAGATTTCCCTCAGCAGTTCATCGAGCGTGCGGCAGCGGTGGTTGCGAGTGATTGTTTCGTGGAGATGCCACCACACCCGTTCGATGG